>JAGAVW010000047.1 GCA_017941735.1 Solobacterium sp. | reverse complement strand
TATTACTTTTTTTACTATAGCTGTGATTCCAAAAAGAAAATGTCCCAATAAAGTATCCTGTAATTACAGGAGGAAACGGTAATAAGAAAGGTAAATTTGGGTTTAGGCGGATATTTATCTTTTATCTCGGTGAATAGTAACAAAAATTATATAAATTACACATTTTATATATTAAAAACATGGGCTAGATTTTCTCCCATGTTAATACGTATTCACTTTGATAGGTTGCTTTGCCAATTTTAACTTGATTTCGACCGATTTTATTTGCGAATGTCGTTAAGACTTCTTTTCCCTCAATTTCATATAAATTTGGTTTTAACACAAAGTCTTCCCACTTCACAAAACCATATAATTCTTTTGAAAATGTTTTAGATGCCCAACAAGAACTACCATAAACGGCTTTCCCATTCTTTAACTTTAATGCCCAATCACAGTTCACAATTCGACATCCCCAATGGTTACTACCACGTAATAAACCTTTTTTCGAATACCAATAGCGACTTCCACTATCCGATTCAAAATCCGGTTTCCTTTTTGGCTTTTCAACTTCTTCAAATATCGCAACGGTACTATCAAAGAAGTTGGTAGGATTTGCGAGGCCATCTTGTACGGTTTTATAGTGCTCCATTTGCGATTTAATGAAGTTACTTGGTCTAGAATAATCGGGGATATAATCCTCACTTATTTGTTTATACACTTTGATCAATTGCTTTTGGTTCATCGCTTTTTCTCACTTTCTTAATAGGACATCATACGCATGCACCACGATGTTGTAAAGAGAAATCTGCTTGTTTGAGTGCTCTTTCAATACAATTTTGGATTTTTTCTTCTTGTAATAAGCCCATTAAGAAGCCTGCCACAAAGTTATCCCCTGCCCCTGTTGAATCTACAATCCTTGCAACGGGAACAGCAGGAATTAATTCCTTCCTCCCATCCCCACTTACATAACAACCTTTTTCACCACACTTGATGATGACATGTTTTACTCCATACGCATGGAACACATCTGCCATCTCTTGGTAAGTTTCTTTTTTTGAATAGTATTGCGCTTCTTTCTCATTCGGGAAAATATAGTCAATCTCTTTTAGCACCTCTTGATAAGCTTCTAATGAAATCGCATCTACTAAGGGAAGTTTAGTATCTGCACAGATGATGCTGTTTTGACTTTTGGCTTGTTTCACTAATTCTTTTAGGCTTTCCACATCTTCTAAGGGTGGTCGAAATAGACTCGCCAAAGAAAGGATTTTAGCATTTGGCAAGGCACAATCAATTTGATAACCTTCTAAACGTGTCGCATGGCTATTAATTGAGAAACGCGAGCCATCTTTTGAGACTTGAATATTCGCAATGGGTGTTTCATTCTGACCAATTGTCACTAAGCTTGTATCAATGCCCTTTTTTTGTGCTTCTTGAAGAATTAGATTTCCAGCTAAGTCTTCGCCAACCCCACATAGTAAAGCAACATTCGCACCTAATTGTGCTAATGCAATAGCTTCATTCACCGCATCTCCTCCTGTATGCAAAGAGATTTGATCAGCACGATATACATTCTCTTTAAATGGACTTGTTTCTTTTCCTTTGATAATACAGTCAATAACTGCCTGTCCTACGCAAATGACATCAAACATATTTATTCCCTTTCTTCATTTAACGGTTAAAACTCACTGCTAAGACCAAATCATTAACGTTTGCAGAACGCTGCTACTCTATGAACGAAATCCTTTGCTTCTTCATAGAGACCATGTCCTAAACCTTCATACAAAAATAGTTCACTATTCGCTATCTTTTCAGCTATTTCCTTTGAAGCTTCACCTGTAACAACCTTGTCATCCGTTCCTCCGATGATTAACGTTGGGCATTTAATCTCATCAAGCTTATCGTATACATCATGCTTTATACAGGAGTTAGCTTGAATCAAAAACCGATCAAAGTTTTTTGGTTTACCAATCGACCCAAGCAAGCCATACATCCATTTGGATTGTTTTATCTTTTTTGGTGAATAGGATAGTTCTGCTGTACTCACCATGATTCCTTTATAGTCCCCTTTCTTTGCCATCTCCACCCAGCGTTTAATTGCCGAACGGACGATTGGGTTTGGTCTAGCTAAAGTCACCACAAGAACTAGTTTTTCAACAACCTCTGGATGGTTCAATGTGAGATACTGCGCTATCATTCCGCCTTGCGATACACCAACTATGGAAGCACTTAGGATATTCAATTCTTTCATTGCACCAAAAAGACTTTCTGCCATATCCTCGGTGGTAGTTTCAGGCTTTAGATTAACAGGTCTACTAAAAACATAGACTTTATAATCTTTAGCTAAGGCACGATAAAGAAAGGCAAACGGAATTGCCATTCCTTTGACGGTCTTAAGACCATCGCCCACACCTGGAAGGAGGATTAGGTTTCTCTCTCCCTTACCAAAAGAGATATAATCCGTCGTCTCTTTTCCATGATTCACTTGTCCGTTGGTTGCGTTAAGCATTATCTTTTCTTCTATACTCTTATTTTATTCCGAATCAATTCTTTTGAAGTAATTCATTTACAGTAAGGGCAAGACAGATCCTTTCTTTAACAAGCTAGCAAATCGATTGATTACAGTTAAATATAATAGGTGATTAAGATTTACTTACTCACCTATCCCGAAACCATTAAATATATAATGACTAACCTTCTAATTCTCTACACTCTTCCAGTAAGGAAATGATTGGTAAATGTTGTGGGCATGCGGCTTCGCATTGTCCACATCCAATACAATCACTTGCCTTTCCTTTTCCTTCTG
>JAGAVW010000046.1 GCA_017941735.1 Solobacterium sp. | reverse complement strand
GTCCATCATACCAGCGCCAGTTTCTTCACGTAATTCTTTTACTTGTTGAGCGGTAATTGCCATATTATTCTGCCTCCTCTTTTACTTCTTCGACTACTTCAGGAGCTTCTACAGGTGCTTCTACAACTTCTGGAGCTGCTTCCACAACTTCTTCAATGCTTGCCTCTGCTTCTTTTGGTGCTTCTTCTTTTACTTCTTCTTGTGCTTTTGCATCTTTACGGAAGACACGGCGTTCTCCTTGGTTATGTCCACGGCGATCTTTTTGCATTTGTGCACGACGTTCTTCATATCTTTGACGACGTTTCTTTTCATATTCAGCTGCTTGTTGTTCAACATTCACAATTACATCTTTCATTGTGATATCTTCTTCGGTTTCATCTTCTTGGTATGCAACCTCTAACAAGCCACCTTTTGCTTCTACAATCGCATCTGCAATTGCACTTACCATTAACTTAATGGAACGTGCTGCATCATCATTTGATGGAATTGGATAATCAACCGAACTTGGATCGGCATTGGTGTCGATGAGTGCGAAGACAGGAATATGAAGTTTCTTTGCTTCCGCAACTGCATTATGCTCTTCGATTGGATCCACGACAAATACAGCATCTGGAATCTTCTTCATTTCCTTGATACCACCAAGGAAGTTATCCAAACGTTCTTTCTTCTTTAGTAATACAGATTGTTCTTTCTTTGTATAAACGTTAATCGTTCCACTTGTTTCCATTTCTTCAATTTCAACAAGTTTCTTAATAGATTTTTGAATGGTACGGAAGTTTGTTAATGTTCCACCTAACCATCTTTGGTTTACATAGAAACTACCTGAACGAATAGCTTCTTCAAGAATGGTTGCTTGTGCTTGTTTCTTTGTTCCGACAAAGAGCACTTTTCCACCCTTTTCTGTGATGTCTTTGAGTGCTGCATAAGCCTCATCTAATTTTTCTTGTGTTTTTTCTAAGTCAATGATGTAGACACCGTTTTTCGATGTGTAGATGTACGGACGGTACTTAGGGTTCCATTTCCGTGTTTGGTGTCCAAAATGCACACCGTTTTCAAGCATTTTCCTCATTGAAACAACAGTCATTATTTATTTACCTCGCTTTCCGTTGTTTTCCGCCACAGGTTCGAAGATTACCAACATCGAATCACGTTCGATGCACGGGATAATCCATCCGCTGTGTGAGAAGTACACCTTTTGAAGGTGCCGATGAATATAGTATCACACTCGCATAAGGAAAAAAAGGCTTATTTTGCCTTTTTTGCGTGTGGATGTGCTTCATCTACCACTTTTCGTAACCGATCCGCAGTCACATGGGTATAAATCTGGGTGGTCGATAAGTTTTCATGCCCCAATAACTCTTGAACAATCCTTAAATCTGCCCCATTGTCTAATAAATGCGTCGCAAAGGAATGGCGAATCATATGGGGATGTACATGGAGCGATAAACCAGCCCGTTTAGCAGCTTCTTCACAAATCCCTTGAATGCTACGGGTACTGATTGGTTTCCCACTACGATTAACGAACAAGAAACCATGTTCCACCTTATCTTTCATAAATATAGGACGCGCCTCCTCTAGATAAAGAGCAATGAGTTGTCCACATCGTGGATAGAATGGGGTCATACGTTCTTTACTTTCTTTTCCTAATACCGTTAAATAACGCTCCTGCAAATTAATTTTGGAAACTTCAATATGCGCAACTTCAGAAACACGCAACCCGCAAGCATACATCACTTCCAAAATACAACGATCGCGAATATCACTTGGTTTATCTAGATCATAGGCTTCTAGCATCTCTTCCATTTGATCATAAGTTAAAAACTCCGGAAGCTTACGACGCTCTTTTGTCGATTTGAATAAGCGCACGGGATTACTTTTGACATCTTCAAATTTATTTAAATAGCGATAGAAAGACCGCAAGGAAGAAAGATTGCGCGCGTAGCTCGCATTGGATAATGCTTTTCCACCAATATCACCTAATCTCAACTTTGTCACATAATCACTAATAGTGGCTTTTGTTACATCGTCAAAACTTTGAATGCCCTCATCTTCTAAGTAAGTAAGAAAACGCGTAATGTCTCTTCGATACGCATCTTGGGTATCTTTTGAGCCGGTACGTGCCATCTGCATATAGTTTAAAAAACGTTCAAGAGAATCATTCCACGTCATGACGTTTCACCATTTCTTCTATGATAGGTAAAGATTGTTTCGCATAGGCTTGTTTGCGCTCTTGTTTCTTTACCGCTTCCTTTAAATGCATAATACCAAAATTGGCATTCATTGGTTGGAAATGTTTCGCATCCGCATGCGTAATATAATAAGCCATTGCCCCAATCATCGTCGTATTCCCAAATAGAATAGGTTCTTTATCTTGTAGATGACGTGCCAAATTGATTCCTGCAACAAGGCCAGAAGCTGCACTTTCAATATAGCCTTCTACGCCTGTCATTTGCCCTGCAAAGAATAAATCTTTACGCATTTTAGATTGATAGGATTCTTCTAAACACATAGGACTATTGATAAAACTATTTCGATGCATCACACCATAGCGCACAATCTCTGCGTTCTCTAAACCTGGGATTAGATGAATCACTTCTTTTTGGGCAGGGAATGTCAAATGAGTTTGGAAGCCCACAAGGTTATATAGACTATCTTCTACATTATCTTGACGCAATTGCACAACCGCATAAGGACGTGCTCCTTCTTTTTCTAAACCAACTGGTTTCATAGGCCCAAAGGTTAAGGTTTTAAAGCCTCGTTTCGCCATCACTTCAATTGGCATACATCCTTCAAAATATACTTCTTTTTCAAAGGTCTTTAATTCAGCAG
Source organism: Solobacterium sp. (assembly GCA_017941735.1). GTDB lineage: Bacteria > Bacillota_I > Bacilli_A > Erysipelotrichales > Erysipelotrichaceae > Bulleidia. The sequence goes on along the minus strand of JAGAVW010000046.1, from coordinate 65,247 downwards.
TTGGTGCTTGAATCAAAGCCTCATAGAAGATATCAAATTCTTCTTTTGTCATGGGGCAATTGATGTAATCTGCACTTCCCTTATCGTATCTTGATTTTTTATATGCCTTTGTAAAATCAATGGATTCTTTTGTGACAATCGGTGCTGCTGCATCATAAAAATAACAATATTCTTCCTTTAATAAAGATTGAATTTGTTTCATGAGCGCTTCACTTGTTAAAGGACCACTTGCGATAATGCAGGCATCCTTTGGAATCTCTGTGACTTCTTCTTCAATGATTTCTACATTTTCTAGACTGCGAATGGTTTCATCAATTTGTTTTGAAAATTGTTCGCGATCAACGGCTAAGGCACTTCCTGCTGGTACACTTGTGCGATCAGCTACTTTCATAATCAAAGAATCCAGTGTCCGCATTTCTTCCTTTAATAAACCCACCGCATTCTCTAAAGAATTAGAACGTAAAGAATTGGAACATACAAGTTCCGCAAACGTATCCGCATGGTGGGCAGGAGTTTTCTTGTGAGGCTTCATTTCAAAGAGGCGAACCGGAATTCCCCGTTTCGCCAATTGATAAGTTGCCTCACAACCTGCTAAGCCTGCACCTACTACGATTGCTGGTTTCATTATTTACTTCCTTTTTTCTTTGTAGTTTTACGTTTGGTCATTCTTTGATAACGCGTTGCCTTTGCGACTATCTTTTCCCCATCAAGTGTTTCCATATAGTGGCAATCCGGGAAATGACTACAACCTAAGAAATACGTCCCATAACGACTCTTTCGTTTTAATAATTCACCACCACACTCAGGACATTTCTTGCCTGTAGGTTCTGGTTTTTCTTTTTCTTTATCTTCGAGTTGTCGCGTATAACGACACTTTGGAAAGTTATTACATGAAATAAACTTCCCATAGCGACTAGTACGATAGACAAGTTCGCCACCACATTTTGGGCAAGTTTCCCCAACCTTTTCTGGTTGAATCTTTTCCATATTTTCATAGGCATGGTCAAGTAATGGTGTAAACTTCTTCCAGAATTGTTCTAAGATAGCGACTTCATCATTTTTCCCAGTCGCAATCTCATCCAACTTATTTTCCATTTGTGCTGTGTATTTCACATTGATAATGGAAGAGAAAAATTCATCTAACTTTTCGACGGTCAATTTTCCTTGGTCTGTTGGAAAGAAGACTTTTGTTTTACTAGAAGGACTTGCCTTATCAAGAGATACATACCCTCTTTGTTGGATGGTATCAATAATCATTGCATAAGTAGAAGGACGACCAATTCCTTCTTCTTCCATTTCCTTGATGAGTTTTGCTTCGGTATAACGGGCAGGTGCTTCTGTAAAATGTTGGTTTTGCTTGAGCTCTTTTGCTTCTAAGAGTTCCCCTTCTTTTAACATTGGCAATAAGACATCCTTACTTGAATCATATTGTTGGTACACCTTTAGCCAACCATCAAACACCAAGCGACTTCCATTCGCAGAGAATGTATGTCCATTTTGTTCTAAGGTAACCCCTAAGCTTGAATATTGTGCAGGTGCCATCAAAGAGGCCATAGCACGCGCATAAATGAGTTTATAGAGTTTGTATTGTTCAGGCGTTAAATGCGATTTAATCAATTCTGGATCATGATTCACATTAGTTGGACGAATGGCTTCGTGGGCATCTTGCGCACTTGCATCATTACTCACTTTATAGAAACCAAGATACTCTTTCCCAAAATCTTTGGCGATTTTCGCTTGGGCACTTTTGATGTAAACATCACTTAACCGCGTACTATCCGTACGCATATAGGTAATTAAACCTTCTTGCCCATTCCCAATATCTATGCCTTCATACAAGCGTTGAGCAATACTCATGGTTCGTTTTGCCGAAAAGCCTAATTTCGTAGAAGCTTCTTGTTGAAGCGTGGAGGTGATAAATGGTTTAAAGGCAACGCGTTTGCGTGCGGTTTCTTTGATTTCTTGCACCTCAAATTTGCCTGTGTATGCCGCAAATGCCTTTTTCGCATCTTCCTCGTTTTGTAACTTCGCCTTTTTTCCATTGATTTTCGTTAAACTTGCATCAAAGGTTTGGCCATCCTTTTCAAAGACCGCATCTAAGGTCCAGTATTCTTCTGGCACAAAGGCTTCAATCTCTTTTTCACGTTCCACAATGAGCTTTAAAGCGACCGATTGGACGCGTCCTGCTGATTTTGATTTAATTTTACTATGTAAAAGCTTACTTAATTTAAAGCCAATAATACGGTCTAATATACGACGTGCTTCTTGGGAATGAACAAGGTCCATATCAATAGCACGTGGATTGGAAAAGGCATTTAAAACCGCATCGTGTGTAATTTCATGGAATGTCACACGGTCTTTCGCCCCTTCTTCTAATCCCAATTCTTCTGCTAAATGCCAAGAAATTGCTTCCCCTTCACGATCTGGGTCGGTTGCAAGGTATACATGATCTGCTTTTTTGGCTTGTTTTTGTAAATCTTTTACAATTGCTTTTTTATCTTTTGAGATTTCATAGGTAGGTATAAATCCATTATCTACATCTACGCCTAATCCATCTTTCCCTTTTATAGCTAAATCTCGGATATGCCCTTTACTTGAAACAACGGTATAGTCTTCTCCAAGATATTTTTGAATGGTCTTTGATTTGGACGGTGACTCAACAATCACAAGATTCTTCATAGTTTGATTCCTTTCTTCTTAAAGCATTACATAGGATAGCTTATTGCCCACCATTTTGGCAAGTTTTCTTTAAAAAATCAAATAAGAGCCTTTAATTGGTCTATATCATAAAGAATATTTGCGCCTTGTTCAATCAAGGCATTACAACCAATCCCAACTTGATTCCCAAAAGGATAAGGGACACAATAAACCTCTTTTGATAAAGCAATTGCTTCATTTACTGTTAACATCGTGCCACTATGGTAGCTGGCTTGGGTTACAAATAAATACTTTCCTAAAGCTGCAATCAAACGATTACGCCAAGGAAAATGATACTTTTTTACCCCTACCTCATGCGGATATTCACTTAGGATTAATTGTGTCTTCATCTTTTGATAAAGCGACTCATTTTCTTTTGGATAATGCATTCCAAGCCCACTTCCAATGATGCCAATGGTACCTTTTCCATTATCCAAAGCTGTTTCATGCGCACACGCATCTGCCCCTTTTGCTAAACCAGATACCACAACATAATGTTTCGAAAGCTCTTTTGTGATATTACGCGTGACATAAGCCCCATAGTCAGTTAAATGACGCGAGCCAACAATGGAAACTTTTGCATCCTTCAATAATTCCAAATTGCCCTCATAAAAAAGAACCCAAGGAGGATGGCGTAAAGAAAGAAACTCCTTTGGGTAAGCTTCATCATAAATAGTAAGATACGCATCACTAATCTCTTTAATAACAGGAGGTTCACTCGTTTTGATTGCTTCAGCAATCTTCGACCAGTTCCCTTCATGCGCCAAACTATAATAAGCTAAGATTTCTCTTTGTTTCATAAGCACCTCACCTTCATATTTCGAAGATTTGGTGCTTTTCCTTTTTATAAATCAAGTGTTTCTTGATGAAAGGCAACCGGCGCAAAGCTGCGACGATGAATGGGTGTAATGCCATAGGTTTGAATGGCTTCCATATGTTGTTTGGTGCCATAACCTTTATTTTTCGCAAAGCCATATTCTGGATACAACTTGTCATATTCTTTCATTAACCGATCTCTTGTGACTTTCGCAAGAATGGAGCCTGCCGCAATGGATATACTCTTTTGATCTCCTTTAATAAGAGAGAATACAGGTTTCTCTATTTCAAGAGGCATGGCATCCGTTAAAACAATATCTGCCATCATTTTTAAGGCAATCTCTTTCATTGCCTCTTGGTCCGCGCGATAAATATTTAAGCGGTCAATTTCTTTTTCTTGCACAATCGAAATGGTAAAAGATAATGCGTCTTCTTGAATCACTTCAAAAAGAGCTTCCCTTTTTTTCTCAGAAAGAGCTTTTGAATCATAGATGTCCTTATTTTCATAACCAATTGGAAAAACAACACCCGCAACAACAAGTGGTCCCGCAAGAGGGCCTCTTCCTGCTTCATCAATGCCTAAAACGAGTTTCTCTTGTTGCCAATATTGATGTTCATATTCATTGGTACAATACTTCTTTTCTTTCATTGTGCACTTTCTAAGGTAATCCGTCCGTATTTTCCTTTTCGTAACTCATGTAAAAAGAGACTTGCTGCTCGATCTACATCCGCCTCTGCATTTTCTTTTTCTAAATGTCTTGCTTTTGCGATTTGCAGTAAATAATCTTCTTTCTTACTCTCTTTACTTATGCCAAAAACATCAATAAAGATTGTTTCATATTGCTTAAGAATGATTTCAATCGTTTTTATCGCAATCTCTTTTAAATCTAAGATATTGTCATTGATGGCTCCCGTTGCACCTAATAAAACACCAACCGTAGGATCTTCAAACTTTGGCCATAACACACCTGGGGTATCTAAAATATCTAATGTCTCATCCGCATGAATCCAAGTAAGACCACGCGTGACACCTGGCTTATCAGCTGTTTTAGCACTTTTCTTTTTAGATACTAGATTGATTAACGTGCTCTTTCCAGAATTTGGAATCCCACAAGCCATCGCGCGCATGGCCCGCGGTTTAATCCCCTTCGCAATCATCTTATTACGCTTTTCTTGTGTCAATTCTTTACATGTATCAATTAATGCTTTTCGACTTTTCGTATCTTGTAAGTTTAAAGCCAAGACATGATACCCTTGCGCTTCTAAGGCCTTTTGCCAAGCACTCGTTGCTTCTGGATCTGCTAAATCGCTTTTGCTTAGAATCACAAGTCGTTCTTTCCCTTTTGCCATATCATTTAATATTGGATTAGCACTGGCGTTAGGAATGCGCGCATCACGAACTTCAATTAAAAAATCAACGGCTTTTAAACCGTCTAACATATCACGACGTGCTTTCTCCATGTGGCCTGGATACCACTGTATATTTACCATGATTTCACCCCAAAGTCCTTAAATGGATAAACCACAAAAACACCTTTACTTGTGATTTGACTTACCTTAAAAGGCCCATAATAACGTGAATCCCGACTTGTTGGTCGATTGTCTCCTAAACAATAAACTTCATCTTCCCCTAAGGTGATTTCTTCAATATCTTCGGTAAACTGGGAAGAGAAGGTTGCCATGTACATCTGGTCTAAGAAAGTTTCTTCTACTTCTTGGCCATTGATATAGAGTTTTTCATCATGATAAGCAATCGTTTCACCAGGCAATCCAATCAACCGTTTCACAAGATAATCATTTCGATCTTCAAAATAGATAACCACAATATCAAAACGCTTTAAAGGCTCTATTCTTCGCCCCAATACATTCGAAAATCCTAAGGAATCATTCTTTAAAGTTGGATACATTGAATTCCCTTTTACTTGTACAGGGGTCGCAATATAATGAACTGTCACAAAGACAATGGCAGCACTAATTAAAAAAGTCTTCACAAAATCAAAGAGCTCATTCAAAAATGCCTTTTTTTGTTCTTTATAGCGTTTCTCTTCTTGCGTTTTTCGATGCGCAAGTATCGCATCTTCCGTAAGTATAGGGTCTTCTATATGTTGCTGTTCTTTTTCCATCTTATTAATTATATCCTGTTTCCATATACCAAAAAAGTGGCAGTGCCACTTTCTTGTATTCTATCGATCTTCTTTGATACGAGCGTTCTTTGCAGATAAGCCCTTCAAATAAGTGAGTTTTGCACGGCGTACTTTACCACGACGCGCGACTTCAATATGGTCAATAATTGGAGAGTTCTTTGGAAACGTTCTTTGTACGCCAATTCCGTTAGAAATTTTACGTACGGTGAAGGTTTCTCCAATGCCACCATTGTTCATTCCTACTACTACACCTTCAAACATCTGAATACGTGATTTCTCACCTTCTTTGATACGTACATAAACCTTTAACGTATCACCAGGTTTGAATGATGGAATGTCATCCCGCAATTGGGATTTCGTAATCTTGTCGACTAAATCGAGTTTCATAATCTACTTTCTCCTTTTCCGATTGATCAACTGCTCTTAGTCTAAATCCATACCAGCGGAACAGCGATGCGCGATTGCGCTCCGTTATAATAGCACTTTCATAATCCAAATGCAATAAAGGATTGCAAATCGCAACCCTTCTTTTATAAGTTTTCAAATATATTCCGTAAGCGCTTGGTTCGATTGATCATTTGCTCAACCGTATCAACCACATGAACGCCATCAAAAGAAATCTCTTTATTATGCGCTGCCGCATCGGCCTTTGCGAGAATCGCCATCAATACCCAATCCCGTTTGGTAGGATGAAAACGAGAAAAATCCTTCAAGAAAGCAGCCATTTCTCGCTTAATATTTTCTTCGTTTTGAATCATATGCGTTTGCGAAGGATCCCATAATTCTTCTTTTGGCTTATAGAATAGAAAACGATCATGCACCGCAATTAAGAAGAGAATGCGCTCAATTTCCTTTTCTTCATAACCCAATTCTAATAATAAGGGTTCCGATATCTCATAAGATTTTTCAGGATGCCCTGCCATGATGAATATTTTCTTACCATCTTTGGTGATATAGCGACCCACATCTGGTTTCCCTACATCATGTAAGAAGGCAGCAATTCTTAAATCACGATATTCTTCTTCACTCACTTCTTCACGCGTAATCCCATCTACAACTTTTGCGATATGCACTTGGACATCATAGGCATGATATGGCGTGCGCTGTTCAAATCCCTTTGTCTTTGCGATAGAAGGATTGAGTGCAGCTAAAAAGTTCCAATTTTCTTCCTTTTGAATGGTTTCTTCAAAGGGTATGGAATCATCCAAAATGAGTTTTTCAAAACGTTCACGCACTTCTTTACGTGAAGGAATCCAACCATAGGTTTCACAAGTACGGATAATCCCATGCTCAGTGTTCTTAGGTGCAACATAATCTGCGTGCTCCTTTAAGGTTTCATTCCCATTTCCCATTGCCACATTAAACCAACGGGAATCAAACATATCCAAATCATTCACATCATCCCCAAAGACAACGACATCTTCTGGACTAGCGTGAATCTCTTCTAACAAGGAAAGAATTCCTTCCTTCTTAGCATCATATTGGAAAATCAAATAATTCTTTGCGAAACGCAAACGTGTTAAGCTTTGAATCCAAGGATACTTTTCTTCCTCTTCTTCTTTCACTGCTAAATAGATTTTTAAGATATTCACTTCATAGAAATCAAGTTCTGGTTTATAGACATAGGTCGTTAATTCTTCCCTACGGCCTACCTGTTCTAAAAAGCGATAATCTTTCATGTATGCTTTATCACTATCATCTAGCATCAGTAAATAACCAATGCCCGCTTTTTCTGCTTCTTCTAAGATATGGATGGCTTTGTCATGTGGTAAGAATTCATTTTTTAACACTTTACCATGCACCACAATACAGCCTCCTCCACAGCAGACTGCATTTTGAATATTCAAATCTTTCATCACACCGACTGTCTTATAATGCGCACGTCCCGTAGCTAAACATACAAAATGTCCCTCATTTTGCAGTAAAGCAAGTGCACGTCTTGCACTAGGAACAATGCGATGTGTTTTACGATCTGTTAATGTCCCATCAATGTCAAAAAAGAATACTTTATTGTCCATCTTCCACCTTTATTTTCTTACCATAGTATAAACCATTTTCTTTTTCCATTCGAATCACAAAGTCAAACGCATCCACATTAACGCAACACGCAAAATCGCCTTCCGGAAAATCAATTGCTTTAGGATCAAAGAATTTTTTGCCTGCTGTATGTTTCATCGCTTCGGCTTGTGCTTGGATATCGCGCATCGGATGATTCTCTAATAAGCTTTTGAGATACGTAGCACATAACGTATCTTCTTCACTTTCTTCTAAACCATTCCATCCCATCGCCACAAGACTCACTTCTTCTGGATTCTTCTTTTTGATATATTGCGCGATTGCTTTTGCGTTTACGAAACTACCCGTTAAGATTTCAGACGCCTCTTTTGCCGCAAAAATACCTTGGGTTCCAGCACTTGTTGTATGAACAATGGTTTGATTTGTAAAATCCATACCTAAAATGGAACTTGGAGAATTGCCAAATGCATATCCTGCTAGTTGTTTTCCACCACGCTCCCCACAATAGATATATTCTGGGTGCGCTTGGCGTAACTTGTTTACCACTTCTAAATCCGCAATGGGATAAATCTTTTTGGCCCCTTGCGCATATAAATACGCTTCCAAAGTAAAAGCACGAAAGACATCAATAATAACCGTAATTCCTTTCGCCTTTTTAGCCCCTTCTAATAATTGATGAATTTGAATGTTCATACTTCCAATTTCTTTCTCATTTTTTCAATGATATGGCGCAACCAATAACGATCCACCGCCAACAACAAAACACCCATAAGCCCAAAAAAGAAGAAACTCAATACATCAAGAATGGATAAAAACTCTTGGGGACTACGGGTTAGGGCATAGCCATCTATAATAAACTGAATCAAAATCAAGATCATTCCTGTGATACTTAACAAAGGATTTCCCTCCTATCGAAAACTAAATAATTATATACTTCTATTTTGAAAGCCGCAATTTCTCAAAGTCATTGTAGATGTAATTGATACGTTTCTAGCCCATCCTTTTCTTCTAAAAACTGCATTCCTAACTTTTCCATTAAACGCTTGGAAGCAAGATTCTCTTTGACACATTTCCCATAGATGATTTCAATTTCTGGCACCGTTTTAAAATAAGAAAAGACCGTTTGTAAGGCTTCAAACATATAGCCCTTTCGTGTTTCTTCAGGATTTAAAATATAACCAATTTCAACAGAATGTTGCCGTTTGGAATAAGCCGCATTGATTTCACCTAATAGTGCCCCATCTTCTTTACGTTCGATTACCCAATCAAAAAAGAATGGCTTTGCATAGTGTGGTAAACGCTCTATTATATAGACCTTTGATTCATCTAACCATTCAAAGGGAAGCGAATCTAAATATTGAAAGGCTTCTTTTTTCGATTGCCAGGATTTAAAAATACCTTTTGCATCCTCAAATACAAAAGGTCTTATGTATAAACGTTTGGATTCCAATATGTTATTCATGTTGATCACTTAAAGAAGCTAATAGTTCAAGCTCTTTTCTCGTTAATTCATTGACATAGATATGCCCACCATCATAATCATGTGTTTTTTCAATTGGGAGGCTTTCTAAAAAGCGCTTATAGGAAGCTGTTCCAAGAACACTTTCACTTTGGGGGTCATAATAGCGAACATTCCAAGAAGTAATCGTAATATTAGGCTTTCCTGTCTTTAAGTCATAATAATTAAGTGGTAGTTCAGGTTTAGAAGTCAGAATTAGGGGAACCCCACTAGGAATCGTATAAACAGCCACAAACGAATCTTCTTCATCCGATAGAATCTGTGGTTCGGCAACATAGGCAGGTAAAGCTTGTAAGGTATGCATCCAATTACGGAATTCATTTGTATTGGTACCTGACCAGAAGTGATCTGCTTCTTTTGCGCCAATGCATAAGCGATGCATGGCACAACTTAAAGAAAGAATGCCCTTTTCTTCATTTAACACTTCTTTTGAAACTTCATGAAGCGTGCGCAGATTAAATAGCACGGTTTCTTCTTCCATATTTTTAAATTCATTTGAAGTCATCAAAGTTCCATTCATTGTGATACTACAAGTCCAATATTTTAAGACGCGTAATACCATTTGGAATAAATCATGGATTTCTTCTTCGCAAGTAGGAATCGGTAAAAAACATTTAATGCCTTTGGTTTCTTCTTCTTGCCAAGTGACACGGATTCCACGCGCTAAGTGGTCTTTATGGTACGCAACAAAACCTTGTTTATTGACTTTCCCAAGCACCAAATGAAGACCTTCAAAAGAACCATACTGCAATTCTTCTCCTAAAAGAACTTCTAATGGCAATGGTTTTTCAAACAATGATTTTTGTTGAAGAATCACTTCAATGCTTAAATTGTCTTTCATATACCTTTATATTTATATCATGATTTGAAAGAGAAATACTATTCTACTTCTTCTAAGAGTTTCTTCTCTTCCTCATTTAATTCATATTTTTCAAATAAGTCTGGACGACGCTCTTTTGTCAACAGTAAAGATTGTTGTAAACGCCATTTACGAATTTTTTCATGATTTCCAGATAATAAAACTTCTGGCACAGCTTTCCCATTGTATAGCGCAGGTTGGGTATATTGGGGATATTCCAATAATCCATTTTCAAAGGATTCCTCTTCTGTCGATTCTTTACGAATAACTCCATCTAATAATCGAATCACAGAATCCAAAACCACCATGGCAGGAATTTCTCCACCCGTTAATACATAATCGCCAATGGAAATACATTCATCCACTTCTTCTTCAATTCTGTGATCAATTCCTTCATAATGCCCACAGATAAGAATTAGATGTTCCTTTTGGGCAAGCGTATGCGCTTTTTCTTGTGTATAAGGGGTTCCACTTGGCGTCAAAAAGACAATATGACTCTTTTCCTCTTTTACAGTATTTAGCGCATCCATGAGTGGTTGTGGTTTCATCACCATACCTGCCCCACCACCAAAAGGCGCATCATCCACATGCTTGTATTTATCTAACGCAAAATCACGTATATTGACACAAGAAAAATGAACCACTTCATTTTGGATTGCTCGTCCAATAATGGAAGTAGTCTGAAAAGCATCAAATAATTCTGGAAATAGCGTTAAGACATCGATTTTCATAATAACCCCTCAATGGCTTCAATCTCGATTCTTTGCTTCTCTAAATCCACCTTCTTCACAAAAGCTGGCACATTAGGAATGAGGGCATCTTTTTGTCCCTCTCTTTGCACACGTAAATTCTTTTGCGCACCATTGGTTTCTTCTACCCCAATCACTTCTCCAATGTAGTCTCCATTTACTTCATAGACCTTTAGTCCGATTAATTGGTCTACATAAAACTTCCCTTCTGGTAAGGTGTGACGGTCTTCTTCTTTGATGTATAAAACACAAAATTTAAATGGTTCAACGGCATTGATATCTTGGTAGTCTGCAAACGAAACGAGTGGATGATTTTTATGAATACGATAGGAAGCAACTTGTAAGGGAAGCATTCCTTCTTTCGTTTCTACGTAGATCGTATTTCCTAATTCATAGCGCACATCATCAAAATCGGACCAACTTTCGACTTTTACTTCACCTTTGAGTCCGTGTGTATTTACAATTTTACCAATTGGAACATAGCGCATAAGTTTTCTCCTTTAGCAAAAAGGATGCCGCAGCATCCTAGATTTGTTCAAACTTGATTGAAACACGCTTATCTTCGGTGTGAGAAGCAACACTCATCACTTGACGTAACGCAGTTGCCATCATTCCCTTATGACCAATCAAACGTGCAATATCTTCATTCTTTGCATATACACAAAGAACGACTTCTTTTTCATTGTCACTAGGCATTTGACGTACTTCTAAACTCGCTACATCATCTACCATGGGTTCAACAAGATCTCTTAAAACTTTATCGAGTTCTGCCATAAATTACTTCTTTTCCTTTTTAGCGGCTAATTTGTCTTCATGGAATTGTTTCATAACACCTTGTGAGGATAAGAGGTTACGAACGGTATCCGATGGTTGTGCACCTTTCTTTAACCAATCTAATGCTTTTTCTTTATCCACATTAACGGTTGCTGGATTCGTTGTAGGATCAACATATCCTAATGTTTCAATCACTCTTCCGTCTCTAGCAAAACGAGAGTCTGCTGCAACGATACGATATCTAGGTGCTTTTTTTGCGCCCATTCTTGTTAGTCTTAATTTAACTGCCATATACTTTATCTCCTTTTTTCGACTTTCTTATTATACTAAGAAACAAAAAGGTGTCAAGCATTTTTACTTGACACCTAAACACCACCAATTTGAATACTTTCATCTCTCTTGCGTATGACTTGCGAAAACTCTTCATAGAGTTGTTCGTGGTTTGGCAAGATTTCATCCGTTAGCATTTCAAAAGGATAGAGTTTGAAATTCCCATGATTGTAATAGAACGTATAAATAAGATCGGTTCTTACATTCTTAATTTCAATGGTTGTTTCTTCTTCAGTTACTGTTTTAACAATATCTAAGCCCGCAATCATTCCAATCAGTCGTTCCGTGCGGTCTTGGGCCGAGATGAAATTACCCATCGCATAGAAACAAATACGGTCGCCAATCCATTCCACTGGTTCAATCACGTGCGGATGATTACCAATGATGATATCTGCCCCTGCTTCCACTAAGCGCTTCGCTAGGGATTCTTGTTCTTCATTGACATACATTGAGTACTCCGTACCCCAATGCATTGCCATAATGACAACATCCGCAAGTGCGTCCGCCTTTCGTACGCGTTCTAAGATTTCTTCTTCATGGCCAGGATAATAATTAACTAAGTATTCTTTACCTTCTGGACAAACAAGACCATTTGTCCCGTAAGTATAAGACATAAAGGCATACGTGATTCCATTGATTTCGTGTATCGGAAGCTCAGCTTGTTCTTCAAAAGAGGTGTAAGTTCCTTCCATCACGACCCCTTCTTTACTCTTCCAAAAGTTAACGGAATTTGTGATCCCTGTTTCTCCCATATCGAGCGAATGGTTATTTGCAGTAGAAACAAGATTAAAACCTAGTTCAACCATATTATCGCCAAATTCATGTGGACTATTAAATGTAGGATAGGAAAAGAATCCTAATTCATTACCACCTAAAATACTTTCTTGATTGTAGTATTGTAGATCATATTTCTCACATATTGGCGCAATATGTTCCAGCATTCCTCGAAAATCATAGGAGCCATCTGCTTGATATGCATCTTTATAGACAGCCCCATGAAGAAGACCATCCCCTGTCACAAACAAAGAAGCCTCATATACTTCTGGTTCTTTCGATGGTTCTGGGGTTGGAGTTACGACTTCTTCTTCCACACTTGCGATTGGCTCTTTTGGCATCAACATACGTGCCCCAATCCCAATCACAAGAAGGATTGATAGAATAGCTAATAAAATTCCTGCAAATATTTTTTTCATTGTTCTTATTGTACATGAAAAAAGGATGAATTTCTTCATCCTTTCAACGATTATTGAATTGGTTTTTTCAACATGGATAAGATAAGCGCGCCTACAACCGAACCAACAAGTAATGCAACTGCATACATGATTGGATTCGAAATAACAGCGATTACCCAGAAGCCTCCGTGTGGAGCAGGACTCATACACTTCGCAGCAGCAGAGATTGCACCTGCTACAGCAGAACCAATGATACATGCAGGTAAGACACGAATTGGGTCACCTGCTGCATAAGGGATTGCTCCTTCGGAAATGAAGGATAAGCCCATGATGTAGTTGACGATACCTGCTTTGCGTTCTTCTTCTGTCCAACGGTTCTTGAAGAATGTTGTGGATAAGGCAACCGCAAGAGGAGGTACCATACCACCGACCATGACTGCTGCCATGATAATCTTACCCGCATCGGTTCCTTCTGCTAACATTGCGGTTCCAAATACGTAAGCTGCTTTATTAACTGGTCCACCCATATCCACGGACATCATACCACCAACGATTGCACCCAATAGAACAAGGTTTGCGGTACCCATCGAATTCAAGAAGTTTGTGAGCGCTGTATTAATACCTGCCATGAGTGGGTTTACCAAATACATGAAGATACCAATGAGTAAAATACCAACTAATGGATAAATTAAGACTGGTTTTAAACCTTCTAAAGAATCTGGTAATTTGTCACAAGCTCTTTCTAACCATAAGGTGAGATAACCACCCACAAAACCTGCAAGAAGTGCACCTAAGAAACCACCGGATACAACTGGCATATCTGGATTCGCAAGCGCTGCAAAGCTATAGCCTGCATTGGCAAGAGCACCACCGACAAAGCCGACTGCTAAACCTGGACGATCCGCAATAGACATAGCGATGTAACCTGCAAGAATTGGTAACATGAAGCCAAATGCTTCGCCACCTACGGTCTTAAAGAACGCAGCAACTGGTGTATTGGATCCAAAGTTTGCTGGATTGATGGATTGATCATCAACCAAGAAAGCAATCGCAATCAAGATTCCACCACCAACAACAAATGGCAACATATGGCTTACACCATTCATCAAATTCTTATAGAAGGTATGCCAAATGCCATCTCCTTCTTTGCTAGCTGCAACTTCGACTTTACGGTTTGCTTCATGAATAGGAGCTTCTCCATTTAAAATCTTATTGATTAAGTTTTCTGGTTCATTAATACCTTTTGTCACTGAAGTTACATAAACTGGTTTGCCAGCAAAACGTGCTAAATCAATATTCTTATCTGCAGCAATGATAATTCCTTTTGCATTCGCAATTTCTTCATCGGTTAATACATTTTTTGCACCAACCGAGCCTTGGGTTTCTGCCTTCAAATTGATACCCATTTCTTTTGCTTTCTTTTCTAAGTTTTCAGCAGCCATATAGGTATGCGCAATTCCGGTTGGGCAAGCGGTAACCGCAAGAATCTCTGGTAATTCACTCGATGCAGCACGAACTGCTTGTTTTTCTTCTTCGGCATCTAATCTCGCTTTTTCTGCTTCATCAATCACTTGTAAGAATTCTTCTGGTGATTTTGCAGCACGTAAATTCTTTACAAAGCCTTCATCCGTTAAAAGTGTTGCAAGACGGCTTAATACTTCTAGGTAAAGATTGTTACTGTCAGCTGGCGCTGCAATCATAAATAGTAAATCACTTAAACCACCATCTAAGGCATTGAAATCAACCCCATTTGGAACGGTTAATGCAGCTAAGCCAGCATTTTTAACTGCTGCACAACGTGCATGTGGAATGGCAATGCCATCTCCCATTCCTGTAGTGCCTTCTTCTTCTCTAGCTAAGATGGCTTTTTTGTACTCTTCACGATCACTAACGTTGCCAGCTTTGACATGCAAATCAACCAACTGATCAATCGCGTTGAGTTTGTCGCTTGCGGAAGCATTCAGATGAATCGCTTCCTTTTTGAGTAAGTCTGTAATACGCATATTCTATCTCCTTTATTTCATAGAAGCGCGTAAGGCTTCCATTTCTTCCCTTGTTGCAAGTTCTTCAGAAAAGGCACTTGCAGAACCTGTACATACACCCATTTCAAACGCAGTTTGATAATCGTGTGTTTCTAAGTAACCAGCCACAAATCCAGCTACCATCGAGTCGCCTGCGCCAACTGAATTCACAACTTTTCCTTTTGGTGCTTCACTCGCATACACGTTTCCATCTTCCGCTAGAAGGACTGCCCCTTCGCCTGCCATTGAAACTAAGACATTCCGTGCCCCTTGCTCTTGTAGTTTCTTTGCATAAGGCACAACACTATCTCGTGTTTCTAATTGCACATCGAAGATTTCACCTAATTCATGATTGTTAGGTTTAATGAGGAATGGATGATACGGTAAGACATTTGTTAATAAGTCTTTTGTCGCATCTACCACAATTGGAATGTCCTTTTCCTTTAAACGCTCCATGATTTGTTCATACATATCATCCGGTAATGTATTTGGTACACTTCCTGAAATGATTAAGATATCTTCCTTTGTTAATACATCCAGTTTTTCAAACAAAGCATCGATATTCTCTTTTGTAATCTTAGGTCCTTGTCCATTAATCTCCGTTTCCTCGTTTGATTTGAGTTTGACGTTGATACGTGTGTAGCCTTCTTTCACTTCAATAAAGTCAGCATGGACACCCATTTCAGTCAGCTTACGTGCCATTTCTTGCCCCGTAAAGCCTGCCGCAAATCCTAAGGCGGTACTATCATGCCCCAAATTCTTTAAGACAATGGAAACATTAATTCCCTTTCCACCCGCAAAGATTTTTTCATAATAGGTGCGATTCACTTCTCCTATTTTGAAATCTTCGACTCGAACAATGTAGTCTAGGGATGGATTGAATGTAATCGTCGCAATCACTTTTCTTTCACCTCCAATACATTCGCTGTCTTTTTCCCTAAATGCTTTGGATAAGCATCTGTAATAATCGTCGCTGCCTCATAATCCGCAAAGGATATCGGCGAAATAATCTGAAACTTACTATGGTCACATAAGACATATGGTTCTTTGGTATGTTTCATGGCTTCTTTTTTTACCATTGCTTCATTCATTTCTGGAGTCGTAAATCCATTTTTCTCATTGACGCCATTGGTTCCAAAGAATCCAATTGTGAAATTGAAACGGGAAATGGCTTCTATGGTTTCTGAACCAATCATTGCTTCGGTAGAAGTTTTGACTTCTCCTCCTGGCAAAATGGTACGGAATCCTTTTTGTATTAAAATACGGGCTACCGTTAATGAATTCGTCACATAGGTCGCACTTTCCACTTGGATTTCTTTAGCCAAAGCTTCGGTTGTTGTACCCGCATCGATATACACGAAGTCCTCTTCTTTTATTAGGTTTGCGGCATATTTCGCAATTCTTTGTTTTTCTTCTGGATTTAAGTTGTGTTTTTCACTCATACTTAAATCTTTCATCACAAAGTCATTGCCCTTTTTTAAAACGCCCCCATGTACTTTGACAAGCTTTCCTAAGCGATCTAATTCAACAAGGTCACGACGAATGGTCGCTTCTGATACTCCAAGCGCATCGGATAGCTCTTTCACTTGCATCATGTCATGGTTCTCTAGTAAATCTAGAATTTCATTCCAGCGTTTCTCAATGATCATGATTTCATTATGGCATAACAAATAATCAATTTCAATCATTTTTAATCATTTTTAATCATAGACAAAAGAATTCGAATTGACGATAATAAAAACATGTCCGAATTCAATTATTGTAAATATTGTGGAAGTCCATTAGATAAAGAAGCTTTGTATTGTAAAAACTGTGGGAAAAAGATTATTCCAAGTTACCCTACCAAAGATGCTTCGCTTATTCGTAAATTTATCTTTGCCTTAGCGATTCTAGTAATTATTAGCTCCTTTTCCCTTGGTTTCTTAACCATCACAGGTTTATATTATGGCCTTTCTTATATATTAGATATGGCAAATGAAGGTTCGATTTTCTATTATATTGAACGTGTTTATTATGTATTTCCAGGGATGAAGATCATTGATTTTGTTGTTGGTATCTTATATTTTACGATTGGTTTTATTGGTGTTGTTGGTTTGATACGTTTTTATAAACACAAAGCCTTATCGAAAATAGAACTATTGTTTCTGGGTTTTGGTAATATCTTAGTCGATTTAATTTATTTAATTGCCTATAACCTCTATATGATTACGCAATATGAAAGTCCGTTGCTGGATTATAGTCCTTTTGAATTCCTTGTTTCAAAAACAATTCCCATCTTACTAATTGTTCTTGTCTTGACCTGTTTTAAAAAATACTCCTTTGATTATCAAAAATAGACCCAACATTTGTTGGGTCTATCTTTTATCCACCAATTTTAACTTGGTTCCAACGGTGTCCTAATTCTTGTCTTAGGATTTCGTTATAGTGGAATACTTCATCTTTTTCATATCCCGTTCTAGGAATATATGCATTAATTCCTTCATAAGTTCCACCTGCACCAGATAATTCTTCAAATACTTTTTTATTTACAGAAGTATAACCAATCTCATCTGAGTTTGCATAAGAAGCATCATAATCGGTGATGTAGTTGATGAAGGCATTCGCTAAGCCTGGGCATGTTGCGTTTGCAGGAATGACCATCGCATCTACCCAAACATTGGTTCCTTGGTTTGGTTCAATCCATGCCATATCTTCATTTTCGCTTAATACATAAGATGCATCTCCCGAATACATAATCGCAATATCCTTTTCCCCATTGAGCATTGCATCAATGACTTCATCGGTTACATAGGATGGCTCAACTGCTTTATCTACATTTACAAGCCAATTATAAGCTGCATGAATCTCTGCTTCGTTATCTGTATTCATGGAATAACCAAGTGCTTTAAATGCGACCATGAAGGCATCTCTTTGGGAATCGTACATGAACACTTGTCCTTTGTAATTGGAATCAAGTAAGATATCCCAACCTTTTTCTTCAATCACAGCAGGATCCACATTGTTTTTGTTATAGACAAGACCTACTGTTCCCCAGAAATATGGAACTGCATATTCTAAGTTTGGATCAAATACTTTCTGCATTTCAAGAACATCTGGATTGACTTGGCTTAAATTGGTAATAGCCGCTTTGTCTATTGGTTGAAGCATGTCTTCACTGATTAAGCGCTCAATCATATAATCCGAAGGTACAAGTACATCATAGGCGTTTCCACCTAGGAGTTTTGTGTACATCGTTTCATTGGATTCGAATGTTTCATAGTTTACTTTTGCGGTGTACATTTCTTCAAAGTTTCCTAATACATCTTCACCAATGTACTCCCCTGCATTGTAAACATTGATTATGTTGCAACCGAAGAGTTCTTTTGCGTCTTGCGCATCTACTGTCTCTTCTGCTGGTTTTTGTCCTCCACAACCGACTAGCAGTAAGCTACTAGCTAAGAGCACGTTCATTAATTGTTTCATTTCTTCTTTCCTTTCTCTCCCGAATCATAGGGACAACATTCACTACGATTAAGACAATCGTGATGACATATACAATAATTGACGAGAGTGCATTGATGGTTGGATTCACCCGTTTCACTGCACCGTAGACATAAATTGAAATGTTGCTGACACCAGGTCCTGTTGTAAATAAGGAGATGACAAAGTCATCAAAGGACATCGTAAAGGCAACAAGTGCCCCAGATATAATACCTGGCATAATTTGCGGAATAATGACCTTATAGAGTGCTTGGAGAGGTGTACATCCAAGGTCTAATGCTGCTTCTGCAATATTTGGATCCAGTGTCCTTAACTTTGGCATTACCGATAGAATGACATAAGGAATACAGAATGCAATATGCGCTAGTAGCATTGTCATAAATCCCGTTTTAATCTGCAACGACGTAAAGAATAACATAAATCCAATCGCCGTCACAATATCTGGGTTTAACATTGGTAAATTGTTAACTTGGTTGACCGTCTCACGTAGTACCTTTCGACTTTTTGAAAGACCAATCGCGGTGATGGTTCCAACGATAGTCGAAATAATAGTCGCAAGTACCGCACATAATACGGTATAGCCAATTGCTTCCATAATCATGCGATCTTTGAACATCTTTTCATACCACTGCAAAGAGAAGCCTGTAAAGTTACTTAAACTCTTTGATTGGTTGAAACTAAATAGAACCACATAGAAGATTGGCAAATAGAAGAATGCCAATAACAACCATAGATAGAGGCGTTCATGTAATTTCGTTTCTTTTTCCATTATTCTGCCTCCTCTGCTGTTTCACGGTCTAACTTCCGCATGATATACATGGAGATTAAGATGATCACAGCCATGATAAGACTGATTGCAGAACCGAAGTTCCAATCTCCTGTTTGAATAAAGTAATCTTCAATTAAGTTTCCAATTAATACGTATTGCCCACCACCTAAGAACTTCGGAATAAAGAAGCTCGATACCGCAGGTAAGAATACTAAGGTAATTCCACTCACCACACCAGATAAAGATAGTGGCAAGATGACACGCAAGAAGGTTTCTCGGTTGTTAGCACCTAAGTCGTGACTTGCGATAATTAAACTTGGATCAATTTTCGATAACGAAGTATATACCTGCAATATCATAAAAGGTAAAAAGTTATAGACCATACCAACGTATACACGCATTTCGGTATCGAGATCCACATAGCCCAATAATCCTCTCCAAGCATACGTCCGCACGAGAACATTAATCCACATTGGTAAAGTAATCAATAGTACCATCACAGCTTGGCTATTTGGTTTCATCTTAGCCATGACATAGGCAGCAGGATAGCCCAATAAGATACAAATAATTGTTGTAATGATTGCCATTTTTAAGCTACGCATTAAGACGCCTGGGAAAATGCCATCTTGGAAGAAACGCGCAAAATTATTAAGCGTCATTTGAAAGGTTAAGACCGAATTCCCTTTTGCGGTAAAGGCATATAATACAATCATCAACATCGGCGCAATAATCATAATTGTCATCCATACAAGGTATGGATATGCCATCTTACTAAAGCCCTTCATCTTATTGCCCCATCTTTCTCATCACGTGAATATCTTCTGGATCCCACTGTAAACCAATGCGTTCTCCTTCCGTGATGTATTTGGTTGTTTCAAGTTTTAACTCACGCCCTTGGGTAGAGAAGGTAACTGGATAATCCCCTTCTTTGATGTCTTGATCATCAAAGTCATATTTGACATCCCAGATTTCGACACGGGAATCATCTTCCATATTCCACGCATACGCATCTGCCCATAGAATTAAATCGGTATCTAAAGCTACAGATTCTTTGATTTCGTCCGTTGTCTTAAAGAAGTCAAAGGCTTGAATTCCTTCTTCATTGCTTTCATCTTCAATGACTTGTGGTTTAATCACATGGATTTTTACGGTAATTGCAGTGCCACTAGGAGTGGAGAATGTACAATCGTATTCTCCCACTTCTTCTTTAACATGGTATTCCACTTTACTGATGGAAACATCTTCTTCATTTTCATCATCTTTCCACGCATGCGCATTCGCACGGGTGATGACTTCGCTATCGGTAAGATTTGGAACGTCTTCTAAATCCATATAGAAGCCAGATGCACTAATCTTTTCTTTTGCATTTTCATTGGTCACATCACGGTTCTTTGTCACATGCATCGTAACGGTTTTACTTGTACCCGAACTTGTTTCAACAATGACCGCATAATGCACACCTTTGAATAATACGGATTTTACTTCTCCGTTGATAATGCCATGGTTTCTTTCCACGATATCAATATCTTCTGGACGAATCACGATATCCACTGGTTCGTTTTCACGGAAGCCTTTATCAACGCAAGCATAGTCATGATCATCAAAGCGGACTAAGTTATCTTTTACCATTACGCCATCAATGATATTGGAATCGCCAATGAACTGAGCACAGTATTCGTTTGCAGGCTCATTATAAACTTCAAGTGGGGTTCCGATTTGTTCAATTTCCCCATCTTTCATGATGACGATTTTATCCGACATCGTTAGCGCTTCTTCTTGGTCATGGGTGACAAAGATAAAGGTAATACCTACTTCTTGTTGAATTTGTTTTAATTCAAGCTGCATTTCTTTTCTTAGGTTTTTATCTAATGCGGATAAAGATTCATCCAATAATAAGACTTTTGGCTCATTCACTAATGCACGCGCAATCGCCACACGTTGTTGTTGGCCACCAGAAAGACGGGTGACATCTCTTTTTTCAAATCCTTCTAAACCAACAAGAGAAATCATACGACGTACTTTTTGGTCAATGATATCCTTTGGTTGTTTTTTAATCTTTAAACCAAAGGCAATATTCTCGTATACATTCAAATGGGGAAATAAAGCATAGTGTTGAAAGACCGTATTGACATCTCTTTTATAGGCAGGGATGGTCGCAATATCTTCCCCATCCATAATGACATGTCCTTCAGTTGGATCTAAGAATCCAGCAATAATACGCAACAAGGTTGTCTTTCCACATCCAGAAGGACCTAATAAGGTCACAAATTCATTTTCATAGATGTCCAAAGAAATCCCCTTTAATACGACTTGTTTATCAAATGTTTTGACTACATTTTGAACTTGAATCAACTTCTTCATTTTCTTTCCCCTTTCTTAGAATATTGGCGGTGTGCTTATCCATAGCACACTTGCGGTTTTATCGGTGCGATTCTCCAAATAATGGCTTTCATTCCCATGGGCATAAAACGTTTCCCCTTTTTTAATCAATAAGCCTTTACTATTTCGATCGCTACAAAGATAGAGCTTACCACTTAAGACATATCCAAACTCTTCACCATCATGTGGTGAAATCACCATACTTTTTTGTTTTGGTGCGATATCCACAATGACTGGTTCCATCTGGTTTTTTTGTGCATTGGGCACAATCCAGTGAATGGTTTGGTTTTCTTGGGTATCGATGAATTCATCCGCTTTGGTGAAGACAATTTGTTCGACCTCTTCTTCTGCAAAGAATTTTGGCATGGTTGTGCCCAAGGCCTCGACAATATCTTCTAATGTTTGAATGGATGGCGAGGCAAGGTTTCTCTCGAGTTGCGATAAATAGCCTTTGGTTAATTCACAACGACTCGCTAATTCTTCTAAAGTTAAATCGTTTTTCGTGCGTAACTGTTTGACACGTTTTCCAATATCCATGCTTGCCTCCTTCCCTTGCAAAACAAAAACATAAGTATTATATCGAATACTTATGAAATTGCAATAGTTTTTTAAACAATTTGTTTAATTATTCTAAACTCTATTTTTTGAAGTAATCCAGTTTGAGGATTTGTTTGGAAATTTCCTTCTGTTTCTCTGCGTAACGCATCTCTTTTCGTGCCTCTTGTTCATCATAAGAATCCTCAAATAAGAAGGTATCTTCCATGAAATTGTATTGGTAGTGGTCGGTACGCCAATACTCCCATTCACTAAAGAAGAGTCCATCATATGTGGGATCAAAAATATCATGCCCTAAGACTGTTTGTGCATCATAAGAAAAGCCCCATAAATTCGCAAATGTTGGGATGAAATCAAGCGTTGTAGCGACTTTTTCATAAACCATTGGCTCTTCCATCGCCGAATTATAAATATAGAGATCGGTATAGCGGTAATAGTCTTCCGGTGCAATGCCGGTTTGTTTATAGAAATCACTGCCACCCCAGAAATCAATATTCTTCGCTTCATGGTCACCAAAGAACACAAAGACCACATCGTCTAACTTATTTGCATCTTCTAATACTTTCATCATATCTTGAAGACTATGATCCAAGTCCATATTCTTCGCAATATAAGAAACAAAAGAATCATCTAAAGTAGGATACTTTTCTTTAATCTTCGCAACATCTTCTGGACTTACCCCTACACTATCCAAGGTATATGGTTGATGGCCACTAAAGGTAATCCAAAAGACCATATAGGGATCGGCTTGTTCAGCGATGATATATTTCATGATTTGTTCCACTTCTAAATCCGAACTATAATCTTTCACCCCTAATTTATTACAATCAATAAATTCATCATATCCATAGGTTTCGTAAATGACATTACGATTATAGTAATCCCCAAAGTTATTATGATAGGCACTTGTATGATAGCCTGCCTCTTTAAAAAGTTTTGCTAAGGTCGTTGGATAGGTATTATTTGGAAATGCATAACATACCGCATGTCCTTCACTATTTGGAATTAATGATACATTGGCCATAAACTCGGTATCACTTGTAGAACCTGGTAAAGCAGGTGTGTTAAAGTTTTGGACCCGAATTCCTTCATTAAACATTTTATAGATAGTTGGAGTGAGTTCTTCATCAAGTGAAGCACGGTTATATGATTCTGCCTGGACGAAAATCACATTCTTCCCTTTGAACAGACCCGTTAAATCATTCGTGGATTGCGCTTTTCTTTCCGCTAAGAAAGATGTGATTTCTTGTCGCGTCTCTTCGGTATTTACATCTTTTGTTAATATGATTTCTACATCACGATAGAAGAATGGTAAAAGCCCAAAGGTATCCACAAATTGATTGGATGTAGGAATGATATCGTAAATATAATAATCCGAGTGATTCATTTGGAAGATATCTTCTTGGTCTTTCGTCGCAAGGACCTTTTGGTTATATGCATCAATTTCATTTTGAATTGGGAAAATCAATAAAAGTGCTAATAAGGATATTGGCATACGATACCAAAAACGGAATGTCTTTCGCTCAAAAATGAGTGCGAGAATTAAAAATACCAAGATGAGCGCTACAAAGCCTAAAAAGTTTTGTATTTCACGAGGTGCTAAAAATTCCGCTGCACTCTCTTTTACCCCTAATACTTCTTTCACTAGGTCAAGAGCGGTTTGTAGGCGGAAATAGGAATTAAATGCTTTGTGATAACAGAATTGCCCAATCAGATAAGCATTGAACAAGCATCCATACACAAACATCACAAGCTTATTTAAAATGGGGCCGAAGAATAACCAAATGAAAAGCCCTCCAAAGACGACTACCTTAAAGAGGTGATTTTCATATGGATTGGGAAACGAATAGGTTCTCCAGATATAACGTAAATAGAAATAACACGCCAAAGCGAATAAAACTTCTAAAACCAAATAACGAAGAACATCCCAACCTTTTTTTAATCTTTTTCTTTGTTTTTGCATAAGAAAAGGCATCCCACGTGATGCCTATTGTGTTTACTTTAACTTATCAATGACTGCTTGTAGTGCATCTTCTGGTTGAAAGCCAACCGTGCTTCCAGCAACTTCGCCATTTTTGAATGCGAATAAAGCAGGAATAGACATAATACCATATTGACTTGCGATTTCAGAATTATCATCAACATTCACTTTGACGAATGTGACATCTTCGTTTTTCTTCGCTAACCCTTCCACAACGGGTGCCAACATTTTGCATGGGCCACACCAATCCGCATAAAAATCTACAAATACTTTTTCGTTGTCTTTCAACAATTGTGTGAATTCTTCTTTTGTTTTAATGATTTCCATTTTTTAACTCCTATCTTTGATTCAATTTACTAGCTGCTTCTTCATCCAACACCACCACAACATCGGGATGGTTTTGAAGAATGCTGGCAGGACAATCCGTGGTGAGTGGCCCTTCAATCATTCCCTTAATCGCATCGGCTTTATTCTCACCGGTTGCAATTAAGATAATCTTACGTGCGCGCATGATGGTCGCTAAGCCCATCGTAATTGCACTGGTTGGTACTTGGTCAATGTCACCGTCAAAGAACCGTGCATTATCTTGGCGGGTTTGTTCGGTTAACTCCGTCAAATGCGTCAAGCTATCAAACGGGGTACCTGGTTCATTAAACCCAATGTGCCCGTCGACACCAATCCCTAGCACCTGCAAGTCCACCGTAATCCCTTCCATGGATTTTTCATAGGCTTCGCATTCCGCTTGTTCATCTTCGGCATCTCCTACTGGAATATGGATATTTTCTTCTTTGATATCCAAACCAACAAACAAGTTTTCATGCATAAAGGTCCAATAACTCTGATCATGGTCTCTTGGAATGCCAACATATTCATCTAGATTCCAAGTTCTTACATTTTTATAAGAAGTACCTGCAGAATTATGATCCGCAATCATCTTTTTATACATTCCAATTGGACTAGAACCTGTCGCAAGTCCTAACACTGGATTCTCTACATTTTTGACAACCTCTTTTACCACTTTAAATGCTTCGCGTGATACATCGTCATATGTTTTTTCTACAATGATGTGAAACATAACAGACCTCCTTCACCTACTTTACTATACTACCACAATTTTTAAACTTAATCTTTGCGTCCTTGTAGTAACGAGAACCATGCTATAATATTTTTGCATAATATGGGATATATTATGTGGTTCGTTTTATTATGGCAACAAGAAAAGTAAAAAGAAGAAAACGTCGGCTTAAAGCTGGGATTCGTCGTTTTAGTAGACAATCACTCTTAATACTATTAACGATTGGTATCACCGTCGCAATCGCAGGATACCTGGCTTTTCTTATTGTATTAAAAGGACCTTCTCCCACATTCAGTAATTATGTCATTGGAACCTTTATGGAAACACGGCGTGGCCCTGCGATTATTCGCATGTTCTTTTCCGAAGAAGAGATTGCTGCACGCTTATCCAAAAACCAAGTAACTTATACGACCGAAGTCTCAACCAATAATGATGAAGATTTCGTTATTCCAGAAGCAGAAAAAGATAACATTGAGATTCTCGATATCAGTGGAGGCACGTATAAAGGAAAACTCATGATTGTGCGTGACCCCTCTCGTATGGATTTAGGTGTTAATACTTTAATGGGCTCGGAACACGCTTCTGGTTTCTTAGTAAAAGATTATGTGGAAGCAGAAGGTGCAATTGCCGGTATTAATGCTGGTGGTTTTGATGATCCTAATGGGATGGGCGATGGCTCCATTCCTTATGGCGTAGTCATTAAAGATGGCGAGCTTGTAGCGGGAGAATTAGACCAATGGGTAAGCTTAATTGGTTTTAATAGTCATCACCACCTCATCGTTGGCAACATGACAGCCCAAGAAGCACTTGATTGGGGTATTCAAGACGCATGTACCTTTGGCCCTGTTCTTTTAGTTGATGGACATACCGTACAAATCACCGGAACAGGTGGAGGTCTAAACCCTCGTACCGTCATTGGGCAACGTGCAGATGGTGCGGTGTTATTGTTAGTGATTGATGGAAGACAAACAAGTAGCTTAGGTGCTTCTTATGAAGATTGTATTAAGATTATGCTTGAACATGGTGCAGTGAATGCCGCTAACCTCGATGGAGGAAGTAGCTCTGTCATGGTATATAATGGTGAAATCATCAACAGCATTGTATCAATGCGTTCAGATCGGACGGTGCCAACCGCATGGATCGTAAAGTAAGTCGTACTTCTTCCTACCAAAAGCGTATGCAGGTAGGAATGAAATTCTATAAACGATTATTTTCCCTATTTGTAGCGACCGTCATTATTTGTGCCGTTGCCTTAGGGTATTTATGGTTTTGGCTTGATCGCTATGAGTCACATCACGTCAATGGTGCAATGACCCGCTATATGGAAAAAGTCGGCAAAAAACAATGGCATGAAATCTACGAAGAAAACGCAAAGTACTTCGTTGAAATGAATGATGAAGATACTTATACACGTTACCTCATTTGGCTTTATGGAGATCGCAATGTTTCTGGTATGACCTTCTCTTATGCAGGGGGCGACGCCAATAATATGTATTACGATGTCTATTACCAACAAGAAAAGCTCTGTGCCCTTGAGTTAATGAAACCAGAAGACTCTTCCACATGGCACGTTCGTACCGTATCACAAAGTAATGAATATACCTTTGATATTCTTGACCATGTAGATTTCTCCATCAATGGCCATACGATTGATGAGACTTATCCACATGAAGAAGGAAAGACCCCGCTTGCCTTTGAATCCTTAGATATGAAAAGTCGCTTCCCACAAGTGACACGGTATACCATTGAAGGATTCATTGATATTCCAAATGTCTCAACAGAAAGCGATAAAGATATGGTTGTAAAAGATGCCAGCGCAAACCATCTCTACATTGGCTCCAAACCAACGGAAGAGCAATCCGCGCGCTTTATTCAAGAGATTCAAGATACAGCCTTTGCGTATTGTCGCTATATTTCAAAAGATGGAACGTTCTATGATTTAAATCAACACTTATATCCAAATACAGACTTCTATTATGCGATTTCTGGATTCAACCCCCAATGGTTTACTGACCACGACTCCATAGAGTTTAGAAATGTACAAGTCTATGATGTCTTACCGGTTGGGGATAGTGCTTTTATGGGAACCATCACATTTGACTTTGCGATATTAGCAAGTGATACCTCACGCATTGAATCAAATACCTATCAAATGTTCTTTGTGAAAAATAGCGAAGGCAATTATAAAATGACCAATATGGTCATCGTAAGTAATACCGTTCAAGAAGAATAGCGAAAGCTATTCTTTTTCTTCTTCTTGTGCTACCTCTTCTTTTAAGCCATAGCCCCACAATAGGCCATCATTTGAATAGATGACTTCACACGCATAACCTTCATTGCGTTGCGCTTCACAACGCTCTTTCCCACTTTCTCCAGGATACAAAAGAAGATAGGAATCGATGTCTTCTTGTAAGACCGCTTCACATGGTAAACTTGGATCTTTTGTCCCTTGTACCTGACAAGGTTCTTCTTCGTGATATTGGTATAGTCCACTTGGTGGAACCACATAATCACTTCGACGCACGATAACTGTAATTGGAACACTTACTTCATTTCCAGAAGAATCCGCTGTTTTGAGTTCTGGATAGTAAGTCCCCGCTTCATTGTAGTTGATATAACCAGATACCATAACCGCAAGTAAACCATCCACATCATCATAGGCAGTAATATTTGAAAAATTGATGGGTTTTCCAACTACGGTTTGGAACACATCATTCGATAAACTAATATAAGGTGGCTTTTCATCATTGGCACGGTTTAAAAGTGTGCTATTTGCGCACCCCATTAATAACATCATAGAAATAACAACTAATAATTTCTTCATCCGTTTTATTTTACTATGAAATAAAGAAAAAAGCAGAATCTTTCCTTCTGCTTATAAGAGTTGGAAGAAGCGATACACTTCTTCGACACTATTCAATGCCTTCATTTTTTCAAGTTCTTCGGCATTTCCTAACAAACTTGATAGTTTTTGTAAGAGTGCCATATGGTCTTCATTATCCGTTGCGCTAATGCCAATAACAACGCGCACAGGGTTATATTCTTGATTTGGGAAAAAGACCGGTTCATCCAATTTCAAAAAACAAATGCCCGTTTCCATTGCCCCTCTTTCTGGTCTAGCGTGGGGAATGGCTAAGCCTTTCGCAACGACACAATAGCCCCCATATTGTCGAATGATTTCCTTCATTCCATCAATATAGGATTCTTTTACTTTGCCAGCTGCCATCAAGAGTCGGCCTGCTTCTTCTACGGCCATTTCCCAGATTGGTGCATGATACCCTATTTCAATTGCTTCTTTTAATAAATAATCCATATCCACCTCCAAGAAAGCGGTAATTTCTTACCGCTTTTTTAGAATGTAACGATTTCGCCTTCCGCACTTCCCGAAAGACCAGCTGCATTAGATTCATCCGTATCCACATGCATTGCTAAGGCATACTTTTCACTCACACGAACAACCGTATCTCCAAAGACAATCGAACGCTCTGGTGATTCCACCTTTACCGCAACAACTTGTCCATTTTCGACGCCATAGTATTCCGCATCTTCTGGTGTCATATGAATATGACGTTTCGCCGCAATGAGACCATTTGCGCATTCCAGTTCTCCAGCAGGTCCAACGAGTGTATAACCTCCATCGGTTCCTTCTAGATCCCCTGATTCACGAATTTGCGCTTTTAAGCCTAATTGACGTGCTTCTGTTAAAGTCACTTCTACTTGTACTTCATTACGTAATGGTCCAAGAATACGAGCACTTAATTCTCCTTTTGGCCCACGAATGGTAAGTTTTTCTTCACTTGCGTATTGACCAGGTTGTGATAAATCCTTTACAGGATGTAATTCCGAACCTTCGCCAAATAAAACATCCATCGCTTCACGATTCAAATGAATATGACGTGCAGATATTTCAACTAAGAATTTTTTCATTTCTTTTGTCCTCCTTATTCCAAATATTATTATAACTCATTTTTTATTCGCAATGATATCTGCCACTAACAACCCATTGGCTGCAGCTTGCGACAAAGACCTTGTAAATCCAGCGCCATCTCCGATCGCATAGATATCTTTGGTTTGATCTAATTCAAATTCATTACATTTAGGTCTTGCTGAATAATATTTACACTCAATTCCATATAGCAATGTGTCTTGATTTGCTGTGCCTGGAGCCACTTTATCAAGTGCGTGTAAGGTTTCAATTATATTATCCAATTGTCGCTTTGGCATACATAAAGATAAATCCCCAGGCACCGCTTTTAAGGTCGGCGTCACAGATGATTGACGTAAGCGAGACTCAGAAGTGCGCTTCCCTGCTTCTAAATCCCCCAAACGTTGAATTAACACAGAACCTCCACTAATCTTGTTTGCTAAAGATGCTACATAGCGAGCGTATTCAACTGGTTGATCAAATGGCTCAGTAAAATAAGTACTTGATAATAATGCAAAATTTGAATTCTTTGATTGTTTCTTTGGGTCTTTATAGGCATGGCCATTCACCGTCAAAACCCCATCACTGTTTTCCGTCACCACATGCCCTTTTTCGTTAAAACAAAACATACGTGTCATATCGCCATAATGACCAGCTTTGTAATAAATCTTAGGTTCATAAATCTTTTGTGAAAAATGTGCCCAAATTTCATAAGGTAATTCAACTCGTACACCAACATCCACTTGGTTATTTGTGAGTTTAATGTTGTTATTATGACACCACGTTTCAAACATGCGATTACCAATACGGCCTACCGCAAAGACAATCACATCCGCTGTAATTGTGCCCTTTTTCCCATTCGTTAGAAAATGGACGACATGATTCTCTTTTTCGACATTTTCAACTGCTGTTTCGGTTAATATCGTAATTTGTTTTTCCAAATCCTTAACCATGTGAAGCATCGTATTATAATTCGCATCCGTACCTAAATGTTTGACTTGCCCTTGTTGCATATGTAAATCATGTGATAAACAAATAGTCTTTAACTCATCATTTGGGAAATAACGTTCATTGTCTGCACCATATTTCTGCAAGATTAAATTTGCTTGCTCAATATATGCAATCACTTTATCTTCATCCATGAACTGTTTAAGCCAACCACCGTATTCCGCCGTAATATTATATTTTCCATCTGAAAAAGCACCTGCACCAGCTAACCCTTCCATAATTGCGCAAGGCTGGCACTTGATACATTGTTTCACTTTACCTTCAATGATTGGGCAATGGCGATTATCCAAATGTTTCCCTTTTTCAAAAAGGATGATGTCACAATTTGGCATTTTTTCTTTCAAGTGATAGGCACACATTAAGCCGCCAATCCCACCACCGATAATCGCAACATCATAATGTTTTTGAAGATCCATACTAACGCTCCTTTGCGCTACGTTTCTTTATAATACTCATGAAACGATAGAATAAATTTCTAAACGATCCAAAACAGAACCAATAAATGCATGTAGTCAAAACCAAAATAAAGCATCCAATGAGAATAATATTAAGAATCAAACTCATGACATTTACGCATCGTTCCACAAAATACATCTGCCAAATCACATTGCCTACAAACGCAATTCCTAAGGCAATCGCTAAACGAATGA
Source organism: Solobacterium sp. (assembly GCA_017941735.1). GTDB lineage: Bacteria > Bacillota_I > Bacilli_A > Erysipelotrichales > Erysipelotrichaceae > Bulleidia. The sequence continues at coordinate 34,328 of JAGAVW010000046.1, read as the reverse complement.
ATACTAAGGAATAGTATTCGGTTGTCTTACGATGGAAGACGCGTGTATAAACTAAGTTTGGATTATAGAATAAATCAATGGTCCAATAAGATAAGGTCGTCGCTAAAGCAACCCCAAATAAACCTAATGGTTTCACAAGAAGAATGGATAACACGACTTTTACAATCGCTAATAAATAGGCATTATTTTTCGCATCTACATATAACCCATTTGTATCTCTTGCGATAATAACAGGTTGACGTAAGGTCATATAGAAGATATTTAAACCTAAACAAACACAAACAGGAATCGACACTTCGTAAAGTGGATTACGCATCCAAATGGGTACGAATTGTGGCAAGACAATATAAATGGCACATGCGACAATTGTTGAAATATAGGTCGAGAAATTAAAGAATTCTAAGAATACCGCATAACGATCCCGGTGTTTATCATTGAATAGATTCCCAAAACTATTCATTGGGGATTGCACCATCGTTTGTGTAATCTTTCCAATATTATCGGTTAAATAGCTGTACGTACCATAAACAGAAGACATCGCGTATCCCATAAAGCCAGATATCACAATGTTATCGGTTTGGGTTGTCGCAAGTTCGGATAAGCGTTGAATCATCGCATAACTTGCCTTTTTCTTAAAGGAACTATCATTTGGATTCTTCGCTGGTTCCTTTAACCACGGATAAGCCTTAAGTGCGACCCACCGTGCCATCCAGTTAGCACATAGAATATTCGCTGCTTCAATGATTAAAATGGCGATAAATGGTAACTTTAAGATAATCGCAAGCACCATAAAGACCATACGTAAAATGGAGATACTTTGAATCCAAATATTAATCTTATATTCTTTTTGGTCTGCCATAATCACAAAGTTTGGTCCCATCAAGAAATAAGATAAGCCATGTGGTAAGGCAAGTAAGAAGAAGGTTCCTACCGTTTGGTAGTAATCAAGTGGAGAATCCGCAAAGAATGGGAAGCCAAACGCAAGGATTGCGGCTAAGGCTAGGACTACCCACCCGGTAATATTAAAGATGCGACGTGCCCCATGGTAGATATTGAGGACTTCGTTTCGATCTCCTTCCGCAAGTGGTTTAAATAATAATTGGCGGAATGCCAAAGAATACGCAAGTTCACAAATATTTAAGAACGTAATGACTTGGGCAATGGTTAGCTGTAACCCATTAATATCACTCCCATAGAAATCGACAAAAAGTCGGAATTTAATAAATCCGATGAGTGGTAATAATACTGCCGCAATCGTGCTGACAATAAAGTTGTAAAAAGAATATCTCGTTCTCGTACTATTCTCCTTCTTTAATACGATAGTTAAAAATCCATGCGGTACCCTTAGAATAATAATCTAAGAAAAGTTGATTCTTAAAGTTAAGGTTTTCTAAGTATTTATTTCCTCGCCAATTGGGGAAGTTTCTTAACATGACTTGTTCACTTTCATCAAAGCACTCTTCCCAATAATCGGAGCGCACAAACCGAAACATCCCATATAATCGTAAATGTTCAATGTGTAAATATTCAAGTTCGTCATAATATTCTTCATAAAGACCTGCCTCTTTGAAGTTCTTTCGCACAAGTTCCATCACTCCAAAAATCTCTTTTACACGAGGACTTTTTTCACTCATAATACTGCCTTCTCTTTGGCGATAATGCACAAGGCTTTCTTCTACATAACCAATGGATTTTGCCCTAGCAAATAACATGGTTGTAACGGGAATGTCTTCATACCAAGTTCCAACGGGATAACGATACCCCTTTTCACCTTGAAAATAAGAAGCTTTATAAAGCTTATTCCAAGCAAACATAGGCGATAACATAGCCTTCTTTTGAATCGTATCTGCAGGCCAACTAGATAAGCCTTTCATGACATGACGCTTTTCAGCCTCTTCATACCAATATTCAATATCACAAACAACAATATCATGCCCTTCTTCAATCTTTTGAAGCATCTTTTCATAAAAAGTAGGTTCCACAAAATCATCACTATCTAAAAAGGCAATATATTCTCCTTTTGCGTGAGGAATGCCAAAATTACGGGCATCACTCAGCCCTCCGTTTTCTTTATGAAACAATGTAAAAAGACTTGGGTTTTGGTCTACATAGGATTGGGCAATCTTTGCCGTATCATCGGTACAACCATCATCCACAAGTATGACTTCCATATCCTGTAGGGTTTGTGCTTTAAGCGAATCTAAACAAGCCCCTACATAAGCTTCAACATTGTACATTGGTACAATTACAGATACTTTCATTTCTTCTTCCTTTAACCGCAATATTATACCATAGAACGCTTTCCAATAAGATTAGAGCTGACGTACATATTCTGCATAATTATGATTCTTAGGATGATACTTAATGCGTACTTTATCGCCTACCTTTAAATCCGGGCACTTAAACAACATTCCTTGTTGGCGCTCTCCTTTTTCGTCATAATATTCCACATACCATCGATAATCAGAAGTGATTGTATCTGGATCTAAGAGCTCCTCTATTTTGGTTACTACTGCACTAGTTTCTAAGCCATCTTTCGCAATCCGCTTTTTCATTAATGTAGTATATCCAAACACAAAGAAGGCAAGTATTCCTAATACAATCCACAAAAGAATACCAATGGTTTTATCCATATTTATCCCTCTTTTTTATGTTCTAAAAACGCTTTGGTCATTGCTTTTTTCATCTGTTGATACATGAGATGACTGGTCGCTTTCGTTAAGAGTGCTTCATCTTTAAGACGTTCAATCCGTTCGTTTTTAGTATATTTCTTATAGAGTGGAAGAATGATTTTCCCCTTTGGTAGAAGGGATTGTAAGAAGGTTTCAAGATAGTCCATGATTTCACCATACTGTTGCTCATCACAATTCAGTCTTCTTGTTTGATATAACATGTATTTGAAACTTTCAAACATCCGATAATAGAACATATCGATAGGATTTAGTTTTTCTGCTTGCGCTAAGATGGTCTTAAAGACAAGGATTTGCCCATTAAGTGCTTTATAACTGACATCGGTCATAGTATTGCCTGGTCGATCAATTAAATAGTTCGCTAAACTTTCATCTGTATAAATCACTTTCTTACTATTCAATAAGCTAATATAGAATAATAAATTATCCGTATAGCCTACCTTTTCAGGAAATTGAATGTCTTTTACAAGACTCTTACGATAGAGCTTCGCATGAGGACTTGGATCTACAAAAAACAAATCCGCAAAATCATCATCTCCTTGGTTGTATACCGATTGCACACGTAAAGTTGCGAATTCTCGATTATAGGCAGGATCATAATCCTGTTCTTCTTTTCCATCATAGACAAAGGTCTTCGCACCAATCGTCAAATCCGCATTAGATAAACGCGCTAATTCCAATAACTTTTCAACTGCATTAGGGGCTAAGGTATCATCTGGATCACAAACTAAGAAATATGGTGTTTTTAACTCTTTAAAAGCGACCTGCAAGACAGACCCATATCCCCCATTCTCTTTTTTAATCCCATAAATCTTGTCTGGATACTTTGCGACATATTCTTTAATAATTTCTTCGGATGCATCAGGTGATCCATCATTAATCGCAAGCACCACAAAATCATCACTAGTCTGTTGTAAAAGTGATTCAAAACAAGCACGTAAGTATTTTTCAACATTATAAATTGGTACAATTACCGTTACCTGTGCCATAACTATCCTCTTTTCCCCCTTCTTTTTCGATATGCTAAATACCATTTGAGATACGTTTGGTTCATATAAATCCAATCATTCTTCTCACGCTTAGTTGGATACTTACACTTAGGATACTCTGGCCAATTCTCTTTGATAAACGAAAAACAAGCTTCAATAAACGCATTGACCAAATGATCATCCGCAACATCACGTGTCTTTTTTAATGTTTCAATGATATTAATACAACTTAAATATTTTAATTCTTCATAATAGGTCTCATACAAACCTAGTGCTTTATAATCTTCTAAGTTTAGCTTCACCATATCTAAGACATGATAAACACGCTGGTTAAACTGATGGGTAATATTGCCAGGTCGATCTTGAAGGTAATCATATAAAGGCTCATTAATAAAAACCACTTTCTTCGCACGTGCAATTAATCGATAGGTCGTACCTAAATCTTCATAATAATAGCCAACTGGATAAGTAATCTTGTTCTCCGTAAATAATGTTGTTCGATACATTTTATTCCATGCGGCATTTTTAATGGAAGTTAATAGATTCGGATTATTCTTTAATGAATAGACTTTATTCTCATCGAATGGATTTTGAATGACTTCTTTTTTCTTTGTTTCCACATAATATTGATAAATATCAAACATCACGATGTCCGCATCATTTTCTTCTAATTTACGAACACACTTTTCTAATAATGTAGGTTCAATAAAATCATCCCCATCAATAAATTGAATATATTCACCCTTGGCGATGGCAAGCCCTGCATTACGCGCATCACTTAAGCCACCATTTGGTTTATCTAAAACAATGAGGCGCGAATCTTTTGTCGCATAGTCTCTTAAAATAGAGGGCGAAGAATCACTCGAGCCATCATTGACTAAGATGCACTCAAAATCCGTGAACGTTTGCGCAAGAATAGACTCGATGCAATGGGTCACATAGTTTTCAATATTGTAAACAGGTACAACAATACTTACTTTAGGCATTTTGATTCCTCTTCTTTAATCTTTCAAATAATGATTGGACAAAGTCTTCTTTTGTTATAACAAGAACCAAAAGATATACCAACATTCCACATAGAATTTGTATCAGTGTCGATAGTTTCCCAATTGGTAAAAGACGTCCAATTCCAACAACCACAAGCATCATTAGAATCGAACCAAACAAATAAATAAAATAAGACTTCTCAAAGAAATGAATATTCACTTGTTTATGAATCATCACAAATTGAATTAAAGTCACAGATATTTCCGCAATAATACTCCCAATGACGGCGCCAAGTGCACCTAATGTTGGAATCAAAGTCATATTCACAATAAAGTTAATCGTTGCCCCAGCAATAACACTTGTCGAATACTGGTTATACATACCCGTAGGGACCATATATTGAATCCCTGTTACATTTGACATCGAGATAAAGATAATAATCGGGCAAGCCCAACGGATGAGTGTTGCGATAATTGGTGTTGTAGGTAAGTACCAACCAATAAAGCCAGGTGTAATCGCCCACATTCCTAAGCACATAGGGAGTGCTAATAATAAAGCGATTTTCATGGTTGTATTGATGAGGGCTTTTGCCTTTTCTGCGCCCTGGGCATCGTTGTAATACAAGTTTGTAACACGTGGTAAGGCAACTGCTCCAATACTCGTTATAAAATATAAGAACATTTTGACAATATTCATTGAGGTTAAGTAATAAGAGACATGTTCTTTGTTGTATAAATATCCAAGCATCGTTTGATCAAGGATGGTATAGACAGAAATCGCAATCGTTGGCACAAACAATTGGAAAGTTGCTTTAAAGTGATTATGATAAGCTTCCTTCAAACTCACCTTTTCAAATGTGATATATTGACGCAATTGCACAAACATGATGAGTTGTCCAAACAACTCACTTCCTACATTAATCAAAATATATAACCATAAATCTTCTGGTTTCTTACATAACAACATGATGAGGCTAACGCCTAAGATTTTTACAATCGTATTACGAATACTTGCCTTTTTAAAATCTTCAATTCCATAAAAGAACCATGTGATATCCAACATAGAGGCAAGCATTGTTAACCCCGTCAATTGATACATTAAGCGATGTTCCGTTACGGTAAATTGGATGTAGACGTAATACGCAATCATCGCAATAATCATGTTGCATAATTGCATATAAAAGATTTCAAAGAAGGTTTTATTTAATAACTTTTTATCATCCCGTACTTTCGCGATTTCTCGATTCCCATACGTATTGACGCCTAGAATTCCAAACAGGATGAACCACTGCATAATGGCCCCGGCAAAGTTATAAATTCCAAGGGCAGGAGGCGTAATATGTGCATAGGTATAAGGAACTAAAATAAATGGTAAGACAATCTTTACCATTTGATACAAAATGTTATATAAGTAGTTCTTTAGTATTTTTTTATCCATACAATACGAGAATATTATACCATTAAGCTTCTTAGATAATTCATAATCGACACGAAAGAAAAACTTGGGCTCAAATAGCCCAAGTCTAGTTTTCTCATTTCTTAAACAGTTTTATCGATTCCCATACATTTTTTCATAATATGCTTGGTATTCGCCATTGATGATATGTTCCCACCAATCTTTATGCGTTAAATACCAATCAATTGTCGCTTTGATTCCCGAATCAAAATCATATTCTGGTTGCCAACCAAGTTCAGTTTGAATCTTAGTAGGATCCATCGCATAGCGTAGATCATGACCTGGGCGATCTTTCACAAATTGAATCAATGATTCTGGTTTATTCAAATATTTGAGAATGGTTTTTACCACTTCTAAATTACTTTTTTCGTTATGTCCACCAATGTTGTAGACTTCCCCTACTTTACCTTTACGCACAATCAGATCAATTGCCTTACAGTGATCTGTGACATAGAGCCAATCCCGTACATTCTTTCCTTCTCCATAAACTGGTAATGACTCATCATTTAAAGCCCGTGAAATAATTAAAGGAATCAATTTTTCAGGGAAATGATAAGGTCCATAGTTATTCGAACAACGACTAATGGTAACGGGTAAACCAAAGGTTCTATGATACGCTAAGACAAGTAAGTCTGCACTTGCCTTTGAAGCAGAATAAGGAGAACTTGCGTGGATTGGGGTATCTTCATGGAATAATAAATCTGGACGGTCGAGTGGTAAATCACCATAAACTTCATCTGTTGAAACTTGATGGAATCGTTTTACGTTATATTTACGACAAGCATCTAATAAGACTTGTACCCCCATCACATTCGTTGAAACAAAGATATCTGGCTCTTCAATGGAGCGATCCACGTGGGATTCTGCCGCAAAATTGATAACCACATCAAATTGTTCATTTTCAAATAAGTTATAGATAAAATCACGATTACGGATATCCCCTTTCACAAATTTAAAATTCGGTTCTTCCATGATGGATTCTAAAGTTTCTAGATTTCCTGCATAGGTCAATGCATCTAGTACCACCATCTCATCTTCTGGATATTTTTTCACCATCTCAAGTGCATAGTTTCCACCAATAAATCCAGCTCCACCTGTCACTAATACTTTCATACTTCTTCACCCTTTCTGATTCGTTCCACTTCCCTTTTCACACCTTCTTCAAAGGAAACCTTCACCTCAAAACCGGTTAAGGTTTTTAATTTATCGATATCTAATACGATGGAACTGATAACGGGTGCTTCACTTTTCTTGCGTATAACCGTAATATCCTTTCCCGTCATCTCTTCAACCGTTTTAATCGCATGTTTCAAACTAGTTGGTATACCACTACCCACATTTACAATTTCCTGATTTACAGGTTGATCGATTAATAATGCTAAAGCAGATGCTACATCATCAATATAACAATAATCGCGCACACTTTCTTCCTCAATCCACATCGTAAAAGGTTTCTCTTCTAAGGCTGCACGAATCAAAATTGGAACAACACCTTGTTGTTTATATGCTTCTTGATAGCCCCCAAATGGATTAGACAAACGCAAAATGACATAATTCATCTCTAGTTTTTGAATAAGTGCCTCAATACGCGCCTTTGATTTCGCATAAAAGGAAACAGGTTGAATTACCTCATCTTCTTTTACCGGTGTTGTGTGATTCCCGTAAATCGTTCCTCCAGATGAAATAAAGAAATAGCGTGCCATTCCTTTTTCAAGTAATGTTTCTAATAAGCTACGATAACGCATCTCAAAGGCATCAAGTGCCTCATCTTCATTTTCTACGACTTGATTATTTTGCACAAGACCAAGGGTATCCACAACGATTGCCCCTTCTAAATCTTGTTTCTTTAAATCATCCGAAAATACATCAACTTGCTTAAAGTATGCACATTTTGAAGAATAGGCACTTTCAATGCCCCATACTTCTACCTCAAAATGCGAGGATAATAGATTCGCAAGATTGTATCCTAAATAGCCACAGCCAAGAAAAATCACTCTCATTTGCGATTTCCTTCTCTGTTATAAGAGGTTTGAACAGTACCTGCCGCAATATTCCTCAAATGATCTCCATAAGGGCTCTTTCCATATTCCCCTGCAGCACGTAATAAATCACCTGTATCAATCCATTTATTGTAATAGGCAATTTCTTCTGGTACTGAAATTTTAATTCCTTGCGCTTGTTCGACAAGCTTTACGTAATTTCCAGCTTCCGCTAAGGAATCCATCGTACCTGTATCGAGCCACGCAAAACCACGACCTAATACTTTTAAATCTAATTCATTGTTATATAAGTAGATCTTATTTAAATCGGTGATTTCATATTCTCCACGGGAAGAAGGTTCTAATTCTTTCGCATATTGAACAACACGATTGTCATAGAAATATAAACCAACTACCGCATAATTCGATTTTGGGCTGACTGGTTTTTCTTCTAAGGAAATGACACGTCCTTCTTCATCAAATTCAGCTACCCCAAAACGTTCTGGATCACGTACATATTTTCCAAATATGGTCGCATGTTTCTTTTCTTTGGTGTTATTGACCACCTCTTTCAACATGCCACTAAAATGGTTTCCATAGAAAATATTATCGCCAAGGATGAGACAAACATCGTCATCCCCAATAAACTCTTCACCTAATACAAATGCTTGTGCTAGCCCATTTGGAACTTCTTGCACTTTATACGAGAAATTCACCCCAAATTGAGACCCATCCTTTAATAAGCGCTCAAAATTTGGTAAATCCGTAGGTGTTGAAATGATTAAGATATCTTTAATTCCTGCAAGCATCAATGTACTTAAAGGATAATAAATCATCGGTTTATCATATATTGGTAATAATTGTTTAGAAGTTACCTTGGTTAAAGGATATAACCTCGTTCCACTACCACCTGCTAAAATAATACCCTTCATATCACACCTTCACTTTCCTTTACTATTCTACCATACGAAAATAGAGGATTCCTATGGAATATAGGAATCCTTTTTCTTTGGCATCACGGACAAATTCTAGTTAGAGCAACCAGTAATAGTCTTCTCTAGTGTCAACAATGTACTCAACAAAAACCACATTGTCCTTGACTTGATATAAAAGTAGATATCTTTTGTTAATGACACATTTATGATATTTGTTCTTAGGAATGAATTCTTGTTCAAAAAATGGATATACAAGAGCATCCCGTTTTAGCTTCTTAATAGCCTCAACTATCTCGTTCTTTGTTTTCCTTGCAGCCTTTTTAGACACTTTTGAGATAAATGAAATGTGTCGACTTAACATTTCTGCAGCTCGATCAGATACAATCACTTTATAATTCATGTTTATAAACTCTCAAGTAATGCATCTAGCTTTGCATCTAACTCATCTATTTCTATTCCGACTCTACCCTGTAGTCTATCCTCTTCGATTGCCAATAATTCTTCACGTAAAGAGAGCATCTTCTCTCTTCGATTGAAACTTTCAATATCCATCACAACCAAATCGCCTTCTCCATTCTTTGTTAAATATATTGGCTCTTTTGTTTTTTTACATTCTTCTGAAACAGTATTATAGTTTTGCCGTATCGCAGCTGAAGGATATATTTTCATAATCACACCTCCTATAGATAGCATAATTTTATTATATTTTTATATTAATTCTACTATATTGTATACTTCTGCAAAAAGAAAATGGCACAAAGTGCCACTTTCTGTTTAACCTTCAGGTGTTGGTTCCGCTTCAGTTGTAGGTGCTGTATTTTGATTTGTATTATCCTGTGGAGGTGCTTCAGTTGGAGTTGGTTCTGATGTTGGCATAATACAATTTGCTCCATCCCAACTTCCACCTTGTCCTTCACATGCTGCTTTTGCTTCTGCAGCTTTACGTGCAGCCTCCTCTTCAGCATCCTTACGTGCCGCTTCTTCTTCAGCAGCTTTGCGAGCCGCTTCTTCCTCTGCAGCTTTGCGTGCTGCCTCTTCCTCTGCTTTTTTCTTCGCTTCTTCTTCAGCAGCCTTTTGTGCATCCGCATCTTTCTGTCTTTGTGCATCTGCTTCTTCTTTATTGTTATAACATACATTGTTATACCAACTGCCTTCTCCTCTAGCCGCGTTACATCCTGCTTCTGTATTTACATCAGGTGTAGCGGATGGAGATGGTGTTGGAGTAGCTTCAGGCGTTGCTGATTCTTCTGGGATTGGTGTACATCCTTGAGTTGCATCTCCTGTAAACCCATCTTTACATACACAATTACCATTTCCATCATCTGTATAACCAGCAGCTGTGTTACAAGCACAGTTACCGTTTCCATCAACAATTTGTGTAGTTGCATCACATCCAGCTTCTTGTGCTTCTTTTTCTTCCACTTCTGGTGGTACTTCAGATGGAATCATATATTCTGGATAGAAATCATAGGAAATGACTGGTGGAGTAAATTCCCAGTTTGCTGACCATTGAATACGATCAGTTGCAGCAGTTGGTGTACTGCTGTAATTGATATTACGTTCAATTGCTGTTTTGGTAGCTGTAAGAGAGCCTTGCCATAGACGGTAAATATAAATGGCCATCTCTAAACCAGCATCCCACAAACCAGAATTGTATCCTGTTACACGTGAAGTTTGAATATCAAAAATTCGTTCAATGTGTTCTTTATCATAATAACGATTCGATTTTTGCATTGCGTAACTAACAAAACTTGTCATTTGTTGTACACTGAGATTCGTTTGAATATTATCCCCTGCTGCCTTCATGACATTGACAAAGGTATTTACATCACGTGTACGCATAATCTTACGCATAATTGCTTCAATGACTTGTTGTTGGTGACGTTGTCTTGCGAAGTCCCCATCCGCAAATTTATAACGTTCTCTTGCAAAAGCAAGTGCCTGTTCTCCATTCAATACGACATTATCTCCAGCTGGTACATAAACCGTATAGTGACCACGTTCTTTGGAAGAACTTTGTCCTACAAAGGAAATTGGACTATTAACGACAATTCCACCTAAAGCATCGACCACATCAACAACGCCTTGGAAGTTAGTATCGATGTAGTAGTCAATATCTACGCCTACAAGTTGTTCAATTGTAGAAACCGTACAATCTTTACTTACCGCATGGGAGGCATTCAATTTGGATTGGCCCCCACCATAACAAGTAATTGGTACATAGGAGTCTCTTGCTAGAGAAGACATCGTAACTTTCATACTGATTGGATTGACCGAACAAAGAATCATGGTGTCACTCAGCCCATCCGCATTACCAATTAATAAGACAGTAAATGGTTCTTTTGTAATATCTTTATCTGCTCCAGCTGCACTTTCTACGGTGACAGTTTCTTCGAAATCAAGAATGGAAGAAGTTTTCTCTAAATGTTCTTTCATACGTGCTTCATTTTGGAACATCGTTAAGTAGTTGGTTGGTAAAATGGCACAATCAATTTCGCCACTAAAGAGCGCTAATAAAACTGCACTATAATCTTGATATTCTTCTGCTGAAACATTTAAACCTTTATTTTTGATTTGTTCTTGTCCTAGTGTTGCGGTATGCGTTCCACTTGCATACCCAACGCGTTTCCCCTCTAACTCGATAATATCTTTAATACTCGAAGTGCCACTATTATAAACAACAAAACTTGTAGAGACAGACTCTTGAACAACTGTACTTGTGATCTTTTCTACTTCTGTCGTAACGCGCCCTGCTACATAGCTGCCAATTCCACCGAATAGTAAAGCAATCGCAAGTAAGCCACAGGCAACAGAGTACAATACCTTTTTATTATTGCGAATCGCAAAGAAGATTACTAAATTGATTGCGAGTAATAATAGCATCGCAAATAGATTTAATAAGATAAAGCCACGCTTGCTTAGATTCGCAAATTGTGTGGTACGGAAAAATACAAATAGAATTAAGAAATTAACGATGAGAGCTAATGCTACAAGCAAAATATTAATCCACCATGTATTCTTCCCAAAACTATCTGATGATGGTTTTTTATGACTTGAATGTTGTTTTGGATGTGGTTGCGCCACTTTCGGTTGTGCTTTTGTCTTTTGTACATTGCCTTGTGCTTGTGAAGTTTGCGTTTGTTTCGCCACCGTAGGTTGTGGTTTTACTTCTTTAGAAGCAATGTTTACGGGTTGCGCTTCTTGTGGTTTTGGCGCAACTGGGTGTTCTTTTTGAATTGCTTCTAATTCTTTAAAGGCATCTTGAAAAGAGACTTCTTCTTGCATGATTGGTGTCTCACTTTTATGTTGCCCTAATACAGGAATCGAAACCGAATCTTCCTTCGGTTTGATTGATTGAATTGTCTTATTTCCTTCAGGTTTAGCATGCCGATATTGCTGCTTAATTGGCATCTCTGGAATTGTTTTGTTGTCTTTCTCACTCATTTGCAATTCCTCCTTATCCCTGTGTCGCACTTTGACTTGCTTCCCATTCTTTGATGCTTTCTACATCATAGAATTCCGCAATCTCTAAGCGCCCATCATTATCAATCACAAAGAAACGTGCGCCTGTTGGAAAACTATTCGCATCGGAGCTATTGGTGTATTCCCAAGTCACATTTACTTCGTAACTTTCATATTTGATTTCCCGTTTTGTTTGTGGATCGTCCCAAACCGTAACCGCAAAGTCTGGTGCTTTTTCCACTGGTTTTGAAGTGGTGATTGATTGCACTTCAATGAGTTTCTCTCTTCCTTTTTGAGAAATATATAAATCTAAATCTTTATAGAAGTTATAGCGTGACCATTGTTCAAAGCCAGCAATATCTGGCGTATAGATATACTGTAGTCCACCCACTTCATAGTTACCGTCTTTATTCGTCCAAGTAAAGTAATCCGATACAAAGTTATATACTACAGCTTCCGCAATTGCTGCTTTATCTTGTGATTTAATCGCATCTGTTAACTTTTGGAAGTATTCTTGTTGTAAATCGGTTGGATTGTTTCCTACAGAATACATATCATTTCGCATGGATACTCCAGTATCACTAGACATCGTTTCAACTGCTGCTGTCTCTTCACTTGGGGTGCTCGTCGTATTCTTCTGTAAGGCAATGCGTGCCATATTAATCAGAAAAGCAAGCACCGTAATAATCGATAAACCAAGTAACGCAAACAAAAGCACCCGATTCATACCACTTTCCACTTGATGTGGCGTGGATGATCTTGGGTGAGTGTTCGAATTACGATTTGGTTTTACTGCTTTGTTTGTTCTTTCTTTTGACATTTATGTCTCCTAATCATAATACTTTTTCACAATATAATTTGGACGCTTCTTCACTTCGTTATAGGTTTTCCCTAAGTATTCGCCTACAATACCTATCGCTAACAAAATGATTCCACCTAGGAATAATACAACACTTAATACTAGAGTTGTATTTGTAATCACTTTTCCATTTAAGGATAAAACTAGAAGCACTAGTAGCTCGATAAACATCACAAAGGTTAAAAAACCTCCAACAAAGGATGCGAGTGCTAGTGGTACATTGGTATACTCAACAATCCCATCGAGTGCATAACGGAACAATTTCCAAAAAGACCATTTGGTTTCTCCTGCGACACGTTCAATGTTTTCATATTCTAAATATTCTGTTTTAAAGCCAACCCACGCAAATAAGCCTTTTGAAAAACGACCATATTCATTCAATTGTAAGATGGCATCTACAACTTGACGCTTCATTAAACGGAAATCACGTGCCCCATCCACAATCTCAACTTCTGTAAAGCGATTGATTAAGCGATAAAAGCGACGCGCAAACCAAGAACGAATAGGAGGTTCCCCCTTCCGCGTTACACGACGTGAACCTACAATATCATCCCCATTTTTTTCCATGGTTTCAAACATCTTAGGAAGGTATTCTGGTGGATCTTGCATATCCGCATCCATGACGGTGACATAGTCCCCTTTGGCATAACGTAAACCAGCTAATAAAGCACCTTCTTTACCGAAGTTACGCGAAAAGTCGATGATTTTCACTTTCCCATTTGCTTTATCATAAATGGCTTTCAGTTTTTCTAAGGTTTGATCTTTCGAGCCATCATTCACAAAGATAATCTCGTAGTCCTTATCCATGGTCTTTAAAACCTTGCATAAAGCATCATAAAAAATATCTACTGTTTCCATTTCGTTATAGCAAGGTACTACAACTGACAATAATTCCATGGATTTACCTCCGGACAATATTATACCTCAGGATTGATTCATTACCAAATCCCACCGAAGATTTATAAATTATCGCTCTTAAAATGACGGAAGAACCACGCAAATAGTTTGATATTCCAATCTCTCACAAGAGAAAAATACTTGTTTTTCATTCCACCTAGCGATTTTAGATATGGATTTTGATGCCAATTTGGGAACTCTTTATTCAATAAATCCCACCCCATTTGAATGGTTTTTTCACGGTCTTCTTTATCTTGGATACGGGCACTACGTAAAAAACTATTCCCTAAAAAGAATTTAATGTGAATGTACTCTAAGGCATCTTTGTATGCATCATAAAAATGGTGCTCTTTATAGTATTTTAAAATGATTTGAAAGACATCAATCATGTTTTTAACTAGGTTATTGTTTGTGTGCGTGATACTTGTTTCATGTTGTACATAATGTACATATGCTTCATTTGTAAAGGCAAGCCGTTCAACATGAGGCACCATACAATAAAGATAACAAGCATCTTCATATCGGTCTCCATAGGGAAATTTAAAATCTAAGGATTGAATAAATGAAGTTTGATAGAGTTTATTCCATAGAGTCGCAAACAAATGTACCATCATATCCGTACCGATTTCATAGGGCCCCTCTTTTTGAAGTGTGGTTCCCTTTGAGTTTTCCCAATAGAAATCCGACACAACTACTTGTGCATTATTATCGATTGCGCACTGGTAGAGTTTTTCAAACATCTTTGTTTCTGCATAATCATCACTATCTAAAAAACCAATGTATTCTCCATTCACCTTTGTAAGGGCATAATTACGACATTCCGCTATGCCTTCATTTTGTTTGGAATAAACATTGAGGTTACAATCTGGATATTGTGCTTGATATGTCATTAAAACTTGTTCGGTGTTATCCGTTGAACCATCATTGACCACAATGATTTCTAACTCTTTTAATGTTTGATTACGTAAAGAGTCGAGTGTTTTCTCGACTGTTTTTGCACTGTTATAACATGGGACAATAACACTTACTTTTGGTTTCATTCGGCATTCACTTTCCTTAATAGTATAGCAGTTAATAATGCCATGTAGGTAGAAGTCACAAATTGATCTAACACATGCCCACTCAGCCACGCAGAACCCAATCCACTCGCAAGTGCAAAAGCTAAGACCATGATTTCCATATTCAAGAAACGCTTATAGTGACGTAGTATTTTATAAACCCCATAAATAACCACAAGTAACCAAGGCGCAACACATAACACGAAGCCCAAATAACCAAGGGTATAAACTTGTTGTTTGAAGTCTTGTTCTAAAACGATAGATCCGTTCATAAATGGGGAATACCCCATTCCTAATATCTTTTCCTGAGGCGTTAAACTTTTGTATTTATAGTTAAAGAAAATGGTTTCAATTTGGCGTCCACTCACACGGTCAAAGACATCCATAAAACATACATCCGTCCAAAACTTTGGATCATGTTGATAAGAATAATATTCGGTATAGTACATAGATGGAACACTTTGGATATACCGCGCATTAATACCATAGGTTTCAAACATATAGACATAGAAGTTAATATATTCTGGACTTCCCGGAATTAAATCTTCCGCATTCTTTAATTCTTCTCTTCCTAAATCTGCCATTCCATTATGTAATAAAGCGACATCATTTTTCGCATCCACTTTTTGATTTTGGATTGCTGGTGTACGATCTAAGATGCCAGAAAAAAGGATTGCAAAGAAGACTGTAAATAAAATGCGTTTGGTGTAGTTGGTACTTTTATTCATCGCTTGGATGAGTAACCACGCCATCATGACTAATAAAGCAAGCACCAATAACACCCAAACAAGTGTATCTAGAATAGCTTGATTCTTTAATCTTTGAATTAGTATGAGCCCCCCAACGATAAGAATCGCAAATATGGATGGGATGAGTTCAATTTTATGAATCTCTTTCTTGTTCTTAATACAATCAAAATAATATATGCATAAGAAAACAATTGGCACCAAAAGGGCTCCATAAGTTGCGACACGTGTCGCCAACATCTGCATCGCTAAGGAATGTAAAAAGATTAGACCTAAGAGCCAATTCTGTTCTTTTTTCTTTTCCGATCGAAATAGGAAATAATAAAGCACTGGCAACAACATGAACAAAAGTATGCCAATGGTATTTCCTTCGTTAAAGAAAAATTTAGAAGCTAAGGTACGAGGATGATACCACTCATAAATATTGGTAAACCAAGAGAACACATTCCCTACTGTATTTCCATAATACGTACTTCTTGCACACACATATAGATCTCCAAACACAATGGTGATGGAGATTAAAGCGGATTCTAAAATGGTAATCCACTTCAATTCTTTCATCGTAATATCTTCTTGGTAAGCCATATAAATGATGGCATATGGTAATACAAGCGTTAGGATATAGGTTAATTCTTGGAAATAAGAAAAATAGAAATTGTCTGTAAAATCCAACCGATCAAATAGCATAACGGCTTGTTTGCTATGTAAATAATAATAGACGAGGACCGCAATCCCATAGAGTGCAGTAATAAAGAATGTCTTCTTTTTCTTTTTGTCGCATGTCCAAAAAACAAGTAATACCAACAACGGAAGGACCACAAAGCGTAAAACCGTAGAAAGCCGTGGTAAACCCATGGAATCTAAGAAATCATAGAAAAGATAATCCATATCCACTAAGGGTTGGATTGCGATAAATGCGAGTACGAGGTATCGTAATGTCTTTTGAAATTTTAAATTCATAAGACCTTCACAAACTCCTCAATTATAGCTTCATTATCATAATGATGATGTTTCAGTGCTTCTTTTTGTTCTTTAAGACGGGCTGGATTAGACAAGGCTTCTATGAGTCCTTGGTTAAGTGCTTCTTGTGTATTCTCTACAATCCAACCATAGTCTGGGGAAGTAATTTGTTCTTCACATCCACTTACACGGGTTGTTAATACGGGTGTTGTCAACATCAAACTTTCACTCACAACCGTCGCAAAGCCTTCATAAAGGCTACTTAAGACAAATAAATCTGCCTTTTTCATATCTGCATAGGGATTTTGTTTATAACCTAGAAAATGCACATGCTCCATTTGATACACTTCCGCATATTCTTTTAATTCACTTTCTAATTCGCCACCCCCGACAAGATATAAATGATGCGCATACCCACGCTCTTTTGCGTTTTGACTTGCGATGAGTAAGCGATCAATACTCTTTTGCGGATGAAAGCGTGCCACCGTGATGACATTTGGAACATCGCTATCTTTAATTTCACAATCCTCTTTGCGAT
Organism: Solobacterium sp.; assembly: GCA_017941735.1. Taxonomy (GTDB): domain Bacteria; phylum Bacillota_I; class Bacilli_A; order Erysipelotrichales; family Erysipelotrichaceae; genus Bulleidia. The sequence goes on along the minus strand of JAGAVW010000046.1, from coordinate 16,773 downwards.
TCCCTTTTTCGAGAATGGAATCCTCCATTAGATTATGTATCGTCACCCCATTTTGCACACGGAATACCGTCTCATAGGCAACGAGAGCTTGTTTACTATCCGCAATATTTAAATCAATTTGTTGTAACGCTTGTTTGACTAAAGACATATGGTTTACGGAATAATTCTTAACACTATAATCGGTTAACACCCAATTGATTTTTCGTTTGCTATCCCCATAAGCGGTAAAAATCGTACAAAAGCCTTCTTTTGCCGCAACTTCTACATCATATTGTTTGTCTAATATACGCTTACGCTCTTCCATAATCTTCTTTTTGATTAAGCCCGTCTTCATATAGAAAAGCAAGCGCAACTTAGAAGCGATTTTTGGATAATCCTTCTCTTTTATTAAACGATCTAAAGATAAGTCAACGGTCTCAAAAAACTTACTACCTTCATAAACATGTACATCATTGGGCACTTCGTTAAGTAACATTCCCTCTTTATGCAATACCAATAAATCAATTTCATATTTGTCTCTAGGTAAGTTACGCATTAACGAGTTTAAAACACGGGCTACCCCGCCCATGCGCATTTCGTCATTCACAAATAGAATCTTCTTTTTACCCATAAATACGAAGTACCTGTTTCATCTTTCTCTTGCTCAATAAATGATAAATGATTCTCTTTTTAATGCCAACATTTCGATACAAATCATCTTGTTTGTAGTTTGGATAAGAGGCTTCTAAACGATCCATGTTGCGCATCAAATAGGCTTCTCGTAAATCCTTTTCTTTGGCATCTTTAATACGCAAGGTCGTTAAATCAAGCCCATGGATTAAATATAAATGATTGATTTCTTTTAATACTTCTGGTTCCTTACCATGCATTTTTACATAGTCACGAACCTGATCCATCGCATCATAAATGTCAAATATTTTATCGTTTACAGAGTGCGCAATACTCCCTCCACGTTGGCGATATTGATAAAGTGGTTGATTCACTTTCGATACCGCTTTTGCTTTGTATAACAAAATAGGAATGGTTGCTAAATCTTCATAATACATGCCTACTGGAAATTTCACATCATCAAAAAGATTGATGCGATATAGCTTATTACATGCACTATTATTGATGGTGATTAAAGATGGTGTCTCTTTGATGTTTGTTGTCGTAAAGTTTCCTCCACTGGAATATTCTTTTCTTCCATCTTCATAGAAATATTCCATATCACAAACAACAATCTCACTTTGTGTAGTTTCTGCTTTTTCCACTAAAAGCGCAATCATTTCTGGATGGATACGATCATCCCCGTCAATAAATAAAACATATTCCCCTTGTGCATAAGGAAGGCCAAAGTTACGCGCATCCGAAAGGCCACCATTCTCCTTTGAGACAACTTTTAGCCGTGCTTCTTTTTTCGCATACGCATTCAAAAGTTCTAAACTTCCGTCCTTTGATCCATCATTGACCGCAATCACTTCATAATTGGAATAGGTTTGCTGAAAAACACTGTCTAGGCATTCTTCTAGATAGGTTTCCACATTATAAACAGGAATAATAACACTTACCTTTTTAGACATAACGTTTCAAGTATACCCTACTCTTTGCTCAAATCACAATCAAACCCATCGCAACCATTTTTCCAGAACCAACGAGATGCATAATCAATAGGAACCGCGTTCACCCATAGTAAATCATCCGCCAAAAAATAGATTTCCATTTCACCGGGTTCACAATACGCATGTCCATTTAATTGGATGCCCTCTTCATCTAACTTAATGTGTAAATTCTCGATGTTTGCTTCAAAAGGCTCATTGCTTTCTTGGATGAGTTTTCCATTTCTTACAATCGCATAATAGTCCACATGTTTGTCTTCAATAAAATCATGTGTAAAGCCTAATTTTTGTAACGCATTGTTTTCATATTCTTGAATCGAAGTACGATTCATCCCTTTATATTTCAATAGAATTGTACAAGGATACTTTGTTCCTTCTTCCATTAAGCGATAAATATTCACATTTTTCGAAGACATGAGCGAATTAGCAGCGATGCGTTGGGTTGCCTTTAATAAGTCTTCATAAACTGTATTCTCTTTATGGTTTTTGACATAACCTTTTTCTTTAATGCGTTTGGCTAAATCACCGGTGATTATTTCTGCACCCCAGGAATTGTTATGCCATGTATCACCATCCATATCAATAAACCACTCTAATTCTTCTGCTTTTTCGATGTAATCGATGTATTCAATATTTTTGGTTTTTAAATAATCCCATACCGCATGGAGTTTATTGGTATTCTCTTGGTCGATAATATATGGCGTTTTGATAAACATGAGGTGAATCTTGTTTCCATCACACAAAGCAATCAAGCGATCAATTTGGTCCTTCTCATCATCCGAAAGCTCTAATTTTTGTGTTCTTTGATAGGTGATTAATGGGGCATAACGTGGCTCAGTAGGCTCTTCTCTTACATAGCCTAAATCCGTGTTATAACCTTTAACTGGTTTCATTTTTTCAATTAGCGTTGGGATATCTTTAAGATCGATATTTTTCCATTGATCATGATTCATCAATAAATCAAATTTATAAGTTAGTCCCACTTCTTTATTTGGAACATAATCTGCTGCTTCTAGACGTGTACATCCACTCATCTCATCAATCGCTTTATAATACATGCCATCGGCATAACATACATCACTCTGTGGGAGAAGTGTAAATACATCTACAACGACCACTTCCGGGCTTTGTGTTTTTAATGCTTCTTCTAACATGGATGCACTCATCGAAAGTGGTTGGCAAGAAGAGCCTAAGACATAACTGTAATAGCCCGTTTCGGTATATAGAATTGCGGGATTAAAAGCATATTGCATGTGACTAGAGCCTAAGGCTAACACATCGACGGTTTGTTCTGGTAGATTCCGATAGAAATCCCCTTCCGTACTTCTTTCCACTCTAAAAAACGGTGTCAGGTAATACCACGCTCCCAAAAATAGAGCAATAAGCAAGGCACCTTTAATTACAATCTGAAGAATGTTTCCAATTACTTTTAATACCGTTCTCATAGTTCCCCTAGAATGTCACATAAATAAAGTTTGCGGGATCATACCCTGGTCCATATACACCAAAGATAATCGCAATGATGATGAGTGCTGCATAAATAATCCAACGGAATAAAATGAATTGCTTCGACAATACTTCAATCATAGGGAAGAAATAACGAAGGATATCTGTAAAGACTACCATACCTAATAGAATCCACATCCACATCCATTCATTCTTTGTAATACCCGCAAGGGCGTAATCAAGACGAAGCAGATTACCTGAAGCAATACGCGCAAATACATCCAATGCTTCTTGCATAGAACCTGCTTGGAAGAACATCCATAAGCTTGCGACCAAAACAAAATTCAATACAATCGCAAGTGGCGCAAACCATTTCATCCAAGGCTTAACACCACCAAAAAGTTTACGAATCAAATCTTCAAGAATATTCAATATTCCATGTCCTAATCCCCAAACAATAAACATCATGGTGGATCCATGCCAAATGCCAGATACTAAGAACACAATAAGGGTATTGATGTATTTTAAAAAGGTTCCTTTACGACTTCCACCAAGAGGAATATAAACATAATCTCTTAACCAACTGCTCAAACTAATATGCCATCTCTGCCAAAAATCACGAATCGATACGGCAAGATATGGCGTATGGAAATTGCGCTCTAAATGGAAACCAAACATGCGCGCAACCCCAATTGCGACATTGCTGTAAGAATCAAAATCTACATAAATGTAGAATGCATAAAGAATCACACCTAACAAGGTATAAGCCCCATTAAGTGAGGAATCTAAAAATATACGCATTAAATGTGCCAATTGATCCCCTATTACTAACTTTTGAAATAATCCAAGTGCTGCTAATACAAATCCATTTTTTTGGTCTTTGTATTCAAAATGAAATGGCGTACGAAGCTCTTCCAAGAATGGTCCTGGTCGATGGATTGGGCCAGCCATAAAAGCAGGAAAGAAGACGATATAGTCAAATACTTCAATCGGATTTTTAGCGCATACACATATGCCTTTATAGACATCGACTAAATAAGAAATCGCTTTAAAGGTATAAAAGGATAAGCCAAGTGGCATAAGAATACGGCGGTCCACCAAAAAATAGCCGGCATATTTAAAAAATGCGAGTCCTAAAATAGGTAGTAAGACTATAAACACTAATAGCCACTTACGCGCTTTACCTTTACCAAGTAATAAACCAAACAAATAGGTGTAAAGGAATAATCCTAATACATAGGCAATATCCAAAAGATTTGCACTTAAAAGCCATAAAAAGACAAGATTACAAAGCGCAAGGGTATATTTCCGATTGGGATAGGAAAAAATCCACAGAAAAACTGCAGAACCTAGAGATAATGCTAAGAATTCAAGCGACAATACACTCATTCCCAAGGAATCCTTTCTTCTCCTTTCACGAGAAAAGCTTTCTCTGCGAGATTCGCAAGTGGCGCATCACTTTTCGAATCACTATAGAATAATTCTATTTTACCTTGTGGATACGATTCTTCAAAGCGTCGCACCTTTTCTTTTCCATGACAGTTTTCCCCATAATAGACGCCAGTATCCCTTTCTACTTGGGAGGCAAGCACATGGTTAATCCCAACCCGTGCACAAAATGGTTCGATTAAGAATTCAGGCGAAGCACTAATAACCAAATCATCCTCTTTTTGTTGGTCTAAATACCATGTTTTCACATGGTCTAAGTGCGAAGAAATAAAGGCATCAATTAGTTGTTCCATATCATCGACATACCGAAACATACGGAATACATTCTGTTTAAATGTTTTCTTAGGCATAATACGCAATCCGAAAAGAATACCACACACCAAACTACGTGGTAAATTCAATAAACTCTTAGGGCGCTTACGAAAGGTGTAGAAAATCAAATCAAAGGAAGAATCTCCTCGATAAATGGTATCGTCCCAATCATATACATTCATACATTTACTCCCTTCGTGATTCCATTCATAACGAAATGATAAATTTTCGCAATGATAAAAGTCAAAAGAATAATTAATAGATTTTCTAATATGCCATTGTATTCATATGGATATGGAAAGGCGATGCGATTTCCAAAATAACGAATACATAATTCATGCAATAAATAAAACTCTAAGGATACACTTCCAAACTGTTTTAATACACTTCCTAATAAAGACATCCCTTTTCGATCGAGATAATCAAAAAAACTACTAAGAAATAGACATAATGGCCATACTAAGAATAAATTAGGATACCAATATAATCCCCATCCCCAAAGCACAGAATCTTCTACATCCAAATAAAAACCTAAACAATATAAGATCACACCAACTACAAAACTTAGACATAAATAGAGCATCGCACGTTTATCAAAGATTACTTCTTCATAAGAAAGCTTCCCTGCATAAAACCCTAATAAATAAATAGGAACACGCGCAAAGAAGACCGATTGCCAAGTATTGCGCAATAGAATGGAAATAATAAGCGTAATCCCAACCCAAAGAAATGTCTTTTTCTTTTCGTTACCTTTTGTTAAATAGTTTAAATACCAGGGCGTAATTAAATATAGCAAGATAATCCCCGATATAAACCACATGGAGCGATCCCATCCAATCCAGAAAATATAGGTACTCAACAACATAAAACTAGCTGTAAAGTCATAATGATTGATGATGATTCTTACAATCGCAATTGGCACAAAAATAGGAATGATGCGAAGAAGACGCTTCTTTATAAACGACCAACCTCGTTCCCCTTTTTGATAGGCATAATATAAACCAAAGCTAGATAAGAAAAAGAAAATATCGACACCTCCATGCCCTGTACGCTTAAAAATTTGAAGTGGTCCAAAACGAAACCACATTTGGGCATGCAAAAAGGCTATCCAAAGAACCGCAAAACCCATTAATTCGGTCCGATATTTACTTAACAACGATTGTTTCATTGTTTAAAGATCTCCTCTTTGGTGTAATTGTCTAAATAATAGAAGTGTAAATTCACATCCTTCGCCAAATAATAATATTCTTTAAATACTTCTTCATGGAATGTATCCCCTTCTAATACATCTGCAGAATGAACAGATAAAGCAGGATAGCCAAGAATATAAGCTTCTTTATCATCTGGCCGCACGCGATAATACTCAATCTGTGCTTGTCTTCTCGTATCAACATTATGAACCATTTGATATAAGCGATAATAAGAATAACTCGCAAGTGCTACACCAACTACCGCAAGTCCTATTAATAAATAACGACTCCCTTGATTAAAATTAAATTCATCCAACATAAATAAAACAAAGAGGATAAATAGAAATACTGTGTAGATACTACTGCGGATATCAAAGATTGGAGACAGCAACATTACCACATTTGCCCCACCCGCTAAAAAAAGAAGCCACGTTAAAAGCCAGGATTTTTCTTTATTCTTCACAAGTTTCCATGCGCCAATAAATAAGCTTAATGTAAATAATACATAACCAATCGTATTTAAAGTTAGACTATGCGGCACATGATAATCCGCAACGATATAAAGAAGATTCATTGGGACAAAATCATAAAGAAGCCACGCAAAACTTTGTATGCACGCAAATGCATTCATGGCACAAATAAGAATACAAAGCGGTAAGGAAACTTCTTTCTTCATGTATTTATAGATAGCCAAAGAAATTAGCAATAGACTCATGATGCGCATTAGCCATACATGATCAATAAAAGTAAAGCGAATCAAAGGTAACCAATTATACGAAATCTTTTGAAATAAATTCATCGTTTGAAATTCCGCATGGTCGCGGGAAAGACGATAAATGGCCCCTGGTGATAAGCGAATAATCGCAACTCCTACTAAACTGATGCCTAATAGAATCAGTATTCGCTTGCATTTAGGTTTATCTTTAAAATATACATAAAGAAGTAATAACACATTCCCACCAAATAACATCGCAGCTGCATTTTCCATATAAAGAGGGATGAATGCATTTAATAGTGCCATGATGAAAAAACGTAATTTGGAGTCTTTTCCTTCCATGAACCACTGCTTAATCAATAAAAAGTACAGTAAGAACAACAGCAATGGAATTACATACGTTGTACCCATCATCCATGTATAGGTCTGCATTCGTAAACCATCTGAAACGCTTAAAATTAAGAACACCGCAACGAAAAAGGAAATAATCTTTTCTTTTGGGTTTGAAATTTTTAATAATAAATAAACAATTCCTGTAAAGATTCCCGCATTCACATAGTTCCATAAGCGCTTATGGTTCGTCATAGCGTAACCCCAAAGTTCACTTAAGAAGCGTCCCGACCATGTGAAATAATTGCTCCAAGCTTTAAACAATGGATTCGCATCACGTCCACCAACCGCATAACCCCAATCATCGCCTGCGACGGGAGCTGAGCGACTGATGTACCAGAAAAACACAAAGAACGCAAAGCCAAGCGCAATCAAAAAATATTTGGAATTGATTTGTCTTTTCTTTTCCATGCCTCAATTATATTACAAACCCCTAGTAAAGACGATTCACTAGGGGTTTTATGCCAATCTAATCTACTTTAACATCCGATTGCAACAAGATGTTTAGCACGCGTGAAGTGCTTCGATCTAAATCCGTTTGATTCAGAGCGTTATTCTTAAGACCTTCTTTCAGTTGTTTTAAGACACCCTTTCCTCCTGGCATAATCAAATCTACACCTGCATTAATACATCCTACATCAAGTGCTTTTCCTTTTGCGGTAGAGAACCAATCGGTCATTACGATTCCTTCATAATTCCATTCTCCACGTAATACGTCCGTACATAGTTCTCTACTATTTGCTGCATAGGTGCCATTGATTTTGTTGTATGCAGACATAAAGCCTTTTGCTTTCCCTTCTTTTACAACAATCTCAAATGCTTTTAGATAGATTTCGCGTAACACACGCTCATCTAGATTCGAAGAATTACTTGTCCGCTCTGTTTCTTGGTTATTACATGCGAAGTGTTTAATCGTTACAAAGGTTGGATGATTGCGTTGGGTCCCACGGGTAATCGCAGCCCCTATCTTTCCAGAAAGAATTGGATCTTCACTATAGTACTCAAAGTTTCTTCCACACAAAGGATTACGCACAATGTTGATGGCAGGCGCAAGCCACACGGTTGCGCCATATTCATACATTTCTTCACTTACTGCTTCTCCCATTTCATTGGCCAATTCTTCATTCCAAGTTTGCGCAACAACCGAGGCAATTGGGAACGCCGTCACAAATTGATAGAGCACTTTATCTTTATTTGGATTTCCAAATACAAATCTAGAAATGAATTTAGGTAAATATTCATAGATGGAAATCGACGCATCAATCGGTTTAATCTTTCCCCTCTTAGTAAGCGCAGAACGTCGTTGTAGACGAACCCCTGCCGGCCCATCACAAAGTTCAATATTAGGAATGCCTTGTTTAATAAAGTTTGTGGTTGTATGGCCAACTGCCCCTGGCACAGAGAAGCCTGTCTTATTGCCAAATAAACCCGTTCCTGCCACAAGTTGAATCTTTTCTTCATTTTTTAGATTTTGTAAATGTGTATTTACACTTGGTAAGAATGCTTCTTCTGGCACTTCATAAGTAAATACGGTTGGCTCATTTGGATAATCAATGGTGATGGTTGGTAAACCTTTTACATTCTCATGTTTGTCTGCAGAAGGAATTAACTCCGCAATCTTTCTTGCAGGTACACATACATTTTTATGCTTACTTAAGACGATTCGATTTGAAATATAAATACATGCGATTGGTTTTGTGTTGCGTGAATGGTTCCCCATTTTTAAAACATAATTGCCTTCTTCTAAATAAGTTTCTCCTGTTTTTTCTTCATAACTTGAGAAATAGGAAAGTGGAATCGATAACGTTAATTCTTCCTGTTCATTAGGGGATAATTCTTTGGTTTTTAAGAAACCAATCAGTTTTTGGTAAGGCTTTATTTGCGTTGTGCTTGGTTCGTTTACATAGAATTGCACTACTTCTTTACCCGAACAAGCACCTGTGTTTTTCACTTTTGTATGGATTTGGATAACTTCTTCTTTTTGTTCTATACCGGTTGCCTCATAATCGAAAGTTGTATAGCTTAAACCAAATCCAAAAGGATAACGCACTTCTTTTTCAAACGAATCAAAATACCGATAGCCTACAAATAAGCCTTCTTTATAATTCGCTTCCAACAAATCTTTTGCATAAATACCAAAATCATTGCCATAAGGATAATCCAGGTAAGTGTTTCCCCACGTGATCGTTAACTTTCCACTTGGATTTGCTTTACCAGTTAAAATGCTCGCAAGGGCATTTCCTCCCTCCATGCCAAGTTGTCCCATATAAACAATGGCATTAATTCCTTCAACTCCATCTAATGGTGATAAGTCAATAATACAGCCACTATTGATGATTAATACAAAGGATGGATAAAGCTTTGCACATAATTTAATGTTTTCAATTTCCACTTCATCGAGTTTAAAGTTTCCTTCTTCATTCTTGCGGTCTCTTCCTTCGCCTGATTGACGTGCCACCACATAAAGACAAGTATCGGTATCACTCTGTTTGATTTCTTCTTCTGAAATCTTATCCCCAGTTGGATAAAGAAACTCCGCTGCCAATAAGTTTCCGAGTGCTTTTGCGTTAAAGGTGGATATCGATTTTCTAACACTTGCTAAAAACGCTTCTTTTCCCGTTTGAAATAACACATCATAGCGGTTAATCCAATCCATTGTGGTAATGGTAAAGCCAGTATTCCTTAATCCATCAAGTACATTAATCGTGTAGCGAGAAGTCACCTCTCCACTTCCACTTCCTCCCGCAATGGTGTATCCAGCTCCAGCCCCAAAAAGCGCAATCCGCTTTGGTTCTATTGGTAATACCCCATCGTTTTTAAGTAAAACAATTCCTTCGGTAGCGATGCGATACGCAACATTAGCGTTTGCTTTTTCGCGCTCGGTAATCACATTCGTGTGTTTTGCTTTTGTACTTAACATAATTCTTCTCCTGTTAATTGCTCTAAATCATAGCCATTTGCCATACGCAATCCACCCTCTTTATTAGGGTGTAAATAATCTCCTAAATGCAGTCCATCTCTAAAGAAAACACCACCCGCATCCTTATCACACACAACTACTTCTACCTCATATCCATAATCGAAAAAATTGAAGAATGGTCTGCATAATCACGCGTATATTCTTATTATGCAGTATATCTACAATCTTTGTAATCTCATTTTTTATAGTTTTCTAGATTAATCACTTCTTTTGTATGTTCATAAATCGAAACAAAACGCAACTCGTCCAGCAATACCAAACCCAGAATCCTTACGCTACCCAAAACTTACGGAAATAAAGGATTCCATTGATATAAGACATTTTCATTGGACTCTAAAACCTTGGTATAATACTAATTGATGAAAAAAGACATTTCTTATCCAAAACTAGTCCTTTTCTTACTCATCTCTTTCATTTGTGCGTTTATCTTTTTGCCTTATGCACTTGGTACGCAAGCTTTTATCGTTGGCTGGGATATGCGTACCATTTATATGTCAAATTTTGAAAACTTGCGAACCGTATTACAGGATTGGTTACACAATGGGAATCTTCCTTTTTGGACATGGTTTAGTTTTTTAGGAAATGACTTCTATTCTAGTAAGCTATTTTATTTTAATGACTATTTCGAGATTCCATTTGCCTTAACAGATATGAAATATGACCATGCGATTATGATTATGTCCTATATCAAGTATTTAATCGCTGGGTTTGGTTTCTACGCCTACGCAAAGTATAATCACTATTCTTCAAGAACCTCCATTCTAGGTTCTTTGATGTTTACGTTTTGTGCGTATTTACTCTATGTCATGCCACACCCCTTCTTTTCCAGTTTTTATGTTTTCTTACCACTTTATTTCTTAAGCGTAGACCGCTATATCGTAGAAAAGAAATTTGGCTTTTTCATATTCATGGTCTTTTTCTTATTTACGAATAATTATTATATTTTCTATTCTGTATCTCTTTTTACTATCCTTTATTTTATTTATCGTTGGGAGAAAGAATATCATAACTACAAAAATATGATGAAAGAAGCTTTCAAACTCATTGGCTACTATATCGTTGGTTTCTTATTATCAGGCATTGTGGTATTACCTGAAGCACTTAATATCTTAGGCAATACGAGAGTTGGAAAACGCAGTAGTACACTTCTTTATGAAAGCCTTCTTCCTTACTTTGATTATTTATTTGGACTCTTTGTTCCCGCAAGTGCACTTGCGAATCGTGGTACTCCAGTCAGTTCCCTTTACACATATGTCACGAAAAACGACTCTGTGATGCAAGCTTATTTATGGGCTTCTTCCATTGTCGCTTTGTTGTTTCCACAACTCTTTACCAAAAAAAATCGCAACCCACTTCACATCTTTTTCATTGTATTAATTAGTGTGTTTGCACTCGTTCCTATTCTATCAAGTATCTTACATGGGTTTAGTGAGCCGAGTTTCCGTTGGCTTGCTTCGGTTGTATTCTTCTTAATTGTTCTAATTCTTCCTTTTTTAGAAGACAAAGAACGAATTCATTTCCCTTTATTAAAGAAAACGATTGTTTGTGTAAGTGTGATTTCTCTTCTTGCAACACCAATCCTACAACTCCTATCGGGTAAATCCTTATCTGATTTGCAGGGTGATTTTTACCTTTGTATTCTCTTTTTACCTACCCTTTTGTGCATTGGCTATGCCTTATACCAAAAGAAAGAGCGTCTTTTGTTATGTGGCTTAGTGATTGAATTAGCGTTCGTTTCTTTTATGTCCTTTTATGGAAGCCCTGATTTACGCAACGTTTCGAAAGAAGATTATAAACGTTGGTCTACTTTATTGGGTGAGAAAAATGAATACACGAATTTCACTAAGACCTTAAGTGAAGAAAATAGTCACCAATTCTATCGAAACTACATTGATCCTGAACGCATCTATTGGAGTGTTTCAACGAGTTTCAATCTAGATTTTAATGTAATGGGTTTAATTGCTTATGATAGTACCTATTTACCAAGTATGAATGATTTAATTCTTCTTGATAAAGAACGTGTTCAACATTATTTACCATGGACATTCAATATTCAAAATCCTGATGTAATGAATCTTGTCTCCACTAAATACGCAGTTGTAATGGAAGAAACAGATGTGCCGTTTAAAAACTATGAATTCGTAACGAATTACTATGCCATGTCTATTTATGAGAATCAGGACTACTTCAATTTAGGGAAAACCTATACCAAACTTATTACCTATAACGATTACTCCGCTACGCAATCAGCGATTCTAAAAGATACCATTCTTGTTCATGAAGAAGATCAACAAGAGATTGAAAAACTCTTAGGTAACGAAGAAGTCGCCATTGAAGAAGTCACAATAAACGGGAATTATTTATACGCAAACCTCAACACTAAGGAAAATGGTTTCCTTGTATTATCTGTTCCTTATGATAAAGGTTGGAATGTAAAACGAAACGGACAAACCATGAAAACCTATTGTGTAAGTGGTGGCTTGACTGGAATTCCAGTAGAAGCAGGTTATAACGAAATCGAAATGAATTTCACGCCACGTGGATTAAAAGTGGGCGCGCTCATATCGCTTGTTGGACTAGTAGCCTTTATCGCATTAATGGTTCTTAAACAAAGAAAACGTTCTATCTAAATAGAACGTTTTTTTAGATTTAAATAAGAAACTTCTCTACAAATTAGAATACTACCTATCGAATCATTATTTCTTTAACCAAACCGTACGGTTAACGATATCTGTATAACTCTGGATAATCTTTACTACCTTCGTCGATACATTCTCATCTAAATAATCCTTCGCGATTCCCATTGGCTCTTTATGTTTTTTCATCGAAATAGATAGGTCAATTGCTTGTTCGATGGATTCTGTGGTAATACCACCAATGATGACGCTTCCTGCATCAAGTGCTTCTGGACGCTCTGTGCTTGTACGAATCAAGATTCCATTAAAGCCTAGAATGGCACTTTCTTCACTTAATGTACCTGAATCGGATAAGACACAATAGCTATTCATTTGAAGTTGATTATAGTCAAAGAATCCAAATGGTTCTAAACTCTTTACCAATTTATGGAACTTAAACTTCCGTTTTTCAATAAACTTTTTCGAACGTGGATGTGTCGAATAAATGACTGGCATCTTATAAGTTTCTGCGATATTGTTTAATGCCTGCATGATAGACATAAAGTTTTCTTCGATATCAATATTCTCTTCTCTATGACAAGAGACAAGGATGTATTTCCCCTTCTGTAAGCCTAATTTCTTTAATACATTACTCTTTTTAATACTAGGTAAATGTTTATGTAATACTTCCGTCATTGGAGAACCCGTCACAAAGATTGTTTTTCCATCAATGCCTTCTGACAATAAATAACGACGACTATTCTCTGTATAAGGTAAGTTAATATCACTAATCGTATCAACAACACGTCGATTAATCATTTCCGAAACATTCCAATCCCAGCAACGGTTTCCTGCTTCCATATGGAAGATTGGTGTCTTTAAACGCTTTGCACAAATAGCAGATAATGCACTATTCGTATCACCAAGAATTAAAACCGCATCTGGTTTTTCTTTTTCAAGCACATCATAGGTTTTAGAAAGAATATTCCCCATCGTTTCGCCTAAGTTTTTCCCTACGCAATCCAAATAATAATCGGGTTTCTTTAAGCCAAGTTCTTTAAAGAAAACATCATTTAGCTTTGGGTCATAGTTTTGACCCGTATGAACAAGCACATGGTCAAAATACCGGTCACACGCTTTGATGGTTTCGCTTAAGCGAATGATTTCTGGTCTCGTGCCTAAAATTGTCATAACTTTTAGTTTTTTCATAATCGACATCCTCTCTATCATCTTAACGGATTATTGCTCAATAAAGAAGCGTATGCCTCCTTGATCACTTTCTGTAGTAAAGGTTATAGAATCTACTACCCGCGCAAGTTTCTTATCAAACACAACAATGTTGATACCCGCATTATCATTGGTATATTCCACATTATCAATCAAAATATCACTATGTGTTGGATCAAGTTGGCTAGAAAGATAACAATAATGACCTTGAATGGTTTCCACTTTTTCACATGGCTCTAAAGAATATAAACTTTCTTTTATCATCCCATTTTCAACAATCCCATTCAAATAGACATAGTCTTCCGTGACCACTTTGTTTTCTCCAAAAATACTAAGCAGTGGAAGATAATCTTGATACTGCTTCGTATCTAATCGATTAGAGTTAATGAAAATAAGCGTATCTTCTCGTGATGCGATTGTATATAAGTAATCTTCATAATTCGTTATATTCAACAATTTGGCATCTCCGTCCTTATAAATCGTATTCCATTTCGCCATTGGGGTAGATTGTATCGATTCAATGCCATGGATTGTACTATAGGATTCATTCATCCATTGTTTGCGATAGATTGATAAATCACTCAACCCATAGATGGGGTTATATGTTGTTTCAAATTCGTGATGAATTTGTGGAACGATTGGATTCAAGTTCCCAACTTCTTTTTGAGCAAGCACATACTTTTCACGTTTCGAATCTAAATATTTTGTATAAAACAAATCTGGCACAGCTCTTACATAATGATATCCAGATACTAGCAACAATCCACTTAATAAAAGCACTTTGATTTGTTTCATTAGTTCCTCTTTTTGAATGGATTCAAATAGGATGCCAAAGGCAATGATTAAGAAGATTGTAGAGCCAAACATGGACCGATCAAATAATACGGGTACAGGAGAAAGAATGACCGCAAATACCGCTGCGATTCCAGCCACCAAATACGCACACGCATCTAAACACTTCTCTTTTTTACCTAAATAGAAAGCATAACCAAATCCACAAGCGATGATAAATAATAGGAAACCTTGTCCCTCTTTAAGAACCGACAAAAAGCCAACAAAATCATGCAAGAATTCATATACTCTTCCATTTGTCTCTACAAAATCCGCTCCACGTACTGCATTTCCTGGCGCAAGAATCATCATCACAAAGCCAATACATACGCCTACAATGCCTAAATAATGTGCACCATTCCGTAAATCTTTATAACGAATCACAAAATACAATAAGAGTAAGATAAGCGCCCCTGCTGTATTTTCGTTGGTCCATCCTGCTACGATTCCAAATACAAACATCCAAATGGGATTGGCTTTTTCCTTCCAACGAAATTGTTTTAAATAAACTAAAACAATAACACTCATCCACAAATAATTACATGCACCAGTTTGCCATAAGACCGTTTGGCCAAAGAATGGGACACAAAGAAAAATCAAAGAAACCAAAAGAACATAGAGACTTACATCTTCTTTTTCTTGATTCCCTTTTACATGTACATAAACTAAATGTGTTAAATATACAAAACAAAGACTATTTAATACATCAAAGATAATTTTTGGCAGAGCTAATAAAATGCGATCAATGATATGGGCAACACTTCTTCCAGTCCATGTCATATATTGAATGTATTCCCGTTTAAATAAATCCAAAAATCCATTATGAATGGAATATAAGAAATCATCCGAAATATAGGGTGTCATAAAATTTAACAACAAAACCAATAAAAAGAGCACACTCATAATTCGGTGCATCTTTGTATCCCATAAGTTCGCAAACGAAAAATACCCTTTTTTCATCTTTTTCATTATATAAAAATACCGCAAAAGAGAAAAGAAAGAGACGTGCTCTGTGGTAACATAATATATATGGCAACATTTTTCTCAAAACTGGAAAAACATAAGAATTGGGTCTTATTAGGGCTATGCTTTCTTATCCTTTTCCTTTATCTCAAGTTTGGTTTTGTCTTTTATGAAACCAATGATGATGAAACAATGAATCTTATCGCTGTTGGGGCGTTTGGATATGATAGTAAATATGTCATTTATCTCAACATTCTTGAACTTGTCAAACGAAAGTAGACAGTTCTAAAAAGTCAACTTGAAGCCCTGTGAGAGTGTAAACTCCGCAGGGCTTTTGTAATTGTGTTTATACATAGGCCTCTCATAGTTATAGTAATGAATGTATTGTTTAATGAACTCTTCCACACTGTCATAATCGTTTATTCTATAATCTGCCCATATCTGAGCTTTAATCCATCCGTTCATTGATTCTATTATAGGATTATCTGTTGGCGTTCCAACTCGAGACATGGAACGAATAATGTTATTATTAAGTAGAGCTTGGTTAAAGCTTGTGGAAGAGAATACTGTGCCTTGATCTGTGTGGAAGTAGACCGGCGTAGTTATTCCTTCCTTTTTTAGTAGCTTTAGTAATTGATCTCTACAGTTAAAGTATGGTTTTGGATCTGCCCACTTAGAAGATATATCTGAAGCTATTATTGCGTTATTGTATGTGTCTAAGAAGTATGTCCATTCATAGTGTTTTCCTCTATGTTTGATGACAGTCATATCTGATACTATCTTTTGAAGAGGTCTTGTAGTTTTCCAATTATTATGAATCTTATTATCGTATACGATGTGTTCTTCTCCTGGTTTTCTAAACTGATAATGTTTACACTTAGACTTAATGTTTAGATATTTACACACTTTATGACATAGATTATCCGAGAATATCCATCCTGTTTTATCTCGTATCACCTTGGCCAAAGCGTGATAGCCATATGATGGATGAATAGAGTGTTCTTCTTTGATAAGAAACGCTAAATCATTTCTATTCTTTTCATAGCTATTGATATCT
>JAGAVW010000045.1 GCA_017941735.1 Solobacterium sp. | reverse complement strand
CAACTGACTCTTAATCAGTGGGTCGAGGGTTCGAATCCCTCGGGGGTCACCATTGTATAAATAGGGCATGTGTATGCATATTGCATAACTATGCCCTTTTCTAATGAAAACCATTTAAAAATGCTTTGTGTCTATTGAAGACTTTTCTATATCGTCTAAACGATAGAATCCTAAGAAAAGGATTAATTTTGATATACTTTATTGTCTTATGCTATTCTTTAAGTAACAAAGGGATGTTGGTGACACTAATTTAGATTTGTATTTGTCAAGGATGAAGTTCTTACGAGAATGTATATGCTACAGACAAATCAAAGATTTTGCAATCAATTTCCTCTACGTGTTTATAACATATTTTGTTTTGCGCAGGCTTACAGGTTGAAGCGATTTGTAAAAACGTAAAAGTTGTTTACAGGAACATCCCACTAACTTGAAGGAGAGCGAAAAATGAAAGTAGACAAGATCATTAAGAACGCAAAAATCTTTACTTCGGACAAGGATAATATCCTAGCTAGTGCCCTTGTTGTGAAGGATGGAAAGTTTGTCTATGTTGGTAATGAGGATGGACTTTCAGAGTACGAGGGAGAGACAACAGATTTAGACGGGAAATTCATTATGCCTGGCATCATCGACAGCCATGTTCATGTAACCATGGGAGCTGGATACGAACTGATTGGCGATATGGGTACAATCATTAAGTGCAACAGCAAACAGGGAGCTCTGGATTTTATTGTTGACGATATGAAGAAAAATCCTGGTCAGGACCGCTACTGCTATATTCTCGACAAAAAACATCTGAAGGGCGAGGATCTTACGAAAGAAGATCTAGACGCAATCTGTCCAGATGGAGAATTGCAGATTCAGGAAGCACAGATGCACAGCATCTGGGTGAATTCCAATATCTTAAAGAAGCATGGCATTACAGACGATGCCAAAGATCCAGTGCCTGGCTTAAGCTTTTATGTGCGTAAGGATGGGCATATAACTGGAGAAATGAGCGAAGGCGCAACAGAGCTGCCGATCATCTTGGATAGAGCAATGAACAAGGAGGATTCGGAGATTGATGCTGCGATTCAGCGCTGGATTGATTTTAGTACAAGTGTTGGTGTGACAGGAGTTTTTGATGCCGGTATTCCAGGATATCCTGCATTTCATGAGCATGTCTACTCTCGTCTTCGGAGTCTGGATGAGCAGGGGAAGCTGCCCATCTATGTGGATGGCTGCTATGTAATCTCTGCGGCCTGGGAAGTAGAAGAAGGCATACGAGAACTTAAACGTATGCAAAAGGAATATAATACAGAGCACTTAAAGGTACATACCTTGAAGCTTTTCATGGATGGCACATTGAAGCTTCATTCTGGAGCTATGGTTACGCCTTATGCGGATACTGGAGAAAAAGGTTGTAACGCTATGAATCTGGAAGAACTTGTGGCACTTCTTAAAGAGCTGAATAAAGAAGGATTTGATTTCCATGTGCATACTGTCGGGGAAGCGTCCTCACGATTAGTATTGGATGCAGTAGAGCAGGTTCGGAAAGAGTTGGGGGATGATTTCCGTGTCAGAGTTGTCAGCGCGCATCTCCAGATTCAAGATACTGCCGATTTGACCCGTTTTGCACCTTTAGGAGTCATTGCGAATTTTACCCCATGGTGGCACAGTGATGATGTGAATGTATATACGAAACTCTTTGGTGAGGAGCGTGGCAAAAAATTGTATCGTTGTAAATCGGTGTGGGACAGTGGTGCGTTAGTATCCTGGTCCAGCGATAATATTGTGTACGCAGATTTTTCAAGCTGGAACCCATTCCTTGGCATGGAAGTCGGGATGACACGCATTGTTACCGAAAAGTCAAAACTGATGGATGGTGGTGAAAGATTCCCTTATGTTTTCCCTCCAGAAGATGAGAGAATGGGAATTGAAGAAATGCTGTTAGGATATACGATTAATGGTGCTTTACAACTAGGTATCGAAAAGACAAAAGGTTCGATTGAAGTAGGTGAGGATGCGGACTATCTAGTATTCGATACCGACTTGCTCACGGCAGAGCATGAAGGCTTCAGCAACAACTTGCCGGTTGAAGTATATTATGCTGGAAAGAAAATGAATCAAACTGGCTTCAATACGGATGATAAGAGTAAAGAGGCTTCCTATTTTAAAGGCCGACCAGTTCCTTATTTTGCTGCGGAAGAAATGTGGATGGAATTCATGAAGGAAATGTGGATGGAGTCCACTGGCGAAGAAGTCGATTGGGGAGATTCCCACTGACTTCGCTGAAATCCTAAGAAATTGATAATACAATATTGAAATACTTCAGCAGGAAAGGTTTCACCCTTTCCTGCTGTAGATGTTTTTGCTTTTGTGTATCAAGGAAATCGAAAGATTAAGGTGATACATTTTTCTAAATACGATACCTACGGAAAATACCACAGAGTTGGACGGGGAAGCCCTGAAGCTGTACCAAAATGAAATCAAGGGAATGGATGCGTTTAACTGGGCTTCATTCCCAAAGGCGCTCATTGTTGCGGATGATAGAATTCAGTGCGATACGATAGAAGGAATGGATTAAAAGAAAGCGTTTATGGATGATACATAAACGCTTTTTTTATTTTTGAAAGAATAGTATTTAGTGATTTCAATAAATAAGATTTAACACATGCTCATACTGATAATTTATTTACCTTCAATTTTGCATCGGTTAAGTTTTAAATATTGTCCTGCCACCACATTAATATATGCTTGCCCTTCAAACATATCATTTGTCACTATTTTTGAATGTCTACTATCTGGGTAAATGCAATAATATCCACTACCTTCATCCGCAACCAATTTATATTCACCTGGCTCAATATCAATACCCACTCTAAACATACCCTCGCTAGAAGTATCAACTTCAACTTCATTATTACTTAAAGGGACTGCATAACTACGACTTAACTTTAGATACTCACCGTCATTTATTGTTATAAATGAGTTGTAATCAAAATTATCGTTAAATAGTATTTTATCGCCGTTAGGATCTTCAGTTACACTAAAATAACCACTCATAGACCCGGAAGTGAATAATGCGTATTCCCCAGGTTCACAGTCTAAACCAACTTTGTATTGGCCTTCTTGCAACACGTTGTTTAGTATTTTAGTCTCACATTTAACACCAATAACTTTTGCAATATCCATCAATTCTTTTATATCTTTGTCATATTCGTCAAGTTTACCAAAATACAAATCATGTAGACATTTTAAACCGGTTTCACCAAAATAATATCCATTTGTATTTGTATCGAGAAATTTATAAAAATAAGAGAAAACACTTATTAAATGAAATGTCCAATCTTCTGGCTCACCAGGTAATTTTTCTCTATGATTATAAAGATATGGGAAATTGCTTTCAAATGTGTCTAAGCACAGTTTTGTATTTGCATCTGTATAATCGCCATCTTTCCAAGTGTCTTTAAACGAATTTACAAAAAATTCAAAAGACGTAACGTCAATTTCCTCTTTTTTAGCTTCTTCACTGGCCGGAATCTCATCTTGTGTATTATCGTTTGAACTAATTGGCGCTTCATTATTGGTGCCTTGTGTGGGTACAGTAGCATCCTTGGCGCATCCAAATAACATAAAAACTGTAAGTATTGAAATAATTATTTTCATTCGATTACCTCCATCAATAAATACTGTAAAAATAATAACGCATTACCAAATGCATTGCAAATGCAATGCTGTTTATTTGTGTATAGTGTCTTACAATTTTTTGGAGGGACATATGACTTTTGAATTGAAATCTGACAAAAAAGAAACTGAAAACAAAACAATACGGTTTCCAGTACCTCTAATTAACAGAATTGAAAACGCACTTCAAGGTAGAGATGTAACGTTTTCTGGATTTGTTATACAAGCTTGCGAATATGCCCTAAATAATTTGGACAATAATAAAGAAGAATAATTCTCATGGTTGTTAATTAAGTTATTTTGATTGAATTACTATTCCAATTATGGATAATATGCATAATAAAAATACTGAATCCATATGAGTTCAGTATTTTTGATTTAATGTGTAACGAAATTTATTCTCCGCTTAATGCTTTAATTTTATCGAAAATTTCTTTGCAATAGCCATCATCTCCTAAGACATTACCATTAACTTCTATGTAATGTGGCGTTGCACTTTCTACTGTTCCACTTTCATTTATATTAAGAGTGCCGACATAAATGTATTTTCCTTTAGTATTATTAACCGTAATATCCGTCATCCCTATGACAGCTCCTTTGTCATCGAACTCAGCTAATGTCCATCTTTCTGGTGCTAAGCTCATATCATATTTATCGATGAATTCATCCAGCGACATTTTTGCGGCAACAACTATTTCTGATTTGTATCGTTCAGCAAGATTATCACTTTCTATTACTTCTTCTGTACTACTAGGTTCTGCAGTTTCTGTTTCTATTGTAGTGTTGCTTTGAGTAGTGCTTGTAGCTGGTGTTTTAGACTCAGAGCTAGATCCCGTAAAACCTATTAATAAATATAGTAACCACGCAACCGCAATGATTATGTATTTTAGTGTTTTTTTCATACTATTATTCCGTAATAACAGTATTGTTAGTGGAATTGGAAAACAAAATAGCCAGCCAAGAACCCATAACCATGTTCGTTTTTTTGGTGTTTCTAATCCCTCTTCGGATACATACCATGTATTGCCACAATCTTTACATAGAGCTACGGTATGATAGATTACTCGTTGTCCTTTCTTTCCTTTTACCTCACCTTGTTTTTCTCTCTTGAACTGTATATTTTCACTACCACAATTTGGACAATTCATAAATGATACCTCCATCAAAAAAGATTATATATATATAATCAAGGTTGATTGGGGTATTCGTTTTTGTATATAAACACAAAAGCTTTTTAATTTGAATTAGAATTATAAGAATCAATTTTTTCTTTTTTTGATAAAACGGCTTCTCTTGTTTTGTTTAAAAATTCTAGATAAGTGATACGTTGGTAGTCGTGCGAATAAACGTTATAGTTTTCATTGCTAAAATACAAACTACAATCATAACTACTCATACCAATTTCTTCAAAAATACCGAAGATTTCATATTCCAATTGATCTCCATCTTCATCCTCTATACCAGGGCCTACATCATACCCGTGATCCGTAAGAACCTTACAAATTTCAAGTGTTTGCGTTCGAGTAGGAATACCACATTGGGTTTGTTTAATTAGCTTATCACGTATATCTTCGATTATGGTTGCATCTGCAGGTAACCAATCAACCGAGTCTATTTGTTCAATAGGAAGCCATTTACTATCGGTTGCTTCTAATAGGACGGGGTCGCCTTCCACAATCTTGCACCAATAACAACGCATGGATAAATGGAAGGTAGGATAATCATATTCAATGGTTTTAAAGTAAGAAGTGATTTCAACCTTAATGCGCAATTCTTCTTGAATTTCCCTGATAAGTGCTTCTTCAGGAGTTTCTTTTTCTTCTACTTTTCCACCCGGAAATTCCCAACCATCTTTAAAATCCCCATAGCCTCGTTTTGTGGTAAAAAGTCTAAAATGATCCACTATAAGTGCTGCCACTACATGTATTGTTTCCATAGTTTCATTTTAATGAATTCATCTTATTGAGGCAATCTTAATAGCCTTTTAATAATCATAATAAATAGAGAAATCACTTCATATTTCCTTTATAATAAAAGTAAGGCTATATGAAAAAGAAATGGAGTACGCTAGTTATGGTTTTATTGACAACAGGATGCGCGCTTTCAAATGCCAATACGGAAACAACAAGACCGGAAAATAATACCAAAGACATGTTGCCTCGCTATACCTATACGCAAACAAAGTCCGTTGAAGTAAACGGAAGACAAGGCGTATGTAGCGAAGGAGATTTTTATTGGGTTAGTGGGAGTACAACACTAACGAAATATGATGAAAATTGGAATGTGATAGCCGAGAATAAAGATCCATTTGTTGGTTATGAAAACGAAGTGAATCATATTGGGGATATTGATGTTTATCAAAACGAATTATACCTAGGTGTGGAATATTTTATGGATGGCGTAGGTACAAACATTCAAATTGCCGTATATGATGGGGATACGCTACAACTCAAAAGAACCTTTCCATTCAATCCAGAAAGTGGGCAATTAGAGTGCTCAGGTATCGCAGTAGATCCCGACCATAATATTGTTTGGATGTGTTCTTGGGTTGGAGAAGATAGTGGACGCTATCTGTATAAATATGATTTAAAGACAGGTGCTTATCTAGGCAAAGTACACCTACAAATGCCTCCACAGTGGCTTCAAGGTATCGCATATTATAACGGGGAGTTATTTATGAGTGCAGATGATGGAGAAGCAGATTATCAAGAAAGTGATCATATGTATCGCACAAAGATAGCAGAAGATGCGACCTATGCGACGGTTGTGCTAGAACGTACATTTGATGATGTGATTTTCCAAGGGGAAATTGAAGGGTTAACATTTGACAAAAAACGAAATCAGTTTTTGTTATTATATAATCGTGGAGCGCGCATCATTTTAGGGATGCCAAGAGGATTCTATCCCGGATATGAAAAAGAAATATCCGAAGTATTTGTATATGATGTAAAATAATCGAATTCACTTCATTCGTTGACGTGTTTGATGTAGAAGACATGTCTAGAAGCTAGGAGGTTTCTATGAAAGAGAATAGAAGGTTAGGGAAACATAAGAAGGTTTCTCATTTTGTTATTGCTTTACTAACAGCAGTCATCACAATTTAATGCAAGTGGTGCAAAGGCAGTCAATAAAGAAGTATTCATGCCATATATCTATTCCAATGAAAGCACCTTTGATGAAGCAACCATCAATAATGTCGCTAATGAATCAAATAATTATACTGAAGCTGCAGATGGCACAAAAGCCAACATGGGCCAACAGATTAAAGATGCGATTCATAATGGTACTGGAAAATGGGTACGTTATGATGCCCAAGGTAAGATGATTAAAGGTTGGTATACCGTAGAAGGAGCAGATGCAAAACTGTATCCAACACAAGTAGGAAATAAATATTACTATGACTATAAGACAGGACTTATGGCGAAAGGATGGACTATCATTGGTGGAGTATCTTACTACTTTGATCCAATTACTGGTGTATTACAAAAGTAATATTTAAACGAGTATTATAACGAATGAAAGGTTCAATTCTTATGAATTGAACCTTTATTTTAATATGGGTTTATTTTATTTGATTATTTTCCTTGGAGAATCCATGGTTGAATTTTCTTTGGGCGTAATAGAATAGCGGAAATGCCAATTAAAATGACGCCTATGACGAGTAAAGAAGATGGATTAACTTCTCTTGCGGCATTAATAATATCATAAGTTGTTTTACCACTTAGGCGACCATTTCCAATCGAAACCATGGTGTCATAGAACGCATGTAGGAAAATAAGATACCAAATATGTTTTCCTGTTCGATAATAGATCGTTCCAAAATAAATACCCATCATAGCTGTTGCGGTTGCCTGTATTGCGGCGGTTTGAAAAGCGACTTCGCGACTAAATGCATTTGTTAAATGGGCAGCGCCAAACATGAGGCCAGAAAGTAAAATCGCTAAAATGATATGGAACCAAGAATCTTCATTGAAGTATTTATGAAATGCATTTTGGAGTAAACCACGGAATAGAACTTCTTCGCAGAATCCCACTAAAATCATTTGGAGTAAAAAATAAAGAATCTCATGGGCAGGAATCGATATGGTTAAGAAATTATCGATTCGTGTTAATAGGGTGAGCGTGATTTGTAAAAAGATGAACCATGCGACATACCAATTCTTTATAAGTATGCCTTTTTGTGTTTTAAACAAACTCCATCTTCTTAATACCGCTACGGCAATCAATACAAAAATGGAAAAAATACATTGGGCAATAATGGATTCTAGATTGTCATTATTCATGAGCTTACCTAGAATGAAACCTACGAGTTTATAAGCACCAAGTGTAATAATTACGACTAGTATGGTACGTAGTAATTCTTTTGTTTTGTTGTTCATTTTGATTCTCCTTATATATTCATAGCAATTATTTTCAATATAGTGATAGTATATGAGAAATTACGTATACAATGAGTATACCATTCATTATTATTGTATTCTTTAATAATTTTATACGTAGAAATGCTTTGTTTTCGTTTTAAAACAAAGATAGGTTTTAAATTGGTAGGGTATAATAATAGAAATAATAAACAGGTACTAATTAGGGGTGAAATAACTTATGGTCGATACGAGATACGTTAATGCCATGTGGCAAATCATGAACGAAATTAAGAATGCGAATCAATTGGAGAGCGTACTTTCGTTTGGCCTTGAAGTTCTTTGTGAACAACTACAATGTGAAGAAGGATATGTATGGATGCTCTATCAAAAAGATGAGCGCATCTATGCGGTCGCATGTCAATCAGAAAATGATTTAACAGGTACCAGTTTTCCACTCCAACAAAGTTTTATTGGAAATGTGATACAAAGCGGGGAATCACTTATCCTCAATCAAGTAGAAACAGATGCACGTGCGACAAGCGACAAAGATTTCTTGCCTATTTTAGGACATAACGCTTTGCTAGTTCCTTTACGTACACCTAACCAAGTTATTGGTTGTCTTCTTTTTGTGAATAAGCATGGTGCCTTTGATGAAGAAGATCAAAAACTTGCGGAAAATTGTGGTGCGCTTTTAGCACTTGATATTGAAGATAAAGGGATAAGTTTCGTGGTGGATACCACGCGAACACCATTAATTTCTTTGCGTGGTGTGGAGAAAGAGTTTATGTCTGGAGAAGAGATGCGCCGCATTCTCAATGGCATAGATCTTGATATTTATGAAGGTGAATTGTTGGTTGTACTTGGCGAGAGTGGATGTGGAAAGAGTACCTTATTAAATATCATTGGTGGGATGGATAAAATGACCAACGGGACACTCACCATTGAAGGGAAAGATTTCTCTAATCCGAGCGAAAAAGAATTAACAGAATATCGAAGAGATTATATCGGTTTTATATTTCAATCCTATAATTTAATGCCTAATTTATCTGCATTAGAGAATATTGAGTTTATTGCTGAAGTAAGTAAAAAACCACTCGACTCCCAAGAGGTATTGGAAATGGTTGGTTTAGGAGATAGAGGGAATCGTTATCCTTCGGCAATGAGTGGTGGACAACAACAGCGTGTATGTATTGCACGTGCTATTGTGAAAGATCCTAAAATCATCTTGGCAGATGAACCAACTGCAGCCTTGGATTTTACAACCGGACAAGGTGTATTGAAGGTTATTGAAAATATTGTAAAAGAACACCATACGACGGTCATTATGGTTACCCACAATGTGGAAATTGCGAAAATGGCGAATCGCGTGATTAAACTAAAGAGCGGTAAGATTTCAAGTATTCGTGTAAATGCGAATCCACTTCCAGCAGAAAGTCTTTCTTGGTAAGGAGTGCCATGAAGCGCGTTCATATCATTGACATCATCCGTACGATTCAAAAGCGATTTATTTCGTTTTTATCCATTTGCTTGATTGTGGGTTTAGGATCAGGTGGTTTTTTCCTTGTCAATTATGGCGCAAACGGAATGCGTATTAAAGCATCCGAATACTATAAGCAATATCGATTTAAAGACTATGAAATTGTATCTTCTCTTGGTGTTACGGAAGAGCAAGTAGAACGCTTTGATGAAAATGAATTGGTTGAGAAAGCAGAAGGTGCTTTAGCATTTACCGGGAAACTCAATACAACGAATTTTTCTACAAACGTACGCATTCATTCATTAACCGATGAAATTAGTATCGCTGAAGTGATTGAAGGGACACTACCTACAAAAGCAAATGAATGCGCGCTTGGGGAAGATATAATAAAGCAAGGTAAAATCAAACTTGGTGATACAGTTAGTATTCGCGTATCGACTTCATCAGAACAAAGTCCACTTAATGATGAAACATTTAAAGTAACAGCAATCGTTCGCCATCCAGAGTATTTGCGTTTAGGAATGGTATTATTTGTTTTATTACCTTCCGATGCATTTAATACCGATGTTACGCAAGGCTTATATACGAGTATCTATGTCAAAACAAAGGAAGAAGATCGTCCAGAAGTTTTTGATATGGATTATATCTCTAGGCATAGAGATACGGAAAATGCCTTAGAAACACTAGCGGATTCTTTATCCGAAGAATCCGTTGCATTCTATCGAGAACGAGCAGAAACCAAGATCAATGAGCAATGGGAAAGTGCCCAAAAACAATTTGCTGAAGCAGAGGCGAAGATTGCGGATGCGGAAAAACAATTATCCGAAGGGGAACAACAACTTGCGTCTGCGAAAAATGAGTTGGAAACGACTATTGCCCAATACCGCCAACAAATAGCGGATGGCAAAGTTCAACTTGAAAAAACAGCAGAAGAACTCATGTATTTTGAAAGCCAAGTCCGCCAAGCAGAAACGGCTTTAGCAGAAGGAAAACAAAAATTAAATGAGGCAGGGAAGTTATTTCAAGGATGGGACCCAAATGTCGTTTTGACTTTTGTGGAGTATGCGATTAGTAAACTTGAAGAAGCACAAAGAATTATCGAATCAAAAGATACGGGAAGAATTCATAAGCTGAAAGAAGATATTAAGGCTTTCTTTGAAAATGAAGACAATCTGAAGTTGATTAAAGCGGCAGGAGACTACATTGGCGTTGATTTAATCGGCTATATAGAAGATGTTAAACAATTGAAGAGAATCCCAGAGTTAATTGAAATCCTATATAACTTAAAAGGGAAGATCCAGCAGTATCTTACTGCCTTAGATCAAATGCCTTTCAATGAACGACAATTGCAGGCGAATAAAGTGA
Organism: Solobacterium sp.; assembly: GCA_017941735.1. GTDB lineage: Bacteria > Bacillota_I > Bacilli_A > Erysipelotrichales > Erysipelotrichaceae > Bulleidia. The sequence goes on along the minus strand of JAGAVW010000045.1, from coordinate 6,120 downwards.
AACTCTATGATGCGTGGATTGCTTTTCATGCTGCGGAAGATGAATTAGCAGAAAAGGAAGCGTTATTGAATCAAAAAGAATCAGAGGAGCGTGCACGCTTAGCTGAAGCCGAGGCAGAATTTGAGAGTAAGAAAAAAGAGGCTGAAGAAGAAATCGCAAAAGGTAAACAAGAATTAGCAGATAAGAAAAAAGAAGCCGAAGAGCGTATTGCAAGTGTACGAAGTGGATTGAATGAGCTCGACTGCAATCTTATTGTGCAAAATCGAGCTACAAGTTTTGGATACATTGATCAAAGAGGAACCATCGCTGCGATGGAATCGACAGGCAATTTGTTTGGGGTGTTATTTGCGTTAGTAGCTGCACTTGTATGCTTTTCAACATTAACGATTATTATTGAAGAAGAAAAGAAACTTGTAGGTACAACAAAGGCATTTGGTTTCCATGACCATGAAATTGTAACGAAGTATATCCTATTTGGTGCATTGTCGAGTTTTATTGGTGTTTTGATTGGTGTAGGAATAGGCGCATTCTTTTCACGTATGCTATTAAACTTCTTAGGCAGAAATCCACATTATGCTTATGGAACCGCAAGCCCATTTATAAATATGAAAGTAACCCTTTTAGTGGCGGTTGTATTTATTGCGTTGTGTAGTTTGGTTTCGTATGGTGCTTGTCGAAATTTATTAAGAAGCCCAGCATCAATTTTGATGAAAGGGGAAACGCTTGGGAATGTTAAAAAACAAAATCGTAAAAAAGAAACCAAGGAAAGTAATTCCCCACTTTATTCTCGCTTAATTATCCGAAACATTCTAAATGATAAGCCGCGTGTATTGATTTCTATTATTATTGTGGCCGCAAGTTGTATGGTGATTGGGCTCGGGATTTCCTTAAAGCTTGCGTTTGATGGGATGTTAGAGAAGCAAGTAAGTGAAATTGCGATTTATGATGGTAGAATTGAATTCAATCGTTCTATTTCAGAGGAAGCATTACAACAAATGGAAGCATACTTTGAAGAAAATCAAATTGATTATTTACCAGCCGGTTATGAATTGCATTTCTATCGTAAAGGCGCATCCATTGACGTATGCACTTCCATTTGTGCAGATCCAGCACGTATCAATGATTTCTTTGTGGTTGCTGATCCAACGACCAAACAACCATTAACGCTAAGAGATGATGGTTTTTATGGGCAAATTCGTTTAGCAGAAACAAGGAACTTAGAAGTGGGGGATACGTTACAGTTATATGACAATGAACTGGTATTCCATAATGCGACTTATTTGGGTTGTTTTGATAACCGTCAAGGGAGATATATCATTGTTACACCAAAAGCCTATGAAAAGATTTTCCAATATCCTTCTACAACAAACTGTTATTTTGTGAATTTGAATGGTTTTGATGAACAGGAACTCATTCAAAAGATGACCGCTCTTTCAACAGATTTTAGTTATGAAAGAGCAGATGCTTTCTTAAATCGTTTGGATTCCGTCCGTGTATTATTTAATTTCATTGTCGTTGGTATGATTGGAATTGCGGTTATTATGTCATTTATGATTCTCACGAATGTCACAAATATTTATGTGAATCGAAAGAAAAAAGAACTCATCGTGATGCGTATTAATGGGTTCTCGATCAAACAAGTCATTATGTATCTAGTTCATGAAACGGTATTGATTAATATAGTGGGATTATTGATTGCGTTAATCCTAGGTTTCTTTATGACAAAACCAATCATTATGATTATGGAGCAACCAGATACGCAATACGTGCGTGATTACCGGTTTATGCCTTGGCTTATTGCGCTTGTTGTAGAAGCGTTCTTTGCGTTAATAATTAATTGGTCTGCGTTCCGAAAAATCAAAGATTTAAATTTCCGTGAAATTCTATAATCTTTTAAAGTAATCTGCCACTTGTTGGTGCGACTAAATGATTGAATCTTTTAAATATGATGTTTAAGAAAGTTTAAGATTTGTTCATCAACCGCTTTCTCATTATTCTCGCTCAAATAGTTATACGCAATAATGGTTGGTACATCATAATGTGTTTCGATTTCTGCCGCCAAAATTAATAAATCGACATCATTCAAATGCGCTTTGATTTCATCAAAACGGCATTGTTCAATCTCAACTTGATAATTTGTGTCTTTAAGTAGGTTCTCTACTTTCATGCGAATGATGGTAGAACACATCATTCCTGTACCACATGCTATTAATAATTTCATCCTATTATCAGTATACAGGTTTTGTATAAAAAATATTGCATGAGCATAGAAAAAAGATATATCATTTAAATATTGATGGAGGTTCTACAATGAAAGTTGGATGCGTTAAAGAAATTAAAAACAACGAATTCCGTGTGGGTATTACACCGGACAATGCTAGAGCCTATGTTAATTCTGGACATGTCGTATTAATTCAAAAGGATGCAGGAATTGGCTCGGGCTTTAGCAATGAAGAGTATGTTAAAGCGGGAGCCACAATTTTAGATACCGCAAAAGAAGTATGGGACGAATGTGAAATGATGGTAAAGGTTAAAGAGCCATTGGAAGAGGAATATGAACTATTCCATGAAGGCTTAATTCTCTATACTTATCTTCACTTAGCTGCAGATCAAGCAACATTAGATGCTTTGTTAAAAGGCAAAGTGAAAAGCGTTGCATATGAAACCCTAATGGAGAGAGATGGAAGTTTACCACTCTTAGCTCCAATGAGCCAAATTGCAGGAAGATTGAGCATGCAAGAAGGTGCAAAATATCTCGAAAAACGATTTGGTGGAGAAGGGGTCTTACTCGCTGGTGTGCCAGGAACACCAAAAGCACATGTTGTCATTTTGGGTGGTGGCACGGTTGGTGCAAATGCATGTAAAATTGCAGTCGGTATGGGGGCAAGTGTCACCATATTAGATATCAACCTACAAAGATTAGAATATTTAGATGATTTATTTGGATCGCAAATTCAAACTCTTTACTCCAATGAAACAAATATTGAATCTGCAGTAAAGAGTGCAGATTTAGTAGTTGGCTGTGTACTGGTGCCTGGAGGAGCAACTCCAAAAATTTTCAAGAAAGAATTCTTGAAAGAAATGAAACCTGGTGCAGTATTTGTGGATGTTGCGGTTGACCAAGGTGGATGTGGAGAAAGCACAAAAGTGACAACCCATGATAATCCTGTTTATATTGAAGATGGTGTTGTACATTATTGCGTAGGTAACATGCCAGGTGCTGTGCCACGTACATCAACCATTGCCTTAACCAATGCCACAATTAAATATGGTTTACAAATTGCCGATTGTGGTCTAGAAAAAGCATGCCAAACAAATGATGTAATCTATTCAGGAATCAATACTTATGATGGAAAGGTTACTTGTAAAAATGTAGCAGATAGCTTCAAAGGCTATGCTTATACTGATATAAAGTCTCTTATATAAGAGACTTTTTTTAACCTTAATTTTTTTAGAATTAAAAAGAGGGTATAATCTAATACATGAAGAAATTATGGCATCGTCTTTTGGTTCTCTTTTTAAGTCTGTTATTAATGGTTATGGTCCTAACGGGCTATTTTGTTGCGCGTGGGTATAACCGGTATATACAAGCAATTCGTGAAACGCCTGTTGAAGAGGCGGTTGCGAATTATCCTTTTGGAGAACGCATCCGTTTTAACCAATTAAGTCCCGCATTTGTCTATGCTGTGGTTGCGGTGGAAGATCAACGATACTTTTATCGAAGGGGCTTTGATTGGGTGGCACTATTTAGGGCAATCATCAATAATCTAGTCGCCCATCGAGCGGTAGAAGGGGCAAGCACAATTGGTCAACAAGTAGCTAAGAACTTATATTTTCAAGGTGGCAGAAGAGGTCTAGAAGAAAAACTAGCTGAAGTCTTTTTGATGAATGAATTAGAAAACCAATATTCAAAGGAAGAGGTCTTAGCACTCTATGTCTCAATGAATTATTATGGAGACGGTTTATGGGGGATTGCCCAAGCTTCCAAAGGATATTATCAAACGAGTCCTGCCGAGTTAGATTATGCGCATGCCGCCATGCTTGCTGGTATTCCTAATGCGCCAAGTTATTACCAACTTTCTACTGGTTATGAACAAGCAGTACGTAGACAACGCAAAGTTCTTTCACGTATGAAAGAAGAAGGCTATATCAGCGAACAAGAATATGAGGAAGCCCTTCTTGTGGATGTACACCCGGTGCCAGAAGGGAATTGAAAAACGATATTAGATATGCTATATTGCATACACATCAAATGGGGCTGTCTTGGTTTCGACAGGTTTAAGTTTGATTCAGATTGCAGTGGAGTGGTGTCCTAAACACCAATTAAATTTAAACGCAAATAGAAACAATAGTTTCGCTTTCGCTGCCTAAGGACACTAGAGGTGTCGCAGCGACCCAATCAATGTATTGCCAGTTGATATTGATTGCGTAATTAATTGGATACGGTGAACCTTAAGCTTGTAAGGGAATCCCGACAATTCTACAAGCAAATTCAACATATGGAATGTTCATCCTCATATATGTTGTCTTATTAAGTGATGAACTAAACTGTAGATATCTGAATGTGGGACTATTCTTGGACAGGGGTTCGAACCCCCTCAGCTCCACCAAAGGATTAAAAACAGTACCTGTTCTTAGGCACACCCGATTATTCTCAAGGGGTAAATGGGATTATCCTGAGAACATAACTAAAATTAATTTATAAGTAACGATGGAGACTTCGTAAATACGAGGTCTTTTTTCGTTTTCATGGAATCTTGTTTAAATTCCCAGGAATTACCACACTCGTGCTCCATGAAGGAAATCATATACATGTTTAAAAAGGCATTCTGGAGCATGAATTCGGACTTTCGGGAACGGAAGGAGAGAAAAGGAAACGTAAAAATAGACCAAAAAAATGCACCCGGAATCTACCAGAAGTACCGGAAGTAAATGATTGAAAAAAAAGATTAAAAAGGACTGAACATAAGTGTCAAAAGATCTGCTGCGGGGTCATATGCCGGAGGATAAAACGGTTTGCCCCAAGGATAAAAGGACTTGCCTTTTGACAGTACCGTAACGGTCCTGTTTTTGTATAATAAGTACAGAGAGATAAATCGGGAGTTGCTTTATGAAGAACATAGTATTTGCCCTCGAGTCTAAGACATACATATCTTTACCGGAAACGGACATCACAGATTTTTCGGTTCTTGAATACAGTAATAAATCAAAAATAATTGCAGCAATAATCGTATTGGTGCCATGTTTGTTCAATTTTCTGACAATGATGAAGGCTCCTAAATATCCTATGGTTCAAATGATTTTGATGGATCTGATCGGTCTTGCCTTACTATTTTTGATTTTCTTGTTACACGAAATACTTCATTGTCAGGGATATTCCACTGAGGAAACAAAATATATTGTTCGTTCTGGATTCTTAATGAACACCTACTGTACCGAGAAGCTCAAAAGAGACAAGATGATATGGGTTGGTTTGTTGCCGAATATCTGCATCACATTACCCGTTGCAATTATTAGTTTCTTTCTTCGAGGAATAAACAACCCGATCGTTTCAGTGCTTTCCTTTCTGGCGATACTCATTGTCGCCGGAGCATATACCGATCTATATATGGTTCTTACTCTATGTGAACACAGCAAGGAGACAATATTCTTTGTGAACAATGGCAAAATGTATAAGAAAGAGCAATGACAATACGGATGGAGGTAAAAATGAAGAAGCAAAAAGAGTATAAGGTCTATGAAAATGCTACAGTAGAAGAACTTAATTCATATATGTATGCACAGATTCCGGGGAAAGGCGGTGCAGCTAAAGAAGTATATGATGTGGTCTTCAATGCAGATGGAGAAAGAATTACCGTGTCAGTCAGTATGGTAGAGTTCAATGTTCTAAATGAAGGTGATCAAGGAAAGCTCGTTTTGGCAGATCATGAAATAGAGTCATTTGGCGATATACTCGGGACAAAATAGTATTGCTGTTGATCGACATCTAGATTCCAGTTTGCAGAGATGCCGTTGGTAAGAGAGGTATGCCATGATACTTGAAACGAAAAGATTGATCCTCCGACCGTGGGAAGAAAGCGATGCGGAGAATTTATTTAAATATGCAAGTCATCCTGATGT
>JAGAVW010000044.1 GCA_017941735.1 Solobacterium sp. | reverse complement strand
AAGCCTATTATGATTATAATACGATTTTTCTTTAGAACCTAATAGGAATAGACCGCAAAGAGACGCTCAAGTTCTTTCCAAGTAACAGGAATGGCACTACTGTGGCCAGGTTCTACCAAAGGAATCATCAAATCATTCTTAGCTAGCGGGGTGAATTCTTGTTTAGCTAAATCTTTCATATAGACGGCACGGAACCATACCTTTGTGTAATTATCATAGAAGACATAATAACCATCTCCCTCTAAATCTTTAAAGACCATGGGGCCTTCATTTTCGTGGTCAGTAAACGGTACTTCAAATTCATGGAAACTACGATAGTCATCACTTGGTTTACTAAAGAATAATTGGGAGTGCTCTTGGTAGGGCTCACGCTCATCTTTCGCCACAATGTAATAGGTAGCACCTTCTTTAACGATGGTGCCATCAATCACTTCATAGCCGACATCAAATAAGCGCTTAGGATAACTGAAGGTATTTAAATCGGAAGAATAGTTATAGAACATGCCTAAATCATTGACACTAGACCAATATAAGACATATTGATCTAGGGTGCGATCATAAAAGCCTTCTGGAGCCCAAGCTTGCGTTTCACTCATTGGGAGGGTAGAAGAATTCTTATTGACCTGTAGGAGACGTTCTTTTTCAAAGGTGATGAAATCTTTTGTATCATAGGCATAGATTGCGTTCGTATCAAAACCTTGGGTTGCGATGAGGGTAAAAGAGCCATCTTTTTTGCGAACAACCGATGGATCACGCAAGGAGCCGGTACCAATGGAAGGACGTAAAAGCATTTTTCCATCATTGATGTTAAACCAATAGTATCCATTATAGGTATAAGCAAGCTTTAAGGTTTCTTTTTCCTCTCCTTTTTTAGAGAAATAAGAAATCAAATAGCCTACATATTCATCTAAGAGTAATAAATGATCAAAGGTATAGGTTTCTCCATTAGAAGTAGAGGCTGTTAAGACAATTGGTTCATATTCTTGGGCAGTTTCCTTTTTATGTAATACATATGAATCAATGGACGCTTCTCCTTGCATAACTTTCCAACTAAGACTTGCACCAGAAGGTGTTTGATTAGGTAAGGTATATCCGTTTGGCAAAAAAGCATCTAAATAATGATCGAGATATTTTTCATCTTCCGATTGATAAGTTTTTTCTTGGATTTCCATCTTTTTTGGCTGGATTGGTTGATTTGGATTTGCGCAACCAATCGCAAGCACACATGTAAATAAGAAAAGAAATGTTTTTAGAATCGTTTTGCTATGCATACCATTATTATACCGATAGAAATCATTTATATTTCATTGAAAAGACGTGTTTTGTTCAAAAGAAGTTCACAAAGCATCATTATCTTATATTCGCAACAGGGAGGAATAAGAAGATGAAAAAATATGTGAGCTATTTGTTATGTGGCGCAATAGGAATCCTATGTGGTTGTGGAAGTCAAGAAACAGCACTAGTAGTAGAAGAAAATACACAACTAACTGCAGAGCCAACCGAACCAAGTCAAACAAAGGAAAACATGGAGAATACACAAGATGGCGAACATGTCATTGAAGTGGATGGCGAAAGTGCTTCTTATACCAATTTAGAAATTGTGAAATCTGGGGATTCCGAAGGAGATGAAGCAGATTTCTATGGGGAAAACGCAGCCATCTTTGCGACAAATGGTGGTGTATTGACCTTGGAGAATAGTCAAATCACAACAAATGGTACCCATGCCAATGCGGTATTTAGTTATGGAGAAGGAACAATTGTAAATGTGGTGGATACGACAATAGAGACTTCTGGAAATTGTTCGGGAGGAATCATGACGACCGGTGGAGGTACGATGAATGCGACAAATCTTAACGTGCATACAACCGGTAATTCTTCTGCCGCGATTCGCTCGGATCGTGGCGGGGGAACGGTGAATGTAGCAGGAGGCACCTATACCGCTGAAGGCAAAGGTTCTCCAGCCATCTATTCCACAGCTGATATTACCGTCAATGATGCAACATTAACGTCTACTTCAGCCCAAGGTATTGTGGTAGAAGGGAAGAATTCCGTCACCTTAAATGGGGTCACTTTGGATGCGGATAATACCAGTAAGAACAGTGATAAATCAGATACCTATCAAGCAGTCATGATTTATCAATCCATGTCTGGTGATGCAGCAGAAGGCGAAGCTTCCTTTACGATGAATGGTGGAAGTCTTACCAACCATAATGGCGATATCTTCTTTGTGAATAATACCGTCGCTTCCATTACTTTAGAAAATGCGCAAATAACAAATGAAGCAGAGGGTGTCTTCTTACGAGCAGAAGCAGCCGGTTGGGGCCAAGAAGGATCTAATGGTGGTCATGTGAATCTTTATGCGAAGGACCAATCTATAGAAGGCGATATGATAGTAGATACGGTTTCAACTTTAAATCTTTACTTAACAGGGAACACGCATCTTAGTGGGGCAATCAATCCTAGTAATGAAGGGGAAGTCTATGTAGAAGTGAGTGGAGATGCAAAATGGACCTTAACAGGGGACTCCTATATAACTAGTTTAACCTGTGAAGAAAACAATATTGATTTAAATGGATATACGCTTTATGTAAATGGTGTGGCTTATGAAAAGGGAAGTGCATCTTCAGGAGAGGCAATTGAAGTAGCCATTACAAGTGGAAATACACCTCCTTCTATGCCAGAAGGAGGCACTCCACCCGCAAAACCAGAAGGAGGAACTCCTCCCGATAAACCGGACGGGGAATCACCAAAAAGACCTTAAAACCAAACATTAGTTTGGTTTTTTTGTTATGATATAAACAGAAGGTTATATATGGATTGGTTAGTTAAAAATGAAATTAATCGGTGCTTGTTATGTGCAGAAGCACCTTGTTCGAAGGCTTGTCCTTATCAAGTAGAACCAGATCGAAGAATTCGTTCCCTTTACTTTGAAAACCCATATGGTGCAAGTGAAGGATTTTCTTTTGATGCGTGTGAAAAATGCGATGCGCCATGTGAAAAAGCATGTTGTTTGGCTTCGCAATCAAAAGCGATTGCGATTCGTGATCTCATGCGTAAGGTTTCGGAAACAAAGGAAACATTAGAACTATCTTCAGAGGAAGTGGATCTTTCAACGTCAATTTGTGGTGTGAAACTGGAGAATCCTTTCATGTTGTCTTCCTCTGTTGTCGCAAGTGACTATGAAATGATTTCCAAAGCATTTGAGTTAGGATGGGCTGGGGTTGCGTATAAGACAATCTGTCTATTTGAACAACATGAAACATCTCCTCGCTTTTCTGCTTTAAAGAGTCGAACCGGGTCATTTTATGGCTTTAAGAATATTGAACAGTTGTCAGATCATGCCCTTGAAGAAAATGTAGCGGTATTCAAACAACTTAAAGACAAATATCCTACAAAAGTCATTGTTGCCTCGATTATGGGACGAAATGAAAAAGAGTGGGAGTATCTTGCGCGCGTTTGTGATGAGGCAGGAGCAGATGTTATCGAATGTAATTTCTCCTGTCCGAATATGGAAGATAATACGTTAGGGGTTACGATTGGACAATCACGAAGACTCGTTGAGCGTTTTATGAAGGCAACACGTAAAGGAACAAAGAAGCCCATTTTGGCAAAACTTACACCGAATGTCACAGAGATGGTCCCCATTGCCCAAGCCGCAAAACGTGGGGGCGCAAATGGGATTGCTGCAATCAATACCATTAAAAGCATCACAGGCGTCAATATCGATTCGTTAGCACCAGAGCCTGCCGTTCGTGGACAATCTTCACTAGGTGGCTATTCAGGGGCTGCGGTAAAACCAATCGCGTTACGGTTCATTTCCGAAATTGCTAGGGATGAAGAATGTAAAACGATGCATATTAGTGGGATGGGTGGCATTGAAACATGGAGAGATGCTGTTGAATTCTTATTATTAGGTGCTAGTAGTTTACAACTTACAACCGCAATCATGCAGTATGGCTATCGCATCATTGAAGACTTGTTGAGTGGTCTAGCCGGATATATGAAAGAGCGTAATATTCATAAGGTGAGTGAAATCATTAGAGGTTCCGTTGATAATGTGGTAGACCTCAACCAGCTTGAGCGTGATACCATTTTGTATCCGAAGTTTAATTTAGACGCATGTATTGGCTGTGGCCGTTGTTCGATTTCTTGTTTTGATGGAGGCCATCATGCGATTCAATTTGATGCCGAAACACGACGTCCTAAACTAAATGGAAGTAAGTGTGTAGGGTGTCACCTTTGTCGATTAGTTTGTCCTGTTCAAGCAATTGGAACAGTTCGTAAAAGAATTTAGGAAAGGGTTATGCGTATGAAGAAAAATATATTCTGTGCACTATTGGGAATGTTGCTATTTTTAGGTGGTTGTACTGGTGGAAGTGAAGCACCTACACCAAGCGCAACTGCAACACCTGCACAAGAGAAACTCAAAATGATTGATTTAACGGGTTTATCACGTGTGGAAGTTGAAGAATGGCTTACTAAAAATAACATTACCCGTGATCACACTGCATTTAATTATCAGTATGATGAAGTAATCATGGAAGGAAAGGTCATCTCCCAAACCATTCCAGTAGGAGAAGAAGTGGGTGGCCGTATGGTTGGTGTGGTTCTTTCGAACGGGAAAGATCCAAACAAAGAAATCACCTTCCCAGATTTCAGCCAAATGTCTACAGAAGAGATTCAAAAATGGTTTACAAACGAAAGCTTTGAACAAGTAAGCATTGAATATGTCTATATTCCAAATGCCGAATATGGAAAATTTGTTGAGATTCCAGAACATCAAGGGAAAGCACGTCGTAATGAAAAGGTCGTTGTACGTGTTACCGCAGATCCAAAAACAGCTGGAGTCGCTGTGACAGTGCCAGACATGACACAATGGACACGTCCACAAGTTGAAGAATGGTGTAATACGAATACGATTAATGCGAATTATACTTACGAAAAGAATGCAACCATTGCCCAAAATAGTGTCATTCGTATTGATCCAGCCGCATCGACGGAATTGATTAAAGGGGATACCTTGAATGTTGTTTTATCAGATGGCGCAGATATTCAAGCGATTAGCTTCTATGGGAAACCAAAATCAGAAGTCGACCAATGGGGCGAAAAGAACAACATTAAAATTTCTTATATTCAGTGTTGGCATCAAACCCCAAGTGGAACCATTTTCTGGAACAATCCAGATTCTGGTACCATTCGCATGGGAAATACGATGCAAGTCTATATTTCGGTTGGTCCAATTCCATTATTGAACTTCACCGGCAAACTCTATAATGCGAACTTCGTGGGGTGGTTTAACAGTATCAATGACCAATACAACAAGAGCGCAAACCTCAAAGTACAAGTAACAATCCAAGATTCGACAGAGCGTGAAGATACGATTCTATCGCAAAGTCCAATCCAAGATTATATCAATCCAAATGAAACGATTTACTTTACCGTTGCACACCATGTTGAGCCAACCCCAGCGCCGGATAATCGTGTCGATATTCCTTATATGGCAGGCTATAGTGAGTATGATTTCAAACGCGCCTTACATGCGTATGGTGTATGGGAAGGACGACGCACGGAGCAATATAGTACCGTCATTGCGAAGGATTATATCATCACCAATGCGACCGGGAAATATGAACCAGAATCAAATATTGACTATACAGTCAGTATTGGACCATTCACAATTGATGGCCATGCGTGGGAAGGCAGAGATTATGACGATTTAGTGGCATACATTGATGCGGCAAACCGTATGGGTGCAGGTGTCTATCTATCTCCTTCTTATATTGATTCAGGTGATCCAAACGCCGATAATCGGATTGTCATGATGGAAGGACCATTAGAAGATGGTGGCATCATGGTTCGTGTCACTTCTTACTATCCAGAATAAAGATGAAAGGAGATTGAACAATCTCCTTTTTTCGTAGAAATATATCGTTCACTCTTGCAAAAGTGGCGCGCTTTAGGCACAATAGATTATGCGGCTAGGTAACAAAAGTGAACAGAAATTATGTCATATTAACAGATGCAACAGCAGATTCGATTGGCGAAATCGTAAGCCAATATGATTTTTTAGATATGCTGCCAATGCCTGTTTCAATTGCTGGAAAAGAATACTTGTTTGGTGGTTACCAAAGTGAGATTACTTGTCAAGAATTCTATGAATTAGAAAGACAAGGGAACTATGCGCAAACCTCACAAATTCCACCAAACATTTATTTTGACTATTTCCGTAAATATCTTGATCAAGGTTTTGATGTTCTCTATCTTTGTTTTACATCAGGATTATCTGGCACCTATCAAACAGCACTCATGTGCGCAAAGCAAGTGGCAGAAAAATATCCAGAACAACGTCTTACGGTAATTGACTCAGCAGCTGCTTCTATTGGCCAAGGGTTCTTAGTAAGAGAAGCACTTTTGAAAAAACAAGAGGGCTATTCCTATGAAGAACTCATTAACTGGGTAGAAGAATACAAATTAAAGGTTGTCCATTGTTTTACAGTCGATGTCTTAAATCATTTGGAACATGGTGGGCGTATCTCGCAAGGAGCTGCCATTATTGGTACCACCTTACAAGTGAAACCATTATTGCGTGTCGATGAAAACGGGAAACTCGAAGTCGTTGCGAAACCAAGAGGAAATAAAAAAGCCATGCATCTACAAGTCCAAAAGATGGAAGAAGGCTGGCGAAAAGATATTAGTCCACATGTCTTGATTGGACATGGTGATGATTATGAGCGAGTGCTGGAATTGAAAAACCGCATCTTAGATAAGTTCCCAGATGCGGAAATAGAAATCGCAGAGATTAATCCCATCATTGGTTGCCATACAGGGCCAGGGATGTTGGCACTTGCCTTCTGGGGAGATAATCGCTAATTATCTTTCTCTTCGATATAGGCAACAACAGATTGTGGTAAATGGGTTGTAAACCGAACGGTTTTCAATCCTTTTTTCTTTAGGGTTTCATATGGGTATTGTTCTTGGGGATAGAATTTAATGGCATTTAAGGTAATCACATTGGAAGGGTGCACCGCTTCTACAATACATTTGATTAAGATGGCAGAGATTGGTGCCGCAAAATAAATATAGACGGTATCGCCTTCATACATCTTTTTCTTGGAATGCCAATCGAGGGTTGGCGTTTGTTGAAAGGCACCTAAAACATCAAAGTATTTTGGATTTGCGGGTGTAAGCCATACGGAATTAGAGAGGTTTGGGTTAGAAAAACTGGTATATTGAAAGCTTTGGTCAAGTAGACTTTCAATAATGGAATCATCAACCGTTTCATCTAAGACAATACTAATCCAATGTTTTTTATTCATATGATAGGAAGGGTATATGCCATCTATCTTTGTGAGTTCTGGTATTTGGTTGGTATCTGCTTTTAGGTTGAGTATTTCCACTTCCTCATTTTCTTTTGTGGTTGGATCAACCTTTTTGCGATCGACATGCATGATAAGCCCATACCATTTTTTATTATGTGGATTACGGAACACTTTGCCAGTTTCTTCTTTTTTAAAAGGTGCTTCGACAACACTGTGATGCGTTTTAGCGCAATAGGTGGCCAAACGGTTTGCCTGGTCACTGATAAAAGGGACCTCTACGAAACAGTGTTTCGCAATATCTTCTAATAGTTCCAAATAAGCACTGCGAACTTTGGCTGTAAAAGTTCCAATTCTTTCTTGATAGATAAGGGAATATTCTTCCTTTGTATCCATATCGATCACTTTACCTTCTAGGTTGAGAGAAGGAGTGATTGTGATTTCGGCACGAAATTGGCCATCTAAAAGAGGACGTTTTAAAGTATATCCCTGTTTTGTTTTCTTAAAGCCATAAGGAAGCAGTTTTGCTTCTTGCGCGCGAAGTCGTTGAAAGAATTCTCGTTCCAGTATCATGGTATTATTATACTAACAAAGGAGAATAACTATGCTGAAAGTTGGACAAAAAGCACCTGCATTTACACTATTAGACCAAAATGGAGAAAAACATTCTTTAAAAGATTATTTAGGACAAAAGGTCATTTTGTATTTCTATCCGAAAGACAATACTTCTGGCTGCACAAAACAAGCTTGTGGATTCCGTGACCGCTATCCTGCAATACAAGAAAAAGGAGCCGTTGTATTGGGTATTTCCAAGGATTCTGTTGCTTCACATAAGAAGTTTGAAGGCAACCATGATCTACCATTTACTTTATTGTCAGATCCTGATGCGAAAGTGATTCAAAAGTATGATGTTTGGAAAGAAAAATCAATGTATGGACGTAAGTATATGGGGATTGAACGTTCTACCTATCTAATTGATGAAAAGGGAAAGATAATCAAAGCATTCCAAAAAGTAAAACCTGCAGATAATCCAGATGAAATGTTGGAGGCACTATAATGAAAATCATTCTTTCACCTGCGAAGAAGATGAAAGAAGCCAATGATGATTTTTCTTATATCGATAAACCTGTCTTTTTAAAAGAAGCAAAATATCTATATGAATGCTTAAGTAAGATGCAGTTTGCAGAGTTAAAAGAGGTGTGGCAGTGCTCGGATAAACTAGTTCAAGAGAATCAAGAAAGGCTAAAACAGTTTTCATTTGATGAACATTTATCCCCAGCGCTTTTTACCTATATCGGATTAGCCTATCAACATATCGCAGCAGATGTGATGGAAGAAAGTCAACTTGACTACCTTCAAAAACATTTACGCATCTTAAGTGGTTTTTATGGTGTATTAAAACCATTTGATGGCATCTCGCCATACCGGTTAGAGATGCAGGCAAAGTTTCCAAGCTTTTCGCTATATGACTATTGGAAAGATCGTATCTATCAAGAAATAACTAGGGAAGAAGATTGTATCATCAATCTAGCTTCGAAAGAGTATAGCCAATGTATAGAAGCTTATCTTAAAAAATCGATTCGCTATATTACTTGTGTCTTTGCGGAAGAAAAGAATGGGAAAATCATCCAAAAAGGAACGATGGCAAAGATGGCACGTGGTGATATGGTTGCGTGGATGAGTGAAGAAAAGATAGAAGAGCCAGAGCAACTCAAAGATTTCGCTATCCATTACCATTTTGAAGCATCCTTATCAAACGAGAGGGAATATGTATTCTTAAGAGGGTAATATATGAAACAAACGTGGCTTCAAAAACAATTGTTCATTCAACAAGACCAAATATTCCAAACTTTTCAAGCGCGCTTAATCCCAACCATCAAAGAGAAGACGATTATTGGCGTGCGCATGCCGGTGTTAAGAAATTTGATTAAAGATTTTGAGAAAACAAAAGAATATCCTCATTTCTTAATAAACTTACCGCATACCTACTTTGAAGAAAATATGATCCATGCCTTAGCCATCAATCGCATAAAAGATATAGAGGCTTGTATAGAAGCTTTAGAAGCGTTCTTACCCTATGTGGATAATTGGGCGGTATGTGATTGTCTTGCGCCAAAGGTATTATGTAAGAATCGAACATTATTTTTAATACATATTAAAAAATGGTTAAATGATTCGCGACCATTTGTGGCGCGCTTTGGGATTGGAATGTTGATGAAGTATTATTTAGATGATGACTTTGATTCTAAGTTTTTAAAGTGGGTCGCTTCCAAGCAAAGTGAAGATTATTATGTCAATATGATGATTGCTTGGTATTTTGCAACTGCCTTAGCAAAGCAAAATAAAGCGAGTATCCCTTATCTTGAAAAGAAAAAGTTACCCATACAAGCGCATAATAAAACCATACAAAAAGCAATCGAAAGTTATCGTATAACTCCAGAACAAAAAGATTATTTAAGAACCTTAAAGCTTTAATAGCCAAGGGTTCGGTCTACGACATGTAAAAGATCTTCCTTATTTGCGTGACGTTTTAAGTTTTCATAGAGCACCGCTATGACATTTTGGTAATGTGCATGCGAAGTATAGCGCCCAGAAATATGTGGAGTAATATAGAGACGCTCTTGATTCCAAAGGGGATTATTCTTAGGTAAAGGCTCATAATCGAACACATCGAGATAAACCCCTTTAAAATAACCCATCTGCATGACGTCAATTAAATCACTGGTAACAATTGCATTAGCACGACCAACATTGATTAAGATGGCGTCTTTTTTACATTTCAGCAAGCGTTCTTTATTGAGAATGCCATTTGTTTCTTGGGTGGCAGGTAAGCTAACCCCAAGGATATCCATTTGTGGTAAGACGGCATCAAGCGCATCTAAGGTATAGAGCTCTTTCACATAGGAAGGTGCTTGTGTTAGCGTGCGTTTCACACCATAACAAGTCGCACCTAAGCGAGCCATACGCTCTAAAAATGCGCTACCAATACTACCCATACCAATTGATAAAACATGTAATTGGTCGATATTATAACCGGAATCATATTCTTCCCAAAGGTGTTCTCTTTGGTTTTTTTCATATCGTGGTAAGGATTTATAAATCGATAATGCACACGCAAGCATATATTCACTAATGCCTTTTCCATAAGCACCATACGCATTGGATAAAACAATCTCTTTTGGAAGCCATAACATATGCTCTACGCCAGCCGAAGTAAGTTGTACCCATTTGAGGTTTGGCATTTGTTCTACTTGTTGTTTGGTAAGATTCCCAATCGCAATATCACAATTTTTTAATACTTCTTCGGGGATGACTTCTTTCTTGTCATAATAAGAAAAATGATAGTTTGGAAGCGTTTCAAATAACGCTTTTGTTTCTTCTTCGATGTATCCTTGATAAACAACGTTTTCCATAAATTCTTCTCCAATTATCCTTACTATAGCATGCCTAAGCCAAACAAAGAGGAAAGTAAAACAAATTTCGAATTAGGAAGTAAGGAGCGATGGTCATATGCAGTGTCCAAGATGTTTGAATAGAGACAAAGAATACTTTTACCTTGGGAGTCGAGGTTGGTATTGTCGTAAATGCATATCATTTAAACGAAGCTTAGTGCTTGAAGATTATACTTCACCACCATTACAAGCTATTCAAGAAGGAAGTGAAGAATATGTATTAACTTATCCCCTTACAAAAGAACAAGAAAAGATTGCGCGTGCTTGCGCAAAACAAATCGCATATAGCGATGTGCTATTGCATTGCATTTGTGGGGCTGGAAAAACGGAATTAGTGATTTATGCGATTGCGCAAATGTTGGCGCAGAAAAAGAAAGTCTGTTTTGCGATTCCTAGAAGACAAGTTGTATTGGAACTAACCAAGCGATTAGCTACCTATTTTCCCCATGCGCGTGTAGTAGGGGTATGCCAAGGTTATACAAGCATCCTCGATGGGGATTTAATTATTTGTACAACCCACCAGTTATATCGTTATTACCAAGCCTTTGACTTATTGATATTAGATGAACCCGATGCCTTTCCATTCAAAGGAAATGAAGTGCTTTTTGGGATTGCGTTAACTGCCTGTCGAGGAAGGAAGATTTATTTAACCGCAACACCCGATGCACGTTTAATGGCACAAGTAAAAAAACACCAATTGGTT
>JAGAVW010000043.1 GCA_017941735.1 Solobacterium sp. | reverse complement strand
GGATCGAACTCGCGATCTCCTCCGTGACAGGGAGGCATGTTAGCCACTACACCACGGAACCACTTATGGCGAAGAAGGTGGGATTTGAACCCACGCGCCGGTCACCCGACCTATGCCCTTAGCAGGGGCACCTCTTCAACCACTTGAGTACTTCTTCACTGCCAAGTGCACGGTCAATTTGATGTGCTTAATTAATATACCATAGCAGTATTTGAATGGCAAGTGAAAATTGTTAAGAAAAGCTGCAGATTATTCTGCAGCTTCTAATGCAATCTCCATCATGTTGGTGAAAGATTTTCTTCTTTCTTCATGGGTGGTGATTTCTGGGGATACAAAACTATCTGAAATCGTTAATAGACAAGCTGCTTTTTTGCCTAAGACATTCGCATTATGGAATAAAGAGAAACTCTCCATTTCCACCGCTACGCAATGTTTATTATCACGTACATCATCTAGGTAGTCTTTATTTTGACGATAGAAGACATCGCTACTATGGATTATTCCTTCATGGAGTGGAATTCCTAATTGTTTTGCGGTTGCCTTGATACGTGCGTTAACTTCAGGATCTGGATAGAGGATGGAATCTACGGGTTCCCCACTTTGTGTGAGGGCATAAGAAGATTCACTATATGCGCCAGTCGCTAATACGACATCATAGATACGTAATTCTGGTACATAAGAACCAGCAGAACCAATTCGAATAATGGTTTCAACATCATAGAATTTATATAATTCATAGGAATAGATGCCAATACTAGGCATACCCATGCCGGAAGCCATAACGGAAACTGGTTTTCCTTTGTACATACCCGTATAACCATAAACATTACGGACGCTTGTAACGAGTTGTGCTCCTTCTAAAAAGTTTTCTGCAATGAATTGTGCACGAAGTGGATCGCCAGGCATTAATACCGTTTTTGCGAATTGACCGTCTTTTGCACTGATGTGTGGAGTTGCCATAAATTTACCTTCTTTCTATTTGTTATTATTTTTTAATTCCTTTTGCACCATTAGAGGTGTAGCTTTCTAAGAGATTGGTTTCATAAGAATAAGTCATATGACTACGTTTGCGTTCTTTTTCTAATGCGATATCCACTAAGGCATCCATAAGCTCCGCAAAGGTTTTATTTGTTTCTTGCCATAAGTAGAAGGCAAGAGAGCCAGGGATGGTGTTAATCTCATTGATATAAATGGTATTGGTTTCGGCGTCCATCAAGAAGTCAATACGACAAACGCCACTTGCGCCTAATACTCTGAATGTTTCAATCGCATAAGCTTGAATGGTTTTGGTTGCCTCTTCACTAATTGGGGCAGGCACAATCCGCGCCGTACTTGCCATACCTTGTGCTTCTTGCTTGGTATTATTGTCTTTGCGCATATATTTATCTTCAAAGTCCAATAATTCATCATCCGAATTGTGATTCACTTCTTCTAAGACACTTGCCTCAATGTGGTCAGGGGTTCCTAATACGGAACAGTTGATTTCACGCATTGGTTTGACGACTTTTTCGGTAATAATCTTTTCATCATATTGCCGTGCATCTTCGAAACAAGCTAAGTATTCTTCATCGTTATGGGCAATCGAGATACCGACACTTGAACCCGTACGGGCAGGCTTTAAGATAACCGGATAGATTAATTTATGTGCCTTCCGCAAGACTTCTTCAGGATGTTCATCGATTTCACTTGCGTAAACCCAGAACCAATTGGTGATAGGTAAGCCATTATCATGCAAGATATTCTTTTGTAAGACTTTATCTTGGCCGACACCTGCCGCAATCACATCACACCCAGCATAAGGGATACGCATCATTTCTAAGAAGCCTTGAATGGTTCCATCTTCCCCATTTGTCCCGTGCATCACAGGGATAGCCAAATCAATGGTATTTAAGATGTTTTTGCCAAATAAGCGCTTTTTGACGGGTTGAATCACAATCTTATTATCGACATTGACGATGGTAATCTGTGGGCACTGTTCAACGACGGCCTTTAGATTCTTATTGAAGTTCATATCGCGCAATTGCTCGCTATAATACATCTTTTGATCTTTGGAGATATAGATGGGTAACACGTTATATTTCTCTGGATTTAGCGCATTCATCGCTTGATGCGCAGAAATGATACTCACTTCGTGTTCAACAGACTCTCCTCCATAAAACACTGCAACATTTAATTTCATAGAAATGCCTCCAAACACTATTATAACTGAAAAGCGAAGCAGATGGGGAAACGTGGTAAAATGATTCTATGAAAAAAGGACTCGTATTAGCAGGTGGAGGAACACGTGGGGCATACCAAAGTGGTGCTTTACGTGCTTTACGTGCGCTTAAAAAAGATGATTGGCAAGTTGTAACAGGTACATCCGTTGGGGCACTCAATGGTGCACTCGTTGTCCAAAAGGATTATGAAGCAATGGATGCGATGTGGGAAAACTTGAAACAAGAAGATATTATCGAAGGGGCATTTACGACGGATTTTAACCTCGAAACACTCTTTAATGAACGCAATCAGGTGGCTACCTTTTTTAAGAATTATGTCAAAGAAAAAGGGGCAAATATCACACCTTTTATCAATCGGGCAAAACGGATGTTTCATCCCGATGCCTTTTTCAATTCCCCCATTGATTTTGGCTGTATTGTTGTGAAGAAACAAAACTTAAAACCCGTTTATGTCAGTAAAGAGATGATGAAAAAGAATGGGGTTGATTGGTTAGTCGCATCCGCTTCGGCTTTTCCAATCTTTCCGATTTATGAATTTGAAGAAGGGGAATTCTTAGATGGGGGTTATTTTGATAACTTACCGATTGATTATGCCTTACGTTTAGGAGCGGAAGAAGTCATTGCGATTGACTTGCATGATCCACTTGTCCATCCGAATTTTTTATATCGTCCTAATGTTACCTATATTTATCCTCGCTTAAAGCTTGAGAATTTCATGAGTTTTGATCGAGAATGGTTAGATAAGCTCATTTGGCATGGCTATCACGATGTGATGAAAACCTATGGGGTTTATTCAGGTTGGTTATATACATTTGAAAAATGTGAATTACCAAGCTATTTCTTAAATTTTTATCGCGACATTGAATTATTAGAAACACGTATTAAGCTGGCAAGTAATATCAATGAAAGCTTACGTAGTGATGCGGCTATCTATTCTGCGTTAACAGATTTATTACATAAACCAGTTCTCACAGATGAAGAATTCTTCTTTGGTTGTATGGATGCTTTAATGGATTTATGTAAGTTGAATCAAGAAACCATCTATACCTATGAAGAAGCACGAAACCAAATCTTAGTGCACTTTAAACGGGCGGTAGAAGAAACTTACTTCTCGTTTGAAAACCTCGGCCCAACAACCATTAAGGAATATACAAAAACCTTAACGATTCATGGCGTTGTGGAGCGGATGGTACATGGGATTCTTTATCCAAAAGATGAATTCTTGAATGAGAATTTACGCTTAACCTTGTATCCATCAGAAAATGCCTTGGCGATACTAGTGGTTTATATGTTAAATGAATTAGGAGAGAAATAAGATGAATCGAATTGCGCAATTTGAAAAAGTATCCTATGAACAATTCTTAGAAGATTGGAAAAAGAATTTTCCAAATCAAAACGAAGAAGAGATTCGTACGATTTATGACCAAATTAAACTCCCCAAAAGAGCGACCGAGGGAAGTGCAGGTTATGACTTCTTTGCGCCATGTGCTATGGAGATTGCTCCAGGCAAACAAGTCTTAATTCCAACCGGTATCCGTGTATCCATGGACCCTCAATATGTACTCATGCTATTCCCAAGAAGCTCGCTTGGCTTCAAATATCGCTTACAGATGAATAATACCGTAGGGATTATTGATAGCGATTATTACTTCGCTAAAAATATGGGCCATATTTTCTGTAAATTAACCAATGATACAAGAGAAGACAAAACAGTATTCCTAGAAGCAGGGGAAGGCATGGTACAAGGCATCTTTGTGCCTTTTGGGATTACAATGGATGATGATGTACAAACTAAGCGTATTGGTGGCTTAGGAAGTACCACAAAGAAAGAGGACTAACAAATGACTATCCAACAACAAATCGAAGAAATATTTCTAAAGGAACCGATTCCTGCAGAAACATTAGAAAAAATGGAAGAATACCGAAAGAAAGGCTATTCGATTCCAGATGAACGCCTCATTAAGAGACCAAGTCACATACAAGGGATTAAAGAAGCTGGTATCGTAAATACAGCTGTTTTAGATGAAGTTTGTAGACAAGTTCATGAAGGTATGAGTACACAAGAAATTGATGATATTGTCGCTTCTTACACCAAAGAACAAGGTTGTATTTGTGCACCTTATCAATTTGAAGGCTATCCAAAAAGTGTATGTACTTCTATCAATGATGAAGTATGCCATGGCATTCCAAGTCGTCATCGTAAACTCCATAAAGGCGATATTGTAAATGTGGATTGTACAACGATTAAGAATGGCTATTTTGCCGATGCAAGTCGCATGATTTGTATTGGTGAAGTTTCACCAGAGCGCAAACGCTTAGTTGAAGAAACAAAGAAGTGTTTAGAAGTCGGTTTAGCGGTCGCAAAACCATGGAACACAGTAGGGGATATTGGTTATGCGATTGCGAACTATGCGCATGGGTTAGGCTATAGCGTGGTGCGCGAACTTGGTGGGCATGGCGTAGGAATTGAATTCCATGAAGATCCATTTGTTTCGCATATTGCGAAAGCCCATACGGGAATGTTACTTGTGCCAGGTATGGTATTTACGATTGAACCGATGATTAATGCCGGAAAAGCTGGTGTCTTAATGGATCCCTATAATGGATGGACCATTTCGACCGTGGATGGCAAAGATAGTGCCCAATGGGAATACACCATCCTGATTACCGAAACAGGAAACGAGATTTTAACGTACTAATAGTGTACAATGTATACATTGAGAGGCTAAATTATGTCAGACGTTATTTATGTAACAGGACACAAACACCCAGACAGTGATTCCATCTGTTCCGCGATTGCTTATGCAAATTTATTAAATCTAACCGGTTCAGAGGCGATTGCTTGTAGACAGGGTCCATTAAATGAAGAATCGAAGTTTATTCTTCGTCGTTTTCATCAAGAAAACCCATTATTGTTGACGGATGCACGGGCTATGATTCGTGACATTCATATTGATGAACCAACTTTGATTTCGAAGAATGCAACGGTACACCATGCGTGGCATGTGATGTTGCGTACGCAAAACCGTTCTCTTTTTGTGGTGGATGAAAACAATCAATTATGTGGCGTTTGTACAAACTCCAATCTATCTGCTTATCGTTTACAACAAGCACGTGATATTGAAAAGTTAATGGCAACGGCTAACCTAGCTGATATCTCCCATACGATTGGTGGAGATATTGCGTATGAACCACCTGTCTTTGAGACAAATGGTTGTGTTCATATTATTACGCTTGAAGGGGAAGAAGCACGAATCTTTAATCTCAAAGATGCGATTTGTATTATTTCAAGTGGCGTCGAACGCCAACGCATGGTCATCAACAATGGGGCGAAGTGTTTAATCTTAACTTGTGGCATTAAAGCCGATAAAGATATCATTGATTTAGCAAAAGAAAAAGGGTGTGCCATCGTTGAAACACGTGATGATAGTATGCATACCGCGCAAGCCATCATGGAATCCTATACGATTGATAAGATTATGACAAAGAATGTCATCTCTTTTGTGAATAATGAATACGTCAATGATGTAGCTGCGAAAATGACAAAGTCTCGTGTACGTAGTTATCCGGTTCTAGATGAAGAGGGCAATATCGTAGGCGCGATTTCGCGTTATCATACATTGAATTACCAAAAACGTAAATTTGTCTTAGTTGATCATAGTGCGAAAAACCAATCCATTAATCATGTGGATGATGCGGAAATTCAAGCCATCATCGATCACCACCACATCGGTGATATCACAACCGATTATCCAATCAATTATCGCAATGTGAAGTGTGGATGCACCTGTACAATCATTACTGGGATGTATCAAGAAAATGGCATTGAACCAGACCAAGACATGGCAGGTTTATTAATGTCTGCGATTTTATCCGATACGTTAAACCTCAAATCTGCAACGACAACCGATTTAGATAAGAACGCGGTCAAATACTTAGCAGAAATTGCGGGGGTTACAGATATTGATGCCTATGCGACTGAAATGTTAGGGGCATCGGTAGATCTTAAAGAAAGTTCCCCAAAAGATATCCTCTATCGTGACTTAAAGACTTATGAAATTGGTAAGTATAAGTTTGCGATTGGCCAAACCAACTATAGTCATATGGAAGAAGTGCAGATGATTTTACCTGCTTTCCGTGATTATATCCAAAAAGAACAAGAAGAAAAGCATTTGGATTTATTAGTCATGTTATTTACACATGTGGCAGGAGAAGGCTCAGTATTTGTGCACTTTGGGCCACTTTCCTATATCATTAGCGATACCATTGAAACAAACTTTGATGAGCATACTGGTTTTGATTCAAAGATTATTTCGCGTAAGCAACAATTAATGCCAAAGATTTCGCAATTGGTAAAGAATCTATAAGGTGATCACATGCGTGAACTAATTGCGTTATTTACTTCATGGTTTAAGATGGGCTTATTTACCTTTGGGGGTGGATATGCCATGTTACCGATGATTCAAAAAGAAGTCATCGAAAAACATCAATGGGCAAGTGAAGAAGAGGTCATGGAATACTATGCAGTAGGCCAAGTGACCCCTGGTGTCATTGCGGTTAATACCGCTACATTTATTGGTTATAAAATCAAAGGAATTATTGGGGCCATCGTCGCTACACTTGGTGTCGTTGCCCCATCCATAATCATCATCACCATCATCGCAGGCTTAATTACGAATTTTTCAGAACTCGCGATTGTTCAAAGTGCACTAAAAGGAATCCAAGTTGCCGTTTGTGTGCTTATGCTAAGGGCGATTATTAAATTATTTAAGAGTGGCATCAAAGATGGTGCCAGTTTTGCAATCTTTTTAGGGGCGCTCCTATTATCGTATTTCACAAATATCTCAACCATGGTACTTGTTCTTGTGGCAGGTGTTATTGGGTATTGTCTTTCCCTTATAAAGAAGGAGGAGAAATAGATGGAACTCTTATGGCGTTTATTCTTCGAATTCTTTAAGACCGGTTTATTTGCGATTGGGGGAGGTCTTGCGACCATACCATTTTTAAAGGAAATGTCCGTGCGTTATGGGTGGTTTACGATGGAAATGTTATCAACTATGATTGCGGTTTCTGAGTCCACCCCAGGTCCTATTGGTATCAATATGGCTACTTATGTAGGTTATGAAACGATGGGTTTTCTTGGTGGGATTGTCGCAACCCTTGGTTTAGTTACACC
This sequence comes from Solobacterium sp., assembly GCA_017941735.1. GTDB lineage: Bacteria > Bacillota_I > Bacilli_A > Erysipelotrichales > Erysipelotrichaceae > Bulleidia. Next base: position 59,557 of record JAGAVW010000043.1, on the reverse strand, counting down.
AAGCGTGATTGTGATTTGTATCATTGCTAAAGCCCTAAAACAATTCCATGATTCTCCCATTGTCCAAGGCATCTTCCGTGGTTTACGTCCAGCTGTAGTAGGCTTTATTATTTCTGCGGTTATTACAATCTTCCTAAATGCTTTATTCAATATAAATCTATTCCAAACAACCGGTGTCTTAATGGACTTATTCCAATGGAAGGCCATTGCGCTTTTCTTGGCACTAACCGCCTTTGCGTTTTGGAAGCCTAAGTTACATCCGATTGTATTAATCAGTATGGCAGCGCTTGCTGGCATCTTACTTCAATTCTAAAAAAACAGTTCAATTTTGAACTGTTTTATATTTATGGTGCGCTAACTAAATTCATATAAAAATGATGATTATTGACTGCAATGGCGTTGTTGCCCTAGCTTAAATGGATTGGAGGTAGATTCCATGTTTAGAGTGTTGACCCCACAATCATGTAATAATTGGACATCTATTACTGATTTTGAGATTGATGATAAGCTGACGATTATCAACTATTTTAAAATTGAAGAAGCTTTTTGTAATATTGCACAAATATATTTTGAAGAAAAAAGAGTAAATAGCATAACAAATAAAAAAATAGAAAAGAATGTCACAGAAAATGAGGACAGAAAGAGCATTAGATTTCTTGGCCTATCTTCTAAAGATAATCATGTTTTGAATACGATTGATTGTAATGCTGAATATGATATGAGCTATTTAAAAAGTGTTGTGAAACTAGCGCTAAGAGAATTCTTTTGGTGTGAAATACATAGTAAAGGCAAAAAGGAAGGCATTACATTTGGATATGACTATTATATGTATTTAATTACTGAAACCTTGGGTGCCGAAATCATTTCATATGCAGCTTCAAAAGATATAATAATTGAAAAGAATGATAATCAGTTGATTATTAATAGTTATTATAATGAAGAATAAACTAGTCACCCCAATCATTTTATAGAAAAGGTGTGAATCAAAAATGGTTAAAAAACTAGAGCCTTGTCAGTGAATAATATGATTTATGTAGTTACTTGATCTATAATGAATTTAGCGATTCTGTAGTATTAAAGGATGGCATAGAAGATATAAAAAACGTATTCATTCTCCAGGTTATAAATCTATAGTCATGAAATCATTAAATAATAGTGGATAAAAATGAAAAGAAAAACAATAGTTATTTTATTAGCATGCTTATTTATAACGTGTCTATTTAAATATAGACAGTATTTATTGCGTAAAGCACCGGAAGTTTATCATTATAACCAAGAATCAATTGTTACTAAGTATACTTATTTTGATGGCTTAAAATATATATTGATTGATAATAAAAGAGTGATTGAGTATGACAATTTGATTGTAAATACAAATAGTTTTCCGAGTGAAGAATTTAAGTTTATTGACAACAGTATAGTATTAGTTAATGGAAATGAAATTGTTAAGAGATATGAAGACGTTATGGTAGATGATAAAACTGTCATTGAACTATCATCTGGAATATTTTTACAAGATAATAATTTTAAATCAGGATTCTATAAAGGAAGGCTTGATTTATATTATTGCAGCGGAGGACTTTATTCATTAAATGGAGCAATGATAGGGAGTGACGAGTATTATTATTTAGATGATGTTTTTTGTAGAGTTTCTTGGTATGGTATCGACTATTATATATTAAAAAAACAAGCCGTAGAAGATCATAAACATATTGATATTCCTAACGATAATCATCATGGTAATTCTTTTGGCATTTCAAGATATCAAAACAATAATTATTATTATATATCTCGTTTAGGTGAAAAATTATCTCCTCCAAATGAAATAGATTTTCGTGCCATTTTAAATCGCAAGCATTCAGACATTTTGTATAAATACAACTCTATTACTGATGAAATGGAAGAGGTCTATATTACTGATAATATAATTATTCGGTATATAGACAAAGAAATATATATGTTAACAAGGAATTTTGAATTACTGCATTATAGTTTTGAGACACAAGAAACAATTTCATTAGGAAAGATAAATAAAACTTGTGATGAAGTACACAACTGCAAAGATTTAATTGTATTCTATAAAGGAAATCATCTACTTAAAATTTTTGACACGAAAAAGAATGCATTTGTGGAAGTGCCAAATTAATGTGGTTACAACATTACGATAGGGATTTAAGATGGAAAAAGATTATTACAGTATTATTTTATGGAAGAAAGCAGAAAGAGAGGATATCTCTTTTGATGAGGTAGTGGATAACGCAATGCCAATATTTGAATATCTTGACACTTTACCTGAGACGATTAAGCCAAGATATACTTATGTGCACAAAAAAGCTGTTCCTATTATACTTGATAGGAAAACCATCGAGACAAAAATGTGGAATGGATGTAATAAAGAGGATGGAAAATTAATAATAGATTTTGGATACAGTTTTAGTTTGTTTTCGTCCATTATAAGTGATGGTAATTGTGAGATTTCTTACAAATTCCGTTTTGGAAATACTTACAATCTAATTCCGAATACAATAATCATAGATTTTCGATTCAATCAAATAAAAGCAATTTTAGATATAAATAAAAGCTTGATATGTGAAATGTTCGAAAGCTTAATTTGGTTATTCAAACCTTATTTTGGTTGCATAGCAAATCGTCAACCGCTTAATGATTCACAGAAGTATATTAAGTCGGATGGGAGTAAAATTCCTGCAACCTTGTATGGATATAATTACTGGAATGAAGAGATGTTGGAAAAAATAGGGTTAGATAGAATTAAGTCGTTAGAAGGAAAATACCATCTTCATTTTGAAGAGCCAGGATTTATAAAACTTTTTGACGGATTTATAGATATAAATAATGAGGAACAATTAAAGGAACGGAAAGAAATAGAAGACTATCTGTTATATAATGACAAAATAATTTCGAAATAAAACAATAAGTGTGAGAACTAGAGGTATAAAAATAATCCGAACCGTCTCCTAAAGCAAATAGGTCTTGGTTCGGATAATTTGAACATGGTGCGCCCGAAGAGACTCGAACTCTCAACCTTCAGATTCGGAATCTGACACGCTGTCCAGTTGCGCCACGGGCACATAACCGTGATTATCTTATCACACCATGCTATAATTGCAATTATGTTAAATGAAAATAGGGATATTAAACTGATTGTGGTGGACTTAGATAACACCATCGTAAAAGATGGCGTTAATCGCATTTCGTCGCGTTTGAAAGAAGATCTTCATAAGGCAAGAGAAAAGGGAATCTATGTGATGCTAAATACAGGGCGTCATTATACTTTCATTTATCCTTCCATGTTTGAAGATATTCCCATGGAATATATTGGTACCATTAATGGCGCTTGTTTAGTCAAAAAAGATGGAACGATTATTGAAACCCATCCGATGGATGAAGCATTAATGAATCAAATCATTGCCTTTGGCAATCAGTATGATTTAGCTATTGGTTTTAAGTTTGCCGATGCGGTTGTGACATATAACCAACATGATTTATTTGTGAAATATTATATTGCCGAAGGCAAACAAGCTGAAAAACTAATCATCAACAATGATGAAAAACGAGATCACCATTTGGAATATGGCATGCCATTAGGTACATTTCTGATTGGGGAAGAAAGCATCATTGACCAACATCTCAATGATTTCCCTGGTGTTACCATTACCTATGCGCGTAATAAGAGCTATGATCTCTTTTTGAATTCCATTAATAAAACCTTAACGGTGGATCGAGTCATTAAGGAATATGGTTTAGACTGGAGCCAAGTGATTGCCTTTGGGGATGCGGGGAATGATGTACCTTGTATTGAAAAGGCAGGCATTGGCGTCATGATGGGAAATGCGAAAGAAGAAATCAAACAACATGGCGATTACGTTGCGGAAGCATGTGATCAAGATGGGGTAGCGAAGATGTTAGAAGCATTACAAATTGTATAAAGGAAGGTAGTTATGACAAAAGAAGAAAATTTGAAATTGTATGAAGAGTGGGTATTAAAAGCTTCTGCTTACGAAATGGCTTTATCCGTGATTGGTGTGGATAAAATGACCATTGCGCCGGTTGGAGGAAATGAATACCGTGACCAAAGAACCGCCATTCTTGCGGGGGAATTATTTGAACTCAATACCGACCCCAAAATACAAAAGGTATTAGAAGAATTATTAAAAGAAGAGTTAGATGGCGATACAAAAAAGGCAGTCGAACTTTACTATCAAGAGATGATGAAGGTGGTCTCGATTCCAAAAGACGAATATGTCGCCTTCCAAAATCTAAAGAGTAAAGCCTATAACGATTGGCTTGAAGCAAAGACCAAAAATGATTATTCCATTTTTGAGCCAACCCTTACCAAACTCATTGAAGAAGTGAAGAAGATTTATGCGTATCGGAAAAGTGATGTGCCTCTTTATGATCAAATGTTAAATGATTATGAACCAGGCATGACGATGGCACAATACGATGACTTCTTTGCACAAGTTAAAGAACGTTTAGTACCACTTATCCAAAGAATTGCGAAGGCAAAACAAGTGGATACTTCATTCTTATATAAGAGTTATCCAATTGCCAAACAAAGAGAATACATGGATGAAATTCTAAAATATATTCGTTTTGAACCAGATTGGGGTTATCAAAACGAAACCGAACATCCATTTACAACTTGGGTTTGTGAGAACGATTGCCGTACCACAACCAAATATTTAGAAAACAATATCATTGCGGCGATCTTGTCTACTGTACATGAAGTCGGGCATGCGACGTATGAACATGATATTGATCCAAAATACGATGGGATGATTCTTTCAAATGGTGTCTCTTCGGGTATGCATGAGTCCCAATCCCGTTTAATGGAAAACTATCTTGGTCGTACAAAAGCCTTCTGGGAATACAATTACCCAAAACTACAAGAATGTTTCCCTGAACAACTGAAAGATGTTTCCTTAGATGCTTTTGTGGATGCGATTAATGCGTCGAGTCCTTCTTTAATCCGTACAGAAGCAGATGAATTAACCTATCCTTTACATATTATGATTCGCTATGAAATTGAAAAGCGTTTATTCTCTGGCGAACTCTCTACAGAAAACTTAGATCAAACTTGGAATAAGATGTATGAAGAATATCTAGGCATTCATAGTGAAAACGCAAAAGAGGGTATCTTACAAGATGTGCATTGGTCTGAGACGTACTTTGGTTACTTTCCAACCTATGCTTTAGGAAGTGCAATTGCGGCTCAAATCGTTCATACCATGCGCCAACAAATTGATGTCGATCAATTATTGCGTGAGAATCGTTATGATGAAATCGTGAAGTGGTTAAAAGAAAACATCCATCGTTATGGATGTCGTTATACCGCAAATGAGATTCTTACGAAGGCAACTGGCGAACCTTTTAATCCAAAATATTATCTCGATTACTTAGAAGAAAAATATACGAAACTTTATCATTTAGAAGGCTAACATCGTTAGCCTTTTAAAATCCTCTTTCATCAAATTTCATATTCGTTAAGACGTCATTTTTGAAATCATTAAAGCGGTCTTCTTTTATGGCTTTTCGCGCTTGTTCCATGAGGCGAATGAGGAAGCGAATATTATGAATGGACATTAAGCGCATCCCAAAGCCTTCATTACAACGGAAAAGGTGGTTTAAGTAAGCACGTGTATAATTCTTACAACAATAACAATCACATGCCTCATCAAGTGGGGTGAAGTCATCTTTATAGATGGCTTTACGTATATTGATACGACCGTGGCTAGTCATTAAGGTGCCATGACGCGCAATGCGGGTTGGCAAAACACAATCACACATATCGATTTGATAGGAGATGGCTTCGAGTAAATCATTGACCGCACCAACACCCATTAAGTATCTTGGTTTTTCTAAAGGAAGATGATCCACAGACCAACCAACCATCCGTAACATCGTTTCTTTATCTTCGCCAACGGAAGTTCCACCAATCGCATAGCCATCAAAATCCATATCGACGAGTTCCTTAGCGCATGCATAACGTAAATCTTGGTAATCGCCACCTTGGACAATGCCAAAAAGGGCTTGGGTTTCTGGGTTTTGGTTTGCCTCTTTTCCACGCTTTGCCCAACGTAAGGTGCGCTCCATCGATTTTTTTGCGTATTCATAACTAGCAGGATAAGGGATGCATTCATCAAAGGACATCATGATATCGGCCCCAATCGCATTCTGTACTTGAATGGATACTTCTGGAGACATAAAAAGCTTATCGCCATTTAAGGTAGATTTAAAGGTGACACCTTCTTCTTCAATCTTACGAGTATCCGCAAGGGAGAAGACTTGGAAGCCTCCACTATCCGTTAGCATTGGGCCATTATAGTTCATAAATTTTTGTACTCCACCAGCTTGGCGTACAATTTTTTCCCCTGGACGAAGCCAAAGGTGATAGGTATTCGCAAGAACAACACCTGCCCCTAGGGCATAGAGTTCTTCTGGCGATAAAAATTTCACGGTAGCTTGGGTGCCAACAGGCATAAACATTGGGGTTTCCACATCCCCATGTGGGGTATGTAGGATGCCGGTACGTGCACCAGATTGTTTACATACATGCGTAATTTCAAATGTGAGTGGTTTTTTCATGTTTCTAGTATAGCATGGCCTATTTCGAAATGTAGGTGAGAAAGAATACATCAATTCGAATCTATTTGGTAAGATAAGAGTATGAAATCACAGGTGATAAAGGTTAAGAATATCCCAGCACAAGAAGATAAAAGCGCATCGATTCGAGTCAAACCGATGCTTGCACTATTCTTATTGATGATTTTTGGTATCTATTCCTTAGTGCGCAATCCGTATATGTTAACGGCGAGTCTTATGATGATTATGATTTCTTTATTTGCGCTATTGTTATTGCCAGATCGAAAACTAGCAGATTTCTATCCGGATTTCCTTGTCTTATATAATGACCGGGATCGCTCAAGTTGTGCTTTGATTTATTGGGATGAAATCGTGCAATGGCAATATGAATGGCATGCCTCTTATGATTTACTTGTCATTCATTTGGTGGATGGTTCCAGCCAACAAGTTGAAATGTATTCGAAATATCGGGTTGCGAAACTCATGAATCTCTATGCTCCAAATAAAGAAATTAAAAGTACACGGATTAAGAAAAGTCATATATGAAAATTACTGCCATTGATTTTGAAACCGCCAATGAACAACCCGCAAGTGTTTGCGCGGTAGGCGTGTCTTGTCTAGAAGATGGAGCGGTCGAAGAAAAGTATTATTCCTTAATTCAACCCGAAAAAGAAGTGGGATACTTTTTATCTGGGAATATTATGGTCCATGGTATTCATCCAGAAGATGTAAAAGAAGCACCCCATTTCAAAGAAGTCTACCTAGAGATGAAACCTTATTTGGAAGATGCGATTGTTGTGGCACATAATGCGCGCTTTGATATGGGATGCTTAAGGGCAGCTTGTTTATTGAATGGGATTCCGTTACCACATTTTGATTATTTTGATACCGTTGAATTATCGAAACGTGTCTTTCCACAACTTGCGCATCATCGCTTAAATGATATGTGTTCCTATATGAATATCGACTTAGATCACCATCATGCGGGAAGTGATGCGTATGGGTGTTTGATGATTGTCGCCAACATTATGAACCTTGCGCAAATCTATGATATTGATGAACTTTTAAAACAATGTAATACCAAGTTACGGCACTTTTAATGAAAATAGTTACATTTTTTGTAACCTATTTACATTTTTATTAATTCTATATATAATATTTTTCACTGAGGGGTGAAGATATGTCGACCTATGAAAATAATGCCTATTTCTGGCAAAAGATTGATACATTTTTCTTATCCGGTAACTTAAAAGTATTACGTAAAAAAGGGGAAACCCATCCCAAGTTCAGCAATATGATTTATCCTGTCGATTACGGTAGACTCGTAGATATTTCCGGGACGAATCCAGAAGGCGTTTCCGTATACTTGGGAAGTAATTCAAGAAATACTATAACTGCGGTTATTGTAGCAGCAGATATCTTAGAAAAATCGTTAGATGTCAAACTGGTCGCAGGTTGCACGGAAGAAGAGGAAAATGCAGTCTTACATTTCTTAAATCAAACCGATTATCAAAAAACGGTCCTCGTCCGTAGAGGAAATGATATTCCTGCTTGGAGCGTGACCGACAATTAGGGAACAGGTACTGTTCCTTTTTCTATTATGAAATCAGGAAGATCTGTACCTGATCATAGTGGAAGTATTTACTCATTCATCGTTATGATAAAAGGGTCAGGATCGCCAGATGTTCCTGGCCTTTCTTTCTATAGACATATAGATCGAAAGGTCCGGGCAAAGTAAGGATGTGCTCTTTTTTAGACATGAGGAATCATAGTCAGCAACAAAAAACGTCCTGCTTCCCTTTTGTATTCAAGTCCGCTTTATCGAAATGGCCATCCACAAGGATTCATATTGGAATGCCGTATATAACCTAGAAAAATGGTCGGATACAAAGCGCAGAGAAGTCTTGCCTGGATTCTATGCGTTCATCACAAAAAGGAGGAATCATTAAATGGACGGGCCAATCATTACGGTGGATGTCTCCAAAGCAAACTGCCACTACCAGCCTTTTATCACAAAAGGCACGCCTTTAAGAAAGCCCAGAGTACTGCACGATACTTTCGAGGGCTTTGAAGAACTGAAAGAAACGATTGAGAAAACAAAAGAGAAATCCGGATCACAAAGTGTATCTGTTATCTTCGAGGCAACAGGAGTCTATCACCGTTGTCTGCAGAAGTATCTTGATGATCATGATATCCCTTATTACATCATCTCACCCTTACTATCAGCTGCCTACCGCAATACCAGTCTGCACGCCAATAAGACGGATTCTTTGGATTGCGCTCATATTGCCAAGGCTTACTACAACGAGGATTGCCTGCTTCCGTTTTATAAACAGGAAGACAGATTCATCAGATTACAGCGTCTGAACAGATACTACGAAGATGAGCTTACCCATCTGAAAAAGCGTAAAGTGGCTTTCAGAAGCATACTGGACATCGTTTATCCTTTGATGGATAGGTGTTTTAAAGGAAAAGCTTCCTTATATGATCCGGCTCCGATGGAGATATTAAAGAAATATCCTCATCCTTCATTACTGTTAAAACATAAGGAAGAGACAATCGTCAAAGCGGTTGAAAAGAAAACAGATCACAAACCGGCTTTTATCAGAAACATCGTCCATAAGATGTATGAGTGTGCACTGCACTGTTATTCAGGTTGCGACAGCAATGATCTTGAGGTATTGAAACTTCCGGATATGATCGAAGAACTGCAGGATCAGATGAAGCGGTGTGATTCTGTTCTGGGCGAGCTTATAGAAGAAGCCAGGAAGATCGAATACTTCCCTTGTATTGTCTCTATTGTCGGAATCGGCGAAAACCTCGCTGCAAGACTCATAGCCGAACTTGGTGATATGTCAAGATTTCCCAATATCAGAGCTCTGTCCGCCTTTGCGGGGCTTAATCCCAAGATCAGACAATCGGGAGATGTGGATGGCATCCACTTGAGAATCTCCAAGAAAGGCAACCGTCACCTGAGATGTCTTCTTTATCTTGGCGCATCGTGCAATTACCGCTTGAAGAAAGATGACATACTCTATAAATTCAACCAAAAGAAAAGGCAGCAGTCTCAATCACCATTGAAGTCCAAAGCTGCCAATACCGCTGCAGCGCATAAATTACTGGCCATAATCTATTCGCTGTCCAAAAGCGGCGAACTGTATCGTTCTTAACTGAATTATAAACCATACTGTGACGATAAAGGAGGACTATTCTCCTGTTTTCATTATGGTCGGAATTAGAAAAGAGGAAATCTGAATATTCTTAGATTTACCTCTTGACTTTAGTTATCGAATTTTTGTTAGAGAGGTTTCCCTATAAAATCTAAATTCACTTGATCAAGATTAAAGTTCGTTAATAGAAGGGAAGCTTCTTGAATCGCTAACTGATATAAATCTTCAAAGGAGCGTGTATCTTCTTTATCTAGATTCATCCATACTTCATGATTCTTATTAAAGACAGGACTATTAACGGGGTCCTTTTCATCTAGCATCATGGCACTGACGAAACGTTTACCTATACGATTTTCAATACGTGATACCAAGTTATACTTCCATTTTTTTCCAGGACGCAACCATTTCGTTAAAACAGGCATATGAACAATGGCTTCTTGGATGGCACTTTCTTTGACATTTAGTTGATAGACCGCTAAGAAAAGGTAGTGATACATTTGGCTTAAGGCTTTTGCATCTTGTTTGGTTAAACGGATGCGGTCATAGACATCATAGCCATGTTGTTTTTTGTTGAGGGTATAAACATCAATGTCACCTTCATATTGAAAGTGTGCTTCACTATCCTTCATGGCGGACACTTTTGCGTAATAGTTTACAAGCGGATGGACAACACGGTCTAATGCATAGTGACAAATGTAACCAGCATAATAAGGATATAAAGAAGGATGTTCTTTGGTGTAATCTTGTAAGTACGAAATCACTTCTTGGATTTTTTCATCATGCATCTTTTGGCCAAGAGAATAGAGCGTTCCTGGTAAGACCACGCCTTTACTAAAGAAAAAGATATCAGGTCCTTGGGAACCTAAATAATACATGGGAAAATTGTCGATGGCTTGTTGGGTATCTTTTGGTAATTCCACAAAGACATCTTTTGCGAATTCAACATGAGTTGTAGCAGCAGGCATAATTCCTCCTATAGTGTTTGGATAATGGCTTGCATCTTTTGCGCAAGACCTTTGATTTTTTCAAGACGTAAAGAACATAAGGCAATACGAATGCCTTTATTCACAAGAACCGTATAAATATGATTCTTTAAGAATGCTTCATGTATGGTTTTTGCTTGTTCGTTATCTTCTATCTTTAAGGTCACAAAGAATCCTTCTTTGTAAGGATAGATTGGCAAGTTACATTGTTTTGCTTCTTCCACAAAGAGGGCACTACGTTCTTTCATTAAATCAATATAGATTTGTTTTTCTTTTAAGAAAGCTTCTTGATTCTCGTTGATGACCCATACAAAGTTTTCCATTGCTGCATTGGGAATATTTGACCAAACAACACGTGCTGTTCTTTCTAAGACGGCTTTGACATCGGTGATATCTTGCTCGTTTTGTGCTAAGGCAATGGCTGCTCCACAACGCAGTCCATAAGATGTGACCGTCTTTGAACAACTAAAAGCAATCATGACGAGAAATTGGTCACTAATGGTATCAAAGAGTTTGATATAATCGCGCATATGTTCTACATCATATCCATAATCAATATAAGCAATATCATTAATTAAGATGACTTGGTTTTCTTTTGATACTTCATTTAAATAGGAAACAAGTGCTTTCCATTCCTCCATAGATAAGCTATAACCAGTAGGGTTATGGCATGGGGAGTTAAGAACAATAACCACACGATCTTGTTTTTGTTTGACATTTTCTACTTGCGCTTTTAAGGAAGCCAAGTTGAAGTGATCATCTTCAAACATCTCGTAAGTGGCAATATCAAATTGAAACTGGTTTGCCATGATGCGATAAGAACCCCAAGCAACATCAGGGAGAATAATCGTTTGGTTTGCTTCTAAGAAGGTGATAAAGGAAGAAGTAATTGCCCCAGTACCACCAGGGGTTGCTACCACACAATGGGAAAGCTTACTGCCTTCTTTTGGCATAACCCATTGATAGACCGTTTCTAAATAATTGGGATTACCCGCAATGGAACCATATTTCGCCTTGAGGCGATGGTCTATTGTGTCATAGTGATCAAAGACACTTTCAAAGGCAACAAGTTCACTATTTTCATCATACAAAGAACCAATCGTCGCATCGACAATGTTTTCTTCTCCTACTTCTGCTTTTGCCTTTTTTGCCATTTCAACAATCGTAAAGACGGAATCTTTATGCGGTGTTAAATTTGCGCTTTGTTTTGGAAATGCCATAAGTTAATCCTCCTGATATAATGCTGAACCAATCCGTACCATTGTACTTCCATGGGCTAGGGCGATTGGGTAATCATCACTCATGCCCATACTTAAGGTCGTGATTGGATATTTTTTCTTTAAGGTTTCAAATAAATCCTGGGCTTTTTGAAAAACTTGATGAATTTCATTTATGTCAGTTGTATGTGGGCCCATGACCATGATGCCTTCTAATAAAATATGATCTAAGCTTTGACAATGGGTAAAAAATGCATCGGCTTCTTCTTCTAATAAGCCAGTTTTATGGGTATCGTCTAAAGCAAGATGGAATTCCGCTAAGATAGGCATCTTTTTTTGAATACGTACGCACTCTTTTTGAATACAATCAACAAGCGCAATGGAATCGACAGATTGAATCATTGAAACCATTGGGACAATTTGGCGCACCTTATTCTTTTGTACATGACCAATAAAATGCCACTGGATATCCTCTTTTAAAGGATACTTCTCCTGTAGTTCTTGAAGCCGATTTTCCGCAAAGATGCGCTCGCCCAAAGCATAGTAATCTAGGATATCCTTTGTTGTATGATGCTTGGATACAATACAAAGGGTAACGCCTTTAGGGAGTGCTTCTTTAATCGCTTGATATTGCGCTAGGTTAATTGCCATGACAAAATTATACATCAAGTCGTGTTATAATAGCATTGCTGTAAGATTATGAAAAAAGAAGAGTTTGTTGATATTTTAATGAAATTCTTAATCGTCTTAGCACTTGTGGTTGGGCTCATCAGTTTAACGATGAATCTCACCTCGATGTTTTTAGAGCGTAAAAACCAACCTGAGCTAGTCGATGCAAATCAAAATGAACCCTATGTAGCTCCACAAGAAGAAGCCAGTGTCATTAATGTTTTAGTCAGTGGAATGGCTGACTATGGTACCTTAGCACCTGAAGAAAAGGATTATAGTATTCGTCTTATTGATGTTAAGAATCTTGCGTCAAACTATGATATCCGTGCTTTCTCGCAAAAAACACTCATTGGAAATGAAGTGCCAACCGCTTTTGGAGATACGGTTGTAGGAGCTGGCTTCAATGCGGTTGCTTTAGCAAATGCGGATAGCTTAAAGCTAGGAAAAGAAGGGGTCGATACTTCATTAGATTATTGGTTAAATAGTGGGATTCATGTCGCTGGTACGAACCAAAGTACCGACCAACAAAATTTAATTCGTCCTTTTGAGGTCAATGATATTTCGGTTGTTTTCTTATCATTTACCGATGTATTAAATGATACGCTTCCCGAACATGAGCGCTATCTTGTGAATGTCTATGATGAAGAAAAAACTCCACTCATTGTAGCGGATGCGGCATGGCAATGTGATGTGGTAATTGTTTCGATGTATTGGCAAGGGGAAAACAAAGGCATGCCAACTGAACGCCAAAGACAAATCGCAAAGAGTCTTGCGGATGCAGGGGCAAGCGTCATTATGGGAAATGCGGAAAATGCCATTCAACCAGTCGAATGGATTGATGATACCTTGGTATTCTATTCCTTAGGAAATCTTGTCAGTGATAGTAAAGAGGAAGAAGAACGTCTTGGTGCGGTTGGGGCAGTGACCATCACCAAAACAACCCTCTATGATTATTATAAGAAGATTGAATTAACCAATCCTCGTGTGGAATTCTTATATTCCGTCATCAACCCAGATGGTTCCACCATTTCAAAACCATTCAATCTCTTTAATGAAGGAGATTTAGAAAATGCGGATGCCATCTATGAAGAGTATAAGGGAGTTGTCCATAAACTCGATGATTCCATTCGAATTGGTGGTTTACAATAATTACTTCAAAGAATCTTGGTCTATGACAAGATTCTTTTTTTGTAAGTAAGGAAGTAATAAACGAAAGACAATGGTAAGTAAAGTAATTTCAATTGGTAACATCAAAACATTTTTGGTGATGCTACGCATAAAATAATAAATATAACCTTTTGAATACATCATCGAAGTCCATAAGGAACCAAGTAATACATTCACAAATAAATTCACAATGACTTTCGCTCCAATTAACCGAGGCACACTTACTTTACGCTCATATAAGAATAGGGCATAAACAAGAGATCCAAGCATCGCACTAAGCGTATAGCCAGGAAAATAGATGCCATCAGGTGCTAACATGAATTCGACATTATCGGTAATCGCAGCGGATAGCATTCCCGCAACTGGACCAAGTATCGCTGCTTCCACCGCAACAATAAGATAACCAAAAGAAATCCGTAGATTTTGGCTAATGGGGATACGTGCAAACGGAAGCAAAGATAAAATCACTTTCATAGCGATGGTTGTGGCCATGAGAGCTAAATATTTGGTTGATTTTAGTTTTTGTGCTGAAGATTTAAAACGAGCAAATAAGTTCATAAAAAGCCTCCTATCTTTTCCCACAGAGTGAGTAAAGGGAAGCTTTAAACACATCTGGGATCGGTGCATCACCGCAAGATCACTCTTTTCGTCCATAAGATTCCCCAACCTTATAGCACTTAACGCGATACACTTTCTACATTGCATATATTCTAGCCAGTTTCCATATAATGGTCAAGATAGCATTCAAAAAGTCTCCAAAACAAGGTAAAATTTTCCTATGAGTCAATTAATTGTATACAGTAAAGAGCCTTTTTCAACTCTAAAAGAAGGGGTCGATGAAGTCGCAATTGGAATAGAAGGATTAACGATGGGTTATCTTCCAAAGTATCCGCTTTCCGTGATTAAAGAGGTGAAATGTGCCCAAATCGTCTGTAATCGTTTTTTCTTTCCAGAAGAGATGGCATTTTTAGAAACTTCTTTACAACAATTCAAAGACGATGCGGTTAAAAGCATTCTTTTTAGTGACCCCGCTGTCTATACATTGGCCTCAAAAATTGGTCTCGTTGATAAATTGGTCTATGATCCAAGTACCTTAATGACCAATTCTATGGATGTATCTTGGTGGCATAAACAAGGCATTAAGGCCGTTTCGATTTCGCCACTTTTAACCTATGAAGAAATCCAAATGATTTTAGAAAAAGTACCAAATTGTGAACTAACCATTCATGGCAATATCTTAATGGCGATGAGTAAGCGTCCTTTATTAAGTGCCTATCAAGAAGGACTTATGGGAAAAGAACAACTTAGCATCACCGAAGAAAACCGAGATGCGAAGATGCCAATTTATGAAGATGAAGATGGGACCTATGTCTATAGCGATTACATTCTTACTTCTTTCTCGTTCATGAAAGAATTGAAGAGAATAGAAGGGCTACGCTATGTCATCCATGGCGAATGGATGGAAGAAGAAATGTTGAAGGATACCATCCATGCCTATCAAGCAATATTAAATGGGGAAGAGATGGATGCGATTGCAAATGCGTATCAAGAAAAATATCATGCTTATCCACTAGGAAGTGGGTATTATAAGGAGAAAACAATCAAATGAGAAAACCAGAATTATTAGCACCTGCAGGAGATTTGGATCGTTGTAAGACAGCGATTCGTTTTGGTGCAGATGCGGTATACATTGGTGGGAAACAATTCTCCTTGCGCTCACGTGCTTCCAATTTCACAATAGAAGACATCCAAGAAGCATGTCGGTTTGCGAAAGAATATGGCGCTCGAATTCATGTGACCGTCAACATGGTGCCCCATGAAGAAGATTTTGAAGGGCTAGAAGAATACTTAAAACAACTCGAAGCAGCAGGGGTATCGGCCATCATTGTGGCTTCTTTATCCGTCATGGAATTAGCACGTAAGGTCGCCCCAAAACTAGAAATTCATTGTTCAACCCAATTTAGTGTTACAAATGTTTCAGCCATTGAATTTTTAAAAACCCGTTTTGCGATAGACCGCGTGGTATTAGCAAGAGAATGTACACTGGAAGAAATTCGTACCATCACAAAAGAGGCGAATGTGGAAACGGAAGTCTTTATTCATGGGGGCATGTGTGTGAATTATTCAGGTCGCTGTACCTTAAGTAATCGTATGACATTACGCGATGCGAATCGTGGTGGTTGTGCACAAAGTTGTCGTTGGTTTTACCATCTTTATGAAGAGAATCAAGAAATCTCGACCAAAGAGAATCTTTTTACGATGGGCTCAAAAGACTTATGTACCATTCCTATATTATCTGAGATTTTAAGTACAGGGGTTACGTCTTTAAAAATTGAAGGACGCATGAAGACAGAATATTATATTGCCTCGATTGTTTCGTTATATCGTCATTTGATAGATGAAATCGTAGAAAAGGATGGCCACTTGGAAGAAGAAAGACAAATGTATTATCAAAACGAACTTCAAAAAATAGAGAATCGCTTGACCTGTGTTGGTTTTTATAAAGGTAGAGCAGGGAAAGAATCCATTATCACAACCCCCAATAGCAACCAAGAAGTCAATCATAGCTACATTGGTCGCATTGAAGATTATCAAGAAGGCATCGCCAAAATTTCTACCAGAAATCCATTTGCCTTAGGGGATACGATTGAAGTATTAAGTCCTAAAAAAGAATTACGCACGTTCCAAGTTCAAAGCATCAAAAATGAACTGGGAGAGTATTTAGAAGAGAGTAAGAAACCGATGGCAAGCCTCTATATTCCCATTCCATTCCCTGTGGAAAAAGAGGATTTCTTAAGGAGAATCAGTCATGATTGAAGGTAACATCAGTGTTAAGGCAGTCTTACAGGCAAGAAAAAGAGATGTGAATTGTATCTATGTGGATGAAAAGAAAAAAGATAAAGATACAAATTATATTTTGCGCTTAGCTACCGAACAAAACGTACCGATTAAACTTTTACCACGGGAAGAAATCGACGCTCTTGCCTTAGGCAAAACCCATGGTGGCTTACTTGCGGAAGCAAATAATCGCCCTTATGAAAAACTAGAAGATTACCTTATTAAGGAAACACCTTTTTTTGCCTTAGTAGAAGGGGTAGAAGATCCCTTTAATTTAGGCTATATCATGCGCACATTATATAGTGCAGGGTGTGATGGTTTATTTTTACCAAAACGCGATTGGAGTAAAGTAGAAGATATCATTTTAAAGTCGAGTGCAGGGGCTTTTGAATGGTTACCAATTTTTACTTCGGATGATTTAGTAAAAGACATCGAGACTTTAAAAGCACAAGGTATTTATGTTTATGCGGCCATGCGGAAAGAGGCCAAAGAATATGATGAAGTGGATTATCAAAAAGGAATCTTAATCATGATTGGTGGAGAAATGCGTGGCTTATCCAGTCAAGTCTTAGCTTGTGCCGATCAAAATATTTATATTCCTTATGCGAATGATTTCCATAATGCACTAAATGCAGCAGCCGCAACAGCCATTTTTGCATTTGAAGTAAAAAGACAAAGAAAGGGGAAATAAAAAATGGAAAAGATTACCTCTTTGCAGAATAAAAAAGTAAAAGAATGGTGTGCCTTACACCAAAAGAAACAACGAGATCTTACAAATCAATATTTAGTTGAAGGCAAACACTTACTTCAAGAAGCAATCAAGGCAAAGGCATTAGAATGCGTGCTTTATGTTAAGGAGAATCCATTTCCAGATTATCCAAGTTATGAAGTAAGCCAAGAGGTATTAAATAAAGTTTCCATGCGTCAATCAGACGGGGATGTGATTGGGATTTGTCGGCGTCTAGAACATCAACCGACTTCAAATAAGCGTCTTTTATTACTCGATGAAATACAAGACCCAGGAAACTTAGGCACTTTAATTCGAAGTGCTGTTTCCTTTCAATTTGATGGAATCTATTTATCGGAAGGTTGTTGTGATGTATATAACGAAAAAGTCATTCAATCTACGCAAGGTGCTTTCTTCCATATTCCCATTGTGCGCATGTCGCTTATAGACGCAATCATTTCTTTAAAAAAAGAAGGCGTAAAAGTAATTGGTACTTCCTTACAAGAGTCACTTCCCATGAAACAACTTGAAAGATATGACAAAATGGCATTTCTCTTAGGAAATGAAGGAAAAGGAGTTTCAAAAGAACTCCTTACGTTAACCGATCAAAATGTGCGTATTGAGATGGCGGGATTTGAATCCTTAAATGTTGCGGTTGCGGGTGGTATCTTAATGTATCAATACCAAGAAGAATCATAATTGCATACAAAACTTTTCTCACGAGGTTCAATTGGAACCTCTTTTTGTGAGATATTGTCCACGCGAATTAAGAAATCGCCTTGTTTTAAGACAGCAAAGAAAGCATCAATCTTTAACGCTTCCCCTTGGACATAGATTTCTACCATGCCATTACTAAGATTTCGTACACTACCAGTTAAACCAAATTCCCGTGCGGTTTGGATACAGAACGAGCAAAAACCAACCCCTTGGACACGACCTTCCACAATTGCATAATAACGTTTCATGTTTTGATTATATAATAGAATGCGTATGATGAATATTCTATTAAATAAAACGGATTTTGACCAAGATTGGGCAAGTCCTTATCTTATGGATTTATTTCGCCAAGAGGATCGAGTTTGTGTTTTACCTTTATCTTTAGATGAAGGGTGGGCAAGTGATCATGAAGATTGGCAAGATCGTTTTCAAAGTGGTTCCGAATATCGTGAAGATATCAATCGTCCTTTATTAAATTATGGGATTCGCTTAGATCGAATTACCTATTGTGACCACTTTGTGGATTCCAAAGAAAGTGTTTTAAAAAAGATTCAAGAAGCTTCGATTCTCGTGCTTTTAGCAGATAACGCAAGAGAAGCGATGTTACGCTTAGAAGAGTTACCAGCTGTGATGGATGCGATTTTGCGCTTTCATGGCATTGTGATTACGCTTGCGGAAGCCAATCATCTATTCCTTGATGAATTTTATGACCGTACGTATGGGGAATATTATGTAGGCTTAGGGGTGTTACCTGGGATTGCGTTTATGATGGACTATAATGAGCGCTTAGAAGAGCTTCGCGAAACCATCTTTGCGATTGAAAGCTTAGGCAAACGGGTTGTACTTTTACCCCAACAAAGTGGGATGTTGTTTGATGGGGAACATTATGAGCTTTTTGGCAATAGTCGTGTAGTGGATGAGGAAGATTTAGACGAACTCTATTTACGTTATCAATTTGAACAAGAATGATTTGCTTTTGTGGGCATTCAATTTTATAATTTCACTACAGCGTAAAAAAGAAGAGTAGCTGAGAAACAGAACAAAGAGAGAGGTTAGTTGGTGGAAATACCTTGTTTATTGAACTCAGTGAATTCACTTTTTAGTGAGACTAATCCTCTCCGGCTATCACCGTTATCGATGAATTAAGAGCGTATGAAAATACGAATCAGGATGGTACCGCGCAGATTGCGTTCCTGTTTGACAGGAACGTTTTTATTTGAAAGGGGTAAACGTATGGATAAAATTCAACAAGTACAAGAGGAAGCACTCCAAGCGATTAATGGGGCAAGCAACCTACAAGATTTAGAACAACTCCGTATTACCTATTTAGGGAAAAAGGGAAGTGTGCAAGCTTTGATGCAAGAGATGAAATCCTTGCCAAAGGAAGAAAAGCCTGCCTTTGGGCAAAAGGTGAATGTGTTAAAACAACTCGTTACGGATGCGTTTGATCAAAAACAAGTAGAATTATCATCTGGCGCCATCCATGCGCAACTCGAAGCGGAAAAGATTGATATCACATTATCAGGTCGTAAAAAGGAAATTGGAACCATTCATCCTTTATATTTGGTGCAACAAGAACTGGAAGACTTATTTTTAGGCATGGGCTATAAGATTGCGGAAGGACCAGAAGTCGAACTCGATTATTACAACTTTGAACTTGCGAATATTCCCCATGACCACCCAGCGCGTGATATGCAAGATACCTTCTATATTGATCCCAATACGTTATTACGTACACATACCACCGCAATGCAGATGCGTGAATTAGAAAAAGCGAAAGGACAACTTCCGATTAAACTGATTTGTCCTGGGAAAGTGTATCGTCGCGATGATGACGATGCGACGCACTCCCATCAATTCATGCAATGTGAAGGACTCGTGGTAGGAGAAAAGATTACCTTAGCGGATTTAAAAGGTACCTTAACTTACATGGCAAATGCGATGTTTGGGGAAGGAAGAACGGTACGTTTCCGTCCGAGCTACTTTCCATTTACAGAACCATCCGTTGAAGTGGATGTATCTTGTCCATTCTGTAATGGGAAAGGGTGCTCCGTATGTAAGGGCTCTGGTTGGATTGAAATCCTTGGGGCAGGAATGGTTCACCCCCATGTCTTAGAAATGAATGGATTTGATCCGGAAAAATGTTCTGGCTTTGCCTTTGGGGTTGGGCTCGAACGGGTTGCGATGTTGAAGTATGGCATTGATGATATCCGTAATTTCTATACGAATGATATGCGTTTCTTAAAGATGTTTAATCGGTTTGACTAAGGAGGGGAAAGAAAATGAAATTAAGTTATAAGTGGCTTAGCGAATATGTCGATTTAGCAGGGATTACCCCTCAAGAATTAGCAGACAAAATGACAACAGCAGGTCTAGAAGTAGAGGGCATTGAACCCATGGCAGAGGGCACAAACCTTGTGATTGGGGAAGTATTAGAATGCATCGACCATCCAGATAGTGACCACCTCCATGTGACCCAAACCAAAATTGGTCCAAATGCGGAAGATGTTGTACAGATTGTGTGTGGAGCACCAAATTGTCGTGCTGGTTTAAAAGTTGTTGTCGCAAAAAATGGGGCAGAGCTTCCTGGTGGCAAGATTCTTGCGAAACCGGTACGTGGCCAAGAAAGTAACGGGATGATTTGTTCGTTGGCAGAACTTGGTGTAGATAAAAAATGGTTAAGTGAAAAACAACTCGCTGGTATTGAAGAACTTGCGGAAGATGCACCAGTTGGGGAAAGTGATGTACTAGGCTATTTAGGTCTAGATGATACGATTCTTGATGTTTCGCTTACTCCAAATCGTGCGGATTGTTCGGCCATGTGGAATATGGCAAAAGAAGTAGGCGCGATTTTAAATCGAGAAGTCCATTGGCCAGATTATGAAGGTAAGGCAAATGTTGGAGAGAAGACAAATTTTAAGGTTTCACTCGCAACGCCTAATTGTTCTGCTTTCTATGGGAAAGTTGTAAACCATGTAAAAGTAGGGCCTTCTCCAAAATGGATGGCGAATTACTTACATGCCTCTGGTATCAACTCCATCAACAATGTGGTTGATATCTCAAACTTTGTCATGTTAGAAACCGGTCAACCATTACACTATTATGATTATGCCAAATTACCACATCATGAGATTACGGTTGTTGATGATCGCGAAATGAAGATGGTTGCTTTAGACGGGGAAGAGTTCCAAATTGAAAAGGGCGACTTATTAATTACCACCAACCAAGAAGCAACCGGTATTGCGGGTATCATGGGTGGAGAAGAATCCATGATTGATGAAAATACACAAGGGATCTTCATTGAAGCAGCGAAATTCGATGCGGTAGCGGTACGTAAAACTTCGCTTCGTTTAAACCTATTAACCGAAGCTGCCCAACGCTTCACGAAGGGCGTTGAACCATTAGCGATGCAAAAGGCAATGGACCGCTCGGTACAACTATTAACGGAATACGCAGATGCGAGTGGCTTTGAAGAAACCATTATTGAGGGCGATGCATCCTATACACCAGTTGTTGTAAAAGAAACATTGTCGCATTGTAATGAATTATTAGGTACCCAATTCACTATGGAACAAGTCCAACAAGTTCTAACAAACCTAGATTTTAAACCAGAAGTAAATGGGGATGAAATCACCTGTCATATTCCAAGTTATCGTACGGATATTGCGCGTAACGCAGATATTGATGAAGAAATCATTCGTTTGATTGGCTTTGATGAGCTAGACTCCACCTTACCTCTAATGAGCGCAACAGTAGGACAGCTTTCCCCAATTCAAACCTTACGTCGTACAACCAAAGAAGTACTTACCGGTTTTGGTTTACATGAAATTGTGACCTATACCTTAGTTGGGGAAGACTATATCAAGGATGCATATCAACCTAGTGGTGAAGCAATTGCCTTAGCGATGCCAATGAGTGAAGCGCGTAAGTACGTACGCACAAGCTTAATGAATAGTGTATTAGAGTGTGTCCAATATAACGAAGCACACCAAAATACAGACAATCATTTCTTTGAACTCTCTTCTGTTTATGCAAAAGATATCGAAGATCCTCGTTTAGCACTTGTCTTAGATGGAAAACTCATCAGTGATCCACTTCATAAAGAAGAAGAACCAGGTGACTATTATGCGCTAAAAGGCATTGTGAGTGCATATTTGAATAAACTTGGTTATGGCAATAACCGCATTCAATTCAAAGAAAATGAGACAGATGTTGAACACTTCCATCCATATCGCAGTGCAGAAGTATGGTGCGATAAGACTTTATTAGGTGTGATTGGGAACTTACATCCGACCTATGCGAAGAAATTTGATTTAAAAGATGTAGTCTATGGAGAGTTAAGACTATTACCACTCATGGAAGGGAAGACTTCTAAAACACGCTATAGTGCAATTGAACGTTATCCAAGTGTATCCAGAGATATTGCCTTTGTGGTTGAAAAGAATGTAAAGGCAAAAGAAATCTTAGATGCCGTACGTAAAGCAGGTAAAAAGATTCTTCGCTCCAGTGAAATCTTTGATGTCTATGAAGGAGAGCACGTAAAAGAAGGATACAAATCCATTGCCTTACGCTTAATTTATCAAGCTTCTGATCATACATTAAAAGAAGAAGAAATCACCGAGGCACACCAAGCCGTGCTAGAACAACTCCAAAAACAAATTCATGCGGAATTGAGGGCATAATATGGAGCGTTTATCGGTTGAACAAATGAGTCAACAAGAACTTCTTCAAGAACTCGTCTTAGAAAAACGACGTAATGAAAAAGTTCGCGTCATTAAAACGATTTTGATTGTTTTGGTGGTTGGGATTGTGGTTGCGTTCTTAGGTACGATGTTATATCGCATTTATTCCATTTTGAATTCCTACCAAGAAACGATTCAAAGTATTTCGTCAAATCTGACGCAGTTAGAAGGATACTTCAATACGGAAGGAAAAGAATCCTTAGAACAACTTAAACAACTAATGGAACAAATCCAGCAATTTAAAGAAAACTTTGGTTCCTTTTTTGGGAATTAATAGAAGTAGGAGATAAACAAAGGAAATCCATACTGTACTACGCTGTAAGAAGGTAGGTACGTAGGAAAGACAATAGTTACCTGCTTCCGTAATGATTCCTTCCACAAGTGCTTCGTTACTCTTTGTGACAGGCACTTGTTTTTTTGTATCGAGATTTATAAGTTCATATCTCTTATAGAATGTTCGTGGGAATACAAGGGTTTCTGCTTCGTTTACTTCATCCACTTTAAAATATAAAGAAACACTTTTGGTTTCATAGGGAATACTTTTATCTGGATGGTTGAGACTTCGGATATCGGTAGTTAATTCTTTAAAGGATTTATAGTCAAGAGGGAAGTATTCACCACCGGCGCATTCAACACGGATGTAATTCGCGGAAAAGTAAGGATCAATCACACTTCCATTTAATAAATCCGCATAAGTATGTTTACTTGTTAGATAATCTCGAAATGTCCAAATGGGTTGTAGGTGATAGATGCCTTCTATTCCCAATAAGAAAATTAAGGAAATAGAAAGAAGTTGGGTGTATTTAATCTTAGTAAGAAAAAGCGCAATTGGAATGCTTAAGAATAAAGGCGCAAACAGAATGAGGCGCCAAGGGAATTGAATGATGCGCAAAAAGGAAAAGGCTTGCCAAGGGAAGATGTTAAGTGGGAAGAATAAGAAGAAATAACCCATCCCAAAACATAAAAGCCCAAAGAAATCTTTCTTTTTATTAAACAAATAACATAGAGGCATACACATAAAGAAATAGCCCACATTCACTAACATAGATAGACTAGGATCTAGGTCATTGGATCCATAACCAAACACCGTTTTGTTTGCGAAATATTTCCATAATGGAACACTATATTCTTCTAATGCACTATGGCTACTGTAATAACTCAAGATGAATTTTTGACTTGCGAGTTGTTCTAACATGGGAAGTGTAAAGAATAGAGTTAAAAAGAAAGCAGAAAAAGAGGAGACAAGAATGGATTGCCATACTTTTTTTGACCAAGATTTATAATGCACAAGAATCAAAAAGAGAAAGGTTAGAAAGGTTAAAAAGAAAGTGAGATTATGACTTAGGATTAACCCACTTAACGAGAGGGTTAAATAAAGCGTGCTATGTCTTTGGTTTTCATAAAACAAACGATAAACCCCTAATAAGAAAAGAGGTAAAAAGACCATTGCCACGCACTCTCCTAAAGCACCTCGAATATACACATCGGAAATACGGTAATTACTAAAAAGATACGCAAACCCTAATACACACGCAACATAAGAATTTTTCGTAATGCGGGCAATCAAAAGACACATCGTAAAACAGCTTAAAATACTAATAACAACAATATAAAAGGTATAAGACTTCGTCAAAGGCATACCAAAGCGATATAAAAGGGCAGGTAAATATAAAAGAAAATCACTATAGAAAAGAGGGCTCGCATACCCAAAGCCATTATTCTTATGAGGATAAATACGAGGAAGCCAAATGCCTTCCACAATTGAAGTGGATAGACCTTCAATCCGTGATAAATGAAAAAACGTATCATGCCCACGCAATAAAAAATCTTTTAATAAGAATGGATAACAAAAACCAATTCCCACCACAATAGAA
Source organism: Solobacterium sp. (assembly GCA_017941735.1). Taxonomy (GTDB): domain Bacteria; phylum Bacillota_I; class Bacilli_A; order Erysipelotrichales; family Erysipelotrichaceae; genus Bulleidia. The sequence continues at coordinate 34,850 of JAGAVW010000043.1, read as the reverse complement.
AACAAAAGAAGTATGAAATCCTTTTCGTGTTTTTTTAGAAATACCATGTGCTAAACCACCTCAATAATTGGACATAGGTTTTACTAGTGCCTAGTCCACTAAAGACAGGTAAGAAGACAAGGAAGAATAAAACACTAAGTGCCACAAAGCCAAGCACAAAGATTTTAGATTTAGGATTCTTTTGTACACAAGCCCGTAAACAAAAGACAATACTTAAAATCATATAAAGACTTGTAGGATAGAAATGATACGCAAATACACAACGATCCACCAACATCCATGGGGCTAAGTTTACGATATATCCCACAAGTATTAAGAAGGCTTCTTTGTTTCGATTACGAAGGAAGGCATAAATGGTATAGAGGATGGTAAGAAGACCTGCCCAAGACAAGATGGGGTTACTCATACAAGAGATGGTATGGTAATAACCATTTTGATCGGTACCTGTGTAATAAAGAATTGGTTTTAAATCGAGTAACCAATCTTTCCATGTACTTTGGAAAGGATGGGTAGCAGTTAAATTCGCATGATAACTATAGATATATTCGATTTGTTCCAATACATGTTTAAGGGAATAGCCATCACGCCAAATCTTACATGGAATATAGGAAACAAAATAAATCACTATCGGTAAAACAATAAAGGCACCAATACAAAATAGAATGCTAGTGATAAGAGTATTTGGAAAGGAAGAGACGATGTGTTGCGCTTCTTTTTGGGCAAGTGCCTCTTCGCTTTCTGTAGCTAAATAAGCTTTCGCTTTCCGATATTCCATGTAGCGCTTTGTCCAGTTGGTAAATAGGATGATTGCTAAACCAATCGCCGCATAACATCCAGTCCATTTGGTTGCGATACTAAGACCCATCGTAAGTCCAGATAGACCTAAATAGGTATATTGTTCTTGTTTTGAGGCATCAAAAAAATTGAGATAGAAATAGCGAATCATAAAGTAATAAGATAACAAAATAAAGAAGATACTAAATGGTTCTAAGGTACCAATACGAGACGTAGTCAAATGCATAAAATCAACACAGAATAAGGTCGTGCCAATGGCTGCCCAATTGGTACTTTGAAATAAGGTTCTTAGTACGGCATAAAATAAAGGAACTAAAAGGATCCCGAATAGTGCCCCTGGAAAGCGCCACACAAAAGGACTCAAGCCAAATAGTTTAATAAATAGGGCCATGATACTTGTGCCTAATAAAGGATGCACAGAATAATACATATGTTGTCCATTTGCGATTTCCCATGCGTTACGAGGATGATATACTTCATCAAAATAACCTTCATCATAATAGGTTGGGGTTGTCACAAGCTTTTCTTGTTCATCAATGAGTAAGGAAGCAGGATATTGGAAACTATTTGCTTCATCTGTATGAATGGATATGGGTAAGAAGCGTTCTTCCATCGTTTCTTTAAAGCCTATTTCGGTTAGCGTACTATTTTTATCTTCACATAAAACTTTGATATAAGGATAATCCCAATTCCCAGAATGAATTTCATATTGATAAATACGTGTATCGCCAAGTGTGGTAATAGGGGACCACGAAGCTAAGTCATAAGAGCCTAATAATTGGATGCCTTCAAAGCCTAGTTGGTAATTAGTGAGATTGTTATTATTATCGCCTTCTCCATAGAGGGCATAGATTGCATCATAATGCGTATTTTCATTGAGTTGTAAAATGATTTCTTGTTTCTCTTTAACGGGTTGCCAAGTAGTTGTAGGAAAGGTAGTACTTCCTAAGCGATGCAAAGAGAAAATCGCATAAAGGATGGTAAGTAAAGCAAGAAAGAAATAATCTTTCTTTGTATAAGTCATTTGCGCACGGGAAGGGCATACAAAAGAAAGGGCAGATGTCTTCTTTTTTACTTCCTGTTTTGGGAAGGAGAGCTTCGTAAAAATAAAAAGGAGCCCCAAAAAAGCAAGAAGGGAATAAAGAAGTAATAAGAATAATACGGAATTTTGAAAGAGTAAATAACTTAATTTCATCAAGCATTATTATAACAGTCCTCATGCGTCCTGTATGATTTTTGACAAGCAATTATTTTGTGATACCATAGATACCGTTGAGGGAGTAACTGACGTATTGACGTAAATAGATCGACATCACGGCGTATCCCGGTCTATTTTTAAATGGTGAGACTCACAGGCGTTTTAAACGGCTGTTTTTATTTTGAGGAGGTCATGATATGACAATTGCAGTGATTTTGTTTTTAGTTGGCTTTGCTTTATTGATTAAAGGTGGCGATTGGTTCGTCGATGGGGCAACTGGAATTGCCCAACGTTTTCATTTGCCAGAGTTATTGATTGGCGCAACGGTTGTTTCCATTGGGACAACCTTACCAGAAGTCATGGTCAGTGCCCAAGCCGCATTACAACATAATGCCGGTATTTCCTATGGAAATGCGATTGGCTCGATTATTTGTAATACAAGTTTGATTGCAGCATTAACGGTTGCGATTAAACCGGGTTTAGTGAAACGTAGCACACTTCGCTTACCAACGATTGCCTTCTTCTTTTCCGCAGCGATTTATTCCTTTATCGCTTATACAAGTGGAGATTTTAAAAGATGGCACGGGATTATGTTCTTAACGATTTTCTTATGCTATATGATTCTTTCCGTTCTACAAATGAAAAAGGAAGATGTGGAAGTGGCTACTGAAGAACAAGAACATAAAGAAATGCCACTATGGAAAGAGCTCGTATTACTTTTAGTGGGGGCAGTAGCGATTGCCTTTGGTGCAAATCTTCTTGTCAATAATGGTACGATTATCGCTTCCGCACTTGGTGTACCAGATAGTGTCATTGGTTTGACGATGGTTGCACTTGGTACTTCCTTGCCAGAACTAGTAACCGCAATTACATCCTTGATGAAAGGACATGGTGCATTATCTTTAGGGAATGTCATTGGCGCAAACTTATTCAACATTGTCTTAGTCAGTGGGGCAGCGATTACAATTTCCCCATTCTCCATTCCATCTGAAAAAATGATTATGGGAATGAATTCTTCGTTGGTCGTTGATATTCCGGTGATGTTCCTTGTGATGTTGTTATTATGTGTACCAGCACTGATTAAAGAAAGATTATTCCGTTGGCAAGGCATTCTCTTACTTTGTATCTATGCTGCATTTACCCTATATCAATTCTTAATCTAAAAAAGGCGCAGGTGGTTATTCCACTTGCGCTTTTTTCATTTCTTCTTGATAAGCTTCAAAGTCACGTATGTATTCCGCATCATCATAATGCGTATCGGTTAAACATAGGATGACCGAATTGGAAGAGAAGTTTTTCATTTCTTTCCAAATCATACGTGGGATAAAGACGGCTGTACGTGGTTTATCTAAGACCACTTCGACTTCTTGTCCACAACCATCCGTAATATAGATGGTACTAGATCCACTCACATTCACAAGCACAAATTGGGAGTTGCGATTGGCGTGTTGTCCACGCACCATTGTGCCATCGGTTCCATACATATAGAACACCCGTTTGATTTCAAAAGGGATATCTTGCCCACCTTCAATGGCGATGAGGTTTCCTCTTTCATCTCCTAATTCTTTGAATTCTAGTAAACGATATAATTCCATCCTGCTTCTCCTATTCAAACGCATTGATTGCGTTAATCACATAATCTTGTTCTTCTTGTGTCATTCCATTATACATGGGTATGGATAAGATTTCGTTTGCGTATTGTTCGGTAATCGGGAAATCCCCAACTTGATAACCTAAGTAGGCATAGGCTTTTGAAAGATAGGGTGGGATTGGATAGTGAATGATGGTACCAATTCCTAAATCTTTTAAATAGGTTATTAAGGCATCGCGTTTTGGGCAATGGATTTCAAATTGGTGATAGGTGTTATAACAATGTGGTCTTGTTTGTAAACAGGTGATAAGAGGATTTTGAATTCCTTCTAAATATCTTTTGGCTAATTGATTACGCTCTTCATTTAATGTATCTAAGTGTTTTAATTTCACACGTAATAAACCAGCTTGAATTTCATCCAGGCGACTATTGGCACCAACGACTTCATTTTCATAGCGTACTTTACTTCCATAATTGCGATACATGCGCACATAATCCGCAAGTTCTGCATCATCTGTCACAATCGCACCGCCATCCCCAAAGGCGCCTAGGCCCTTTGTGGGATAGAAGCTAAAACAGCCCACTTTCCCAAAGGTACCACAAGTTTTTCCATTGAACTTTGTGCCATGCGCTTGGGCGCAATCTTCAATAATCGGAATGGAATATTTTTGAGATAACTTCATGAGTTGATCCATATCACAACTTTGCCCGTAAAGATGTACTGCCATAATGGCTTTGGTGGAAGGGGTAATCTTTTCTTCTACCTTATTCGCATCTAAATTATCATATTCATCAGGTTCAACAAAAATAGGGGTAGCGCCATTCATCGTAATACTCATGACGCAAGCAATATAGGCATTTGCGGCAACAATCACTTCATCGCCTTCCTTGATGCCCATCGCTTTTAAGCCAATCCATAACGCATCTAACCCACTTGCTAAACCAACACAATACTTTGCGCCAACATAATCCGCAAATTCTTGTTCGAAAGAAGAGACTTCTGTACCAAGCACATACCAACCCTTACGTAAAACCGCAAGGGCTTTTTCTTCATATTCTTTGGCATATAAGTCATATTGCCGTTTGAGGTTATTTGCTAGGATTTCCATCCGTATCTCCTTTCGTAATGATTTTTTCAATTACATAAAGTGGACGATTACGCGATTCATCCAAGTTACGCCATACATATTCACCAATAATGCCAAGCATGACCATTTGGAATCCAGAAAGTAATAAGATTGCGACAATCAAAGAAGTCCATCCCGGTAAAATACTATTATGGAAATAATCAATACTGAAATAAATCGCAAAGATCACACCCACAAGACTCAAGAGTAATCCAATCACGGTCATAAACCGAATCGGTTTATGAGAAAAAACAATAAAGGTATCAATGAAAAGGTTAATCCGTTTACTATAACTCCACATGGATTTTCCTTTTTCACGATGTTGACGGGTATATTCAATGGTTGTTGGTTGATAACCAAGCCAGATGAGTTGTACATAGATGCTGGAATTTTTTTCCTGCATGAGGACTAGCTTTTCCGCAACCGCTTTATCAATTAAAAAGAAATCAAAGCCACGTTTTGGATAATCTGGTTGCACCCATTTACGCACAAGCTTATAGTACGTATCCGCAAAGAAATTCTTTAATGGACTTTCTTCACGTTGTGAGCGTACCGCAAGGTTTACAAGATTTCCTTTTTCCCAAGAAGAAATCATCTGCGGGATTAAAGAAGGGGGATCTTGTAAGTCGGCACTCATGACCGCAACGGCGTCCCCAGTTGCTTGGCTTAAGCCTGCCACAATGGCACGAAATTCCCCAAAATTACGGGAAAGTTTCACAATTTTAACGCGGGCATCGTTTTCTTGAACTTTTAAAAGCTGGGCTAAAGTATCATCTTTAGAGCCATCATCCACAAAAACAAGCTCAAAATCGATATCTTTGCGGACCTCAAAAACATCCCTTACAATCGTGGGATAGGTTTCTGGAATATTCATGCCATTAAAGTAGCAAGGAATCACAATGGATATTTTTGTCATGGATTTTAACCATACTCATTTTACTTGAATTTCGGTATTGTGTCATCTTGCGCCCTTAAGTTTGCTATACTTTAACTGTTATGAAAAAACGGCAATCCCATCCACTGCTTAAGTTATTTCTAGGGGTGACCCTTGGTATTTGTATCGTCTTTTTGATGTATCTTTTTTTCGGACGTCCTTTTACCATCAATAACGATCAGATTTTTGAATATACCGCTCTATACCAAGAGTGGATTGAACTGATTGAAAATTGGTTTATGGGAAAAGGGTTACCGATGTATTCTTGGCATACTTTCTTGGGAAATGACTTCTATGCTTCAATGGCTTTTTATACAACCGGTGATCTATTCTTACCGCTTTATTTTATCTTCCAAGATGTGCCACGTTTCTTATTTGTGGAAACCATTTTATGTATCTACATCAGTGCTTTTTCGATGTATTTCTTCTTAAAAGAAGCAGGAATTAAAAAAGTAGGGGTGCGCCATTATACAAGTATGTTATATGCCTTTGGAGGATGGGGTGTTCTTTTCATTGGGCAATATATGTTCCATCGCTTCTATGCCTTTGTGCCGCTCTTATTCTTTGGCGTGGAATATTATCACAATCATAAAAAAGGTTGGCCCATGGTTCTTGCGGTCGCAATCCTCTTTTATCATTGTTTCTACTATATGTATCCACTTTCTTTATTTCTATTATTTTATTGCATCGTAAGAGAAAACGAATGGAAACAGAAAGGCAAAGCCTTCTTCAAAGATGCAGGAATGTTATTGGGATATTACATCATTGGCTTTTTACTAGCCGGCTTTTTAGCGGTACCAGCCGTACTTTATATTGTCTCGAATCCACGCGTTGCGCATGTGCGGAAGTTTTCCTTGTTTTGGCCACTCAAGGTGACGCTTGGTTATTTAATTAGTTTTATTAGTGCACCCTTTCCACTGTATTCAAAATATGCCAATTTATTTCAAATTGAAGATAATGCGTATGGGTATTGGTATTCCCAATTTGTGACCATCTTGCCGCTTTGTGGTGCTTTTGCCTTTGGAAGAAAGAATAAAGGATGGGGCATTCTTTTGATTGGCTTAATCGTAAGTGTTTTGGTGTTACCCCTTTCCTCTATGCTTCATGGGTTTAGTGATCCTTCCATGCGCTGGAATTTTGTGATTCAATTTTTAATTCTATTTCTTGGGGCGCGGTACTTTGAAGAAAATGAAGTATGGGGAAATAGGCAACTCGCTAAAAACTATGTGATTGGTTGTGCAGTGATCGTGATTCTTTTACCTTTATTTGATCTTTCCCTTTTTCAATATTGGATTCATTATGTTTCCTTACTTGTATGTCTAACGCTTGCTTGGTTCACGCTTCATTTGGATTTAAAAAGAGCCTATTGGGTGAGTTTAGGACAAGTGATCCTTTATGCATCTTTGATGGTTCATACGTGGTATGTGGAGATTCCTGATTTTTCGTGGCGCATGAATGCCTCCATGATGGGTTATCTTCAAGATACGGATACCGATTTACGTTATCGTTATCATATTGATATGAAAGATGTAGTGCCAGCCGGTTTAAACTTAAACATCTCCTTACAAAATCACTTTTTATCTGCGAAGACGTATGAATCTACGTATGATACAAATGTTTATCCATTCTTATCCTTTTTAGGAATTGATGAAATAAGATTAGATATTAATGACTCCTATGCCTTAACTGCCCTTGGCACAAAGTATTGGTTAGCGAAAAGTGAAAGTGATTTACCAAAGGAATTAGAGTTTACTTATTTTGCGAATTTATCGGACTTAAATGTTTATGAAAATCAAAGTTACCATGGCTTTGGCTATACCTTAAGCCATATCGAACCTTTCTCAAACTTAACAGAGAGTAAACAACTTTTAGATACCTTATTTGTGGAAGATGATTTTGTGTATGAAACCTATGAGGGTGGAGAAACGAAACCCTTTATGATTGAGGCCTATGCGACAAATTATCTATCAGGAAGTATTACCTTAGATAAGCCAAATCTTTTATATATTGCGATTCCAAATAATGATGGATGGACGGTACGCGATAATGGGGAAATCCTTAGCACGATACCAGTTAATGGAGGCTTTATGGGGATTCCCTTAGAAGCAGGGGAACATCATATAGAGCTTAATTTTATGACGCCGGGTTTAAAGGTTGGTGTGGTTTGTAGTGGGGTTGGATTCTTACTGTTTTTAGCGTTAGTTATTTATGAGAATCGGCGTAAGAGAGGGAGTTAGCACTCCTATTGACAGAGTGACAGCAAAGAATTACAATACTCGTGTTAGCAAATATAGCACAAGAGTGCTAAATAGGAGGAATTATGTTAAAACCATTACATGATTATGTTGTATTAGAAAAATGTAAAGAAGAAGTAAAAACAGAAAGTGGCATTATTCTTACAACGGGAGAAGCAAAAGAAGCACCTTCTATGGGTGTTGTCGTTGCGGTTGGCCCTGGTAAAGTAGAAGACGGCAAAACTATTAAAATTGACCTCAAAAAAGGCCAAAAAGTCATTTATAAAAAGTATTCTGGCACCGAAATCACAATGGATAAGAAAGATTATCTCTTGATCAGTGCAGAAGATATTCTAGCCGTTGTAGAAAAGTAGAGAAGGAGTGATGGATTATGGCAAAAGAAATACGTTTTTCAAAAGATGCACGTCAAAGAATGTTAGATGGCGTGGATGCATTAGCGAATGCAGTCAAGGTCACACTTGGCCCAAAAGGTCGTAATGTAGTTTTAGAAAAGAGTTATGGTTCTCCATTAATCACAAATGATGGTGTTACCATTGCGAAAGAAATTGAACTCGAAGATAAGTTTGAAAACATGGGCGCAAAGCTTGTGTATGAAGTCGCAAATAACACAAACGAACTCGCAGGGGATGGTACAACGACTGCTACCGTCTTAGCACAAGCGATGATTCGTAGTGGCTTAAAGGCGGTTGAAAAAGGTGCAAACCCTGTCTTAATGCGCGAAGGAATTGAAACAGCTGCAAAAAAAGTCGCAGATGACTTATTGAAGAATTCCCATAAGATTAGCACCAATGAAGATATTAAAAATATCGCTACCGTATCTAGTAGCAGTGAAGAAGTAGGGCAAATCATTGCGGATGCGATGGCAAAAGTTGGTAAAGATGGTGTCATCAATGTCGATGAATCCAAATCCTTCGAAACCGTCTTAGAGATGGCAGAAGGCATGCAGTATGATAAGGGTTATGTTTCTCCATACATGGTCACAGACCGTGACAAAATGGAAGTGACAATGGAAAACCCATTAATTCTTGTGACGGATGAAAAAATCACAACCATTCAAGATATCCTTCCTGTCTTAGAGGAAGTTGTCAAAGCAAATCGTGCTTTATTAATCATTGCGGATGATTATGACAATGAAGTCATGAGCACCCTCATCATCAATAAATTACGTGGTACCTTCAATGTCGTTGCGACAAAGGCACCTGGCTTTGGGGATAACTCCAAAAACATGTTGGCAGATATTGCCTGCGTAACTGGCGCAAACTTCTTTGCGAAAGACTTAAACGCAAACTTAGCAGAAATGAAAGTGACAGATCTTGGGAATGCGAAGAAAGTCATCGTTGGCAAAGAAAAGACCACCATCATTGATGGCAAAGGTAAGAAAGCCGATGTACAAGCACGTGTTGCGGAAATCAAATCTGCAATTGAAAACACAACAAGCGAATATGATAAGAAGAAACTCTTAGAACGCTTAGGAAAACTCACCAATGGGATTGCGGTCATCAAAGTTGGTGCCACAACCGAAACGGAATTAAAAGATAAGAAATTACGTATTGAGGATGCCCTCAACGCAACCAAAGCGGCTGTAGCAGAAGGTGTTGTAGCAGGGGGAGGCCTTGCGTTAGTTGATGCATATCGCAATGTACGTGATGATTTGAAATCCGATATCGTTGATGTACAAAGAGGTATGAATGTTGTCTTAGATGCATTGAAAGAACCAATCTTACAGATTGCGGAAAATGCAGGTTATGATGGCAATGAAATCTTTGAAGCACAACTTGCGAAGAAAGCAAATGTTGGCTTTGATGCAAAACACGGTGAATGGGTTGATATGTTTAAGAAGGGCATCATTGATCCTACTAAGGTAACTCGTTCTGCACTTCTCAATGCCGCTAGCATCTCTGGTTTATTCATTACAACTGAAGCAGCGGTAACAGAGATTCCAGAAAAGAATCCAGCACCAATGCCACAAATGCCTGAATACTAAGAAATAGAAAAGGAGTATGAGCATGGATAAGTATGTATGTGGTCCTTGCGGTTATGTCTATGATCCAGAAGTAGGCGATCCAGATAGTGGCATCGCACCTGGCACAGCATTTGAAGATTTACCAGAGGATTGGGTTTGTCCAATCTGTGGTGTCAGCAAAGACATGTTTGAAAAAATGGACTAAAAAAAGAAGCCAACTTGATGAAGTTGGCTTTTTCTTATTGTGGATTGTCAGGCGTTGGATTTGGATTTGGTTGGTAGTTTTTATCCCATAAGGCATCGATGTGATATCTTGTGTGGATGAATCCAAAGTAAATGGCAGTGATAGAAGGTATGATTAACCAACACCACTTGAGCCAAGAAGCACCATGGTCCATTTCTACGTGTGCTTTGCCTAATTGATATTGTAAAACAAGTACATAGATTCCTAGAGCCAACAAGACAAATGTAACAAGTCCTAAGACAAGTACCATCCAACGTGGAACGGCACTGAAATCACGTAATTCAAAGGAATTGGGGCCTGTTTGTTCTACTTTACCCATGGCCATAATTATAACCGCTAGAATGGTGATAATGATGCCTACGATGATGGCCGCAACCGAAGTCCATACATATTTTTTGCCAAGATCTTCTCGTTTTAAAATCTTGGACCAAACGTATTCACGGTAGATTGGAACAATTGCTTTCCATCCCGCTTCTTGAAAACGTGAGAAGATTCCCCAAAATCCGATAATTGTTAGGATACCAGCCAAATTAACATTCCAATTCATCGAAAAATTCATATTCATATTCTTTCTCCCCCTTCATAATTAAATGATAGCTTAAAAGATAAAAAAATGTCAAACAACCAAATGGCTATCTAGCATCTTTATTGAGGAGTTGCCCACTTAATCACATCTTTTAAACCTTCGGTATAGACAACCAGTTGCCCGTCTATGACCTTTTTATTATCGGTTTGGATTGGACTTGTTTCATCTAAAATCCAAATGACTTCAAGACGATCTTCTGGATGTTCCTTACGGAAAGTTTCAATGAGTTTTAAACCTTCTTCATAGGGCATCGTAAAAAGGGTAGTAGATAAACAATCGGCAGCACCTGAATCAGTGGTAACAATGGAAACAGAATGATAATAGGTTGCCGGGTAGAGGGTATGAGGGTCAATGATGTGGTGATAAGATTTCTCATCACTAGCGACATAGGTACGCTCATAATCTCCACTTGTCACAAAGGAGCACTCGCCATCAATTGAAATCGTTAATAAGCTTCCAGAATGAGCAGGATTTTGAATGCCCACGCGCCAAGAAGTGCCATCCGCCTTTTGACCAAGGGTGCGATTATTGCCTCCCGCATTCACCGCTCCATTTTTGGCGCCTTCTTGAATTAACTTTTCCGCAATTTTTTCGGTTGCGAATCCTTTGGCGATACCCCCAACATCGAGTGAGATATTTGGATCATCAATATAGACGGTACTTTTTTCTTTATCAATGTGGATATGTTCCCAACCACGATACTGGCTTTGTTTTTCAAGAAGTTCTTGGGGAGGGACTTCTCCATATTCCCCATCTTCATTTAAGCTGATTCCTTCAGAGCGATATGTATGCCATACCTTGAGTAACGTCCCCATTGTAATATCGAATTGACCACCCGAAAGGTCATAATAATGTTTTGCTTCTTCAAGTAGTTCAATGATAATTGGATCTACTTTGACGGGTTCTATACCCGCTTGTTGATTGATGGTTTTGAGGTTATTGAGATTTGGATATTCATAATAAATATCAAAGAGGTCATTGTAGTGTTTAAATTCTTCGGAAGCTTCTTTGAATAAGGTATCAAAGGTTTCTTGTTCGCCGACATAGCCTTGAATCGAAAAAAAGGTATCAAAACCACAATCAATACAGATATTCGATTTTGTCTCAATGGGTTCTTGTGGCTTTGCACAACCAACTACCAAGAAAAGTGAAAGTAGTGAAAAAAGCACCTTTTTATACATAACGCGCTCATTATATCATAGGAAAGGTATCCTATCGTGGAATTCACTATTAAATAATGTTAAAATATATGCGTTTGTTAGAAATAAAAGGGGTGAGAACATGTCATTATTTACAGGTCCTATGAATGAACATTTAGATGGCCATAAAGAACTCACTGCACATGATGAAGTCCTTCATCTAGAGAATCCAGAAACAGTATGGATTCCTTTGGTAAATGGGGCAGCACCATGTACGCCACTTGTGAATGTTGGAGATGAAGTCAAGGTTGGCACAAAGATTGCGGAACGCAATGACCACTTCTATCTACCACTTTTTTCACCAGTGTCTGGAGTTGTGACCGCCATTGAAAAGAAAATGACTGCTTCGATGAAAATGGCAGATCATTTACGTATTCAAAATGATCGCAAAGGGACAATTAGTAAACCATTTGCGCCAATCGATTATGAAAACGCAAGTTGGGAAGAACTACATGAATTTGTGAAAAACGCAGGCATGCTAGGACTAGGGGGAGCTGGATTCCCGACCTATGTCAAATATGCAAATCCAGAAAATGTTGATCTGTTGATTATTAACGGGGTGGAATGTGAACCTTATTTAACCGCAGATTATAAAAACATGATGGAAAACCTTAAGCTTCTTAAAGCAGGAACACTTGCCTTCCATAAATTGAGTAAGGCAAAGAAAGCTTGTGTTTCGGTGAAAGAAGACAAGAAAGATTTAATTGAAAAATTAAAGGAAACGTTTGCGGGTACAGAAATTGAAGTACGTACCGTCAAAGATGTGTATCCAGCTGGTTGGGAGCGCACACTTGTTTATATGTTGACAGGTAAACGCTATGACAAGTTACCAATTGAAGCAGGTTGTATCGTCAATAACGCTTCGACTGCAATTGCCTTAGGTGATGCGATGCTCAATGGGATGCCAATCACAAAGAAATATGTAACGGTATCTGGGGATGGGGTTGCAAAACCAGCAAACGTAGTTGTCTTAGTTGGTACACCAGCCCACGACATCATTGAAGCTTGTGGTGGTTATACTTCGGATGATTGCTTGCTAATTGCAGGTGGTCCAATGATGGGAAGCACCATTCCTAATGACCAATTCGTAATTGGCCCAGCTTCCAATGGTTTAACGGTATTCAAAAATGAACCAGTTAAAGTTGTGAAGTGCTTACGCTGTGGTAAGTGTACGGAATCTTGTCCATCGGGTCTTGAACCAGTACGCATTAACAGTGCAGAAAAAGTAAAAGATATTGAAACATTAAAGAAATTAGACATCAACTCTTGTATTGAATGTGGTTTATGTTCTTATGTTTGCCCATCAAAGATTGATGTAACCGAAGGTGTTCGTAGAGCAAAGCGCTACATGGCACTTGTGAAATAGGGGGTAAGGACGTATGAAACTTTCATTCAAGCCATCTCCAAACTACCGTAGTCCACAAAGTACCGACTCCATTATGCGTGATTTGACCATCTGCTTATGTGCAGTTACGGTCTTCGCTGTGGTGTATTACGGTTTGGCTTGGGGAATGGAAACGGGACTTCGTGTCGTGTTATTGATGGTGACGTCCATCGTAGCAGCACTTTGTACCGAAGCAGTATGGTTTATGGCAACCAAACAAAATGTCAAAGAAGGAATTCTCTCTTCTTATGGATGGGTCACAGCTATTATTTTGACACTCATCTCATCCGTTAATGTAAGTTACTATGGCTTAGCCATTTCAACGATTATTGCGATTTTATTCGGCAAACTCGTATTTGGTGGCTTTGGTCAAAATATCTTTAATCCAGCCGCTTTTGGAGAAGCAATTCTCATGAGTTCGTTTGCGGCAAGCAATCGTACGGATTTGATGACAACCGCAACACCAACCATGGTGATGAAAGGTAGTAACTGGATCGCAACAAGCGAAAGCTTAGCAAAGACAGTGGAATCCTTTGGTGGCTTTGGCAAGATGTTGTTAGGTGGTTATACAAGTACAATTGGTAGCACCTGTGCAATCTTGTTAGTACTTTGTTTGATCTTCCTCATCTGGCAAAAAGATATTGATTGGCAAATGCCGGTCTTCTATATCGGTACCGTCTTTGTCTTAACCGCAATCATCGGTTTAGCAAAAGGTGCTGGCTTAGGTTATGGTTTATTCCATGTCTTAGCAGGTGGGGTGTTATTTGGAGGTGTCTTCATGTGCACCGATCCGGTTACTACACCGGTCACCATTCCTGGAAGAATTGTTTATGCGGTAGGGGCTGCGGTCTTAACTGTCATCTTCCGTTGGAGAAGTAATTTCGCAGATGGTGTACTCTATTCCATCTTATTGATGAATATGTTAACACCAGCAATTGATAAACTCTTTGATGGAAACCAAATCAAAGATGCAGGGAAGATTCGTACACGTGTTCTTGCTTCTACATTAAGCTGTCTCTGTATTGGCTTATTGATTGGTATGTTTGGCTTAAAGACAACTGCAGAAGAAAGCACAAGTGGTGCTGCTGCACCAAGTGCTGAAGGGGGAGCAGCAGCTGCAACGAACTTTGGTGCTCCAATTAGCTTAGGCAATGACTTTAAGGAAAATCGTTGTGAAGTCGAAGAAATCAGTAACGATGGCACACAAGCGGTGTATCACGTGACAGCACGTGGCTTTGGCTTAATTGATCCAGATGGCATCGCTTCCTCAAGTGGACATGAATATAAACGTAATGAAGCAGAAATCACGATTGATTTAGCAAGTAAAACCATTACGAACTATACATTAACTGTATTTGGAGATACGGAAGGCATTGGCGACTTAGCAACCACGGAAGAAGCACAACAACTCTTTGTTGGTAAAGGCTTAAGTGATGAAGTCGATAGTGTTACGGGTGCTACCTATACAAGTGAGTCATTAGTCGCGATGGCTGCCGCTGCCTTAAATGCAGCAAGTGGAAACTAAGGAGGGAAAGAACATGAAGAAAGATTCAACTTTATATAAAGTTTGTCTCCTTGGTGTGTTGTGTGCAATTTGTGGATTGTTGCTAGCGGGAGTTAACAGCATCACCGCACCCATCATCCAAGCCGCATCCATTCAAAAAGAACTCGCAAACTTAGAAAAGATTTATCCAGGTGCAACCTTTACAGAAGTAAAAGATTACCAAGATGAAAGTGGAACCATTACCGGTGTCTATAAAGCAGAAGGCGTTGGTACGGTTTATAAAGCACAAGTAACTGGTTATAACGCAAATGGATTTAACTTCTTGATCGCATTCAATAACGATGGAACCGTAGGTGGCTTCCAAGTACTAGAGCATGGGGAAACGGATGGCTTTGGTGCTCGTTGTTTCGAAGAGGATTATGTGAATCAAGTCACTTCCTTAACAAGTAGTGATCCATTACCACTCTTAAGTGGAGCAACGATTACAAGTTCTGCTATCCAAAAAGGATTTGATGCCGCAAAAGCATTATTCAATGCGGAAGCAGGAATTGAATACGATCCAAATGCGGTCGCAGAACCAGCTGTTGCTGCAACGAACTTTGGTGCTCCAATTAGCTTAGGCAAAGACTTCAAAGACAATCGTTGTGAAGTCGAAGAAATCAGTAACGATGGAAGCCAAGCGGTGTATCACGTGACAGCACGTGGCTTTGGCTTAATTGATCCAGATGGCATCGCTTCCTCAAGTGGACATGAATATAAACGTAATGAAGCAGAAATCACGGTTGATTTAGCAAGTAAAACCATTACGAACTATACATTAACTGTATTTGGAGATACCGAAGGCATTGGCGACTTAGCAACCACGGAAGAAGCACAACAACTCTTTGTTGGTAAAGGCTTAAGTGATGACGTCGATAGTGTTACTGGTGCTACCTATACAAGTGAGTCGTTAGTAGCGATGGCTGCTGCTGCCTTAAATGCAGCAAGTGGAAATTAAGGAGGGAACTATGAGCACAAAAAAAGAAAAGAAAAGTTTTGGCTCAGAACTGATTTACAATAATCCAGTCTTTGGATTGTATTTAGGAATCTGTTCCGCCTTAGCGATTACAACATCCATTAACAATGCGATTGGTATGGGGGTTGCGGTTATTGTGGTTCTTACGATGTCTAACATTGTGATTTCCTTAATTGCCCCAATTACACCAGATGAAATTCATATTCCAGTTTATATCGTCATCATTGCTTCACTCGTTACGATTGTAGGCATGTTGATGCAAGCATTTACACCACAGCTCTACTCTGCACTTGGTGCATTCATCGACTTAATTGTCGTAAACTGTATCATTCTAGGAAGAGCAGAAGCATATGCACAAAGCCACAATGTTGCAGAAAGCGCAAAAGATGGCTTAATGATGGGTTTGTCTTATACATTAAGTATTCTTGCGATGTCCTTCATTCGTGAGCTTCTTGGAAAAGGAACGATTTCCTTTACCAATCCTTTGACAAATACCGAGGTCTTCAATTTACAGATTATCCCTGAAAAATTTGTCATTCCATTATTCACAACACAAACGGGTGCCTTTATTACCTTTGCGGTCTTAGCTGCATTTGTGACATGGTTCAAATATACAAATGATGAAAAAGCTGAAAAGATCAAGGCAGAGGCGCTTCAGAAAGAAAAGGAGGCACAACACGCATGAATCTATTCACAATATTCATCAGTGCAATGCTGATTAACAACATTATTCTTTCTAAATTCTTAGGAATTTGTCCATTCATGGGCGTTTCCACCAAACTATCCAGTGCCATTGGTATGGGGATTGCGGTTATCTTCGTCATCTTTGGCGCATCTATCTTCTCATGGTTGCTTTATTACTATGTATTAGAACCATTAGGATTAACATATATGCGATTGATTTGTTTCATCTTACTCATCGCATCCTTCGTGCAATTTACCGAGATGTTTATCAAGAAGACTTCACCATCTTTATATAAATCCTTAGGTATTTACTTACCACTCATCACCACAAACTGTGCTGTATTATATGTTGCTTTAGACAACATTACCCAAGGCTACAACTTTGTGGAAACAATGGTGAATTCCGTAGGTGTACCGGCAGGCTTTATGTTGATGTTAGTCATCTTCGCAACGATTCGTGAGCGTTTGGATGGGGCCGATGTACCACGCCCATTCCAAGGGAATCCAATTGCGTTTATTGTCGCTGCTATTATGGCGATTGCCTTCAGTGCTTTTGCGGGCTTAGTTTAATATGCAGGCAGTATATGCGATACTCATCGCAGGGGTACTTGTTGGTATGACGGTACTCTTAACGGTGCTGAATAAAAAAACACCGGTACCAGAAGGTTGTGAGAATCTAGGACCAGATTGTCACGCTTGTGGAATCGTGAATTGCGCAATGCGCCAGAATCAAACGGAGGGAAACAAAAATGATTAATGCAGTACTTGTGATGCTTGTATTAGGTGGAGTCATGGGCTTGTTGCTAGGAATCTCTTCTAAGATTTTCCATGTCGAACCAGACCACCGTGCACAAGATCTTCTTGCATTACTACCTGGTTATAATTGTGGTGGCTGTGGATTTCCTGGTTGCCAAGGAATGGCAGATGCCTTAGCAGAAGGCTCTGCAGATGTGGCGAGTTGTAAGCCAAGTAAACCTGATGCAAGAGAAGCAATTAAGCAATACTTAGCGGAACATCCAGCAAACTAACTTATTAAGAACCAATTGAAAAATTGGTTCTTTTTTTTAGGGGAGGCTTCTTTCTTTACGAAGTATATAGGTGGAGGAAGAAGTATGAAAGATGAAATTGTAAAGAAAGTAATGGCCATACTAGGATGTAGTTTTTTACTCCTTTTTTTGTTTTCGGTTGCGATCAAAGCATCCGTCAAAAAAGAATTAAACTTACAAACAACTTATGTGGCTGCGCGTGATATCCCACCACGCACACAAATCAAAGAAAGTGATTTATTACCAATTACCATTCCAAGTACCTATCTTTTTGATCATGCCTATCGCACGCAAGAAGACATCGTAGGAAAGTATACGGAGATTCAAGGCATGATTCCAGCCGGCTCTATCTTTTATAAATCCATGTTATTTGCGGAAGAAGCGATTCCAGATTTACCAAGCGCCCAACTAAGAGAAGGACAAAGTGCTTATACGTTAAGTGTAGATATGGAAAAGCTAGGTGGACCAATTGTGGCAGGGCAACGCGTAGATATTTACCTTGCGATTGATCGGAAAGAAGAAGCACCAATTAGTGATTGTTTATTTGAAAATGTGCGCATCGTATCGATTAAAGACCATAAGGGATTAGACCTCGCGGATGAAAATAGTACTGGGGTTCCTTCTTTTGTTGTACTAGCGATATCTAAAGAGGATGTAGCCTTATTCAATGTGGCAGAACGGATTGGGTCGATTCGCTTAGTTGCATCGAGTAAAAGCTATGAAACAGAGGAAGAGGCAATTCTTTGCCAGGATTCTTTAGTTACTTCTTATCTTCAAAAAATGTAAAGGAGGCTTTATGAGACAAAATAAATGGTTTTACTATCTTAGTGCATTATTTCTCGTTGTAACAGGTTTTCTAAATCCTATACAAGCAGAAGAAGATATTTATATCGAAGAAGGGGACGCAGAGATCATGTGGGAAGAAGGGGTCATAGAAGAAGCACCACTCTTAATGGCATCTTCCCCAAAACTCCAAGTTGTAACCGAACAATTTGTGAAGGAGAATGGGAAACTCATTTGGAATCAAGATTGTCGTTCCCATGAAGAGATCCTAGCCGCCCAAGCAAGTGGCGATGTATGGGAGCGTATCATTGCGCAAAAAAGTGGAGTATCCATGCAGAAGGTATATGCGGATGTCGCTACCTATAATAACCGTAAAATTGGTGCCATTGTAACCTATGAAAAATTACCTGGGGATGAGGATGGCTTTGCCTTATCTTTAGCAAATCGAGCAAGTGAAGGGGGAAGTATTGATTGGTCGGGTGGAGGCCCCTATAAAGATATTCAAGTTTCTTATGAATTCTTTTATACCGATGATCCAAGCCAAGAAATCATTCAATTAGAAAATTCCTATATGACCTTTGGTTCATTAGGCGTTCATGATCCAAGTGCGCCTACTTGGCATGACCATAACGAAATGGTTGCGAATGTCACGAATCCAAGTGGCTCGATTTATGTTTCTGAGAATTCTGCCTTAAGGACAATGGAGATGGATGGTTTAACTTATGTTGGGGCAGCCCCTTATCAAAGCTTTCATGATGATCCAAATGATATTTCAGGTTTTGCACCATCGGTTGCGGCTTTTCCAATTACAGCCAAGAAAATGACCTATCGCTTTTATGGTATGAGTATGTGGTGGGCCCCAAATACATTTACTTTTGGTTTTGACCGAACCCCACTTTATAAGGTCACCGTTAATTACTTAGAAAAAGGTACCAATCAAGTATTACATGAAGCAAAAAGCCAAGAAGGACTAGAAGAAGGCGCAAACTATCGCTTGGAGTCACCGGTGATTGAAGGCTATCACTTAGTAAAAGAAGAGGAAAAAGTCATCGAAGGAAAGATGCCTGCACAGGATATTACTTATGATGTCTTTTATGAAAAAGATGCGAAATTAACGATTCGTTATTTAGAAAAAGGAACCAATAAAGTCTTAGCGAAACAATATGGACCTACCGTACTTGAAAAAGGAAAGTTATACCAAGTAAAATCTCCAGAAGTAAAAGACTACTATTTGGAAGATGAAAAACAAAGCACGGTTCAAGGAAGTATGCCGGGCGAAGATTTGACGATTGATGTCTTCTATCTTCCTTATCATAAGATCACCACAAAAGTCATAAATGGAACAATTACACCGACCATTGAAAAGATTAAAAAGCTTGAAAATAAAACCGTTGAATACAAACCAAATCCAAAACATATCCTTGATTCCATTGAAGTGGATGGAAAACTTATTGAGAATCCAGAAAGCTATTTAGAAAAAATGGAATTTAAAGAGATTAAAGAAGATCATCATATTGAAGTAATTTATGTTCCAATGAAAGAGCCAATCAAGGAAGTAAAGGATGAATTTGGACGTAATCTACAAGGAAAAATGGCATCGGAAGGGGATGAAATCACCTATGTGATTACCTTTGAAAATCCCACCAATCATGAACGCATATTTACCATCCGTGATACTTTACCTAAACATACGGAATTTGTTTCCGCTAGTGAAGGCGGAAAACTAGTTGATGGGGTTGTGGTATGGGAAAAGAAATTAGGGGCGAAACAAGCGCAACAAGTCTCTTTTGTGGTAAAGGCAAGCGAAAAGGAAGTGAAGATTCCAAATGAAGCTAACCAAAGCACTCCAGAAGCAACCATCACTTCTAATCCAGTTTTATCTTATGTTCCCATGCCTCCTAAAAAAGAAGTTAAAAATGATGCGGGAGAATCCATTGATGGGGAAGTGGTATTAGAAAATTCCATCTTGCATTATGCAGTAACTGTCAAAAATACAACCGAAGAAACTAAAGTCTTTACCGTAACCGATACAATTCCCACAAATACCATACTTGAAAAGATATTAGATGGAGGCATCAACCGGAATGGCATTATTACGTGGCGCTTTGAGCTTTCTCCAAATGAAGAAAAGACGGTTCATTTTGATGCGAAAGCATTAGGAGAAGGCGTACATATTGAAAACCAAGCCATCCAACATGTGGAAGATACCACTATGGAATCAAATATCGTACAAAATGATACCCCAACAAAACCTACCAAATTCGTAAAGAATAAAGATGGGAAAAATGTAAACGGGAAGTATGTGAATGTTGGAGATGCACTTACTTATGAAATTACATTCCAAAACCCAAGTTCTTCTAAAAAGAAAGTAACAATTACCGATACCTTACCAGAAGGTGTAGCATTTGTGCGGGCTAGTGATAAGGGAACATTCAAAGAGGGTATAGTCACATGGGAGCCTGAATTAAATCCCCATGAAAAAAAGATGGTTTCCTTTGAAGTCAAAGTATTAGAAGGAAAACCAGTTACCTTTGAAAATGAAGCAGAAGTGCAAATAGATAAAATCACGCTTAAGACAAATCGTGTACGCAACCATAAACCTAGGATGCATGATGCTTCACTCTATCTAAAACAAGTCTTCAATCAAGAAGGAAAAGACATCCATAATCAAGAGGTCGCACGTAATTCCATCTTGTATTATGTCTTAACCATTGAAAATGTAAGTGAAGAGACAAAGCACTTTATTGTAAAAGATACGATCCCTGAAGGCACTAGCCTTGTGTCAATTGAAGAGAATGGAAAACAAGAAGGAAAGGATTTATCTTGGGAATTTGATTTAGAAGGTTTACAACAAAAACAACTCCATTTCCAAGTCAAAGTAGATATGAAAAATGGCAAGATTCCAAATACAGCTTATGTATCTGTAGAGGAAGCTAAGGATGTCCCAACTAATACAGTTAATAATGAAGTGAAAGAAATCGAAGAATCTTATATCCGTGGTTCTTTTGTGACTGTGCATAAATCTTCTAATCCTTCTTCTGGTAGTTATGTGAAGGTAGGAGAAGAAATTGAATATGTCTTAACAGCGGTAAATACAGGCGACCATGTATCAGGAAAGACATTTATTAATGATGCGATCCCTGCAGGAACTGAACTTGTGAAAGATTCGATTTCGACTCCAGGTAGATTTGAAAATGGCCAAGTCTTATTTGAAACAGAAGCCTTAAAGCCTCAAGAAAGTCGCACCTTCCGCTTCCGTGTGAAAGTATTAGAAAACACAAAATTAATTCGCAACCAAGCAACCTATACAACCGATAAAGAAGGGACACACCAAAGTGAAATCACCATCCATGGTTTACAAGGGGAAGTCTTGCCACCTAGCTTAATGGCGGTAAAAGAAGTAAACCCAATTGGCACTGTAAAACAAGGAGCTATTCTTACCTATACCATTCATATTTCAAATATTGGTGGGGAAGAAACTAAGAATGTGGCAATCAGTGATGTTCTTCCAAAAGGGATTACCCTAGAAGAAGTGTTAAATGAAGGTGTATATCAAAAAGAGCGCAATCGGATTGTTTGGTTTATTGGGAATTTAAAGAAAGATGAAAAAAAGACAGTCCAATTTAAAGTGAAGGTAACAGGAGAAACACAAGAGATTGTTAATCAGGCAGAATTTGATCGTGATATTGACCAGAATCAATTAAACAATGTGGATTTAAAAAATAGCACGAATCGTGTAGAAAACCATGTGGAAGAAAGTAAACCTGTTCCGAGTGTGATTCCTGTTTCCACAAAACCCATTGTCCCTAATACTAGAGATTCGTATTCGGTATTATTCCATATGGTCTTAGGCTTTATTGCGGTAGGCATCGCAATCCTTACTGGCAAACAACTTAAGAAGTACCAATAAAAAATAAAACCGCATTGATTATGCGGTTTTTATTCTCAATGGGGCGATTGATGGGACTCGAACCCACGAATGCTGGAGCCACAATCCAGTGTGTTAACCAACTTCACCACAACCGCCATGAGCATTAACCATTTTACATGAAAGATACGTAATTCGCAAGGTATAATATGCATATGATTGTAAATATTGCTGGAAGAGATTATCAGGTAGAAGTTACTTATAAAAGAATGAAGAGCCTCATTATCTTACGTGTGAAAGAAGATGGGGTATTAAGAGTATCATGTAGACCAGGGGTAAGTGAAGCTTATATTGCCTCTTTCTTACAATCCAAAGCCAAGTGGATTCAAAAAACAACCAATACCCAAAAGCGTCATGAAATGATGAATCGAGAAGGGGTACAAGGCCCAATTGTGTATTGGCTTGGAGAGAAGAAATATGTACGCTATGAACCAAGCTCTCGTAACTATCTATTTATTGATGGCGATATCTTAACCTTTTATTTAAAGTCCATGGATCAAAAGACCATTGAAACCACCTTCCGTAAACATGCCTCAAAAGTACTTATGAATATGGTCAATGGTTTACGGGAAGAGTGGGATATTAAAGTCTGTGAAGCAAATGGCTTACCACTACCTACGATTGGGATTCGTTATATGACAAGCCGCTGGGGTGTTTGTTATACAAGTCGCTCAAAAATCATGTTGAGTACGCGTTTAATTCATTATCCAAGTGTTTGCTTGGAGGCTATTCTTTTACACGAATATACCCATTTCTTAGTGCCAAATCATTCCAAACGCTTTTACCAAGCCATCCTCAAACATATGCCCCAATATTATGAATATGAGGCAATCCTAAAAAGAATGTAAGGATTTTCATTTGGTTTGAAAGTTTTCATACATTTTCAATAAAAAACTAGGATTTCATATTGAAGATTTAGTAGAATTAGGTACAATTTAATTAGGTTATTTATTTAGATTGGAGTGAACAATCATGACTCACAAATTGGTATCTGTTTTCATTGTACAGTGCCTACCTGTCGTTAGAGGGGAGCTTCTTTTCGGCGGGGATGTGTGTCATACAAATCATTGTTTTTAAGATGGGCTACGAGTGCGTCCATCTTTTTTAATCCATATAACCAAAAAGGAAATGGAGGAATTATTATGGATCAAACAAATCAAGAATTCTATGATGCAGCTGCAAGAGGCGATTTCCAAAAAGTTTGTGCAGCAGTCGCAAAAGGCGCAAATGTGAATGTGGCCAATGGCGATGGAAGAACTGCTTTAATGCGCAGTTCCAAACGAGGGCATGCGGAGATTGTCCGTTATTTATTGGACAATGGTGCGGATGCAAGAGCGCGTGACAAAAATAATAAAACCGCATTAATGGGCGCTGCAAAGAAAGGACACTTAGAAATTTGTCGGATGTTGGAACATGCTGGTGCCGATGTCAATTCCCACGACAACAAAGGCCGTACGGCTTTGATGCGTGCCGCTTTACTTGGGGAAGAAGAAGTAGTGGAATACTTAGTATCCAAAGGCGCAGATGTAAACGCAAAAGATGAACAAGGCAGAACCGCTTTAATGGAAGCAGTCAATGCGTATAAAGCGGATGTCATCAAGTTCTTAATTGATCATGGTGCAGATGTCAATGCGATGGATAATCGTGGATGTACCGCATTAATGCGTGCGGCATATATTGGCTTCCCAGAACTCGTGAACTTCTTATTAGAACATGGTGCTGAAAAAGATAAGAAGGATTATGACGGGAATATGGCAATTCATTATGTTCGTAAAGAATGCTTAGCGGACCTAAAGGATATTTTGAAGTAATAGGGGAGGCAATATGAAAGATTATTTAGCTAATGAAGTAAGAAACGTCGTTGTCTTAGGACATTCGGGCGCTGGAAAAAGTAGTGTTGTAGAAGCATGTCTCTATTTCACCAAAGCGATTGATCGTTATGGGAAGAGTGGAGATGGCACAACGGCCTTAAACTTTGATGCAGAAGAAGGAAAAAGAGGATTATCTTGTTATTGCCATTTAGCACCAGTGGAATGGAAAAACATGAAAATCAACTTCATTGATACGCCTGGTTATATGGACTATGAAGGCGAAGAAGTTACAGGTCTAACCGTAGGGGATAATGCCTTAATCGTTGTCGATGCAAAAGAAGGCATTGAAGCTGGAACCGAGCGTGCTTGGAAAGAAGCAGCGCTAAAGAGAAAATTACCTACCATCTTCTTTGTGAATAAGATTGATGAAGAACATGCTAGCTTTGAAGAAACCTATCATGCGTTACGTGATCGTTTTGGAAAGAGTGTCATTCCATTTGAAATGCCAATCATGAAAGATGGTAAAGTCGTAGGATCCGTAAACATCTTACGTGATAAAGCTTGGTATTATGATAACCACGATGAAGCACAAGAAGTACCAGAAGATATGCGTGCGCAAGTCGATGAATTCTATAACGAAATCGCTGAAACAATTGCGATGACGGATGATGAACTCATGGAAAAATTCATCGGTGGTGAAAAGTTTGATATGCATGAACTCGCAAAAGGGTTACGTATTGGTGTCCGTAGTGGCGACATTCGTCCTGTTTATTGTGGTAGTGCAAATAACCAAACTGGAATTGAACGTTTAATGGATTTGATTACGGAATACTTCCCAAGTTATGCAGAAAAAGGACGTGTACAAGCACGTAATGCCAAAGGGGAGACCTTGGATATGGAAACCAACGAACAAGAAGCTATGTCGGCCTTTGTATTCAAAACCATCATTGACCCATTCGTTGGACAAATCTCTTATCTCAAAGTTATGAGTGGGGTCTTAAACTCTGATTCGCAAGTATACAATGCGAATAAAGGCGTGAATGAAAAGATTGCCCAAGTCTATGTCATCAATGGAAAATTCCAAGTTGGTGTTGGAAAACTCTTTACCGGTGATATTGGAGCAGTCGTTAAACTCCAAAATACGGAAACCAATGATACGCTTTGCACAAACGCTAAAGTGGTTACTTATGATCCAATTGAATTCCCAGAACCAAACTTAGGTTATGCGATTTGGCCAAAGACCAAAGCTGATGAAGATAAGATGAGTGTGGGTATTCGTAATATGTGTGCAGAAGACCATACGATTCGCTTAGATAAGAATGCGGAAACGCATGAACAAGTACTCTATGGCCTTGGTGATCAACACATTGATTTGATTCTTTCGAAACTCAAATCCAAATACAAAGTTGAAGTAACGACTAGTGTTCCTACCGTGCAATATCGTGAAACCATTCGTGGGAAAGCAGAAGCACAAGGCAAATATAAGAAACAAAATGGTGGTGCTGGCCAATATGGTGATGTTTGGGTACGTTTTGAACCAACCGAAAGCGATGATATGGAATTTGCGGAAGAAGTATTCGGTGGTGCCGTTCCAAAACAATACTTCCCACCAGTTGAACAAGGCTTACGTGACTGCATGGAACATGGTCCATTAGCAGGCTATAAAGTGGTTGGCGTAAAAGCAACCTTATACGATGGTTCTTATCACCCAGTTGACTCGAAGGAAGTTGCCTTCAAAGAAGCAGCACGCTTAGCGTATAACGAAGCAATGCCAAAGGCAAAACCTGCCTTACTTGAACCAATTGGAAAAGTCGTTGTCTATGCACCAGAAGAATACACGGGTACCTTGATGGGTGACTTTACAAAACGTCGTGGTTTGATTTTGGATATGCAGATGACCGAAGATGGAGATCAAAGAATTGAAGCAGAAGCACCAATGGCAGAAATGCTGACGTATGCGAATGAATTACGTTCCATGACCCAAGGTCGTGGTAAATTCACAATTACCTTTGACCGCTATCAAGCAGCTCCACAGGAAGTAGCAGATAAAGTGATCGCTGCTGCAAAAGAAAAGAAAGAAGCTTAATCAAGAGGCAAGACAAGGAGTGAAAACTCCTTGTCTTTTTTTATACACTAAGATACAATAATTAAG
The DNA here is from genome assembly GCA_017941735.1 of Solobacterium sp. Lineage (GTDB taxonomy): Bacteria > Bacillota_I > Bacilli_A > Erysipelotrichales > Erysipelotrichaceae > Bulleidia. The sequence continues at coordinate 8,651 of JAGAVW010000043.1, read as the reverse complement.
CACACTTGCCCGTGTGGCGAAATTGGTAGACGCAGTAGACTCAAAATCTGCCGCTGGCAACAGCGTATCGGTTCGACTCCGATCATGGGCACCATATAAAAAGAAACCGCATAGCTATGCGGTTTTCTTATTCTTGATCGTTCCAATCTGGTTTCCAGTTTAGGAAACGTGTATACATTTCATCATTAAATTCTTTGTATGGTTGGTGCTTATTTAAGCTTGCTATTTTCTCCATATCTTCCTTTGTTAAGGCAAAGTCAAAGATGTTGATGTTATCCGCGATATGACTTGGGGTTTTAGAGCCAGGTAAGACGGAATTCCCCATTTGAATATGCCAACGTAAGAGAATTTGGACAACACTCTTTTGATACTTTTCTGCTAGTTCTAATAAAATTGGCTCTTTCGTGAGATTTTCATCGCCATGTCCTAATGGATACCAAGCTTCTAAGACAAGTTGATGCGCATTTAAGAATTCATGTAATTCCTCTTGTGGGAAATAGGGATGCGCTTCAACGGTCACTAAGGAAGGAGCAATCGTGAAATCATTTAAGAAATGTAAGATTTGGGTTTTTGAGAAGTTGGATAAACCAATACTACGCGTTTTTCCTTCTTGATAAAGCTCTTCAAACGCTTTGTAGCAAGCATCATAATCTCCCGTAGGATGATGCACAATTAACATATCCGCATAATCAATCCCTAAGCGTGCAAAAGAGCCTTGTACCGCTTCTTTTGCGTGCTCATAATCGGAAGGCCATACCTTAACGGTAATAAACATCTTTTCGCGTGCCACGCGACTTTTCGCAATACCACGACCTACTGCTTTTTCATTGTAATAAGAACTTGCGGTATCGATATGTTCATATCCATTCTGCAAGGCAAAAGCCACCGCATCTTCGCAATCGATGCCTTTTAAATTCGATGTGCCTAGACCTAAAGCAGGCATCGTGATTCCGTTATTAAGTGTAAAATAGTTCATAAGTTTTTCTCTATAAATTTAAAAGCGAAATCAGATTTCGTAATTGAATATTTAAGCAGTTATTAAATTGAATGAGGGTATTTAAGGTTTGAAAATCCACCCAGAAATAACCCGAAGGTAAACTGGTTAAGGCATCATCTTCAATTTCCATGATGGTATTGTAGTTTTCTTCATGATAGAAGCGACCACCTTCTTCCGATAATACCGTGCGTAAGGCAATGCCTTTTTGTTTTTCTAATTGGTCAAAGAAGATTTGATCCACTTCATTTTCAATTCTTTGATCAATTGGTTCTTTTTGAATGGAAGGGGCAATTTCAATCTTATCAAAACAACCAACTTCGGATTTCGCCTGGACTAAAAACTGCATGACACCATCACTGTGTTTGCGATAGATGAGCCCAAATTCAGACATGCCAATTGCTTCAAGAAGTGGTTGTTGCCAGTGTTGGACTTCTCTTCCTTCAATTTCAATATCACAATAAATGATTTTAAAACTACTATGATCAGAAATATATTCGCCATTTTCAAATTTCCAACCCTTAACCGAATTCAAATCAATGAGTTCTTTTTCATAGGTTTTTAACATCTTAAAATCATTCATATATTGGTAAATATCAATTAAAGATTGTGCCGAATCCCCATAAAACATGGATTGAAAGAACGAAGGTTCTTTAAATAAAGGACGCACACGTTCTAATAATTCATTTGATAAATTACGCATCGCAAAAGGAATACAAGAAATCACCGACCTCGCATCCATATTGATGAGGTTATCATGATGCATGAGCTCTTTGATTTGGCCAAGAGTCATCCATTTATGGGTGGGTGGAATCTCCATCTCTTCTTCGACACAAAGAATGATATTGCGATTGCGTTTGCCTAAGAAGCGCGAACTTTGTTCGGATTGGATTTGATCCGCAATAATCATATAGTTTTCTTTATTTGCGAAATAGCGATAGAAGGCAGGTTCTTTCCCACCATGTACACGGGTAAAGTTACTCTTTGTTGCTTGAATGGTAGGGGAGATTTGGTAGCCATTGATATTGCCTGGTTCTAATTTCGCCTGCATGAGGAAATAAAGCACGCCATCAATGACCTTTGTGATAATACCTAAATAACCAATCCCATCTTGTACGATGATAGGTTGTTCAAGGATGCCTTCCTCGTGTTTTAGGCGAATGCCTTTAATTTGGAAATAGGAATTTTGATCATTGACGATGCCAAGAGCTTCTTTGTCATAGTGCCAAAAGCCATCGTATTGGTAAGGCAACTTTTGAATATTCACCTTCGCATGGGTATTCATTTCTTCAAGCCACGCTAAAAGGTCCTTTGTGGAGTTAAAAGGATTCTTGGTTGTTGCCCATGATTCTAATATATAAACGAATAGTTTTTCTTTGTTATCTATCATCATAACCGTCTTACTTATTATCTCATGAATTAAGACGATTATGTAGTTTATTGTTGTGGTACAACTTTTTTCACTTTATATTTACTCCCTTCATAAAGGGTAACCGTACATCCATCCGAATACTTATCAAATTCATCACTTGCCCAATATTGTAATAAGACATAATCTACTTGGTAACCATGGAGATATAAACAGGTATTTTCATACTTCGGATTTGTTTTATCGAGCCAATCTTCTGGCTTACGTGCCACTTGATAGAAATCTTCATCGACACGGTCTAATTCATAATAATATTGCCAAGGCCCAAAGACTTGATAAGCTTCTGGAATAAAAGTAAGGGTACCACCACTTTGGGTAATTAAAACTGGTTGATGGTCTATAGAAGCATTCCTAATTTCATCTTTTAAGAAGAGGGTTGCTTGGTATTCATCTGGATCGAGTTTGTAGATTGGATCCACATTTTTTCCACCTTTGTAATAAACCCAATAGATACCAGTTTGTTCATCTTCCATAAAGGAACCCACATTACCTAGGATGGTTGCACAAGCTAAGATACACGCAAAGCCAATTTGGAAAGGTTGTTGTTTTAGTTTTTGATATAAGTAATAGAAAAGAAAACCTTCGGTAATTGGATTAAACACAACCATAAAATTACGATAAAAGACTAGACCCGTAATCGTCTGCATCAATAAAATCGTACAAAGTGGATTCAAGAAGAAAACAAGCATCGTAATCAATAACATCCTTAACCAACGCACTTCTTCTTTCTTGATAAAGAAAAGCACAACGATAACGCTTGCCCACCTAAAGACATTTAAGAATAATTCGAGCCACTTATCTGGAATCAAAAGATAATTACTCATCATATCGGAATGGCTAAAATCTTTAAAATAATAACCATAGGATGTAAAATCGTTTTTCACCGTTAAATGAATGATAAAGGAACCAATCGCAAAAAGAACGGGCACAACAATTAGGAAGATCTTTTCACCATATTTTAATAAGAATGCATCAAACCAAGAAAAGAGAGCATCCATTGGTTTTCTATTTTGTAAGAAAAGAATGACAAGATAAATAAGGCCAAGCGCTAAGCCAAGCGCGAGATGACTTCTTGATAAAAACATCACGACATAAAGCACAAAAGGAAGAATGATGGCATAAAGTTTATGGAAAGAATGTGATATGTTTTGATGAAAGAGATAAACAGCTAAAGCATAGATAATTGCAAAGCCCATAAATAAGAAGGTTGATGAGCAAGCTAAACCCGAAGAAATGGTAGGAATTAAAAGATAGAGAATCTTATCATTTGCCTCTTTGTCATAAGAATAGATTAGATATATCGCTAACATGATAAAGAGTGCCCGCATCGTATTGCCATAGAAGGCAAGCGGAATATTCCAATAGAAGAAATTGGAATAGAGTAATAAAAAGACAAGCAGACTATAACGGAAGAAAGCTTTGCAGTCTTTGAAAGATAACACTAGATTCACAATTAAGGCGCTTGTTAATAAGTGATAAAGAAGGCCCATTCCCCATACAGTAATGACTAGATTTGGCACTTCCGTATTAGATCCAAGTAAATAATAAGGAATATTAATGAGCCAACAAAGATAGCTACAGAAATGATAATAACCTTGGTATTGGTAATAGATATTCCATTCTTCTCCACGTAACCCATTCGATAAGCTATAGAGGTTTAATTGAGGGGCATTAATATTTAAGGCAATATAGTTTAGATAGGTAGAACTATCGGAATAATCTAAATCGACATAGCATTTGGATAAGATAAACGCAAAAAAACATGTGCTCAAGAATACGAATAACATCGTTTTGGAAGTTAGATGTTTGAATACATCTTTTAAGGAGAGAAGGGTTAAGATAAGAGCTAAACCCAATACAATACTTGTCACAACCACAATCCAAGTAAAAGAAAGATTAAAAAAGAGGATAGGGTAGTATAAGACTTGTAAAAGTCCTAATATACACGCAAAGCCAATAGGGGCATTGAGTTTTAAACCGTCATATTTTATTTTCTTCGCAATCCAGCTTCCCACTCCTTCAAATAAGAGGAATAAAATTGCGACTACTAGAATAATGCGTTTCATTCTTTTTCCTTTCAATTCAAAATAAAAGAATCGATACAAGTATAGCATAGATTCTTTTACGTTTATTTTGATTAGACAGGGACTATTGCGTTAAATTGTCTAGTTTGTTGCTGTCTTGGGCTTTGCGATAGAAATGGTTTAGTAACTTCGCAAACCATACCGGCCAGAACTTTTTATACATCTCCAACTCTTGGCGTGTACGACTACCATCTCTAATTTCTCTAGATGTATGGGTTTCTTCATCAATGCGATGTCCCATAAGTGGCTCTGGAATAAAGGTGAATGCCTTTTGATCGACGTTCGATAAGTTGTACCATCCATACCAATCTCCAACCCCAATGAACTCATCTTGTCGAAAGACTTTTTCAAAAGGGATATTGTGAGGCACAAAGGCAACACTTGGACAACAAATCGCATTCCCCCATCTGAGTGCGGATTGTTTCCAGAACTTTGATTTGGTTGATTTGAGCAGTTTCATTGGGAATAGTAACACCCGCTTAATTTTCAAAAGGGTATTGGTATAAACACGCTCGCCATTGCGTACTTCATAATAATCGGTAAAAAGAATAATCGATTCTGGATGTTTATGATAGGCTTCAACAATTTTCTTAGAATAATCGTGGTCATATTGGTCATCTTGGTGGGCAATGGTGACAATCGTGTTATCGCCATGACTCCAGGCAAAATCAAAATCCCCGATGTTGTTTCCGTTTTTAATCGGATTGACCACAACATCTAAGTTATATTTTTTGGCATAAGAGCGAATATATTCATTATCGGTTGAGGTACCAATAATTACCTTACTTGGATAATCTTGATTCAATACGGATTGAATCGCATTCTCTAGGTAAGGAGATTCTTTATAAGCCAAAACAACAAATGTGTGAATAATTGGTTCTTCCATTTAGTTTTCCTCAGTATAAATGACTCCAGAATCAATCTCTTGTGGATTCTGATAAGCCTCCTTTTGGTCACGCTGTGATTGAATCAGAGGTAACCCAGGTACTAGTTTATCAAAATCCAACTCATTTGCATCATAAAATGCACTTAAAGTAATATGATTGGTTCTATCTCTATTATAACTTTCATCGACTTTAATCGTATAGATGGTATCGTCTTTTAGACTTAAGATCCCATGCGCAAAGCCTTTAGGGATATATTGTAAGGCTGGTTTTTCTTCTTCCATTAAAAGGATATGACTCTTGCCGTAATAGGGGCTTCCTTTCCGTAAATCCACCGAAAGGCTATAGAATGCCCCTTTGATACAATAAACGATACGACTTTGGGCGTAAGGCCCTATTTGCGTGTGTAGTCCACGTAATGTACCTGCCTTTTTGGTATAGGTTAAATTATCTTGTTTGACAAGAAAAGGAATGGTTTCATTAAAGATTTCTAAAAATGTACCACGTTCATCCACGTAAGAAGATAGGGGTACGATTTGAATACCATTTGCAAAGATTTCTTTTGCCATGCATTTATTATACCATTGGCATAAATGAAAAAATCATGGGCATGCCATGATTTAGTAGTAGGTATAACCACTTGGGCTATTATCCCCCGCATCAAACGAATTCATTTCAAAGGAGTCATCTAAGCGTACTTCTTTGACTTCTGGCACTTCATCCAGCAAGATGGCTTGAATGCCATCCACAAGGGTTGTGTTAATGGCCATACAGCCAGCACATGCCCCAAGCATTTGTACCGTAACAATGCCATCATGGAAATCGACTAATTGGACATCTCCACCATCCGCTTGAATATAGGGACGAATTTTGTTTATGGTTTTTTCAATTCTTTCTAATACATCTGTTTCACTCATTTAAAACACCTCAAATCTTACATGCAGAAGTGGAATAGGGTTGCGATGAGTAATCCTAAGGCAATTCCGCCAAATACTTCGGTCCATTTATGACCTAATACATCTTTAATCTTTGTTTCATAGATGGGATCATCCAAATCAATGGGTAATTCATCTTGTAAGTCTTTAATTAACTGTTTGGTAATTCGAATATTTTGACCGCTATAGTAGCGAACATTCGCTGCATCATAGATGACAATGACTGCCATCGCAAGTGTTACCGCAAATATCGTGGAACGAAATTGCTCGTGTAGGCCAACCGACAGGGCAAGTGCAGAAACAAGTGCACTATGGGAGCTTGGGAAGCCACCGCTTGCATGCATGAGCTTCCATTGCCATTGCCGATGGTACATATAATATATAAAAGGTTTTAATACTTGTGCTAATAATGCAGATACGATAGCGGACCAAAATGGATACATCGTACGAAACATTTGCTTTCACCTCGCCACACAAGTATAGCACACTCAAAGGTGCTATGATATACTTGGACACGGAGAAAATGAAGTACAAAGTAGGAGAAATTGTAGAAGGAAAAGTCACTGGCATCCAACCCTATGGGGCCTTTGTCTTTTTAGATGAAGAAACAAGTGGATTAATTCATATTTCTGAAATTGCGGACGGTTATATCAAAGATATTCACAAATATGTGCGTGTAGATGATACGATTAAAGTGAAGATTATTGATTATGATAAAGAGACGCACCAAGCACGTCTTTCTTTAAAAGCTTTGAAGAATAAACGGGCCCAATTCCGTAAGCGTACGGAGTTAAGTGATGCTACTTTACCACCAATGATGAAAGGATTTTCTACCATAAATGAACATATGGATCAATGGATAAAAAATGCAGAGGAGGAAATGAAGCATGATGAAATTTGATTCAAGCCATGGAAAGTTACAAGAAAACATTTTGGATTATCAAGAAAAGGTATCTGCAATTCACAAAATGATTCATGAAAAAACCGGTGCCGGGAATGATTATCTTGGCTGGGTTGATTGGGCAACGACCTATGACAAGGAAGAATTTAATCGTATTTTAGAAGCTGCGAAACGCTTAAAAGAGAAGGCAGAAGTCATTCTTGTGTGTGGCATTGGGGGCTCTTATTTAGGGGCACGTGCCGCTGCAGAAATGATTCAAGGCTTATACCCACAAAGCGAACACGAACTCATCTATGTTGGAAATACATTCTCAAGTACGTATCTTAAACAAGTCCTTGATTATGTAAAAGATAAGAGTGTTGTCTTAAATGTCATCTCAAAATCTGGAACAACAACCGAAACCGCATTAGCCTTCCGTATTTTGAAGCAATTTATGGAAGAAAAATATGGCAAAGAAGAAGCGAGAGCACGTATCTTAGCTACGACCGATAAAGCGCGTGGATCCCTTAAGGCATTAGCGGATGCGGAAGGATATGAAACCTTCGTCATTCCCGATGATATTGGTGGACGTTATTCGGTTATTACGCCAGTTGGTTTATTACCACTTGCTTTAGCTGGTGTGGATATTCAAAAAATCATGGATGGCTATTGTCAAGCATCCGAAGAATTAAATACCGATGATTTAGAAAAGAATCCTGCTTATCAATATGGGGTAACCCGTCGAATTCTTCAAAACCAAGGCTATGATGTAGAAATGTTTGTGACCTATGAAATGCAATTGCGCACTTTAGCAGAGTGGTGGAAACAACTCATGGGAGAAAGCGAAGGAAAAGAAGATAAGGGTATCTTACCTGCATCTGTCAATTTCTCAACTGATCTTCATAGTATGGGACAATTCATCCAAGAAGGGAAAAAGGTTCTCTTTGAAACCATTCTTACGGTGGATAAACCAAGCGAAGATATCATCATTCCAAGCGATGAAGAAAACTTAGATAAGATGAATTATTTAGCTGGTAAAAACTTGGATTGGGTCAATAAGATGGCTTGTGAAGGAACCCTAGCCGCACATGAAGAAGTAGGGGGTGTTCCAAATATCTTGATTCATGTAGAAGATATGAAAGAATTCTCCTTTGGCTATCTCTGTTATTGGTTCTTCATTGCGACCGCAATGACATGCTATTTGTTAGAGATTAACCCATTTAATCAACCAGGTGTTGAAGTATACAAAAAGAACATGTTCAAGCTTCTTGGTAAACCTGAATAAAAAACGAAGCTCTTAGAATTATGTACTGAACCCCAAAATTAGGACAACCTAATGGAGGGGTTTTTCTTATGAAATTAACTTATGAAGACAAATTAGAAATTTACAGATTATGGAAAGAGGAAGGATGGGGAAAAGTTATAATTGGCAAGAAATTTAACGT
>JAGAVW010000042.1 GCA_017941735.1 Solobacterium sp. | reverse complement strand
GAAGGTAAATCCCACTACAACGCTTTAGGACATTGTGCGGCTAAACTCTGTAGTTACATCTTCTTCATTCTTAATCATCCAGATATCGATTTCGTTAACTAGTTCAAGTAATAAATTTTCAAAGATCATTCTTTTATAAATAACATAATTCTTATTACGTTATTTACCTCTATTTAGAGTCCCTTTTATTATGCTTCTCAACTTAATTCATTTTTTCCTTGATTTTTCATAGTAGGTCTCGCTTCACTATTATAACAGTTTTTTATTCTCTTTGATGCGTAAATGCTTCGGATAATGGTTTTTTAACATTGCCCCATCAGACTTCACAAAACCTAGTGGAAAATGATGATACGTAACAACATAAAACCCTTTCTCTTTTTTTTGCGCAATGGTGTCCCCATGAAGATAATGTTGTACCTCTTCTAAACTTAATTCAATTTGATATTCCTTTTTTAGATTGCCGCTTAACGCTAAGGCAAAGCTAGGGATAAATATATCTTTTTTTACTTCGCCTAAATAGACTTGTTGGTTTAAAACATTCAGATGTTTCAAATCTAAAAATGGTTGGAATCCACCATAAACTTCATTCTGATGGACATAATAATATGGGTAGTCCTGCTCTAGATGTGCATTTAAAAATTGTTTTGCGCTAGTGGGTAAGGTACTAGATTTTAAGAGCGTAAATGCTTTTCGTTCGTTCTCTTTACCCTTTTTTAGTTTACAGACAAAGTGACCTTCCCCTTTATCCATTGGAAAGATGCGTCTTTGCGTTACTATTTCCATATCTCTATGGCGTGCAATGAAACGATTGATTTGTTCTTCATTTTCCATTGGATTAAATGTACATGTGCTATAGACAAGGATTCCACCTTGCTTTAATGCTTGATAGGCTGTATCTAAGGCAATGGTTTGCATTTGTACACATTTTTGAACATGGGCAATAGACCATTGGGTAATTGCGGCTTCTTCTTTTCGAAACATTCCTTCCCCACTGCATGGAGCATCACATAAGACTGCATCAAATTGTTCTTGAAAGGTTTCTTGGATTTGTTGCATGGAAGCATTTAAAACGATTGCGTTTTGAATACCATGCCGTGTGATATTCTCAAGTAAAATCCCTGCACGTTTACGATCTACATCATTTGCGACAAGGTAACCTGTACCTTTTAATATTTCTGCAATCTGCGTTGATTTGGAGCCTGGTGCAGCACATAAATCTAACACAACCATATTTTCACAAATATCTAATTCATTGACAGCGGAAGAAGCACTAGGTTCTTGGGGATAAAAAAGACCTGCATAATAAGCTACATAATCACTGCTTTTTTCATCTTTTGTAAAATAATACCCATTCTTACAGAACGGATGTTTTTCATTAGGAAAAGGTACCTCATGAAAAAAAGTCTCTTCATCGACTTTTAAGGGATTAATTCGATAGCCTCGATAGGGTGCCTCTTCTAAACATGCTAGATAGTTCGAAAAGTTATCCTGTAAGAGTGCCTGCATGATTTCTAAATAGGCATCTGGTAAACGCATCATTGGCTTAGTAACCTCTTTACCGCAAAGCAATCTTGTTCTAACTGCATCCGTAAGTTATCAATATTTTTAAACTTTCTTTCTTCACGTAAATAGTTTTTAAATAAAACCCGTACGCGTTTTCCATATAAATCACCCGTAAACCCAAGTAAATGTACTTCAAAAGATAAGTCTTCCTGATAATTACAAGTTGGATTATGACCAATATTAATCATTGCTAGATAACGCTTGCCTTGGGTATAGGCATATCCCGCATAAACTCCAGGTTTAGGTAATTGATAAGATGGATGAATATAAATATTAGCGGTTGGAAAGCCTAATTGATGTCCCACATGGTTACCTGGGCGCACATAGCCATCCACTTCAAATGGATACCCCAATAAGCGCTCCACTTCATCAACCTTTCCTTCTTCTAATTGATTTAAAATACGTGTGCTTGAAATCTTTTCGCCATCTTCTTGTATTTCATTGATGACATAGGTTTCAAATGCGGTTTCTTTTTGTAAAGTTTCCGCATTCCCTGCCCCTTTATAGCCATAATGAAAATCAAAACCACACACAAGTGCTTTTAAATCCAAACAACCTAAAACTTTATGGATAAAGTCTTCTGGTGATAATTCAGACATTTCTTTGGTAAAAGAGATGATAAAGACATTTTTAATCCCAAAACGCACCGCCAGATTAATCTTTTGATTGAGTGGTGTGATATGTTTTTTATCTTCTAAATGAAAGATGGTAACTTCTGGATCTGGATCAAAAGTAATTAAACTGCTTTCACAATGATGTTCTTTGGCTAAGGCAATCGTTTTTTCTATGAGCTGTTGATGACCACGATGCATACCATCAAAATACCCAATACAAGCCGTTGTCGGCATGGGTATTTTACGTAGGTGTTGTAAATCAATTCGCTCAATTCGCATTAAAATAAGCCTCTTAAACAGTGATAATAGCCATCTTCTCTACGTTCATAAGCAGCTATCAACATATCCTTATTTTTCAATATAACCACCGCATCGTCAATATCTAATTTGATTTTTCTTCCATTCTTAATGGTAAAAAGATCTTCATATTCAATAAGTGGATATCGCTTTGAAATAACATCTAGAGGTTGCCAATTATTTAAGGCATCCATACTCAATTCATTTAAGGTAATGCTTTGTGTAATTGATAAATGTTCGATTCCGATGCGTTCTAGTGCACTCATTGTACCTATTTCCCCTAGCTTTCTTACAAAATCTTGGATTAAGGTACGAATATAGGTTCCACTTGAGACAATCGCATCGATTTCATATTCATTTAAGCCTATAGGTTTTACGGATAAAGAAGAGATTTCAATTTCTCTTTCTTTGCGTTCCACTTCAACTCCCTTTCGTGCTAATTCATATAGGCGCTTCCCATCAACTTTAAGTGCGGAATACATGGGTGGAATTTGTGTTCTCTTGCCTATAAAAGAAGCTGCGATTTCATCAAGTTCTTCTTGGGTATGCGCTTTTGTCTCTTTTCTTTCCATCACATTTCCCCATATATCCTCGGTATCAGTAGAAATACCTAATTGGAATCTTCCGATATAATGTTTTTCATCTTTTGCACAATAAGGGATAAACTTTGTATATTTTCCCATTAAAACAAGTAATAACCCGGTGGCATTAGGATCTAAGGTACCTGTATGCCCTATTTTCTTTTCATGATAAAAGTTTCGACATTGACGTACTACATCAAAACTTGTCATACCTGCTTCTTTGTTGATTAAAAGTATTCCATCCATATATTTGGATTATACATGATTTTTATGGCTTCATTGCAGTTTGAAACTATTTTCAAACTTTTGAAAATTATTTCTTGACAGGTATGAAAATTATTGGGATAATGTAATCGTAAAAAAGACGTTATAGAGGTAGCGGTGCAAATGAGTCATCGATGGAGCTGGCGAGCGATGAAGTCGATAAAAGGTAACCACCGCCGAACAGAATGAATTGGCGAATTGATTCTGTGGGGATGTATGAGAAGATCTACATCACTCCTTCAGGTTATGAAGTGGCGCTATTGCTTATGGATGAACAGGACCGTATGTAATAGCATACGGTCTTTCTTTACTAGAAAGAGGTTCTACCATGAGAACACCAAGATTATTATCTATTCTACTTCTTTCGATAGCTTTAGTTGGCTGCGGAAATTCAAACAATACATCAAATACGTCGAATAAACTACGTGTTGGTATGGAATGCAACTATGCCCCATTTAACTGGACAACAACAACCGCTGGGGAATTTACCCAACAAATCAATGAAACCGATTATGCGGATGGCTATGATGTAGTCATTGCGACACGCATTGCAGAAGCATTAGGTTATGAAGTTGAAATCGTTAAAACCGATTGGGATAACTTAATTCCTGCCCTTCAACATAATGAAATTGATGCGATTATCGCCGGTATGACAGATACCGAAACACGTCGTGAATCCGTCAGTTTTACAACTCCTTACTATATTTCAAAAGAAGTTATCATCGTACAAGCTGGCTCTGATGTTGCGAATATCACAAGCATTCAAGAATTAGCTGGTAAGCGTGTGATTGGCCAACAAGGAACACTTTATGATGACTTAATTGATCAAATTGAAGGTGTCATTCACGAAGCACCAAAAGCGGATTTCCCTGCTTTAGTAAACGATCTTAAGCAAGGTGCAGTTGATGCAATTGTATCAGAATTACCAGTTGCAATTGGTGTCAAAGCAGCAAATCCAGATTTAACATTCGTTGAATTCAGTGAAGATAATGGATTCCAAGGATCCGTAGAAGATGCATCCGTTTCGATTGCAGTCGCAAAAGATAATACGGAATTACGCAATGCGATTCAAACCGCACTCGATAAAATCAGTGAAGAAGAAAGAGAATCCATTATGGCGGATGCGGTAGAAAGACAACCAGCGGTGAGTGAATAATGGAAAAGACTTTTTTCCAAATCATATTTGAAATATTAGAAGAATATTGGCCTAGTTTGCTATTGGGTGTGCGTACCACCCTCATTGTCTCCTTATTAGGTACGTTCTTTGGGCTTTTACTCGGATTGCTTGTAGGCGGAATACGGGCAATCCGATTAGATCCCAATGCTTCGAAAAGTTCAAAAGTAATTAAGAAACTATTTGATATTCTATCTTCTATTTACATCACGGTATTCCGTGGTACCCCTATGATGGTACAGGCGGTATTTTTGTACTATGCCTTATTAAATATAGTGCACTGGGATAAGATGGTTGCGGCTATATTTGTCATCTCCATCAATACGGGTGCTTATATGTCTGAAATTATTCGAGCAGGAATTCAAGCAGTCGATATTGGCCAAACTGAAGCCGCGCGCTCCCTTGGTATGTCAAATGCGCAAACAATGCAACATGTCATATTACCGCAAGCTATACGCAATGCTTTCCCTGCTATTGGAAATGAGTTAATCGTTAATATCAAAGACTCTTCCGTATTGATGATTCTTTCCATTACTGAACTAATGTTTCAAGCAAAATCCATTGCGGGTACAACCTATCGTTATACCGAAACCTATTTCATTGAAGCTGCCATTTACCTTCTATTAACAAGTATTGCAGCACTCATTCTTAATACAATTGAGAAAAAGCTCTATCAACAAAAAACAAGTCTACCTCAATCTGATACCGACCCCCATAACATGAAGTTTGCAACTGACCGGAGAAATGTATGAGTGAAAAGAATCCCATAGTTAAAATACGAAATATTCATAAAAAGTATGGCGCATTAGAAGTTTTAAAAGGTGTAGATTTTGATGTTTATAATGGCGAAGTGGTTTGCTTAATTGGTAAATCTGGTTCCGGGAAATCCACCCTTTTGCGTTGTATCAATTTACTTGAAACACCAGATGATGGAACGATTGAAGTATTTGGTGAAAATATCCAACAAGTAAAAGATATCAATCAATATCGTGCGCAAGTTGGCATGTGCTTCCAACAGTTTAATCTATTTTCAAATATGAATGTTTTAGAAAACTGTATGGTTGCCCAAGAAAAAGTATTAAAGCGATCCAAAGCGGAAGCGGAAAAGATTGCCTTAACTTATTTAGAAAAAGTAGGCATGTTGCCATTTCGTTATGCTGCAAGTAATACCTTATCAGGTGGCCAAAAACAACGTGTTGCGATTGCTAGAGCTCTATGTATGAATCCAAAGCTTATGCTATTTGACGAACCAACCAGTGCCCTAGATCCAGAAATGGTGCAAGAGGTATTACAAGTTATGAAACAACTAGCTCTTGAAGGACTTACCATGGTTGTTGTCACACATGAAATGTCTTTTGCAAAAGAAGTGAGTAATCGAGTAATCTTTATGGATGAAGGAGTCATTGAAGAAAAAGGAACTCCAGATGAAATCTTTACGCAACCAAAATCCGATCGCACAAAAGCATTTCTTCAAAAGAGCATTCTAACGCTATAATAGATGCGTGAAACGCATTTATATTGAAATTACGAATTCTTGTAATCTAGCTTGCTCTTTTTGTGCTATGAAAAGAAGAGAACCACAATTTATGTCACCCTCTTCTTTTTCTTATGTCTTACAGGAAGTAAAACCCCTTACCGATTATATCTATTTACATGTTTTAGGCGAACCACTCCTACATCCACAATGCGAAGAGATTCTAAACATTTGTGATGCGAATCATATGAAAGTACAACTTGTGACAAATGGGACTTTCTTAAAACAATATCGCCTATTTAAACACCCTTCCGTGCGTAAATTATCCATTTCCTTACATAGTCTAGATGAAAATCCATCCATTGATTTAGAAGACCTATATCAAACGGTTTTAATATATATGGATGAATTACAACAAGACCAATACCTTGAATTACGTTTCTGGCGTGCAAATACCCCTAGTGCAAAAGCGGAACAATTCTTAGCAAAACTCCAAAACCAATTTGCGTTCACTGATACAAAACGAAATAAGAGTTATCAAATCAAAGAACATGTCTATGTCGCTTTTGCGGATGGTTTCACTTGGCCCGATCAAAACAAGGATAAAGTATATACAAAAGGTACTTGTCTAGGAGGAATCGAGCAATTAGCAATTCTTGTGGATGGGACAGTTGTTCCTTGTTGTTTAGATGCGGATGGCGCAATTCCATTTGGGAATCTGTTTACATCTTCTTTAGCTACGATTCTAGAAACAAAAGAATATCTAGACTTTGTATTAGCACTAAAAGAAAACCGTCTAAGTGCCCCACTTTGTCAAACTTGTTCCTATCAAACACGTTTTTCAAAATAAATAGAAATGCATCCCTTCTTGAACATTAAGGTTAGATAATGTATCTGTAAGATTACATATCTGCATTGAGCTTGTTTCAAGAAGAATCGTTTCTTCATTCATCGTATAGAAATCACCTAATTCATCATGAAGAAAAGACATAAAATAATTTAGTATTTCTTTAAAACTCATATTTCTTGTCACAGTAATGTAATAAACCTGATTGATTAAAGGAAAATGCACAAAAATTTTAATTTCCTCTTTATTCTGCAAGTTGTATCAACTCCTTTTTTCCATCATGCATATAAAGCCCATAATTCTCTTTGAACGTGATTATTTTTGGAATGGGAATAAGATATTGATTCTTGATATTCCCTATCAACAATAAATGTTTTGGTAACTGGTTCATTTGTAAATAATGGCTAAGCGCACTGCTATCAAGAAGCACAAAATGGATTTGATTCTTCGTGCATACAAAAGATTCATTCGCTTGATGAAAGACAAAGGAATCTTGGTAATTTGAAAAGACAATCGAGTCATAACGAACATCCACAAGATATAACGCCACCATTTCTCCTTTCTCTAATCGAACCATTTGAGCTTGTTCAATGCTTTGGCCTATATCAATGAAGGAAGATTGCATATTCATTGAAATGACTTTAGGAATATGAGGTAATGCAATCTCATTATGATTTTTATCAAGAAATGATAGGTTATGACGGTAATAACAGAATTTATAAAGATTTTCATATTTAATCAGTCCATATCCCTTCTTAAGAAATGGTGGAATAGAGCCTTGTTCAAATAAATAAACTAGGTCTTGCGAACTATCATTATAGAGAGAAATACGCATTTGCATACGCATAAATATACGATATGGAATACTTGCAGCTAAGGAAGAAAAAGAGATTAATTTAATTCTATAAAAGGCTGCTTTATCCATGACGAGCTGTAAAACACTATCTTGTAATTCCGATTTTAGAAAAATAGTCATATCTGTAATCACTACATAAAGCTCTTTATAAGGAGGTAAGTGCCCTTCTTTTAAATGCTTCATAAAGCGATATAAATAATCTTGCTCTTCGCTATTTGTGATTCCTAAACAGTTTTTAAAGTATTGCGTCTTCTCTTCGACAATTTCTAAGTCATCAATGATGAATAATAAACAATCATCCAGTAACGATAACCTATCTAGCAGAAGTAAGAAAAATTGTTTCTTTTCTTCTCGATTAGGACTTACAACCAACAGCGATTCTTCTTGAAAGGATAATGGGATTTGTTTACGCAAATCAATACAATCCATTTCCCCAATGGGTATCCCTTCTTTTAATAATGGATTGGGACAATTCTTTTTATATAAAGGCGGAAGCCAAATCCGATAGGAAGGAATGTTTAAATCATGTTTCATACATAAAAGTGCATTTAGGATGTATTCCATTTGGTATGATTCTACTTCTGTTTGTGCTTGAAAGGTTTCAATTTCCTTACCACAAAAATCTAAAAGTCGCATGCGTTTCGGATTGGTTTCATATAAGGCATGAATATAACCAGATCTTCCTTTCTCTAATTCATGATTGCTGATGCAATAGAATTCACCCTTTTCACGTAAATAAGCAGCATCTGAAACTTTTAATACTTCTTTTGAATCAATTTCATCTTGCACTTTTAGGCATATTTTAAATTGCGCATTCGCCCAAATCTGTTCACTCACAATACCGCTTGGTTTTTGAGTAGAGAGTATTAAGTGAATGCCTAAGCTACGGCCAACGCGTGCAATACGAATGAGTTCTTGTAAGAAGTCGGGATAATCTCTTTTTAATTCCGCAAATTCATCAACAATAATCACTAAAGATGGTAGATACTTCCAATGTTTTAACGCAGCCATTCGTTGGTACTGATGAATATGATAGATGGGTGTACTGAGCTGTTTACTTACTTCTTGGAATAATGCTTCCCGATAGCGACATTCTAATTCCAACGATAAGATTGCCTTCTTTATTTCAGATTCATCCAAATTCGTTAACACATTACAAATATGCGGTTCATATTCTTCCTGCATGAAAAAGTTTGAAGAAAGACCTCCACCTTTAAAATCAATTAATACAAATTGCAATTCATGGGGCGAATAGTTTATACAAAGCGAATAAATCAAAGTTAATAATAATTCACTCTTACCACTCCCTGTCATACCTGCAATTAGTCCATGTGGGCCTTCATAATCTTCATGTAGATTTAGGTATATCACTTCGCCATTCTCTTTTGCTCCAATATGCGCAATCATTCCTTCATATACATGATTCTTACGCCAATTTTCATGAATTATCTTATTATCAATTGCTTTCAAATTATGAATCGAATAAAAACTAGGACTTTCTATGACTTCATTGATGCTACCTGGAGCTTTATAATACGTAAAGATGGAAAAAGATTCTTCCGTTATTTCAAAATTATCAAAATCAACGGAAAACCATTGGTTATTCATAAAAATAGATCGGTCAGATGGATGAAGTAAAACATCAAAGCCATATTGAAATTCTTTTAATAGCTGTATTTGATAGATTCCATCTATATTTGGTATATGTTTTGTCGCAAATATTAATACCGCATAGCCCTTATTCTTCAATTCCAATAATAAAGAATCTAAATGCTTCTTTTGATCTACCAATAACAAAGACCCATTATGATGTATATGTGGAAGATTATATAGAAATAAGTGTTGTTTAAAGAAGGTTTGATCCCCGTAAACAACGATCTTTAAATCATTTGGATTATGAAAAAACGCAAACGGAAAAAGAAGATTCGTAAAGCCATTTCCATCAACATCAATAAGGCCAATGCTTTGGTAATTTTTAAAGCCTAATACATATGGTAATGGACATGATTTATCATATTTCTTTTGAAAATGGTCAATCATGTGCCTAATTTCATCCTTTTTATCTAATTTAAAGGATTGTTTAAAGGTGATGCTCGATTCTTTATGCATCCCTAAACGCAAGGATAAAAAGCGATAATCATCACACTCTCGCTCATAAATAAACTGTTTTATCATATTTCCTTCAAAAATGGAATGAAGGGATGGAAATTGCCCTTCCATTTCCTTTTGATAAGATAAATCATGTTTACGACAAGTTTTATCTAGTGCAAGTAAGTATTCTCTATAGGCATGATTTCTTTCTTTGATTTCTTTTGTCTGTTTATGTTTTTCATAAATTCTTTGTAATGGATTCCACAATAAGGTCGATAGTAACATAACACCTGGTAGTAGCACCATCGGTAACATTTCAATAGGTCTACGTCCATTTAATAAACCTTGATAAAACATTAAACTTCCACTTAATAAAGTCGCAAAGGACATCATTAAGGCTGGTCCCATCATAAAAATTAAAGGATTACGATTCACAGAATGAAGCTTGATAGGTTCTTCAAACAGCACTTCCATTGGTACTGGTTTTTCTTTGATACAAGGTCTTTTCTTTGTTTCAATTAATGTATGCGTAGGTAATTGTTTCGCTTCTTTAGGTATCTTATAAGGCGTAAGATTTACTTCTATCGCACTTGGATAATTCATCATAAAGAAAGATTCATGGAATAAAAGCTGAATATCTAAAATCTGTAAACAATCTCCGTTTTTAAAAGTAGCTTCTTGAATACAATTGTGGTTCATTGCGACAAAGAAAGGATTGGCATTTTGAATCTCTTGTTTCGTAAAATCAATGCTTATCTTTTCTTGTATTCTTTGATCCGGAATCACAATATCTGCGCCTATATTTCCAATCGTTAGAATTGCTTTTTCAATCGCATATTTTTGAAAATGTGTAAATCCTTCTAAAAAGATAGATGCATATAGAAGAATGACTTCTCCCGTGAATTTATGAAGCAATTTTACCGTACTACCTTGTTTTAAAAGTTGTTCGTCTAAAAAGGAAAATGATGCAGTTAATTCGATGTGGTAGCCCTCACGCACTTTTAAAAGACGAATCGTTTCCTCTTTTAATTCTAAGGATTCGATATTCGTCTTAAGGAAAAGATAACGACTTTTTAAGTTTTCAATTACCGTAATAATCATTTGTCTTTTTGAATACGGACTATTACCGTACAATTCTGCTTGTATTTCCCATCATTTGTTTGAATTTGGATAATCGAATTTCCTTCTTTTAAGGCAGTTAAATTTCCATTCCCATCTACACCTACGATATTTGGTTTAGTCGATGTAATTTGTAAGTCCTCTTTGGTATAACCTTTTGGTAAAGAAAGAATATGTATCGACTTATGCTCTGATTCATTTAGTTCAATGACATAAGCCTCTAATTGAATTTGATTTGTACTTAAGGTCGTTTCTTCTTTCTTCTTTTTCTTTTCCCGTTGTAATCTAGTACATTTTGGTACAAAGTGCCCATTTTCAATATGTTTACTACCTGGAAAAAGACTCGCATTTTCTTCATTTAATAATGCAAATTGATGCGTAAACCCATGGCGTCCAAGTAAAGATTGATTACTATTGATAAGCGCATTTAATAGCCAATACGCATGCACATCTGCGCAAGCCATAAAATTTCCATTCCCGTCACCAAGCTCATCTAAGGCATCAATTGGTAAATCACTATTCCTTACTTCTTTTCCATCATCCTCATATAAATGCACTTGCGTATCAAAAGAAGCTTTCGCACCACCTTCAAAGGATAAATCCATGAGGTTCTGTTTAAACCCATTTAGCGCAAACTGAATCGAAGCAAGCAAAGACGTATCGCCTTGTATCTCTGCTTTAGATGAATGATCAAAATCCGAGAAAGGACGCATATGTCCGTTTCGTACTTCCATTCCAAAACACTCTTGTTGATTTAAAACGAGTTCTGCCCTACCATTCGCGCCTAATTTCACTTGCAAAGCTAATGTTAAATCTAGGCCTGGGGCTTCAGGTATAGGGATTGCGATGGTACAAATCGGAATGGCGATGTTTTCGATTTCGTTACGATTCTTAAAAATTGATTGAATCGTATTCCATAAATTCTTTGGATCTAATTCACTAAAATCTCCATAGAGTGTCTTATAGTTACTATGATGAAATCCCACTTTTTCTGAGGTTTGAAAAGCAAGCTTAAAATAGGCAGATTCTACGTTTCCCTTTGTGTAATCAAGTTGATAACTCGGATGGATGGAATTAAGGTTGAATATCCCTTCAAGTGTGCCATGGTCCATCTTTTTAGTGACTTTACATTGAAAACCAGCACTAGTTAGTTGGTATTGCACTTGGAAACCATTGAAGTCAAAGGAATGACTAGGCAATGCATAGGCCATTAGATGATGGTTTTCATTGATGATATAAGAATGCTTGTTATCTCTTTCCTCAACAATATAGGCATTTTCAAAATCGACTTCAAAAGAATTTAATAAATGGATTGTATCGACACTTTCTTCTATGCTTGTTGGTTCAATTCTTAATGCATCATAAGGTATGCCTTCTTCAATTTCCAAGATTTTGTATAAAGCATGATCAATCGTTATTGTTTGATTGGTCTTTAAACTTGGATTATGCGTAATAAGAATCTTATCTTCATTCCATTCAATTGGACTTAATTCGATGATTTTATCCTGGTCTTTCCATTGAATATCTTGAATTTGACTCGTTCCAAAATCGCGATTATTAATGGTTTTTATTACCTTTTCTAATAATGCATCGGCATCTTCTTTCGCAATGATTTCTTTTGGTTCAAATTGATTTAATTGGTTCAATGAGAATAAACCATAAGAGACGGCGCGCGATACCTGTTTTGGAAACCTTGATTGATTCACATCTTTGATTTCTTGATCGATTGTATTTGTTTCAAATTCAAGTAAATTCACAAGTGTATAAGCAACCCATTCTTTGGTCAGAGGATTTTCTAGTTCAATCGTGTCTTCTTGTTTTACTATTTGCCAATCAACTAGGGCTTGTACCGCATCAAAATAATAATTATTCGCATCAATATGATGAAAATATGGTTGACGTTCGTAGGCAACTAAATTTGCATGCTCTTGGATTCTTTGAAACCATTCTCCTAAGGTATAAGCAGCCACTGGAGGACCTTGGCACCCTGTACTTACAAGCGTCAAGGCGCCAAGGAAAATGCAAAGGATAATACTTCTAAGCTTGCATGCCCGAAGCATTGGAATGAATCGTTGTTTCAAGGGAATCATAATTCGATACCGTCATATCTAAGAACTTTGCATACGTATCAATGATTTCTTTTTGGGTATCAAAGCGTGCTGCAAATTGATTAAACTTTGCACGGATTGCTTCTCCACCATCGGATATCCAAGATGCATTGGTTTGATTCATTTCTTTCTTCATATTGGATAGTTGCTCAAACATTAATTGGTTGTAATTGCGAATTTTCATTGCACATTCACTTACTTCCGCAAGTGAAATCTTTAGTCCATTCATGATTTACCTCCTATTGAATTAAATTAGATGCTTGGGATGCAATTGAATCTTGCGTCTCACGATAAGCCCGCGCTGATTTCTTTAGGAATTCACTGTATTGTGTACAAAGCACAGACATTTCTCTAAAGTCTCCTTCATATTTTCGAATTTGATTACTAAAGGCGGTATTATCCTTTCCTTGCCAGCCTGCTTTCATCGCATCGACCGCTTCAAATAGTTGTGCAAAAGTTTGCTGATAATGCATATTTTCATCATCGATTCGCATTGCACATGCTTCTACTTCTTCTGGTTGTACTGTAATTGATTTCATTTCATCCTCCTTCACTTATATTGTTTGTGAATTTAAAGGCACTCCTCAAAAAAAAAGATTGCATTTCTGCAATCTATTCTTGTTCTTTTTCGTGTATTTCTCTTAAGATTTCTTCAATCTTTTGCCCATTCTGCATTGCTTCATCAATC
Organism: Solobacterium sp.; assembly: GCA_017941735.1. Lineage (GTDB taxonomy): Bacteria > Bacillota_I > Bacilli_A > Erysipelotrichales > Erysipelotrichaceae > Bulleidia. Next base: position 51,766 of record JAGAVW010000042.1, on the reverse strand, counting down.
TTGAAAATGAGTTCTGGGCAACGTCGTATGGTTAAGCGTTTGCTTAATTGTGTGCGGATATGTCCTTTTGCACGTTCTAGAGCTTTTAAGCCAGCTGCAGCCCGCTCTTCTTTCCCTAAAAAGGAAACATAGACAGTCGCATAACTATGGTCGCTTGAAACCTCTACATCTGTAATGGTGACAAATCCAACACTAGGATCTTTGACCTCAAATTGAATAATATCACTTATATTCTTTCGGATGGTACCCGCAAGACGCTTTTGCTTTACATCCGCCATTCTAGACCTCCTGCTTTACCTCTTGTTCTTGGTAAGCTTCAATCGTATCTCCAACTTTAATATCATTATAGTTCTCAATCGTGATACCACATTCATAACCACTCATGACTTCTTTCGCATCATCTTTAAAACGCTTTAAGGAACCTAAGACGCCCGTATAGATGACAATGCCATCACGAATTAAACGTACACCACAATGGGATACCAGTTTCCCATCTGTAACCATACAGCCACCTATTGTCCCAATCTTAGATACTTTATAGATTTCACGAATCTCTGCTTGGCCAATAATGACTTCGGTATAGACTGGTGCTAACATACCTTTCATCGCATTTTCCATTTCTTCGGTTGCTTTATAAATAATATTATGCAAACGAATTTGGACACCTGCTTCTTCTGCTTTACGACGAATATTTGCATCTGGACGTACACTGAAGCCAATAATCATCGCCTTGGATGCATCTGCTAACATAATATCCGATTCCGAAATCGCACCAGCAGTACTATGAATGACATTGACTTTAACGCCCTTCACATCGATTTTTTCAAGCGAAGATTTCACTGCTTCTGCAGAACCTTGTACATCTGCTTTAACAATAACTGGAATCTCTTGGATTTCACCCGCTTCAATTTCTTTTGATAAGTCTTCGAGTGAAACGGCAGAACTCTTACGACGCAATAGATCTTGCTTCTTACGCATTCTACGGTCCGCAAGAGCACGTGCTTCTTTTTCATTATCAAAGGCTTTAAAGATATCTCCTGCTTCTGGCACATCATTTAAACCAATGATTTCAACTGGTGTACTTGGACCTGCTGTTTCAAGCTCATTACCATCTTCATCCGTCATTTTACGCACTTTACCAAAACAGGTTCCTACTACAACAGGTTCCCCTTGTCTTAAGGTACCGTTTTGGACAAGTAATGTAGCAACTGGGCCTCTTCCTTTATCAAGCTTAGCCTCAATAACAGTTCCTGTTGCAAGACGATTTGGATTGGCTTTAAGCTCTTGCACATCCGCAAGTGTAACAATCGTTTCTAATAGGTCTTGAATTCCCTCGCCTTTTTTTGCAGAAGTGGATACAAAGATGGTATCGCCACCCCATTCCTCAGGCATAATTTCAAGTTCTGCAAGTTCATTCTTAACACGATCTGGATTTGCATCTTGTTTATCAATCTTATTTACCGCAATGATCATCGGGACATTTGCAGCTTTGGCGTGGTCAATTGCTTCTTTGGTTTGTGGCATGACCCCATCATCTGCCGCAACCACGATAACTGCTAAGTCAGTAACTTTTGCACCACGTGCACGCATGGCTGTAAAAGCTTCGTGCCCAGGTGTATCTAAGAAGGTAATCTTTTTATCATTTACCTCAATCTGGTAAGCACCAATTGCTTGTGTAATTCCACCCGCTTCTCCATCTACGACCTTTGTACTACGAATAGAGTCTAAAAGTGTTGTTTTCCCATGGTCAACGTGTCCCATGATTGTAACAACAGGTGGACGTTCCACTAAAGAAGATGGATCATCTTGGATTTCATCTTCTAAAGAATCCTCATCATGCTCTTTTACCTTGATTGGTTCAATTTCAAAGGCAATACAAACGGTTTCGACCATATCGTCATCAAGTGGACTATTAATGGTTACCATTTTGCCTTCCATGAATAAGGCCTTAATGATTTCACTGGCATTACGCCCACATTTCTTCGCAAGTTTACCGACTGTGATTCCTTCACTATAGGTAATCTCGTGAATCTCTGGTTTGTTATTACGTGGCTGTGGTGCTTGTTTTTCACGGCCAGCTGGTTTCTTACCTTGATTTGGTTTTTTTGTTGGTTTGTTATTCTTTGGCATTCTTCATCCCTCACTTTCTAATCCTTGTTCCATTGGAACCTAATAACGCAATACATCACCTCTTCCTTTTCTTTTTAACTTAGCGTAAATACATTTCTAGTCGTTTATATACTTCTTCTGAAATCTCCATTCCAAAGACACGCTCTAAGGCATGATTCTTTTTCGCAAGTTCTAGTACCTCGACATCTTTTTTGATGTAGGCACCATGTCCATTGCGCTTCCCTGTCGCATCAAAGACGATTTCACCTTCTGGTGTTTTAACGATTCGTAATAAGTCTTTCTTTGGAAATTGTTCATTTGTCACAACGCACTTACGCATTGGTATTTTTTTAGGCATTAGTCATTATCCTCATCATAGTATTCTTCATACTCATCGTAATCGATATCGTATTGACTTTCCTCTTCTTCCATTTGTTGACGTTCAATCTCTTCGAGTTCTTCTTCGGTATAGATTGGTTTCACATTGGAAGTTTCTAAGTCTTTACGTAATTGTTGTTCGAGTACTTTATTACGTACTTTGATATCTTCATCATCTGCTTTACGTTTTTTACGCTTTGGCTTGTCTTGTTGTTTTGGCTTTGAAGTATCCGCGAGTTTTTCAAATTCAGAAACATATTCGTTCTTTTCTGCCATTTTTTCCAAATCCGCTTTGGTACGTTTTGCAGGTTTTTTCACTTCTGGTGCTGGTGCTTCCTCTTCTTTTTCTTCAACCACTGGCTCTTGTTCAACTGGTTGTTCTTCTTCCACCACTTCAACTGGTTTTTCTTCTTCTACTGGTTGTTCTTGTTGGAGCGCCATCTCTGTGCGAATCTTTTCTTTCATCATTTCGCGCATTTCTTCTGGAATGAGCTCATCTGCTTCTTCTTCCACAACTGGCTCTTTAGCCTTTTGTTCTTGAATCGCTGCTAATGCCGCAAGACGTTTTTCTTCATCTGCCTTGGCAGCCGCTTCTTTACGCTCAATATTGAGGCGTTCAATCTCTTTTTGACGTTCTTCATGACGACGTTCTGCTTCTACTAATAACGCATCATAATCTAAGCCCTTTTCAATAAGCTCTTCTTTTGTCTTAATATCAACTTTACAGTTACATAGTTTTACTGCTAAGCGTGCATTTTTTCCTTTACGGCCAATCGCTAAAGAAAGTTGGTCTTCATCCACAACAACTAATAATCCACCTTCTTCATCATTTGGTAATACGGCTTCCACTTCCGCAGGTGCTAAGGCATTACGAACTAAGATAGTTTCATCTTCCGACCATGGGAAAATATCAATCTTTTCGCCATGTAGTTCTTCAATAATTTCTTGTACACGTGTTCCACGTTGACCAATACATGCACCAATTGGATCAATTTCTTCATTATGCGAAATGACAGCCATCTTCGTGCGTTCACCCGCATCACGCGCAATCGCTTTAATTTCCACGATTCCTTGGTAGATTTCAGGAACTTCTTTTTCAAACAAACGACGTACTAACATCGCATCTGCACGCGATACCAATACTTGAGAGCCCTTTGTTTCTTTGTTGACTTCCGTAATGACAACACGTAGTTTTTGGCCTTCCACAAGGCGTTCTCCTGGGATTTGGCCACTTTTTGGCATCATCGCAACGGTTTTCCCTAAGTTGACTAAGGTAAACTTCTCTTTTACAGATTCAACGATACCTAAAACCATTTCATTCAATTGATCAATGTATTCGTTATAGACTGCGATTTTCTCCGCTTCACGAACTTTTTGACGAATGACATTACGTGCTAACGAAGCTGCAGCACGACTCATATTGGTGATTTCGACCTTACGACGAACGACATCGCCAATTTGTGCATCCGGCTTAATCTCACGCGCATCCTCTAATTCCATTTCTAATTCATCATCTTCCACGTCTTCAACAACGTTATAAAGTTGGTAAATATCAATGGTACCTGCTTTGTCATTGAGCTCGGCTTCGACATTAATATCGGAAAGATCCATATCTTTCTTATAAGCTTTACACATAGCTTCTTTTAATGCACCAATCACAACTTCTTCCGGAATTCTTCTTTCATCTTCGATTAAGGCTAATGCTTTAATCATGTCTTTGTATTTTAGTTCCATAATTCTCTCCTCTAAATTCGAACTGCAAACCGCATTTTTTCAATATCTTTGTCATGAATGACGACTTCTTTTTTCTTTGCTTTATCTTGGTATTGTAGTGTAATCATATGATCTTGATAGGATTGCACTTCACCGATGTATTCTACTTTCTTATTGATAGGTTTTTTTAAGCGTACCGCGATATAGGGTTTCTCTATCCCTTTTAACTCTTCAAAATCGAAGATTTCGCGCTCGGCTCCAGGACTACAAACTTCTAAGGTATAGGCACTATTGATTAAATCTTTCTCATCCAATACTTCAGAAATCTTTTCACTCACAAGTGCACAGGTATCCAAATCCATTGTTCCATCGTTTTTTAGAATCGACACTTCAAGCGTTCGATTGTTCGATGGACCGGTCCACTTTAAGTCATAAAGTTTCACATCATATGCCTTGAGTATTGGGTCAAATAATAATTCTAATTGCTTTAATAAATCCATAGGCCTCCATAAAGTAAGGAGTGCTTTCGCACTCCTTGTCGTTACGCAGATATCATAAATGATTCTTAACGCTCTTTCAAGAGATTTTCTTAAAAAAGTGATAATTGGTTCTTGTCTTCAAGCCCTTCTAAACAGCCTAATACTTCAAGCTTCTTAATTAATGTTTGTGAAAGCTGCGTCCGCTTCAAAATATCTTCTTTTGATAAGAAGTCAGCCTCTTTACGTGCCTCTTCAATGGAGCGTGCAACGTTTGTGCCTAAGCCATCAATGACCACAAATGGTGGAATAATCACGTGAACATTTTCCTTAGATAAGGTAAACTCCGTCGCTTTACTTTGGTATAAGTCGACATTCCCAATCGAATAACCACGCGCATACATCTCTTCACAAACTTCTAATGTATCGTAAAGTGCCTTTTCTTTATTGGTCACTTTTTCGACGGCTGAACGATTATTCATCTTATCTTCAATCTCTTTCATACGAATGCGGATTGGTTCAATCCCTTTGACCATTGTTTCAATTTCATACGCATCACAACGCAATGTTAAGTATTGAATATAGAAGTTCTGTGGTTCATGAACTTTATACCACGCAATACGAACCGCCATAATAACATAAGCCACAGCATGTGCTTTTGGGAACATGTATTTGATCTTCTGACAAGATTCAATATACCAATCTGGAACCGCATGTTCTTTCATGAGCGTAATTTGTTTCTCATCGACACCTTTCCCTTTACGAACTTGTTCCATGATTTTAAAGGCATCAAGTGGTTCTAATTGCTTCGCAAGAAGATACGTCATAATATCATCACGACATCCAATGACTTCTTGTAACGGATGACCCTTTTGAATTAATACTTCTGCATTTCCCGCATATACATCTGTCCCATGTGATAATCCTGAAATAATCACTAAATCAGAAAAATGATGCGGACGGGTTTGCTCTAAGACACGACGTGTAGTACGCGTACCAAATTCTGGTAAGCCAAGGGCGCCAGTTTCCTTATGGTAAATTCGTGTATCTGCCTTTAAGGCATCATCACTATAGAATAAACTTAAAGCTTCTTTATCATTCATTGGTATAGATAATGGATTCGTCTTAGAAATGGTGCTTAAAAGACGCATTGCCGTTGGATCAACATGGCCAAGAATATCAAATTTCAAGACATTATCATGGATGTCATGGAAATCGTAATGGGTTGTTTTCCAATCGGAAGTTGGATCATTGGCTGGATATTGGACAGGTGTAAAATCTTCGACCGAATAATCGGAAGGAATAATGATAATACCACCTGGATGTTGGCCAGTTGTACGCTTCACGTTTTTACAACCTTGCGCAAGATAATCACGCATGGTTCGACGCATATCTAGAATATTCATCTTCTCACAATACCCAGATACATATCCATAAGCGGTTTTCTCTGCCACCGTACCAATCGTACCTGCACGATATGCGTAATCTTCCCCAAATACTTCTTTGATAAACGCATGGGCTTTTGCTTGGTATTCATTTGAGAAGTTTAAATCAATATCTGGTGTTTTTTCCGCATTGAAACCTAAGAACGTTTGGAAAGGAATGTTATGCCCTTCCCCTTTCATTGTTGCTCCACAATGTGGACAAACTTTATCTTCTAAATCATACCCAGATTTAATCTCTTCCTCTTCAATCCATTCACTATAATGGCAATTACGACATAAATAATGTGGTGGTAAAGGATTTACTTCTGTGATTTTGGACATGGTTGCCGTAAAAGAAGAGCCAACGGACCCACGAGAACCAACAACATAACCATCTTCATTGGATTTTTTCACTAACAAATGCGCAATGTAATAATGCACACCAAAGCCGTTCCGAATAATATTTTCTAATTCATTATTCAAACGGTTTTCAACGATTTCAGGAAGTTTTCCATCAAACTCATACATCTCTTTAGCGGTGTTATAACAAAGCTCACGTAGCTTATCATCCGAACCCTCAATAACTGGTGGGAATGTACCTTCTGGTACAGGACGCATTGCTTCTAAGGAATCAAAAATCTTCTTTGGATTAGTGATAACCATCTCATGAACACATTCTTCATCATTCAACCAAGAAAAGTTTTGTAGCATTTCATTGGTTAAACGTAGATGTTGGTTCGGGTTTTGGGAGCGTAGACGTAATACTTCATCACGAATATAAAGTGGATGGAACACGCCACCTACCCCTTGCGACATGATATAGACATCACGGAAAATCTTTTCTTCTTTTGTACAATAATGCGTATCACTATCTGCTACAACTGGAATACCCAATTTTTTAGCCATATGAATTAAGCGCAATAAAACTTGTTTTAGCCGCTCTTCATCTGGACAATTTCCTAAAAGAATATAGGTCGAATAGACATCGAGTGGTTGTATTTCAATATAGTCATACCACTTCATTGCCTTTTCTAAACGTGCATCATCCCCGTTACATGCCAGTTCAAATAATTCATTATTTTGACAAGAAGAACCAATTAAGATATTGGTGCGATCTTTATCAATTGCACTACGTAAAACACGTGGTTCCGCTGGTACTTCCCCACCATCTTTTGCATTTCCTTTGGATAATACAGCAAGTGTTTCCGTATTTGATAATGTAACAAGTTGGTAAAGCCGCTTTAAACCTTCGCGATTCTTCGCTAAAACAATCGTATGCGAGCGTCTTACTTTCTTATAGGCATCTTCATCTTGGATGTTATTTTGTAAATCCAATAGCGTCTTAGCGCCTTTGCGTTGGGCATCATTTAACAAGGATAAAAATACACCGGAAAGAACTTCCGCATCATAATCCGCACGGTGCGCAATTTCTTCATCATACGCAATGCGGTAATTACGGGCGATACTACCTAAACGATAAACACGACGATCTTTCAATATGGCACGTGCTAAATCGAGTGTATCAATGCATTTATTATGCATTGGTGCACGTCCCATCCGTCTTAATTCTTCATTTAAGAAGTAATAATCAAATGTCGCATTATGCGCAACCAAAACCGCATCCCCTAAAAATTCCAATATGGTATCAATGGCTTCTTCAATGGGTTTTGCGTCCTTAACCATTTCATTTGTGATATTCGTCTTTTTCGCAATATAAGCAGGAATGGGAACCGGTGGCTTAATAAACATTTGAAGACGGTCGACAATTGCCTGGTTCTTCATTTTCACTGCCCCAAACTCAATAATATGATCAAAATAACAAGATAAGCCGGTCGTTTCTAAGTCATAACATACATATTCTGTATCCTGTAATAACGTATCATCGGGATGATAGACAATATTTAAATGATCATCTACGACATTCATTTCGCACCCAAATCCCACTTTAAAGGAACGATTTGGATCCTTTTTCTTTAATCCTTCTGCCGTATTATACGCTTTCACAAAGCTTTGCACATCCGCATGATCGGTAATTACAATTCCTTCGTGTCCCAACTTCCAAGCGTGACTAATTACTTCTCCTGCATCACATACGCCATCCATTTCACTCATATTGGTATGCATATGGAGCTCTACACGTTTTTCTAAAGCTTCATCGGTATATGTGAGTGGATTGACTTTCACCATTTGATCGGTATTAAATACCAAGTCTTTCGCAAAGGAATCATAGACAAAAGAACCATAGAACTCATAGCGATCTCCGATTTTGGCTTCCTCTAATTCCTCTTTCGATAAGCGAGGTCCTTCAAAGCGCTTCACAATCATCGCATCTGTTCCATCATAAACAGATAAAGATTGAATAATCCGATGATTCGAGCGAATCTCAAAATCTTCTTTCGCAAAGATATCCCCTGTAAACATCACATGTTCAATCGGTTCTTTGATGTCTTTGAGTTCAATTTTCGTATAACTATCTTTCTTTTTACCATAAGAAAAATTACGTTTGACAACTGGAGTAACTTCTGGTGCAGCTTCTTTAATTACAGGCACATCAATAACTGGTATTTCATCCACATGACTTTCTTGCAGATGACAATGAATGGCACGCGAAAAACCAATGGTATTCAGATAATGACTAAGCTTTTCAATACAAGCGCTTGCCGCATCCATCTCTTCATCACTCGCAAAAATCAGTTGCAGCTCATTTTCCGTTAGTTTTGGTAAGGATGTACTAAGCATCTTGCATTCTGGGTGTTTTCCATAGAAATGATCAAGATATTTGGATAATTCTACTTGCGTGATTTCTTGTGATGTAACATGAAAATGTAGATTTACTAAACATCCAAATTGCTTTTGTAAGGCTTCTTGTAATAAGGCATAATCATTAAAAGATAGGATTCCTTCACTATGAAGTTCCATCTCAATCCGGTTTTCTTCACGATAAAAAGCGGCTTTTTCAACCTGAATTTCATGAAACCTTGCATGGTTTTTTACTTTTGGACTTGCTACTACATCCGTTAAACACTTACTCATCGTGTTGTCATTTTATCATGAAAGAAATGAAATAGAATTCTTGACATTTTGAATTATTCTGCATGTGGTAAAAGGACAAAGAAAAAGGTGAATATTTTCACCTATTTCAAGAAATTCTTTAAATATTTACGTGCTTGCCGGATAGCGATATTCAGCATTTCATTTTCTGCTTTATTACGTGCTTTTTTCGCTAATTTATCACTCCAAGTAGGCTCATTAGCAGCCTTTTCTTCTTCCCGTTTCCTACGTGCTGCTTCTTTTTCTTCTTCACGTCTCCTTCTTTCTTCCGCTTTTGCAGCAGCTTTTTCTTCTTCTTTTCTACGCTTTTCTTCTTCTTTTCTAAGACGTTCCGCTTCTTCTAATGCTTGTAAAGCCTCTTCTTCTTTTACACGCGCTACATCGATATTTTCAGATGCACTTTCTGGATCTACATCCTCTAGATACTTATAGCTAAGCTCTGATGCATCCACTACACTTAATACACGCATATCATCCGCCATTTTCATGCTTGATTTTGGAGGTAAAATCTTTGTCATTTCAACAATACTTGGCGCACCACTTTCATCTAAACATGAGACAAGCGCTGTTCCCGTTTCCATATTCGAGATTAATGTAGCTTCATCTAAATCTGGATTATCGCGGAAGGATTCGGCAGCTAATTTCGCAGCTTTAATTTCAGCTGGTGTATAAGCTCTTAAACTATGTTGAATACGATTACTCAATTGGCTAAGAATGGAACTTGGAATATCTTCTGGTACTTGAGTAACAAAGAACACTGCGATACCTTTTGATCGAACACTCTTTACGGTTTGTTCGATACGCTCCATTAATGCACGACTTGTATTATCAAATAAGGTATGCGCTTCATCAAAGAAGAAAGCGAGTTTTGGTTTCTCTAAATCACCTACTTCTGGTAATGTACGTTGTAATTTCTCTAACATCCAGAAGAAAAATGCAGAATATAATAATGGGTGCCTATAAAGCTTTTCACATTCAATAATATTCATAACGCCTTCGCCATCTTTTTGACGTAATAAATCATTCACATCAAGCGCTGGGGCACCAAAGAATGATTCGCCACCTTGTTCTTCTAATACAAGTAGTTTACGCTGTAAAGCACCAACACTTTGTTTTGTGATATTCCCATATTCGAGTGTATAGTCTTGCGCATGTTCTCCAACATAAGAACACATCGCTTGTAAGTCTTTTAAGTCAATTAGGTCAAGATGAACACGTTCCCCATCTACGATAATGCCTTCATTTGCAATTCTAAAAATGATATTGAGAATGCCTTCTTGTGCATCCGTTAAATCTAAGATACGGCTAATAAGGATTGGTCCCATATCTTGGATGGAAGCACGAATTGGTAATCCTTTTTCACGGTATACATCAAAGAATTGAACTGGATACTTACGAACCGTATAATCCTTGATTCCCATCGATTCTAAACGACCTTGAATTCCTGCCGCATCGCCTTCTTCAATCATGCCGGTTAAATCACGTTTGACATCTGCAAAGATGGTAGGTACACCCATTTCACTGAGTGTTTCAGCAATAACTTTTAAAGTGACGGTTTTACCTGTACCAGTAGCACCAGCAATTAAACCATGGCGATTCAATTGTTTTGGAAGCATATATACGTTTTTATCTTCCGCTTTTCCAATTAAGATTTTATCTTCGTAAATCATAAAGTCCTCCTTTATCGAACCATTTTATCAAATGCATCTTTTGCCGCATTTTGTTCCGCTTGTTTTTTACTTGAGCCCTTGCCTGTTCCTAAGACAATATCATCCACAACAACATTCATCACAAAGGTTGGCGCATTGGATGGACCACTTTCTTCTACTAATACATATTTTACACTACGACGGTTATCCGCTTGTACATATTCTTGCAATAATGTCTTATAGTCTTTACGCAAGATTAAATCATCATTTCCTTTTAAATGAGGTAATAACACTTCATTTAATAAGATATCGACTGCCTCCATTCCTTGATCTAAGAATAAGGCACCTAAAAAGGCCTCAAACATATCCGCAAGAATCGCATCTTTATCACGACCACCTGTTTTTTCTTCCCCTGAGCCTAAGTATAAAAACTTCGCAATTCCTAATTCTCTTACATAGGTTGCTAAAGCTCCTTCACATACGAGTTGTGAGCGCATTTTTGTCATTTCCCCTTCGCTTAAAGCAGGTGTTATCGCATAGATATGAATACTGCTCCAAAGCTGTAAAACGGCATCTCCCATAAACTCTAAACGTTCATTATCATGGACTTGTTTATGTTCATTTGCATAGGAAGAATGCACAAAAGCTTGCTCGATAAGGGCAAGATCATTGACTTCGATTCCTTTTTTGCTTAACCACTCTTTAATATTCATACTTAATCTACAAACGAAAGGTTCTTTTCATTTTGCCTTAGTAAATAGCCTTTTAAGTTTTGATACATCGGATTATCCAACCTGGTATAAATCTCTTTTGCATCCGAACGCGCCACTTCTATCATCTTTGTATCTTCGATGATATTACCAAGTACAAAATCAGGAACCCCACTTTGTCTTGTTCCTAGTATATCACCCGGGCCACGCAAGCGTAAATCTTCATACGAGATTTCAAATCCATTGCTTGTCTTTTCGAGTACTTCTAAACGCTCTAAAGTATGTGAATCACTAGCATCGGTCAACAAATAACACCGTCCTTGTTCACTTCCTCTTTGAATACGACCACGCAATTGGTGAATTTGTGACATGCCAAACCGGTCACTATCATAAATAATCATACCCGTCGCATTTACAACATTCATTCCTACCTCGACTACTGTAGTCGAAACAAGTACTTGAATTTCATTGTTATAAAATGCCTGCATGACTTCTTGTTTTTCTTGCGAAGACATCTTTCCATGTAGTGTGCCTACTTTCGCACGATTAAGAAATAGCTTTTCTAAGCTTTTGGTTGTATCCATGACATTGCGCGCATCATAATCTTCATTCTTATCAATGGCTGCACAAATCACATATAATTGATGTCCATCATCTAAAATCTGATTAATTTCATCGAGGACTGAACGGAAACTATTTTCTTTAATCAATTTTGTGATGACTGGTTTACGACCTTCTGGCATCGTTTCAATAGTACTCACTTCCATGTCTCCATATAAAGATGAGGCAAGCGTTCTAGGAATCGGTGTCGCACTCATTAATAAGAAATCCACTTTCTCTCCTTTTTCTTTTAAGGTTCTACGTTGCGCAACCCCAAAACGCTGTTGTTCATCGACAATGACTAAACCCAATTGTTTAAAATGGACACGGTCTTGTAGTAGCGCATGGGTGCCGATGAGAATATCATTTTCACCCTTTTCTAATCGCTCATAGATTTCTTTCTTCTTTTGCGTTGTTTCTTGTGAGTATAATGTTTCAATCCGTAATGGCAAATCTTTATAAATCTCTTTTAAGGAGATTTCGTGTTGTCGGGCTAAGATTTCGGTTGGTGCTAACAGTGCGCCTTGCATACCTGATAATACACATGCATAAAGGGCAATCGCAGCAACCACCGTTTTCCCACAACCTACATCCCCTTGTACCAAACGATACATCAAAGAAGTGCTTTTTAAGTCCTTTAAAACCTCTTGAATGGTTATCATTTGGTCTTTTGTTAAGGCATAAGGTTGTTTTTTAATTAAGGCATCAATTTTTGTTTGATCAAAAGATTTCGGAACCTTTAATACTTCGGTTTGTTGCTGTTGCTTCATCATTTCAATCGCTAAGAAGAATTTTAAAAACTCTTCATACTTTAGCGTACGATAAGCAGAAGCTATTTCCTTTTCATCACTCGGAAAATGAATCTTCGCAATTGCCTCTTCTTTTTTTAATAATTGATATTTTTCTTGTAATGAAGTTGGTACAAAATCAAGAAGATGTCCTTTTTCATGCGCAAAGACTTTCGCAATACTATCACGTATCGTACGTTGTTGAATGCCTGCTTTACTAGCATATACAGGAGTAATCGTAGGAATCTCTGCTATTGGTTTTGCTTGGTAGTTAATTGCAGTTACCGCATTTTTCCCTTGGTAAATACCAGAAATCGTAATGATTTGTCCTTCTTTTAATTGTTTTGCCCAAGGACGATTAAAAATCGTAATATGTAAAATCTGGTCATCCACCATGACATCGAATTTTGTGCCTGTTTTCTTTCTTCCAAAACGCCAACTACGAATGGGACTCACGATTTCCCCTTCAAAATGAACTTTATCTTTTTCTTTCCAAGTTGAAAAAGCAGATTGTTTGATGATTTCATAACGAAAAGGATAATAAGAAAGTAAAGCATCTACATCATAGATACCTAACTGATGCAATGCTTCAATGCGTTTTGGAGTTAATTTTAATTCTTTATTCGAAATCTCCATCTAACAAATTATAACAAAAAAGCATGAATTGAATTCATGCTTATTCAACGCCAATCATAAAGCTATAGACGGGTTGATCTCCCTTTTGGATATCGAGATCTACTTCATAGTTATCTTCGATATAGCTTTGAACGGTAGTTAATTCTTCATTTGAGACATCTTCACCCGCAATAATTGTGACCATTTCACTTTCGCCATCAATCATCGCATCAATGAGCTTACAGGTCGCATCCATCTTTTCCTTTGCGGTAATGACGATTTCTTTTTCAAGAATCCCCATATAGTCGCCTTCATGAATGTCATGGCCTTCAATCATCGTATCTTTAATCGCATAGGTGACAGAGCCTGTTTTCACTGCCTTCCTCGCTTCTTCCATCATCTCTAAGTTATCTTCTACATTCGCATCCGGATTAAATGCAATGCAGGCGGATAATCCTTGTGGAATACTCGTTGTAAGAACAACTTGTACATCTTTATCTTCAATGACTTGTGCAACTTGTTTAGCAGCCATAATGATATTCGAGTTATTTGGAAGAATGAAGATATGTTTCGCATTTAACTTCTTAATTGCACTGACAAAGTCTTCAGTTGAAGGATTCATCGTTTGGCCACCCGAGACCACAATATCACAACGATATTCCTCAAACAGTTTCTTTAAACCTTCACCCGCCGCAACAGATATCATCGCATATTCTTTTTCTTCGACTTTTTCTTCTTCTGCTTCTTCAAGAATTGACTCTTCATTATCCTCAATTGAGCTAATTTGAATTTTCTTGAATTCCCCATAGCGTTGTCCTAAATTTAAGACTTCACCAGGTGTCATCGTATTAACGCGAACTTTGACAGTATCACCATCTTGAATGACCGTCATATTTTCAGAGAATTTACTTAATGAAGTACGGAAACGATCTTCTTTATAGAGATGTTGTCCTTGGTTACTTAGATTTAAGATAAATTCAGTACGATAGCCACTAAACTTGTCCGCTTCTTCTAATTGCATCTTTTCGGAATCGGATAATTCTTGGATTGGGGAACCTTCTAGATAGGCACGGAAGCCATCATAAATCGCTAAAAGTCCAGAGCCACCTGAATCAACCACACGTGCTTCTTTTAGAATAGGTAACAGTTCTGGTGTACGATCTAGAGAAGCTTTGCCTTCTTTGCATAAAATATCAATATATTCATTGATCGTACATTCTGGATGATTATCGACATATACATCCGCAAAATCCGTCGATTCACGAACTACTGTCAAAATGGTTCCTTCCACTGGCCGCATAACTGCCTTATAGGCAACTTTTGCGCCATTTAACATCGCAGTACTAAACTCTTTAACATTGAGTTCTTCTTTATCCGTAATCGCTTGGGAAAAGCCACGGAAAATCTGCGAAAGAATAACACCACTATTTCCACGTGCTCCCATTAAAAGACCACGTGATAGTGTCTTTGCGACGAGTGATAATTGTTCACTTCCTGCTTTACGTACTTCTAATATTCCATTCGTGAATGTCATTGACATATTTGTGCCTGTATCCCCATCTGGTACAGGGAAAACATTCAAAGCATCCACTTCTTTTTTGCGATTATTTAAGTTATTACATCCACTTTCGAGCATTTCTCGAAAAATTGCACCATTAATTGTATCCATGTTCTTAACCTATCGCCTGTACCCCTTGCACAAAGACATTGACATCAACAATTTCTTCCGACAATGACTTTTCAAGGACATACTTTACTTTCTTTTGAGCTTCGGAAACGACTTCTGAAATCTTCACACCAAAGCCAACAATAATATAGAGGTCAATCTCAAGACCTTTTTCTGTTTTACGTACGACAACACCTTTACTATAGTTTTCTTTTTTCAATAATTCTGCAATGCCATCTTTAAGCACTTTTTTACTTGCCATTCCAATGACACCATAGCACTCGGTAATCACGCCACCTGCTAAAGATGCCACTGCATCTTCCGTGACACTGATATTTCCATAGTTCGTTGTTTTCTCAACTGTCATTGTAAATCTCCTTTACGCCTAAACAATTATATCAAAACGCGCACAAGTAAGAAAGACTATCCTTCTTGACTTGTCTCTTGCTCTTCAACCACTTCTTCGTCTGTTCCTTCTTCCACTGGGACGCCTTCCTCAGTTTCTTCTGGAGGAATAACGAGTTCACCCGTTGCATAATAACCCGCAAAATAATTCTCAAGGAAGTTTTCATCTACTACATCTTCCACAAATTCATTGATTGGTATCACAATTCGATTGCCATTTTCATCAAGATAGAAATTGCCATTTTCATCATGGTAATAGTGTTTAACGGCTTTATCGCCCCACTTATTGGTGAGTGGTGTGCCGGTTTCATCCAGCCAATATTCATGTTCAATTGGCACTTCATCCCAAGGACAAGCACGTTCTGTCACAATGGTTTTTCCACTTTCCGCATAAAAACAATGATTATGATCCTTCATGCGCACATAAATATCGTGATACGCATTTAAGGTCTCAATGGAATAATAGGAAGTAAAGAAATAGCCCCCTTCACGCATTTGAATTTGTAGGGTTTCTTCATCATAATCCAAAAAATACTGCTCCACTTCCGATATTTCATCAATCAATTTACGGTCTACTTTACTTAAGGCTTGGGCTAATTTATAAGTTTGACCTTCCTCTACAAATCCAGTAATAAATGGTAAACGCGCAATCATAGGCATATATTCACTTGTTAAAGGGATTTGCGTAGCATCCTTGATAATTAATACAGGTCCTTCTTCATTATAACGATAGCCCACCGGTTCTTTTTCATTCACTTCAATTTGAACAATATGATTTGGAAGTAAACGCACTTTACAATCTTCAATCATTGGATCTTGTTTGACTTTTCTTGCGACAAAACCAGGAAAGGTCAAAAAGAAACGCGATTGGTAATTGACACCTGAAATGCGTTCGATATACCGATTTTCTAAATACTGGTTTCCAACAACAGAAACCGCCTTAATTTTACTAATGGGTAAAAGCAAATACGTACCAACAATTAATACTATTCCCGCAATCAAAGACAGCGCAAAAAGAAGTGGCCTAGACTCTTGAAACGAAAGATTCTCCTGACGAATTTTCCGATCTTGTAAAAGCTTAAGGACACCTAATGGTTCGGGACGAAAATCCTGAAGTGTTTTATCTTTCTTTATTGCCAATTAAACTTCTCCACTTCCATGACTAAATCTATTTGATATTTCTCTTTTACTTTGGCTTGGATTTCTTCAATCAATTGTAAGAAATCTTTGGCGCTCGCATGGTCTTCATTCACAATAAAATTGACATGTTTTTCTGACACTTGCGCGCCACCAATCCGTTTTCCACGATACCCAATACCTTCAATTAACTCCCAAGCAGGCACTTCTTCTGGGTTACGGAAAATACTTCCAGCACTTGCTTTATCTAGGGGTTGGGAAGCCATACGCCGTTCTTTCCGGCTTTCCATGAGTTGTCTTATTTCTTCTTTGTCGCCTTCTTTTAGTTGTAAGCGCACGCCAAGAATAATCCAATCAGGATGTTTTTGAAAGATACTGGAACGATATGCAAATTCACATTCCTCATTGCTAATCCATTCCATTTTTCCATCACGTAAAACAGAAACACTTTCAATCACTTCACTCATGGCACTCTTATAAGCGCCCGCATTCATAAATGTGACACCACCTACTGTCGCAGGAATTCCACTAGCAAACTCCAATCCGGATAACCCGTTTCGCATCGCTTCTACCGATAGCGTAATAATGGAGCAGCCAGCTTCTGCAACTAAGGTAGTCCCATCAATATAAAATTGATTAAAGTGTTTATCTAAACGAATAATCACGCCTTCAAATACCTCATCTGAGCACAATAAATTACTCCCTTTTCCAATGAGTTTATAAGGCAAGTGATATGCTTCAACCGTCTTTAAAATCCCTTCTAACGATAAAAGGTTTTCTGGATATACTACATAGCGGGCAATCCCACCAATGCGTAATGTTGTAAGTTTCGATAGTGGTACATCACATACAACATCTGCATATTTTTCTAATTCATGCCTGAGATCCGTCATTTTACTAACTCCTTCAGCCAAGCAATCATATCATAAGCAGCATTTTCTTTCCCTAATGCTTTTGCGTTTGCTTTCATATCTTCTAAGCGTTGCTTATCTTCGAGTAACGCATTGACTTCGTCCGCTAGGCGCTTTGCTGTTAAGTCTTTTTCTTCAATCAGTAAGGCTGCTTTTTGATTCACTAGCTCCATAGCATTATATACCTGATGGTTATTCGGTACAAAGGGGCTTGGGATCAAAATAGACGCCGTACCAATCGAAGTCACCTCACAAAGTGTAGTCGCACCTGCTCTTAAAATAGCTAAGGCACATTGTTTTAATACTTGTTTGCCATCCACAAATGGGACAATGTGAATGTGTGGGCTATGTGCTTTGAATTGATAATCATTCTGTTTTCCAACCACAAGTAAGACTTGATAGTTTGGATTCCACATCTCACAACTTTCATCTAATACTTTTGCAACACTGCTTGAGCCTAATGAGCCCATCATAGAGACAATAAAAGGTTTCGTAGCATCAATTCCATAAGACGCTAGTAAACTCGGATCGATTTCATCCCGTACCGCTAGCGTTGCTTCAGGATTTCCATATAAGCGTGTTTTTTCAGTTGGGAATTGACTCATTGTCGTTTGATAAGACGTGACAATTGCATCCACAAATTTCCCTAATAGATGATTTGCTTTCCCGGCATAGGAATTTTGTTCATGAATCATCGTCGGGATATGTAAACGGTGCGCCGCTAATAATAGAGGAACACTAATATAATTCCCAAAACCAACACAAGCATCTGGTCTTTCTTCCTTTAACAGAGTTATGCATTTGCGATACCCTTTCCATAATGAAAAAACTGCTTTTGCTTGGGCAACTACATTCCCCCGTAAGCCATGCATCGTTTCACCAATAAAACGATATCCTGCTTCTGGAATTAAGTCTTTTTCCATATGGTTATTGGAACCAAAAAAGACAATCTCACAATTTGGTTCCTTTTCTTTTAAAATCGTAGCGAAAGCAAGGGCTGGATAGATATGTCCACCCGACCCACCAGTCGCAATCATAATCTTCTTCATGCCCTACAATTTTAGCATAAGACGCGATATTTCTTCATCCTTCCCCAAAAAAAGCTATAATAAAGGCATCATGAAAATTAATGAATTGTGCATCGATTGTATATGGAAAGGACAAAACCGGATTTCCGATAATCCTGAATATCTTTCGAAAGCAAAAGAAATCTTAGATACAAGAAAGCCAGAAGACACGGCCCCTTATCTTACTTATCAATGTGACCAAGTCTATCGGAAGATGTTTGATAGTTTTGTTTCCTTTAAACAAATCAAACAAGATTCCAATGATTTTGTTTTAGCTCTTGAAGAAAGTATTGTAAAACAAATCGAAGCCCAAAAAGACCCCCTTGCGAGTAGTATTGCCTACGCAAGAAATGGGAACTTTATTGATTATGCTTCTAAGGCAAGTGTAGATGAAAACGAATTCTTAGAAGTACTTCAAAATGCGAAGTTCTCTAAAGAAGATGAAGCGACTTATCAAGAATTTGAACAAGCATGTAAGAAGGCTAATTCATTTTTATTAATTGCGGATAATTGTGGTGAAATTGTACTGGATAAGCTCTTTTTACGTATCTTAAAAAAGCGCTATCCGCAACTCCATTTAACCGTATTAGTTCGTGGCGGAGATGTCTTAAATGATGTCACCATGGAAGATGCGCTTTATATTGGCCTGGATGAAGTCGCAACGATTGTTCCAAGTGGAAAGAATATTGCGGGAACAATTGAAGAGATGCTAAGTCCAGAAGCCAAAGAATTACTTTATACAAGTGATGTCATCTTTGCGAAAGGTCAAGGAAATTACGAATCCTTATCTGATCAAAACCGGGATATCTTTTATTCCTTCTTATGTAAATGTGACTTCTTTATGGAATTCTTCCAAGTTCCTCGCTATACCGGCTTATTTATACATGAAAAAAGAGCAGAGTGAACTCTACTCTAAATTTTCAATTGCTTCCCACAGGTTTTCTAAACCTGTTTTCTTTAAGGAAGAAATCGGGAAGGCACTTTCTTTACGAATGCCTAATATTTTGACAATCTTTTGAATGGATTGCAGTTGTTGCGAATAAGATAATTTATCGCTTTTGGTTAATGCGCAAAGAATTGAAAGATGACTCTCTTTTGCATATTCAATCATTCGTAAATCATCTTCATTCGGTTCGCGCCTAATATCCAACACTAAGACTAATGCTTTAAGCGGTTTACGAAGTTGGAAATACGGTTCCATGATTTCGCCAAAGGCAAGTGAAGTTTTTACGCCTCCTTTTGCGTAGCCATAGCCAGGCGCATCCGTAAACATAAATCTTCCATCAATCTCAAAGAAGTTCAACATCCGTGTTTTACCAGGCGTTTTGCCTTCGTAAGCTAAATTCTTACGATTGACAAGCGCATTGATTAAGCTGCTTTTGCCCGCATTACTTCTTCCCGCAAATACGATTTCAATCAAATCGGTATCTGGATATTGCGATGGATTGACGGCAGAGGC
The DNA here is from genome assembly GCA_017941735.1 of Solobacterium sp. Classification (GTDB taxonomy): domain Bacteria; phylum Bacillota_I; class Bacilli_A; order Erysipelotrichales; family Erysipelotrichaceae; genus Bulleidia. The sequence continues at coordinate 31,608 of JAGAVW010000042.1, read as the reverse complement.
CACATATTTCGCATCATAATACTGCATTAACGCACCAATGCTTCCTTCAATACCTGTGCCATTGTTTCCACTGGATAGAATGTCACATTTTCCTTTACCGCATCTGGAATATCATCCAAGTCACGTAAGTTCGCCTTTGGAATGACAATTTTAGAAATTCCCGCTCGATTTGCGGCTAAGGATTTTTCACGTAAGCCACCAATTGGTAATACATTTCCACGCAATGTGACTTCTCCAGTCATCGCTAAATCACTATGCACTGGTGTTTCACTTAATGCCGAAACAATCGCAGTCGTCATCGTCACCCCTGCAGAAGGTCCATCTTTTGGAACAGCTCCTTCAGGCACATGGATATGAATGTCATGTTTTCCAAAGAATTCAGAATCAATCCCAAATTCCTTCGCATGTGCTTTGACATAGTCTAAGGCAATCTCTGCAGATTCCTTCATGACATCTCCTAACTTACCCGTTAAGATTAAGCCACCTTTTCCATCAAAATAATTGACTTCAACTGGTAAGACGTCTCCTCCAAATTGGGTATAAGCTAAGCCCGTTACGACCCCAATTTGGTCTTTCTTTTCTTTTGTACCATATTCATAAATGTCTTTGCCAAGCCATTCATGAATGAGTTTTTCATTAACGGTAACCGAACGCTTGCCATCATTTAAAATCGCAAGAACGGTTTTACGACATAGGGTGCCAATGACACGTTCTAATTGTCTTACCCCTGCTTCTCTTGTGTAATGACGAATGAGGTATAAGATTTCTTTTTCTTTTAAATGGAATTGCGTATCTTTTAATCCATTCGCATTTAGTTGTTTTGGAATGAGATGTTCTAAGGCAATATGCACTTTATCTACTTCTGTATAAGAAGGTAATTCAATAATCTCTAAACGATCCTGTAATGGGGCAGGAATGTTTTCCAAATAGTTTGCTGTCGCAATGAATAAGACATTAGATAAATCATAAGGCTCTTCTAAGTAATGGTCACTAAACAAAGCGTTTTGTTCCGGATCTAATACTTCTAATAACGCACTACTTGGGTCGCCTTTATAGTCATAACCAAGCTTATCAATTTCATCAATCAAGAAGACAGGATTAATCACACCAGCCTTTTTCATACCTTGAATGACACGTCCAGGTAAAGACCCTAAATACGTACGACGGTGCCCACGGATTTCTGCTTCATCACGCACACCACCCAAACTCATTTTGACAAACTCACGACCAAGTGAGCGCGCAATGGATTTCGCTAAAGAAGTTTTACCAACACCAGGAGGACCGACTAAACAGATAATTGGGGAATTGAGGTTCCCTGTCATCTGTTTGACCGCAAGATACTCCATGATACGCTCTTTGACTTTCTTTAAGCCATAATGGTCTTCATCTAGAACCCCTTGGACTTCTTTGAGGTTCTCATTGTCCTCTGTTTTTTGCCACCAAGGCACTTTCAAAAGCCAATCTAAATAAGAACGCGCAACACTTGCTTCTCCACTTCCTTGTGGCAACATTTCATAACGCTGTAATTCTTCACGCGCTTTTTCTTTAACGTGCTCTGGATATGGATTGTTTTCAATCATCTCGCGTAGTTCTGCACTATCATCGCTTAAATTAGAAACATCCCCTAACTCTTCTTTAATCGCACGTAGCTTTTCACGTAAGAAATATTCTTTTTGACTATCATCAATGTGTTCTTTTACTTTGTCATTGATGGTTGCTTCAATTTGGTTATATTCGTGTTGTTTTTCAAGCTCCGCAATAATCATCAACATCCGTTCATTGACATTGACTGTTTCAAGCAGTTTTTGTTTAAAGGCCGTTTCTAAAGGGAAATACTGCGCAAATTGATCGGTCAATGTAATCGCAGAGACCCCTTTTGTTAATTGGCTTAAAATATCAGCTGGGAAGGCAGCAGTTAAATTCGAGAACTTTTGGAATTCACCAATAATCTTTTTAACTAATGCCACTTCTTCCATGGAACTTCCTTGCACATCTTCAAGTGGTTCAATTTCAGCCATCATCATTTCGCCATCATCCGATAAGCTCTTTAAACGCGCCCGTTTCATACCTGTGAAGGTGACACGCATAAAACCTTCTTTACGGCGTACGATTTTCACTTTACTCAGTGTTCCTACTTCATAAAGATCTTTCTCGGTAGGATTATCAACCATAATATCGTTTTGGCAAACAATCCAAACCATGTTATCAAAGGATTGTCCAGCTTCATTTACCGCATGAATGGATTTTTCTCTTCCGACCTCAATCATGACATCTTGGCCAGGGAAGATTACAATCCCACGCGTACATACAACTGGAACACGTACATTTACATCATGACTCATTTGTAATACCTCCTTTTGGATAAAATAAGACGCTTGGGCGTCTTATTTTTCGTTTTTAATTGTAACTACTTTCGCAGCATCTTTCGCAAGTTTGAAGGCCATATTATTCTTCAAATCACCTTTCAGCAATTCTGGATTAATGGCACGCTTCACATCTTCGACATCCATTTGATAGATGCCAGCGATGCGTTCAACTTCTTTTTCAACATCTTCTTCACTTGGTTCAATGTTTTCTTCTTTCGCGATTTGACCCAAGACTAAGCGAAGTTTGACTGCTTTGGTCGCTTCTTCTTCAAAGCCTTTGAGATATTCTTCTTGAGTTTGCCCAGAACTCTTGAGGAAGGTATCTACCGACATACCATATTGTTGTAGATTTGCAGCTAACTCATTGAACATTTGTTTTTCTTCATCTTCAATAAGTACATCTGGAATTTCTACTTCTGCGCCTGCAGACAATTGGTCTAAGAATTTGCGATCTGCATCATTTTCAACCATACGCTTTTTGTTTTCTTCTAAACGCTCACGTACTTTTTTCTTTAAATCTTCTACGGTTTCCACTTCTGGAATATTCACGTCTTTTGCGAAATCATCGTCTAATTCAGGTAACACTTTTGTTTTCACTTCATTGACTTTCACATGGAAAACAACTTCTTTACCTGCTAAATCAGCCGCGTGGTATTCTTCTGGGAAGGTTAAATTCAAATCTTTTTCTTCTCCTGCTTTCACGCCAACTAATTGTTCTTCAAAGCCAGGAATGAAACTATTAGAACCTAATACAAGGTCATAACCTTCTGCTTTGCCACCATCAAATGGAACCCCATCTTTAAATCCTTCATAATCAATATTAACGGTATCTCCATTTTCGGAAGCTTCTTCTTTTATTTCCATATCCGCATAAGTTTCACGCATACGGTTTATTTCCGCATCGAACTCTTCTTCGCTTACCTTTGCCTCTTCCACTTGGTATTCTAAGCCCTTATATTCACCAAGTTTTACTTCTGGCATAACTGCGAACTTATAAACAAGCTCTACCTTCTCATCATCCACAGCTTTGATTTCAACGCTTGGTTGACTAATTGGATTCACGTTTGCTTCTTGAATCCCTTCAATGAGCCAATGATTTAAGTTATCATCGACTGCTTGAACTTGACGTTCTCCTTTAGAGATACGTTGTTCTAAAATCTTCTTTGGTGCTTGTCCTTTACGGAATCCATCGATGCTTACTTTTTTCGCAAGCTTATCAAATGCTTTGGCACAAGCTTCCTTCCATTTTTCTCCTTCAACTGTGACTTCTAATTCACCCATTGATTTTTCCTTTAATGTAAAATTTGCGGACATATTCATTGCTCCTTTCAGCTAACCCTCCAAGTATACCAAAGGATTGGAATTCACGCCATAGTTAGCACTCTGCTACCATGCCTGCTAAATCATAACGCAAAAAATTAGCACTGTCAACTAGTGAGTGCCAATTTCTTTTATATTCCTTGAATTTCTTCTAATTGTGCTTCGACTTCCTTTACTAAGAGTGGCGCATCGCTTTCTTCATAACTCAGTGGCAAATAAAGATATACCGTATGAATTAATAAGGTGCGCGCCATTTGTAAGAAAGATGGATTCTTATAATACTTTTCTTCAAGTAACGCCATCGCAGCTTTTAACCCAGCACTTTTTGATACTGGCGTAATGGAATCCCCATAAAAAGTAAATTCGAGCCCTTGGCGTTTTAAGATAAATTCTTCTTGAATCTCTTGTTCAGCAAGTGCATCAATCAATAATGCGGCCGCTTCTGGTAATGGATCTTTTCTTAAGAAGTCTTGGATTTCAGGAATGCACGACCTTAAATTGCGCTCGCATAATTTCTCACACGCATATAAAACCGATGCTGGTTTTCCACTACGCAATCGATTCAATAAACTTTCTAACGTATCTTCTTTTGTTTCCTTTTCGTTAGCACAATAATAAACCGCATCTTTTTTTAGAGATTGCAGTTTAGATTCGACTTCTTGCGGAAGATATGGCATATGTAACTCTTTTTCAATCAAGTAGTTTGCCTCTTCATAATGCCCTTCTTCCATCATCTCTTCTAATTGCAGAAACAAATCACGATAATATTCATTCATAGGCCCATTATACAAGAAAAAAGGCTATTTCTAGCCTCTTTCTTTCAATGGCGTCCTCGAGGGGACTCGAACCCATGACCACTCGCTTAGAAGGCGAGTGCTCTATCCAGCTGAGCTACGAGGACATGCGGATAATAATATAACAAATTTAATCTATCTTTTCAATTGGATATACTTTTCTTTCCACCGTGATTTTATCACCTAGTGTAAGAATCATATAAGAAGGTTTGGAGCCATCCCGATTATGCCATATGCTTCCTGGATTCAACAACAATAACCCATCTGCTTTCGCTTCAAAATAACGATGCGTGTGACCGAAACAACCAATGTCACACCCCTCTTGTCGCATTTTATGAATTAACGTATCTAAGCCAAAGGCTACATAATCCCGATGCCCATGCGTTAAATAGAACTTATGATCATCAATTTCAAGAATTAAATTCTCTGGATAATCAAAATCATAATCGTTGTTTCCTCTTACTCGCGCATAACCTTTTAAAAACTGATATGGCATTTCACTATCTCCTAAATGGAAAAAATAATCTGCCTCAGGATAGGCATTTAAAATATCCTGTATCGGTTTTTCCATTCCGTGATTGTCACTAATTATGATAATTTTTTTAGGCATGTCTTAATTATAAACGATTCCCTCTAGAAACATGTGAAAAATACGTTAAAATATAGATATGAACTTATATCCATACAATTATTATCTACTCTATGGTGCGCTTATCTTACTGGTTGTTTTTCTTGTTTTGACGCTGTTACGTTTGCGTCCTTTACTAGAAGCACTAAAACAAATGAATGTGCGTGTTGAAGGAATCAATAAAGAAACAACATTGCTAAATGAGAAGATGGAACAATTACCAAAACCAGACCCGGATAAGAAACCTTCCCCAATTGGCGCAAAAGATATATTTGGTGGGCTCATGGTCTTAAAAGCCATTCTCAAAGATAAAAAGAAATCCGGTCAAAAAGGTATGACCCAATTTCGAAATAGTACTTCACGCGTTCTAAACAAACGCATGCAACAAAAAAACATTACCGATATTCTAAAGAAAATATTGAAGCCATCCTAGCTTCAATATTTTTAATAATTCTCTGAATAGTTCGCAAATCGTAAGCCACTTTCATGAAGCATACGTGCTAAAACCATTCCCACAAAGCGATAATGTCCATTCTCCGCATCATGATTCGTTAACGCTTTGACATCTTCCGTATAAGTTTGCACAAACCCAAATCGCCATGCGTTTTCTTTGAGCCATGTACCAGGTTCTGTCTTAAATAATTCTGCATCTGGAATACCAGGAACTTTTAAATCAACTGCTAAACCTAATTGGTGTTCATCGTGGCCTGGATAGCTTGTCTTTGGACTACCAAGTAAGGCAAATTCTTTTTCTTGATCTTCATAAGAAACATAAGCCTTCGTAATCGCAAAGCCACCACATCCTTGCGTTTGTCGCATTTGCGCATTGATTGCATTACACATACTATTTAGCGCAATGTGTGCGTCTTCCGTAAGATACATTTCTTCTTCGGTAATATTGTTTGATACTTTCACTAAGTTATTGGGCACATGGGTTCCAACCGTACGCTTCACATTGACATAGGCATTGAGGTGATTCGCATTATCAATGAGTGTTGTGCCAGGGGAATTCGCATCCCCTTCCTTTAAGAAGGTATCAAGTTCTTCAAAGGAATAACTTTGTAGATAGTGGATAAGCTCATCTGTACTCATATCATTACGTGTACTTTCTACCATTGTCACAATTTCTTGTGGGCTTTTATCCCACAAGACTTCACTTAAGCGTTTATAATCTTGCGCATGATAAATATTAAAACCATCTGCTTCAATAAAGTTAATAAATAAGCTTGGCGCGATTGAATATTCAATGATGTATTCAATCTCTTCTTTCGTTAATTGTTCTTTGATTTTTTTACGACTTTGTTGGTCACGATATGGATAACGCGATAAAGAATCATAACGAAAATTCAATACTCCAATCATAATCGCTGAAAACAATGCCAAAATAATGACAAAGTATTTTCGAAAACGTTCTTGTTCACTCGTAATTGTTACGCTCATCTTGCTTATTATACCATGCTAAGAATGGAAGAATGTATAGATCTCTTTGGCCAACGCTTGTGGTACGACCTTCGCTAATTCTTCTTCTGATGCTTCTTTGATATTAGTTAAATTCTTAAATTCTTTTAATAATTGTTTCTTACGCTTTGGTCCAATTCCTTCGATCTCATCAAGAATGGATTTGGTTTGGGCTTTGGCACGTAGTTTACGGTGATAAGAAATCGCGACACGGTGCACTTCATCTTGCATACGCGTCAACAAAAAGAATAATCCAGAATTCTTATCAATATCGAATACTTTCCCTGTTTCATCCATTAATGCATTTGTATTATGGTGATCATCTTTGACTAGACCCATAATCTTTATATCTAAGCCAAGTTGATCAATGATTTCTTTGGCTGCTTCAATTTGAATATACCCACCATCCACAAGAATTGCATCTGGTAAAACACCTTGTTCTTTCATAAGACGGAAATAACGACGATAAACAACTTCTTTCATAGAATCCACATCGGAGTTTCCTGTATGCAAACGATACAAACGATAATCTTTTTTTGAAGGATGGCCATCTTCATACACTACACATGAAGCGACTGTATATTGACCACTGGTATGGCTATTATCAAATAGTTCGACACGATTCATTGGTCTTCCTGCAAGGTCACTCAAAGTTTGAATGGCATCTTGTGTGGTTTCTTCTTGTCGCTCCACAACATCAAATTTTTGATTTAATTGCTTTTTCGCATTTTCAATACACATGGTAATGAGTTGTTGGCGATAGCCCTTTTGTGGTTGAAACAAACGCACGTCTAAGACTTCTTCAAGGGTTGTGATATCTACTTCTTTTGGTAAGACAAGTTCGGTTGGGAATGGATGGTTTTCATAATACTGAATGAGGAAAGATATAAATTCTTCTTCGGGATCTCCATATAGAGGTTGTAAACGGAATTCTTTATTTAACACAACCCCTTTTCGAACAAGAAAGCCTTGAATCGCAAGATAGCCTCGATCTGCATAATACGCAAATACATCTCTAGTTCCTTGTTTATCTAATTCAATCATTTGTTTATCAATGACACGTGCAATCGCATCTAAAGATTGTTTGTAGGCTTGTGCTTTCTCAAACTCTAGTTTTTCACTTGCCTCATACATCTTTTCTTCCAGTTCTTTTTCTACTTCTTTACTATCCCCATTCAAAAATTTCGTCACCTTAGCACTCATTTCTTCATAAACTTCTTTAGGGATGTCATATTGGCAAGGCCCTAAGCATTGCCCCATATGATAATAAAGACAAACTTTATCTTTCATATGCGTACAACGACGGAATGGATAAATGTTTTGTAGAATGCGTTGGGTTTCTTTTGCAGCACTTGCATCAGGAAATGGACCAAAATACTTTGATTTCTTATCTTTTTTCGTATCACGGGCAATTAATAAACGTGGATAATCTTCTTTCGTCAACTTAATATAGGGATAACTACTATCATCAATAAACATGATGTTATATTTCGGACGATACTTTTTAATTAAATTGATTTCTAAAATCAAAGCTTCTTTTTCCGTTTTAGTCACAATGAAATCAAAGTCCTCAATATTTTGAACCAACTTGGTCGTTTTAAAATCATGTGCTCCAACAAAGTATTGATTCACACGTGCATGTAGATTTTTCGCTTTCCCTACATAAATGATTTCGCCATGACGATCTTTCATTTGGTAAGAACCTGGTTCATTTGGTAAAGTTGCGAGTTTTGCTTTTAAATGTTCCTTCTTCATCTTATTCCTTCATCGTAACAACCGTTGCCCCGGTTCCACCTTCTTGCGGCATGCCAATGCGAAAACTATCAATGGAAGCATCTTTACTTAAACACGCATGTACCGCTTTGCGTAATGCCCCACTTCCATCCCCATGGATGACACGGAAACTCTTCAGTTTATGGATTTTCGCTTCTGCTAAATAATCTTGTAATACTTCCATTGCTTCTTCTACATATAAACCAATTAAATTACATTCTAATGGCATCGTCGCAAAAGGATTACCTGTTGAAATGGCTACATTGGTAGTTGGTTTTTCTTTCGGCAATACTTTTGCACTTGGATAAATTTGATTGTATTTCACAACCATCTCACGCCCATGCAAATCAATCACAACACCTTTTTTCCTTAATTCAACAATCCGGGCAATTTGGTTGGATTGTTTTAATTCCACTACATCTCCAACTTGGAATGTATAAGCGTCCTCTTCTTCTACCTTCTCTTCTTTTTCTAAGCGATTTGCTACCGATAAAACTTCATGGTATTTCGCATTATTTTTCATTTGACGCATATCGGCGAGGATTTCTTCTGCCTCTTGGCGAGCATCTTCTAAGATATGTTCTTTTTCTTCTTCGATTTGTTCTTGCAAGCGCTCCTTTTGTCGCAAGAGTTGGTTTTCTTTTTTCTTTAATTCTGCTTCTTTTTCCTTTAATGAAGCTTCTTTTTGTTCCAATTGTTCTTGCAATTGTTGGTTTTTATTTAATTGCGCTTCTAAACGATCAATGAGTTCATCTTCTTCACTTTTTGCTTGGTTTTTTAAGAATTGCGCATACTTAATAATCGAAGAAGGTAACCCATAACGTTTTGCGACTTCAAGCGCATTACTTTGGCCTGTAATGCCTTCTAAGTATTTATACGTTGGCATGAGTTGCTCCATATCAAATTGCACACTTGCTAAGAGAATATCTTCATGGCGCTTCCCGTATGCCTTTAAACGACTATAGTGCGTTGTGGCAATTGTCATTGCTTTACGATCTCGTAATTCATTAAGCACCGCTATCGCAATACTTTCGCCTTCTTTGGGATCGGTTCCACTTCCAATTTCATCTAAAAGAATTAAGGAAGATGGACTTGCTTGATTTAATATTTCCGCCAATTTTTGAATATGCGCACTAAAACTACTTAAGGAAGATACCACACTTTGTCCATCTCCAATATCCACAAAGATTTGATCAAAATATGGAAAGATTGCTTCTTCACAAGGAATTGGCATACCACAATACGTCATCAAAACAAATAAACCAATAATTTTAAGAGAAACCGTTTTGCCTCCCGTATTAGGTCCTGTAATTAATAACATCTGTTGGGCTGGACCTAGTTGATAATCGTTGGCGATGACCTTTTTAGGATCAATCAAAGGATGGCGTGCTTTTTTAATTGCGAATTTACGTTCTTTTGTTATTGTAGCGACAATACCATCGTGTTGTGTGCCCCAGATTGCTTTTGCAAATAAGGCATCTAGTAACGCAATTGTTTCAATATTTGCGATTAACTCTTCTGCCACCTCTTCGACTTCATTACTTAGATGGCGTAAAATACGGGCAATCTCATCTTGCTCTTGCAATAACAATTCTTGTTTTCGATTATTAGGACCAATCAATTCTTTTGGTTCGACATAAGAAGCTTGTCCACTTGCACTATCTCCATAAACATAGCCACCAAATGTATTCTTATCTTGTGCCTTCACAAGAATCACAACCCGTGCATTGCGTTCTGTAATAATCTGATCCACAACTTGGTCTTTGTGTTTCGCAATAAAGGAATTGGCTGCAGCTGCAATGACCCCATCAATACCCAATAATTCTTTCCGTATTTGTTTCAGCGTACTACTAGCGCTATCTTTGACTTCTCCATATGCATCAATACATTGGTGGATTTCTTCTGCAAGCTTTTCATGCACGCGTAATGTATCTACTACATCGAATAAGGCTTCTTTTTTTCCTTCGATTCCCTTTGTATAAGTAATGATTTCTTTGGTGCCATGGATGAGTTGGGCAACTTGGTTTAAATCATTTGCACGTAAGGTGCGCCCTTTTTGTAATTCAAGAAGAGGTTGTCTTAAATCATGGATCCCCAAAAATGGCATGGGTCCATAAGAAATACAAGCCGCTAATGCTTCCTTGATGCGGGCCAGTTTTAAATCAATCTCAAGGGGATGAAAAGATGGCCTTTCTGTTAATAATGTTTCTTTTCCTAAGGAAAAAGAACAATACTGGGCCATTTCTTCCAAGATGACATCTAATTCTAAACTTTGTTCCATTCTCATTGTTCTATTTCATTATCTTCAATGGATTCAAATCCATGACTACTTAACCATTTATCCAATGCTTTTTTATCGTTCTCATCTAAGTTTTCAAAATTCTGGACAAGTTTCGCAAATGGCTTGCTATCTTCTTCTGGTAAAGCAAAGGAAGAAATTGCGACGGAAGCACTATTTTGAATTTGGCCCAGCCAACTCTTCTCTTTTATTTCCACACCATTTTTAATAATACTCGTATTCAAAAAGACACACACAACCAAAATCCAAACCGTTGCGGTTAATAAGCCTAATAAGCCACCTAATAAACCACTTACCTGTTTGATGACTGGTACACGACGTATCTTTTGAACAATGCGTGTCAAAATACCAAAGACAAATTTTAATGCAAAGAAAAGAATGAAATACCATAATAATTCATTCGCATACGTGGCGATGACACTCTTAAATAACGACAATTCTTTTGGCACCATACCTTCATTGACTACATGAAACCTTGCTGCAAAAACAGGCGCATACCGCCACGAAGCAAAAAAAGCAACGAGGCTTCCAATGGTAATCAAGATTTGATATAAGAAACCTTTTCGATAGCCAAAAAAGAACATCAGTACATAGAAGACTAAAATGCCCACATTGATATAGAAAATCGCTTCATTTGGTATCGTAAACATAACGTAATCATTTTAGCACGAACTGCATTAAAAACGTATGTTACAATACTTTCATGAGTACACAAAACACAATATCTCTATCCTTAACACCAAAACAACGTGCAAAATTAAAAGAGACTTTTAACGATTCTCTTTCTTCCATTACCCCTCCCTATGCCGAATATCAATTGAAAGTCGAAAACTGTACAATTACGAGTTATCAAAGTGGAAAAGTAGTATTTCAAGGAAGTGATGCGGAAATATATGCTTCCCCCTTTCAAACAACTACTTTAAATACCTATCCACAAGCAGGTAGCGATGAAGTCGGAACAGGGGATTATTTTGGACCGGTTGTCGTATGTGCTTCCATCGTTACTGCTAAACAAGTCGATACCTTAAATGCTTTAGGCATACGTGATTCAAAAGCCTTAAAAGACCAAGATATCTTAAAAGTAGCACCACAACTTTTATCTAGCATTCCGCATAGCTTACTGATTGTTTCTCCAAAAAAGTATAACGAAGTTCATCAAAGTGAAAATCTAAATGCGATTAAAGCATTATTGCATAACCAAGCCTATCTCAACCTTCAAAAGAAACAGAAGCTTCCTTCCTTTTGTGTCATTGACCAATTCACCCCAAAAAGTTCTTATTATCGCTATTTAAAAGGACAACCTAAAATCGTTCAAGACCTCCACTTTGAAACCAAAGCAGAAGATAAATATTTAGCGGTTGCGGTTTCCTCTGTGCTTGCGCGTTATGCCTTCTTAAAGGAAATGGAAAAAATGGAAGCCAAATGGAATATGGTATTTCACAAAGGCGGTGGCGCCCTAGCAGATCAAAGCGCAAAAGAATTTGTGGAAACCCATGGGCGAAAGGCTTTAGAAGAAGTCGCCAAAATCCATTTCAAAAATACCCAAAAAATAGAATGACACTTGTCATTCTATTTTGTTTCATTAGGAATCTTTTTTACTTCTAAAGCAATGGTATTTTCAATGCGGACGAGCTCCACGCCTGCACGCGATAACATAAGTTTACTTGCTTGGACACCTTCTGTATCCGCATATTTATCTGATTCATAGACAATGCGTTTAATGCCTGCTTGGATGATGGCTTTCGCGCATTCATTACAAGGGAATAACGAGACATATAAATCACAACCTTTGACAGAACGAGGGCTATTTAAGATTGCATTCAATTCTGCATGCACGACAAAGGCATATTTTGTTTCTAACATGCCCCCTTCTCTATCCCATGGGAATTCATCATCACTACATCCTTTGGGAAAGCCATTATAGCCAACCGATACCACACGATGATTCTCATCCACAATCACCGCTCCTACTTGTGTGCCAGGATCTTTACTGCGCAATGCGGAAAGATGTGCGATCCCCATAAAATACTCTTCCCAAGTTAATGCCCCTTCACGTTTTCCCATAATACCTCCTATTTTACCGCCTCTAATGTATCGGTAATAATCGTATTTTTGTATAGCTCATTTAATTTTAAACTCATATGGTCTGCATAATCATTCAGTCCTAACCCTTTTTCATAGGCAAGAACTTCTAAGTCTGTTCCATAATAGTGTTGCGTTTGGCCCATATCTACTCTTGTAAAACAATAGTAACCAAGAATGCCTAATAGCGCAATGGAAGCCACAAGACTATTGATCGCGAGGGTGCGATCTCCTGCTTTTGGCTCTAAAGCAATGGATAGAATAAAACCAACCACAAAGCCACCTAAATGCGCCATATAACCTACATTAGGCATAAAGTTAATCATAAGGTTAATCGCAAAGGTATGAATTAAACTATTTCGAATTCTAGGATTATTTAAATAACCAGAGCGTATCATCAGCATGACCATAGCTGCCATACAACCATATAAGCCACCAGATAAACCAACCGCAATGGGTACATTACCTTGTCGTATCATCATGAATAAACTTCCACCAAGTACCGATAAGAATAATAGCAATAAGAAATTGCGTGTCCCATAATGATTTTCTAGAGATATTCCCATTTGAAAAAAAGCATAGAGATTCATAAAACAATGGAAAAAAGAAATGTGTACAAAACCTACGGTAATTAAGCGCCACCATTCCCCTGCCAAAATAAAGGGTTTATAGTAACAACCAAGTAAAATCGCATGGCCTGTGGTACTTAAGCCAGGAAACACCCCTAGATTAATCATCAAAAAGACAATGATACAAATCGTAATTACAATACATGTCCCTGGTATCTCTTTAAACAGTGTTTTTAAGGTCATTGCATATCCTTTCTTAATAACTCTAATAATTCTTCAAAATACGTTGGTAATGGAGCTTCAAAACGCATCTGATCTTGTGTACGAGGATGCACAAAGGTAATACTTCTTGCGTGAAGTACTTGCTCTTGGGTATCCATATACTTACAAGTTCCACCATACCGCGAATCTCCCATAACTGGATGACCAATATACTTCATATGGGCACGGATTTGATGGGTTCTACCGGTTTCAAGTGTACATGAGATGTAAGTATCTTCACGAAAACGCTCAATCACCTCAAATAAAGTACGTGCTTCTTTACTTCCTTTTTCCGTTACCGTCATACGTTGTCGATCACGTGGATCTCTTCCAATTGGGGCATCTACCAATCCTTTTTCATGATCGATAATCCCATTTACAATCGCCACATATTCTCTGTGACATGTTTTTTCTTCAATTTGTTTAGCGATTGCTTCATGCGCCAAATCATTTTTACAAACAATCAAACACCCTGTTGTATCTTTATCAATACGATGCACAATACCAGGCCGTTGTTTCCCATTAATACCCGATAAATCTTTACAATGATAAAGAAGCGCATTGACTAATGTCCCATGGTACACACCAGGTGCAGGATGCACAACCATCCCTTTTGCTTTATTAATCACAATCACATCCCCATCTTCATAAAGGATATCTAAGGGAATATCTTCCGCCTCAAGCGCAATCGGTTCTACTTCTGGAACTTCTATTTCAATCACATCATCAAGACTCACTTTATAGCTACTACGTACTGTATTGCCATTGACGGTTACTTTCTTTTCTTCTAATAGTTGTTGCACATAGGTACGCGAAAGCTCGGTATATGTCGCAATATACTTATCTATGCGAATATCTGCTTCTTCACATACCAAAGTCATTCGGCTCATGCTTCACTCTCCTTTTTCTCAAATAAGAGGATAACAATCAATAAGAATGCCCCTATACATAACGCACTATCCGCAATATTAAAGACTGGAAAATCATAACCGAAAATATACGTATCAATAAAGTCTCTTACATATTGAAAAGACACGCGGTCAATGAGATTACCAATGGCGCCACCAATCATTAAGCTAAGCGCAATCCGATACAAGGTTTGTTTCTTTTTACGTACATCTAACAAAAAGTAAACTAAAATCCCTATTTCAACAACTGAAATCAACGTCAATAACATCGTATGATTCGATAACATACTCCACGCTGCCCCTGTATTCTTGATGTAACGTAAATATAAAAAGTTGGGAATGATTTCCATTTGACCAATCGCCGCCGCATTTTGTTGCACGATGTACTTGGATATTTGATCCAAGAGAATGACGATTCCAATAATTCCTAATTCCATTTAATCTCCTTACGCAAACGTCTTCTTTCTTCCTAACAATTCCGTTTCTAAGCCTTCTTGGAATTGGTTGGTATAAAGACGGTAGTAGTATCCTTTTAAATCCATCAATTCTTGATGGGTTCCACTTTCTACAATTTTACCCTTTTTAATCACTAATATCTTATCCGCATTTACGATGGTTGACAATCGATGGGCCACAATAAAGCTCGTCCGCCCTTTCATGACTTCTTCCATCGCTTTTTGGATTGCGACTTCCGTTTCTGTATCAACGGAAGATGTCGCTTCATCCAGGATTAAAATACTTGGATTACGTACTAAAGCACGCGCAAAACTAATGAGTTGTTTTTGGCCAGTTGAGAGCTTTCCGCCACCTTCCCCAACATTTGTATCATATTGGTCTTCTAATTCTTCAATAAAGGATGCTGCTCCAACCAAAGCACACGCATGTTTTAATTCTTCTTCACTGGCTTCTAGATTCCCAAAACGTAAATTCTCTTTGATAGTGCCACTGAATAAGAATGGGGATTGTAAAACATAGCCAATATGATGGTGAAGCCAATCAATGGAACGTGCTTTATAATCTTTCCCATCAATTAAGATTTGGCCACTAGTTGGCTCATAGAAGCGACACAATAAGTTTACGATGGTACTTTTACCAGAACCAGTTTCGCCCACAAGCGCAATCTTTTGGCCTTGTTTGACAGATAAATTAAAATCATGAAGAATTTCTTCTTTTTCATTGTAATGAAACGAAACATGGTCAAACTGAATATCCCCAATTAAAGGCTCATAGTTTTCTTTTTTTGGTTCTAATACCGTTCCATATTTCGCAATGACTTCAGGTGTATCCACAATCTTTGGCTCTTCATCAAGTAAAGATAGGATACGCTCCGCACTGGCTTGGGCCATTTGTAATTCTGCTACGACTGCCGCAATCTGATTGAGTGGTTCAAAGAATTGTCTTGCGTATTCCGTAAACATGACTAAAGTTCCAAATTGTAAGGCTTGAATTAATACTTGGTGACCACCATAGCTTAAAATCGCTGCCAAGGAAAAAGAACTTAACATCATGACGCAAGGATAGAAAATACTCGACATCGTAATAGCCTTAATGGCAGCTTTTTTCATATCGCTTGTATCTTGTTCAAACTCTTTAAAGTTCACTTCTTCTAATACCAAGGTCTTGGTTGTTTTAGCCCCTTGTATCCCTTCACTAAAGCCATTGGTGATTTTTGAATTCACCCGCCGCACATCGCGGTAATTTTTCAAAATACGTATATTAAAGTAATTTGAAAGCAAAGCCATAAATGGAACGATAATCACAACCATTAACGCAAGCTTCCAATTCGTCCAAAACATGACTATTAATGCGCCAATCATTGAACTCATTCCCCAGAATAAATCCATTAATGACCAAGATAAGATTTCAGATAAACGTGCCACATCACTTGTGATACGCGATAAAAGCCATCCCGCTGGGGTTACATCGAAATAGGCATAGGATAAGGTTTGAAGTTTTTGGAATAACGAATTACGTATTTCATAAGAATTACTCATCTCCGTTTTTCCAGCAACATAGAAATAGAAGAAAATCGCAACGCATTGGATCAAAGAGCCTACAATGAAAACGATCGCAAATAAGCGCAAATCTGCGTTACTTCCTTTCCCACTCGCAAACGTATCAATCGCAATCTTATTGAGGTAAGGAATGGCCACATCAAATAATGCGATGACAATATTCAAACACGCTAGTTGAATTAACCTAGGCTTTTGTTTTTTCATTAAAGAAAAGATGCGCTTCCATAAACCAATATCTAAAGAATCGGTATTATAGGTCTTTTCTTCAAATCGTGTCACGGTCATCCTCTTCACCCCTTTCAATATAATTCGATTGAATCTCATAGATGCGACGATACAAACCTTCTTGATGAATTAATTCTTCATGTGTACCAGAAGATGTAATCTTCCCTTTTTCAATCACAAAAATACAATCCGCATCTTTGGCGCTATTAATACGTTGCGTGATGATAATCGTCGTCACTTGTTTTTGTAGTTCTTTAAGGCGTGCTCGGATTTCTTTATCGGTTTCCGTATCCACAGCACTCAGTGAATCATCAAAAATCAATACTTTATTATCATTTAAAATGGTCCGGGCAATCGCAACACGTTGTTTTTGGCCACCCGAAAGCGTTACCCCTTTTTCACCAACCATTGTTTCGTAACCTTCATCAAATTCACGAATCACTTCATCCACATTCGCAATTCTTGCGGCCCGCTCCACATCTTCACGCGTTGCCCAGTTATGATTCAAATGGATATTTTCATAAATGGATTTGGAAAATAAGAAAGGTTCTTGGAGTACAATTCCGACCTTTTGCCGTAAATATTGTTTTTGAATATTACGCAATTCATTTCCATCAATGCGAATGGAACCACCAGTATAATCGTATAAGCCTGTTAATAAATGGACGAGTGTACTTTTACCAGAACCTGTTGGCCCAATAATCGCCACCGTTTGCCCAGCACCAATATGCATCGAAATATCCTCTAAGACATCACTTGTGCCATCTTCATATTGATACGATACATGATCAAAGACGATTTCCCCTTTCATTTCTGGTGTGATACCAGAAACAAGGTCTTCTTCTTTTTCATTTAAGATTTCTAACAAACGACCAATCGAAACGCTACATTTTCCAAAATCAGCTAAAATGCGACCTAATTGACGAATCGGCCAAAGAATCATCGATTCATAAGACACAAATACCATGAAATTCCCAATACTTAATTCACCACTACGCGCCGCAAAAATACCTGAGAATAATACAATCATAATTTGAATCATACAGATGACATCCGTACTTGACCAATAAGCACCTAACAAAGCAATCATGCGGAACGTGATGTCGCGATGTTCTCCATTTACTCGATCAAATTGTTTTGCCTCATATTGTTCTCTACCAAACGCTTTCACAACACGAATCCCATTCAAGTTTTCTTGAATGACCGTTGTCATGCGGGCTTCACTTTCATCACTTGCCTTAAAAGCCTTTTGATTACGTAAATAGAAGTAATAAGCATAAAGAAATAGAAATGGCATCAAGATGACTGCTCGGATAGCCATTTTCACATGAATGCGGAATAAAATAACACACGCCAAAACAACCATAAAAATTGAACGCATGGCTTGTTGGAGTTGATTTCCGGTTAAACGACGAATCTGGTCTACATCACTTGTACAGCGTTGTACTAAATCCCCGGTATTTGCGCTGACATGATAATGAAATGGTAGTTTTTGTAAATGGGTATATAAATCATTGCGGATATGGTAGCACATATCTTCACTCATCCGCCCACTTAAATAGCCACGAATAAATAAGGCAATTCCTAAAAAGAAATAAATGGCAATGATGACAATACCACCAATCCAAATATGGCTTCGTAAATAGGAAACGCCCCCTAAATGAGCAACGATTTGTTGCATAATGGGTGAGGTTATAGGTTGCTGGTCGATGACATTATCAATAAAAAAGCTAAAAACAAGTGGATGGAGTAAGTTTAAAAGAACAGCTAAAATTGCTGTGCAAAGAATGCACAGTAATTTAAACCAGTTTCCTTTCATGTACTTACCTATAAACGCTCGTTTTGTCATATAACTCCTTAATAAAAGCCAGTCGAACTAATGACTGGCTTGGTATTGGCTTAATGCTTTTGCGATTTGATCGGGACAGGAAGTTTGTTTGACACCACAAAGTATTCCTTGTAAGCGCCCAATCGCATCCTCTATCTCCATGCCCTTTAATAATGCGGCAATGCCTTTTAGGTTTCCATTGCAACCATTGATTACTTTTAAGTCTTGAATTCGGCCATCTTCGAGTTCGAAAATCATTTCCGTTGAACATACTCCACTTGGATGATACACATAAGTTTCACGCATGTTTGGATCTCCTTCTGAACGTGATTATTTTAGCATAGACAAATAGAGGACTCAACTAAATCATGCTTGGTTTTTTCGTGCCACAAGCGACGCAGAAATTCGTATCGTTTTCACGCCCACATTTTGGACAATACCAATTGACTGGTCTAGCGCGACCGCAATTCCCACAAAATGCGGTGTTATTAAAGACGCCACATTCGCATTTCCATACATCAATATTTAAAGGAATGGGTTCTGGTTCTTGGGATGGCTCTTCTGGAATCATATAAGATTGTGGCATTAAAGAGGCTTGAATCATCTTCGCAACATAATCATATTGTTTATAAACTGGATCATTCACTTTTGTTGGATTTTTTCCATCTGTAATATCAAATCTTAATTCATCACAAAAATCCGAGTTGATTGGAATCTCCACATGAAAGAGATATTCAAATTCATATTGTTTGGGATCATAACTAACCTTTTTCCCTTCACTATTTGTGGTAAAGATTTCTTCTTTCTCTTCTTCGATTTCGACATTCACACCTAATACTTGCGATAATTGGAAAATATCTGGATTTCCTTCTTTCCAGTTTGTATTCTTTGAAATCAGAAACTGATTGGTTGCTTCATCGATATATACCTTTGTATTGCCACCAAGAATCTTTGTTGGATGAAATTGTTCTAATGCCTTTTGATTCTCTATACGATAGGCAAGATGCGCTTCAATTTCTTGAATGGTGGAATGTTTACGGTCACTGTACCATGGGGACAATAAACGCGCACAATCCTTACACATATTCCCATCTGCCAATTTTCGATTGCCTAATAAACCAATTTCTTTCCCACATATTGCACATATTTTTTTATCAAATAGTCCCATATTGCCCTCCAAAAGAAAAGATGCACAGAATTGTGCATCTTAAATCTCAACTATAATTAATAGTTTTCTTCTCTTACTTCAAAGTAGCTTTGTGGATGATTGCAGACTGGGCAAACAAGTGGTGCTTTATCAGAAACAACCACATATCCACAATTACGGCATTTCCAAACGACTTCCGCATCCTTTTGGAATACCTTCTCGCCTTGTAAATTTGCTAATAGCTTTTTATAGCGCTCTTCGTGTTCTTTTTCGATTGCTGCTACTCCACGGAATTTTGCCGCAAGTTCTTCAAAGCCTTCTTCTTCTGCTACTTCGGCAAATTCTTTATACATTTCGGTCCATTCATAGTTTTCGCCTTCATAAGCTTGTACTAAATTATCTGCTGTTTCATGAATGGAACCACCTTGGAGATATTTAAACCATAATTTTGCATGTTCTTTTTCATTCAATGCGGTTTCTTGGAAAATCGCCGCAATTTGTTCGTATCCTTCTTTTTTTGCCTTACTCGCAAAATAATCATATTTATTGCGTGCTTGGCTTTCTCCTGCAAAAGCGGTTTGTAAGTTTTGTTCTGTTTTTGTACCTTTTAAGTCCTTCATAAATGTACTCCTCCTACATTCATTATAACTTCTTTAAATCGAAAAAAAAGGAAATCTCTTTGAATTCTTGAATTAATAGATGGAGGCAATTATGACCCATATTTTGATTCTTAATTTATGCAGTGGTATCCTGTTTCAACTCTATTCGGATTGGTATGTACAATTCAAAGACTTAGAAGATCATAAGTATCGTTATTACTTTGCGCTTTTCATCAATGGCTTTTTAACTTGTCTATTTTTAAGTACTCATCATATGCCTTATCTTGTTTTACTGATACCAGTTTTATATCTAGCAGCTTATACAGATTATCGTTGTGGAGAGATTCCTGATTTAAGTTGGATACTCATTTTATTCGTCGTTCTTTTACGCCAAAGCTTCAATTGGGTCTCTTTTAGCTTAACGCTTTTATTAACCCTTGGTTTTGCATATGTAAAGTGGCTAGGATATGGGGATGTGAAGCTTTTATCTGTATGGGCATTATTACGTGGGGAGCACATTATTTATGCTTTATTCTTCGCTAGTTTTCTTGCGCTTATCATTTATGGCTTACGCCATAAACAATTAAAAGGCGCAATCCGTTTTGCGCCTTATCTTTGTATTGGTTTTTTACTAGCGGAACACATTCCCTTTTTACACTGATTCTTTTTTTGCGAGAGGTAATTCAAAATAGAATGTACTTCCTTTGCCTACTTCACTTTCGACCCCATAATTGGTTTTATGTAGATCCATGATTTCTTTGACAATGGATAAGCCAATGCCAGAGCCTGTCACAAAGCGAATATGCTCACGGTCAATTTTATAATAACGATCCCAAATATCTTTTAATTTTTCTTTTTCAATTCCTTCACCATGATCAACCACTTCACACCGTGCCACTTTCCCTTGTTTCTTTAAGCGCACCTCTACATATTTTTCATCGGTAGAATAATTGATTGCGTTTGTCATGTAGTTATTAAAGACTTGAGCAATCCGTTTTTCATCCGCATGAACTTCGACTCCTTCTTCAATATCTAAGACAAATTCAAATCCTTCTTGTAAACGATATACATCATATTTACGCAATTCATGTTGCACCAAATCGGATAAAGAGAAATCCGTCAATTCCAAAGCAATCTGTTTGCTTTGCATTTTGGATAAATCCAATAAGTCATTAACTAAATAGGTTAATCGCTTTGATTCATCAATGATAACTTGGCAGTTTTCATCTGTCTTTTCACCAGGTAAATCACGCATCATTTCCCCATAGCCATTAATCATTGTCAATGGTGTTCTTAAGTCATGGGAGACATTAGCGATTAAATCACGCTTCGCTTGGTCTGCCTTTTTAATATCAATGGCAGCTTGGCTTAAGGTTTGATTCAACTCTTCGACTTCACGATATTTTGATGTATCACTCTTGATGTTATATTCACCTTGGGCTAAATCTTTAGCGGCTTCATTGATTGTTTTGATTGGTTGGGCAATTTGTTTATTTAATAAATAAACAAGTACAAATACCCCAGCCAAAGCAATCAGTGAAAAATACCATAACTGTTGCTTTAAGGTACTAACTGTACTATTTACAGGGGTCATACTCGTATTCACAAGAACTACCGTCTGTTCCCCATTAATATCCGCAAGTTGCGTATAGGTTAATTCGATAAGTCCTTTATCGTGACGATTACTAAAAACACGCTCTTCTCGATGCAAATAGGAATTGTTGTTATTTTTCGCATTGGATACTTCACGTAAAATATCAAACTCATTTAAACGATATAACACACAACCAACATTACCCGAAACAATATCTACATCTTCTTGAAATACCCGTAAGCATAAATCATTCTCGACGGAATTATCATAAACAATCTCTGACCAATTCATCTTATCTTCTGCTTTTAACTCATTGATGACATTGGTACTTACGGTTTTTACTTCTTCGATTTTAGAATTCTCATACATCGGTTTTAATAAGACCGTTTGAAAGAGAAAAGTTAGCGCAATCAGCGCTAAGGAAAAAGTAATAAGATACAATGCAATTTTAAATTTTAAACTATTCGTCTTTTTCAAAACGATACCCCACTCCACGAAGGGTGACAATGTATTGGCTATAGTCACCTAAATTTTTCCGCAAGAGTTTGACATGTGTATCTAAGGTTCGATCATCCCCAAAGAAATCATATCCCCATACGGTTTCAAGTATTTGTTCTCTAGTTAAAGCGATACCAATATTCTTCACTAAATACACCAATAACTCATATTCTTTTGGCGATAATTGAATCCGCTCTCCCGAAATGGTTACGGTACGTGCATCATAATCAATCACCAAATCTTTTAATACGAATTGGTGCTCTTCATTTTGTTTATTCGCTTGCACACGTTTTAAAATGGCGCGAATACGCATCATGAGTTCTTTACTTGAAAAAGGTTTTACAACATAATCATCGATGCCTAAATCAAAACCATGAATCTTATCATATTCTTCACCTAGCGCTGATAACATGATAAATGGTAAATCCGGTTTCTTTTGTTTGATGTCTTTGACTGCAGAAAAGCCATCCAAATTCGGCATCATGATATCCATGACGACTAAATCATAATCATTTTGATTACACAATTGGACTGCTTCTAAGCCATCTCCCGCTTCTTCCACTTCAAAGCCTTCGTATTCTGCATATTTACGAATCATTTCCCGAATCTTAATTTCATCATCAACAATCAATATTTTTGTCATAACTACCTCACTATCAATCTAAAGAGCCCATGTGAATTCTAAGTGAAATTCCTATAAAGTTTCAATGAAATCTGCGGCTGCTTTAATTTCAGGTACTTCTAAGTCTTCCATGGTCCCTTCATCACTGCTAGTCGCATGTTCTTCACGTAGTGGAATGGTCGCTAGTACGGGTAAATCATATTTTGAGGCAATCTCTTCAATATGCGATTTCCCAAATACATAGAGTTTTTTATGGCAAGCATCACATTCCACATAACTCATATTTTCCACAAGTCCTAAAATGCGAATATTCATCATATTTGCCATATTGATTGCCTTTTCAACAACCATCTTTACTAAATCTTGTGGACTTGTCACGATGATAATTCCATCAAGTGGAAAGCTTTGGAATGCGGTTAATGGAACATCGCCAGTTCCTGGAGGCATATCCACAAACATATAATCAACATCATCCCAAAATACTTCTTGATAGAATTGTTTTAATAATCCGGCAACCATTGGCCCTCTCCAAATTACGGGTTGCGCATCATCTCCTAATAACATATTGGCACTTACAATCTGCATGCCATTTTTTGTTTTCGCTGGCATCATGAGTTCGCCATCTCCAACCGCTTTTTCACTTACGGAAAACATCTTCCCAATACTTGGGCCCGTGATATCCCCATCTAGGATTGCGGCACGATGTCCTCGACGACTCATTTCGGCAGCTAAAATGGAGGTGACAAATGATTTACCAACCCCACCTTTGCCTGAAACAACGCCAATCATCTTCTTAATGGAACTGCGTGGATGTGGCTCTACTAAAAAACTTTCTGGATTTTGTCTTGCATCACAATTTGAACTACAATGCTCGCAAACGTGATCACAACTTTCTGGATTTTTAACGGTCATAAACACTCCTCCTAAATTTTCTTCTCCATGACATATTTCATTGGGCATAGGCCATTCTGTTCATAAAAATGAATGGCTGCTTCATTAAATGCCCAAACATTTAACGTAATTTGATTACAATCAATCTCTTTCGCATATTCTTCTACATATTGGAATAAACGCTTACCAATCTTTTCCCCTCGATATGCTTCATCAACACATAAATCATCAATAAATAACGTTTTATGGTCATACATATTGTTTAGATTCTCATATACCTGGATTTCACAAAACGCATACCCAAGTACTTCTTCATCTTTAACTGCGACAAAAATCGGACGGCTTTCCTCTTGAAGAATTTCTTCAAGTTCTTCTTTGGTATATTTCGTGGTATGGTCAATAAATAAATCGGGTCTTCCTTGCGCATGAATCGATAAGACCTGTTCTAATAAGGACAAGATTTGCGGAATATCTTTTGAAATAGCTTTTCGAATACTCAATTCCATACATTTTATATTATACTGTTTAAGAATATTTATGGTAAACGAGATATTAATCTTTGCGAGTTGCAGCAACGAACTAAACGCAAAAGAATTCTTAACTTATCCCATTGATGGGCTTATTTTAGAGTCGAAAGACAAAAAAGCAGTTACATTAGGGACGATGCAGTTAATCCAAAAGCGTACGACGCTACCAATCTTTTGTCGTGTTCAATCTGATTTAGTCGATAAAGACTATGATTTGGCCTTAAAAAAACTTTTAGTCGATGCAAATATCTTTTTAGAAGCAGGCGCTAGTGGCATTTTATTTCGTAATGAAGAAGAATCTATGAGTATTGCATTAAACAAACTCATTCAAACAAAAAATGGAAAAGCAATGATCGAAGAAAATCCTAGCTTTGAGCATCCTTTAGCCCAATATGAACTCTTCTTATCATTTCAACCTTATTGCATCTTGAGTACAGGCTATCAAAGTAAACCCATCCATGGGATGGCAATGATACAAGAGCTTCAACATTACTTTAAAGAACACCTTGAAATCGCGCCTTATGGAAATATTGATCCAAATGAAGTCTTAGCCATCTTGAATGATAGTAAAACCCATATCTTAGTGATTGATGAAGAACATCTAAAAGATATGGAAGACATTATTAAAGCACTCTATGAATATTCGCCTTTACAAGCAAAATCCAATCAAATTCAAGAAGATAAGGCATATGATATCCCTTATTTTGAATAATTTTTACGAATCACATACATTGTGTTAAACTGTGTTTGTTGGAAAAACAACAAAATGAAACAATTTGAGATTCTTAAAAACGCCCCAATATTGGATGGAATTCCTGAAGAGGAATTTGATTTCCTTATTACCTCTTTGAATTGTCAATTAAAGAATTATCCAAAAGATTATATTGTTTTAAAAGAAGGCACACATTTAAAACGGACCGGATTCCTAATCCAAGGTGCATTACGCCAATATTGCAATCATTATTGGGATAATCCGATTGAACTAAGCACCCTACAACCGGGTACCTTATTTGCTTTATCCTTTCAGGTAGATAAAGAAATCTCACTTGTTTCTTATCAAACCTTATGCCATACCGTAATCCTTTGGTTTGATCTTGAACCATTATTTGAATTTAAGGACGAAAAAGGTTATCATCGCCGCTTAATTTCCAATTTATTACAGGCTATGAATGAACAAAACCAACAATTACTAGCGCATAGAACACACCTTTCACAACCAACCACAAGAGAGAAGATTCTATCCTATTTATCGCTTGAATCACTACGTCAACAGGCGGATGAATTCGATATCCCGTTTGATCGACAAGGTTTAGCAGATTATTTGTGTGTGGAAAGAAGCGCAATGAGTAAAGAATTATCGAAATTAAAAAGTGATGGGTATCTCATCACTTCTAAGAATCATTTTAAGTTATTAAAACCTTAATCTCCTAAGGCATCGCGACAAATACGCTTTGCCTTTTCTAAATCTTCTGCCACAATCAAGATGACCGTATCTTCATTGTGCTCAAGAATCGCATTATCTACCTTAAAGGATTCACTTGGATTTTGGTTTTTGAGCTCTTCTTTCATACTTTTCAGGTAATCTTGAATGAATTTCGTCGTTTTATTTACATCATTAGTACGAAATACTCCTACTGTATCGGCACTATTTTCCCCAATATATAAAGCATTTTCCAAAATCAAATCTTCATCAAAGAAAATAACACCTGGTACTAAACGATCTTCAATGAGGCGCACTTTATCTTTTACGCCTACTTCTTCAACAATGCGTTCCGCAAGTTTATGCGTCTCTAGTTCATTATTGATGACTTCTTTTTGGCATCCAAATAAACAAAGCAAAAGGACCACAAAAAGAACTTTAAGCTTCTTCATCACTTGCTTCCTCTTCCTTGACTTCTACTTCCGTACTTGCATCACCTGTCGCAAATAGATCATCGGACTCTTCCACATCATTGAATTGTGGTAATTCCGGTAATTCTTTTAAAGATAAAAGCTTAAAAGAGTTCATGAACTCATCGGTTACTTCATAAAGAATTGGTCTTCCTGCGGCTTCGGAGCGGCCGGACTCTTTAATTAAATCGCGTGCAAGAAGCTTACGTAGCATCATATCTGCCCCAACCCCACGAATTTCTTCAATTTCAACACGGGTAATGGGTTGTTTATAAGCAATAATCGCTAAGGTTTCTAAAGCAGCTTGAGATAAAGTTGCTTGCTTGTTGATTTGGAATAGCTTTTTCGCATATTCATGGACAACTGCTTTACTTAAGAAACGATAGGTTCCACCATAATTGGCGATTTCAATTCCACGCTCTTCACTTAAGTAATCTTCCATCAATTGATCAAATAATGCTTCTACACGCTCTTTACTGATTTCTAAAACTTCAGCTGCGTGCTCAGCGGTAATACCATCATCTCCAACAATAAACAAAAGCCCTTCTAAGATTGCCTTTCCACGCCCTTGTTCTTCTTCCTCAACTTGTGTTTGTTCTTCCGCGACAGGGATTTCTTGCATAAATTCACTGTCATTTTCGATTTCATCTGTAACTTGTTCTTCTACTTTTTCTTCTATTTCACTCATGCAAATCCCGTTCCTCTCGTAAACCATATCGTATCATCTTCATCCACTGTAAATACAACGATGTGTTGCCTTGCCATATCCAGTACCGCAAGAAAAGTTGCGATAAACATAGGCACATCATGACAGTCATCCAATAATTGATCAAATTTAAATGTTTTAGGCAAACGATCTAACTTCGCACGTAATTCCAATTCCCGATCTTCCATTGAGATTTCACGTGCGGTATATCTTGTTTCAATCGGTTTTGCTAGTTGTAAGCGCATCAAGCATTTACGCATCGCCCGCATTAAATCGTATGGATTACCTTCATAGTGCATATCATCGGTATCCTTCATCCACTTCTCTGCCTCACTGGATTGTGGTTTGCCCATCTGCATCATGCGTTGTTCAAACATTTGATTCAATTGCCCACTGACTTCCTTGAATTGTTGATATTCTAATAAGCGACGTACCAAACGTTCCTTTGGATCTTCCTCATACTCATCATTTAATTCACTGTTATCACGTGGTAAAAGCCGTTTGGACTTATATTCAATGAGTTCTGCAAGCTCCACAAGATATTCACTCGCAACTTCCAAATGCAATTCATTCATCTGGTTAAGATAAGCAATGTATTGATCCGTTAAAACATTCACATCCAAGTCGAAAAGATCTAATTCTTTTTCCTTAATTAGATGCAACATCAAATCCAATGGACCATCAAAATTTTCAATCGTTACCTTAAATTCTTCCATATTTTGCTTGTAAATTATACCAAACTTTAGATGCTTTTCCTACTTTACGACGATATTCACAATCTTATTTGGTACAACAATCACCTTTTTAATTTCTTTTCCTTCAATATGCGGTTTTACCCCATCTATTTGCATTACTTTTTCTTCAATAATGGAGGCATCCTCATCCTTTTCCACAAGTAAACGCCCTCTCAGTTTCCCATTTACTTGTACCATCATTTCAATTTGATTCACTTGTAATTTTGCTTCATCCGCAACTGGCCAAGAAGCATACGCAATCGTGTCTTCCCCTGTATAGGCATGATACATTTCTTCACACATATGTGGTGCATATGGGGATAAAAGCTTGATGAAGTTAATCATCATATTACGGTTAATCTTTTCCGCTTTATAACATTCATTGATGAAGATCATCATTTGCGAAATAGCTGTATTAAAATTCAACGTATCAATATCTTCGGATACTTTCTTAATTGTATAGTGATATACATAATCTAGCTCTGGTGTTTCTTCTTCAACGATTTTCCCTTCCGTTTCCATGAGTAAACGCCAAACACGCTCTAACCATCTGCGCGCCCCTTCTACGCCTTGTTCACTCCAAGGTTTACTTGCCTCTAATGGCCCCATAAACATCTCATAAACACGTAAGGTATCCGCCCCATAGGTTTCCACGATATCATTTGGATCCACGATGAATTCAGGGAATCGTTTTCCCATCTTAATTCCATTTGCGCCAAGAATCATACCTTGGTGTACCAGTTTTTGGAATGGTTCTTTACATGGAACGAGACCCTTATCATATAAGAAGTTATTCCACATACGACTATAGAGTAAGTGCCCAACCGCATGTTCTGGACCACCCACATATAAATCAACTGGCATCCAGTGCTCTAAAAGCTTTGGATCAGCAATCGCATGGTCATTTTGAGGGTCAATATAACGCAAGAAATACCAGCTACTACCTGCACTTCCTGGCATCGTACTTGTCTCGCGTTTTCCTTTTTTCCCATCCACTGTCACATTGACCCAATCGGTTGCCTTCTCAAGTGGAGAAGCCCCAGATTTACTAGGCTTATAATCATCTAATTCAGGAAGAATGAGTGGTAAATCTTCAAATGGAATTGCGATTTGATTCTCATCTTCTAATTGAATGATTGGAATGGGTTCTCCCCAATAACGTTGACGCGCAAATATCCATTCACGAATCTTATAATTGACTTTCTTTTCGCCAAGCCCTTTTTCTTCTAACCACGCAAGCATCGAGGCAATCGCATCTTCTTTATTCATGCCATCCATAAATCCACTATTGATATGAATGCCATCTTCGACATATGCCTCTTTTGAAACATCGCCACCCTCTAAAACAGGAATAATCTCAAGTCCAAATTTCTTAGCGAATTCATAGTCTCTTGTATCATGCGCAGGAACGGCCATAATCGCACCCGTTCCATAACTAGCTAATACATAGTCACTAATCCAGATTGGTATCTTTTTCTCATTTACTGGATTAATCGCATGCGCACCCGTAAAGATACCTGTTTTATCTTTATTTAATTCGGTACGTTCTAAATCAGACTTGGTTGCACAAGCTTTGATATAAGCATCTACGGCTTCTTTTTGTTCGCTTGTCGTAATCTTTTCCACGAGTGGATGTTCTGGTGCTAATACGCAATAGGTGGCGCCAAATAAGGTATCACAACGTGTAGTAAAGACGGTAAAAGAATCCTCATAACCATCCACCTTAAAATTCACATGGGCACCATAAGAGCGACCAATCCAATTGCGTTGCATCTCTTTTGTACTTTCTGGCCAATCAATCGTTTCTAAGCCTTCCAATAAACGATCCGCATATTTCACAATATCGATGACCCATTGTTTCATATTTTTGCGCACAACAGGATACCCACCGCGCTCACTTTTTCCGTCAATGACTTCATCATTGGCTAATACGGTACCTAACTCTTCGCACCAGTTGACAGGCATATCCACGCATTTTGCTAACCCTTCTTCAAACAACAATTCAAAGATGTATTGCGTCCACTTATAAAAGGAAGGATCACAAGTAGATATTTCACGGTCCCAGTCATAGGAAAAACCAAGATTCATCAATTGGTTCTTAAAAATCTCAATATTGTTCTTCGTAAAAACATCAGGATGATTCCCAGTATTAATAGCGTACTGTTCTGCAGGTAATCCAAATGAGTCAAATCCCATTGGATGTAACACATTGTAGCCTTCCATCCGTTTTTTACGTGAAATGACATCCGTTGCGGTATATCCTTCTGGATGCCCTACATGTAAACCTGCTCCACTTGGATAAGGAAACATGTCTAATGCATAAAACTTAGGCTTACTAAAATCCCATGCATCTGTTTTAAAGGTCTTGTTTTCTTTCCAATAATTTTGCCATTTCTTTTCAATTACTTTATGTTGATAGGCCATACGCTCATCCTCCCAAATAAAAACGCCCTTGCTAAGGACGTAAAATACGCGGTACCACCTTAGTTCATAGTTACCCTATGCACCTCAAACTCTTTTAACGCAAGATTACGATCACTCAAGAATCGAGTTCAGAAATAAACGTCTTATGTTTCACCAACCCATAAGTCTCTAATTACGCAATCTTTCCTACTACTATTCTCTCTTTGCGACATGCTTATTTTAACAAAATCACATAGGTTACGCAATGTCCTTATAAGACGCTTTCATATACCTTTTTTAACTCAAAACCAATGCGATCAATGGAACGGGCTTTAGCGACTTCATATCCTTGATCCACTAAGGAAGGTAATTCTCCTTCAATGATTTGTGGAATCAAAGTTATAAATTCTTGTATCGATTTCCCCTTATAACAAGATTCCTTATCAACTAGCCAAGGCTCAAATGCGCCAATATTGCGCACCAATACATTTTGATGCGATGCAAGAGCCTCTAATACAACAATGCCTTCGGTTTCTTCATAGGTTGGGAAGAAGAAACAATTGGTTGCTTGATATGCACCTTGAATCACATCCCCTTGGACATAGCCTGGAAAATGACAATTACTTGGATAATTCGATAATGCTTCATTGATATCGGTTGGTAATAATAACGAATTCAATTCCCCAAACCACACAAATTCATATTGTGGTAAAGCCTTTGCGACTTCAATAAAATCAAGGATCCCCTTTCTTTTAAAAGGTAAGCCAACACCCATTACCCATTTTTTATCTCTCAAGTATGGAAAGGATTCATAAAACTGTTGTTTTTTCGCATCACTTTCCGCATAGTTTGATAAATCGATTCCATTACTAATGGGATAAATTGGAACCGTAATCCCATAGTTTTCAATTAATCGCTTTGAATATGGGGTTGGGGTGATAATCGCATCAGATTTGGAATAAAGATTAATCAACATCTGTTTAAAGATGGGAGAAAACACATTTGAAAAGACAAAGCTATCACGAAAATCTTCTTCCGTAGAATGGGCATGATAAATGACCTTTTTATTCAATCTCCGCGCTTGACGTATCACAAAATCACTTAATGGTAAGACTGTATTAATATGTAAGATGTCATAATCTGTACAATTTAGGTCAGTTGTATACTCGATATTCGCAAAAGTAAGGGCCTTCTTTTGATGATCGAACGCCCTACCAATACCAGATACATGTATCATACTTTCATTTTCAAAATAAAGTAGTATTTTCATATGCACATCAAAATGATATTAGAATTTGGCCTACATTTCAACAATAAAAAAGGGATTTGGTTTGACAGTGGACCCTGTTTAGTTCACTTGATTAAAAAGGATTCTTTATAAGAAACTACTTCCATAGGAGGTAGTTTTTTATATGGCAAAGAAAGGACAAAGGTTTAAAAAGTATTCAGATGAATTAAAACAAAAAGTGTT
>JAGAVW010000041.1 GCA_017941735.1 Solobacterium sp. | reverse complement strand
GTTCAAGTAATAAATTTTCAAAGATCATTCTTTTATAAATCACATAATTCTTATTACGTTATTTACCTCTATTTAGAGTCCCTTTTACTATGCTTCTCAACTTAATTCATTTTTTCCTTGATTTTTCATAGTAGGTCTCATTGGCATTTTTACTTCCATAATACTCTCTTGTTGAAGTGACAGAAGAGACTTCCGAAGCATAGAGAGGGTAACTCGGAAATGAGTTATGTACCTGTTCATACTTCTGATGACCTGCGTAATTAAGGCCAATCACACCACCCGCTTCCACAACTATTTCATTCAATTGATTTTGTAAAGGCCTTAGATTAAGTCTTTCAGGGGCATTATTTTCATTGATCGTAATCACATGGTTGATGTCCACTTCCTTAATCCATTGAATGAGGTTATTTGTAATCTCGATATAAGAATCTGTATCCGTATAACTAACTAAACCCTCTAAGATTTCATTCCCTAGGCTATACATGATTAAACTTGGATGATTTCTACTATTTAAAACTATCTGTTTCACATCGAATTCTGCCCAAATCATTCCTTCTTTTTTATTTAAGATTTCATTATTCTCTGAAATGATAGTATTGAAGTATTTGTTGTAACCTTGATAGTTATAGTTTTTAGCGATATGCCATCCATCAAAGGCCTCTTCAATCACCACAAAGCCCATTTCATCGCATAATTCATATATTTGGTGATTGCCTGGATTATGACAAATCTTTATCGCATTGGCACCCATTTGTTTCATCATAGATAATTGTCTTCTTAAAGCACTCTTGTTGACGACTGTTCCAAGAGCCCCAAAATCACTATGTAGACAAACACCTTTCAGTTTGATATTTTCCCCATTTAAGAAGAATCCATTATTTGGATCAAAAGAATACGTACGATAGCCAATCGTATTCCATTTACTATCGATGACTGTTCCCTTACAAATGATATCCGTTCTTAACTGATATAGATTTGGTGAATCAATGGACCACAATTGCACATCACTACTATTGATTTCTTGTACGATTGTATTTTGACCTTCTTCAAGATGAAAGGCTTCCTCTTCATTACGAATGAAATTATAAGATTCATCATATAAAGTTTGCACCACAACAACATCTTGCTTGGTATTGGTTTGAATGGTTGTGTGCACTTTTGTAGTATCGATTGCACTTGTATCGACTTTGATTCCATTTTCAGGAATATAGGTTTGATTCTGAATACTAAGTTTTACATCGCGGATGATGCCACTACCGGAATACCATCTCGAGGTACTGAGTTGATCATTCACACGTACCGCTAATACATTCTCCCCACCATAATTGATATACGGAGATAAATCAAAACTAAATGGTGTATAACCATATGGATGATTTCCGAGTTCATGTCCATTGATATAAATGGTCGCATTCATATAGACGCCACCAAAATGAATTTGAATGACTTGATTTCGATTTTCTTCTGGAATGAAGAAATGCTTACGATACCAACCCACACCACCTTTTAAGTAGCCACTTTCCGCTTCTGTTTCTCGATCATTGGTGTAATCTAGATAACTTGAATAATCATGTGGTACTTTTACCGTTTGCCAAGAAGTATCATCAAGACTTAGACTTGCCCCATCACTTACCTCTCCATACGTAAACTTCCAATTCGCCATGAAGCGTTGATCGTTATCAATAACAACATTCTCTTCATCTTCCAAACCAAAAACAGCATTGTTTTTATTGGCCAATCGTGCAATCAAATCAAACAGTCGTTCTTTGGTGATTTCAACATATGGGTTTTTTGGTATATCACACCAGAAACATAACATGGCACCATTTACAGGTGCACCAGATTGATCATGCAACGTATAACAATCTTTGTTTTCTATGCCGTTGATAGCTGTCCAATACGTATAAGAAGGATACGGATTCCCTAATACAAAATACCAATTCGCATTCGTGTTAATAAGTTTAAAACCATCATTCGCTAAATTATAAGAACTCCGAAGTTGATATTGTGACCATCCACTATGCCAATAGGCAATTAGAATATCAGTATCAAATGTGCCACTTGTTGTATGGTCGTTGTAATAGAAACCATCATTAAAGGCCATTGGCACCATACCGTATTTCTTTACGACATTTGCTAAATAGTTTACATAACTAATAAAGGTTCCGTATGTTCCTTCACTTATCAAATTTCCAAAACCTTTATGAATGTCATTTGCATATTCATCCGTACCTAGATTAAAAATCTCAACCCCTTTACTCGCAAAATAGGCGATGTATTTTTCAATAATCTTTGTCGTAAAGGCAACGGCTGTTTCATTGCTTAAATTGAGTGTTGTTTTGGAAGTCTGATAAGCCACATCTTCCATACCTAGATATTGCATTGCATATAAAAGGGCATTCATATGGCCAGGCGAATTAAGAAGTGGAATGATGGATAAACCACGCTCACTCGCATTCGCTAGTAGCGTATCCATTTCCGCTTGGGTCAATTCATTTTGTTCGCCACAATCGTAATAAGCTAGATTTCCTTGGTGAATGGCTTCTTTCACCATGTCACTTGAATACACTACCCCATTCACTTCAACCGACATATCATCTAATAAGAATCGCAAACCATCATTCCCAAAACACAATTCCATATGGGAATAATGATTAATCTGCATTACATCCATGATTTCGGTTAAATCCTCAACCGAAAAGAACTTTCTTCCATTATCTATATGGAAGATACGATAAAAATGTCTTCATTTAATTGAACCGAATACGCTTCCTCAATCTCAAGAAAACTATTTTCTAAGGTATTCTCTTCGCTTTCCTCTTCAACTTCCAACTCTTCCGGTTCTTCTATCTCTACAATTGTCGTATTGCTCGTATTTACTTGCGGTAAAGTCTCTTCTTCAACAATTGTTTCATTATTCTCTTCTGGAAGAGGCGTTTCCTCAATTACGATGGGCTCTTCGGTAGGTACTTCCGTTTCACTACCCTCTTCTATCGGTAAACTTTCTTCATTGGTGATTGGTTCTTCTTCAATGATTGTTGTATTTTCTGTGTTTTCTTCTTCCACAACTTCTAGTTCTTGTGTTGTTTCATTTGGTACTTCTTCAATAACAACTTCTGTACTTTCTTCTGTTTCAGTTGTCTCTTCTGCATAAAGAAAAGGCATAGAAAAAGTAGAATTTATAGTTAAAAATAAGGCAAAAATCCATGAAACGTACTTTAAAGAATTATTCTTTTTCATATGATTAACATTATATTAACATAGGATTCTTTGTTTATAATAACCCTTACAACTTCAAAATAAACAAAAAGGCAATCATTACAGAATCCTCAAAATGGTTTTAAAGCTCATGCAGCTCTTTGTTTCACCATCGATTATGCTCCTTCTTGTTTAAATGTATGAACCATAGCACTATTTACTCGGTGATTACCGAGTCGGAGATCACCGAGTAAATACTTATGGCACAAAAAAGAAAACTCATCAAGTAAACTTTAAAATGCACAAACGAGGACACTACTATCTACACTTGAGGATTTATATATTTATAATAGATTCTCACCCTCACTAATACGCATATAAAAAGGGCTATCGCATTTACTATAGCCCTTAAAGTAGAATCATTAATTGTTTTTCAATACACCAGTAATTGGATCAAAATAATATGTTTGTCCATCAATGGTTGTCCAGCCTTTTGCCATCATACCAGTCTTCCAATCATAGTAATAGCAATGATATTTATATTGACCATTAGTTGTGTAGTTATACCAACCTTTGACCATTTTCCCGTTGTAATCATAACGTACCCATTTACCAGTACCTCTAACCATCGCGTCATATACTTGATTACTCATTAGGCCTACGTTATTGAATCCATGATAAGTATTTGACTCACCAGCAACTCTGCGTTTTTCCGCATCACTCATCGATTTTTCATTTTGGAAAATATATGGCATAAACACTTCTTTACTTACCGCCTTTGCCCCACTATATTTCGCATCTAACCAGTACCATCCATCACTACATGGATCATAGATTTCTCTTCCACGTTCAGTTCCATCGTACCAAACGTTTCCTTTTTGACCATAGATGCCTTGTTTCTTACCATTTTCATACCAATATTGCTTACCATCTTTATATTCCCAAGCAAGATTTGTATTCTTACCATTAATGACACAAGCGTTCATATCACGTACTGTGATAGTTGCGGTTGCTTTTTTACCATTATGAGATTCTGCTGTTACGGTATAAGTACCTGGATAACTGGATGTCACTTTCCCATTTGCGTCAACTTCTAATCCCCAGTTAGAGGTAGACCACTTAATAGTCTTATCACTAGCATTTGAAGGACTAAATGTCACTTTCAATTGTGTAGACTTACCACTATCAAATTCCACCTTCGTTTTATTTAATTTAATGGAGGTGACAGGACGAAAATCAGAAATAGTGAAAGAATACTCTCCGCTTGCATTCCAAGTAGAAACCTTAATATAGTAGTTTTGTCCTTTATTTAAACCATTTACTACTATTTGACTGCTATTGTTTATTGCGGCTCTTACTTCTTCGCCTGTATCAATTTTTCGAAGATTATTATCATATAATTCTAGAACCAGGTTATTTGAAACTGTAGAATTCATCAATGTCAATTGTTGCGATGTAGAACTTGCAGTAAACTTAAACCAATCCACATCCTCATTTGTTTCTAAAACTCTTGAATAACGTTGATTTGTTTTAATGGCACTAGCGCCCGAATAATCATTTGTGGCATCATCTTTTTGTTTTGTGACAGAGAAAGACATTGTTTTGTTTTTAGTGCCAGTTTTCATTCTTAAATAATATGTTCCTGCCCGCAACTTAGTATTTTTTTCTTCCTGAAATGCAAATCCAGAATCAATTCCGTTTACAACTGCTCCAGAAACATCAACCAATGAATAACATACAAGGATAGAGTTTTCTTCAACAACCCTTATTTTAAAATACGTTCCGGCACCAGCTGCATCTTCATTGGTGACACTAAATTTTACAAAATAATCATTTGTATCAGTCGTTTCAAAATATCTGCCTGCATCACTATTATCAAATCCACTTAAGATAGTATAGTTATAAGCTGTCGCCATGCTTCTGCCAGGATTTATCTTGGTAATATTCTGTAGTTCATTCTCTTCTATTTCTTCTTCAACCTCTACGATTTCTGCTTCCTCTTCATTAAGTTCTTCTGAAGCTTCTTCTACAGGTTTCTCTTCTTCTACTTCTAGAGAAGGCTCAACAGTCGCTTCTGGAGTTGGTGCCTCAGTAGGTTCAATTGTTGGCTCTACTGTTTCTTCTAGTAATGGTTCCGTAGTTGCTTCTGGAGTAGGCCCTTCTGTAACTACTGGTGTAGGTTCAGCTGTTACTTCTGGAGTAGGCTCCTCTGTAACTTCTGGCGTAGGTTCCTCTTCTACAACAGGTTCTTCTGTTGCTGGTGTTTCTTCTTCTAATACTACTTCTTCTTGTGGTTGTTCTTCTTCTACAACCTCTACTACTTCTTCTTCATTACTTTCTTCATTTGTTTCTTCTGCTACGATTAATTGCGCAGAAAAACAGCTTACTACGAGTAAGCAAGTTAAGACTGATTTTAAAAATCTCATAGCTTGTTTTCTCCTATCTCTCATCATCAAAATCTACGTTTAATATACCCCCCCCCGACTTTCGTCAAGCGGGATTTCTCGTTTGTCTAGAATACAAAAATAACGCATAATCATGCGATATTTTTAAATTGGGCGCTTTAAAATCTTGTGGGGATACCAAAAAACTCCATGCTATTATTCATGTGTTCTAAGTAAAGAATAATAGAAATGGGGAAATCTTAATCATGGTAAATAAAGATTACCTAATTTATCTTCTGGTTGAAGATATCAAGCATCTTACGAAAGAGATTGTAGCTTTACGCTATGCATTAATCGAAAAATATCCAGATTTAAAATATGATTTAGTATCTGATTTAACTCCATATGTGAAGTCTTCAAATGATTACTATAAATTAATTGTGGCATCACAATATGACTTATTTGAAGATGATAAAGAATACCTCGAAGAATTAGAAAAAATTATTATTTTTCACTTGCATTCCCATTCATTTTTCGATACTTTATATTGTTACGCATTGGAGGTAAAACATGAACACAAATTTATTAATTGAAATCGTTGGATATATTGGTTCCTTTCTCGTCTTAGTTTCTTTCTTGATGACTTCCGTATTTAAACTACGTGTTGTTAATACGGTGGGTAGTTTAATCTTTATGATTTATGCGTTAATCATTCATTCCTACCCAACGGCCATCATGAACTTCTGTTTGGTTTTGATTAATCTTCATTTCTTATGGAAGATGAGTCATGATGAAAAACAATATGCATTAGTCGAAGTCGATGTAAAGGATTCGTATCTCAAACATATCTTAAGTCATTACAAAGAAGATATTAAAACTTGTTTTCCAGGCATTGATGATTCTTTTGCGGGAGCTAATCGTTGCTTCATCGTATCCAATGAAGGAAACCCTGTAGGTATTACCCTTGGTAAAGAGAATAACGGGGAAATGGAATTATTCTTAGACTACAGCATTCCTGCCTTCCGTGATTTCTCCATTGGTAGCTACCTTATGCCACAACTTGCTGCAAACGGGATTCATAAATTAACCTACAACGGCCCAACCACACAGAGTCATATAGAATATCTCAACAGAATGGGCTTCACCAAAAACAACAATTCTTACGAAAAGAATCTCTAAACAAAAGACCACACGAGCCTTCCGCATAAAGAAGTATTATGACAAATTCGGTGTAACCTTAGGGTCATGCCGTTTTTGTTTGTTGTGTTTGATAGTAGCCGCTACACCAGATCATCACAGGTGAATATCATTTTCACTTTCTGTGTCCTGTGACCGTCCACCTTCTCAGGTGCGGATACGATGATCCTGCTTACCAAGTCACTGAGCGCTTTCGGTGTGACTTTCTCTAATTCGGTGTAGCTTTTCGCTTTGCTGATAAAGGCATCGAGCTTATCAGCGTTTGTTTCCTGTGCTTCCAGTTTCTTTATGGAAATCGTTAACTTGCTTTGTAAATCAGATTGTTCCTTTCGGTAGGAGTTTGCCAGAAGATCGAATTCTTCGTCAGAGATCTTGCCGGATGCGTTATCTTCATAGACCTTACGGAAAAGATTTCCTAATTCAGATAGCCTTCTCTCTGATAAGGATATATCCTTCCTTAAGGTCTTGATCTCTTCATTTCTGAGAGTTTTCTGCTTTGAATGATAGTTATCACGGAATTCTCTTTCGTGACACTTTACCAGATTAAGAGTATCATTTATGGCTTTGAGTACGATCTGTTCTAATACTACCGCCCTGATGTAATGTGCAGTACAGGTTCCCTTGTTGCTACGGTATTGGGAGCAGCAGAAGAAATCCTGCCTTTCTTCAAACTTGCTGGTAGTGCAGTAATAGAGCTTAGAACCGCAATCGGCACAGTACACATATCCGGAAAACATATTGGTCTTTCCTGTTTTGGCAGGTCTTCTCTTGTTCTTTCGGAATTCCTGTACTCTTCTGAAATCTTCTTCAGAGATGATGGGAGAATGGGTATTCTCAAATATCATCCAGTCCTTCTGATTCCTGTTAACTGTCTTATTGCTCTTGTAGTTCAGCTTCTCTGTCCTGAAGTTGACGGTATGGCCGAGATACTCGATACGGTCAAGAATGTCCGCTACAGAATCTGCGTTCCAGTGATACGGATCATCTTGTACCTTTGCCGGATGATTGATACCCATATTACGGAAATGGACTGAAGGTGTTTCTACCTTTTCTCTGTGAAGTATATCCGCGATCTGTGATGGACCGTAACCGTCTAAACATAAGCGGAAGATATGTCTTACTGTGTTTGCCGCTTCTTCATCAATGATCCATTTCCCGGGATCAGCAGGATCCTTCCTGTATCCGTAAGGAGCGTTGGTGGTAAGATGTTCACCGGACTTGCCTTTTGCCTTCATAGACGCTCTGATCTTCTTGGAAATATCCCTTACATACCATTCATTGAATAAGTCCCTGAAGGGCAACAGTTCATCCAATCCGTCCAGGGAATCGATATGATCATTAATGGCGATATATCGTACTCCTTTTTCGGCTAAGGTCTTCTCTAACAGATCTCCGACTACTATTCTGTCTCGGCCGATTCTCGAATGATCTTTGACGATGATCGTTCCGATCCTTCCTTTATCGACTAACTCCATCATCTTTCTGTATCCGGGCCTGTCGAAGTTAGTTCCGGAATAACCGTCATCAATGAAGAACTCGATATTGAAGAAGTGATTCTCTTCCGCATATGCTTGAAGAATTCTTTTCTGATTTACAATGCTGTTTGATTCTCCCTGTAATTCGTCGTCTCTACTTAAGCGGCAATACAGGGCAGTGATCTTGTCTGACTGTCTTATCAATTTCATTTACCTCCTGTTGTTTCATATGCTTTTCTACAGTCAGACACACAACAGTGCTGAGAGTAGTATACCATTTCAGCTATCATCAATTACATCATCCGTTATCTTCTTCCAAGAGATATTTGTTCCAGATGGATGGCAGGGAATGGATTCCTTCATAATCGGTTTCTATCTCATAGATGGTATTGCAGATCTGCTCATAGATCTTCTGCTTCGGTAAGAAATGTGATGAGAAGTTTTTAACTGTGATCGTTCCGTTTTCATCGATCGAATAGTTATGTTTTCTGGTATCTATCTCTGACATTCCACAGCTCCTTTCATCTAATATCCCTCACTTAATAGTGGGGGTGTTTTCAGGATCTTTTGGCTCAAAAATCTTCAAACTTTTTGAAAAATCTTCTCTCAGCACATCAAGTTCCCTTCACTTATTTTTAGGGGACGGAAATGAACGGAGTTGTGCACTTCAAGCGAAAAAAATCCGCAATCTTTTTACGATCACGGATCTGATGAAACTATTCTGTTTTCCTTCGCCTGCGAGGACTGTGAATGACAATGAGCCGAGTGAAACGGCAGAGGGTTCGGGGAGCTGAATCCCCGACAAGTTGCCTGCCATCAAAAATCATGAAAATGAATTTTTGTTATACAAGGCGAATCTTGCTCTAATCAATTGAAAGCTGTCATATATGCGATAATAGCTGATCATTCAGTCACATTGATCATGATATCCTGATAAAATTCATTTGCTGATATTTCCGGGTTATC
Organism: Solobacterium sp.; assembly: GCA_017941735.1. Lineage (GTDB taxonomy): Bacteria > Bacillota_I > Bacilli_A > Erysipelotrichales > Erysipelotrichaceae > Bulleidia. The sequence continues at coordinate 49,802 of JAGAVW010000041.1, read as the reverse complement.
ACCAAAGAAAGCTTTTCCTGCTTCTTCATCTCCCTGAAGAAAATACATGAACCAGGCAGTTACGTATCCGTCTGCATAGTAAAGCATTTCTCCGTGGTCACAGTCATTTCTTCTTGCCAGAACCTTTATAACATCATCTGTTATATTTTCATAGGTTTTCTGCATACTTTCCAGCGGGGAAATAGCGGAGTCTGTCTGTCCGGATGAACCGATCATCATTGTATTCGCATGGATAAGAGAAGAATCGGAATCCCATAAAAAGGCTTTTGCCATATCTGTTTCTGTTGAACTTAACATGACTGCTGCTTTGATCATATCGGAATGCGGATGGATCGTAATACCGTTAATGACTCCAATACCGCCCTGGGAATGTCCTGTTACACCAATATTATCAAAATCAATATGTCCCTTTAGTGGGCTTTCATCGTCATTTGAACTGTAGGTATCCGCAAACAGCAAATATCTAATCGACAATTCCACTCCTTCTCCATAGAACGAGTTGTTTTCTTCATTGGCGATCGTGATAAATCCCCATGATGCTAAATGTTCCTGAAGCGCAGGGTACTTGGAGGCCGGGGTTCCTGTTCCGTTCAAGAATATCACAACAGGTACTTTGCCCAAATTGTAAATATCTTTCGGATAGTACACTTCAAACTTTTCCAAAGACGAAACTGTGGCACTTTCTAAATGTTCAACTTCATAGCTGCCCATGGCAAGATATTTTGCTTCGATCTCTCCGCCGGTTTTAACCGTATCCGTATAGTTTTCCGGCACACTTGGACTTTTAGAAATAAAATGGAATAATACTGCAATCAGCACCCCAAGCAACAGAATAATGATACCAATAACCTTCAACACTTTTTTCATTTCTTAAACCTCTCTAGAGCTTTGTTGACTCTATTTTCTTTTTGTGATACATTTGTTACGTTACATATGTTACATCAACTCAATGGTGACTTCAATGCGTCTGAAGAAAATGTTACATAAACAAGGAGAGTGTTACATGGCAGAAACATTATCATATGCAAAGACAGAGTTAACAAAAGCGTTATTATCATTGCTGAAAAAAAAGAAACTGCATGAGATCACGATTAGTGAACTGTGCAATAAGGCAGGATTAAGCAGATTATCCTATTACCGCAATTACGATTCGATGGAAGAGATTATTAGAGAACATCTTTCCGGTATCACCGATGCATTTTTAACTTCCTCATCCGCAAACTTCCGTACTACGCCAAGAGAAGAGTTCATTGCTTTGTTGTTTGAACATATGTACAGCATCAAAGATCTGGTTTCACTTCTGATCAGAAACGATCTTTCCTATCTGCTAAAAGAAGAGTTTGATTCTGCTTTCATGAGGACTGTTAGTATCTACAACGATCCCTACAGGTGCTATGTGGCATCGGGAGCTTATTTCAATCTCTTTTATTACTGGTTTATTAACGGATGCAAAGAAAAACCGTCCGAGGTATCATGGATGCTGGACGGGTTTCTCGTGTAATATTTGTTTTTTCAAATTCCAGCCTGTTGTGTGTCTTCCTGGCTTATGCTTCTTTATCAGGATCGCTCACATGGTCTTTTTTTCTTAAACAATTAAGAGGAATCATATATAATACCTTCTATGCTAAAGAAAAGAAAAAAGAAGCGTCGTATTTCTTGGCTTGTGGTAATCGCATGCCTTTTTGGGGTATTTGTCTTATTACTCTTTTTACCTACTTTATATAACTACATTGATGATACTTTACGGGCAAGAAACTTTGAACCAAGTAAAGAGATAGAGTCCTATACCCAACATCTTTCGCTCACTGAACAAGGAGAGCGCCTTTTGCGTGCTTCTTATCCGCAAATTGAAAACAAAGAAGACTTTAATACCTATTGTGCAAATGAAAAGCAAGAGTATGTCCTAGGTTGCTATTTACAAGCCGAAAAAGAAATCAAACTTTATGATGTACCAAGTGAAGAATTAAATGGCATTATGGAATCTACCCTTGCCCATGAATTATTACATGCCGTTTGGGCACGCTTAGATCTTTCAACACAAGAAGCGCTTCAACCATTGATGGATGAAGTATTAAAAAATTACCCAACCATTCAAGAAGAATTACAGAATTACGAAGCCATTGATTATTATGATGAACTGCATGCGCGCCTTGGTACAGAAGTAAAACAATTACCTACCGAGTTAGAAGAGCATTATGCCACCTACTTCAAAGACCAAGATGCGATCGTCTCTTATACCGATGCTTATCAAGAGCCACTGAATAAGCTCAATGAAGAAATGGACGCATTAGAAAAAGAAATCACTTCAAAACAAACAGAGTTAGAAGCAAGGGATGCTGCACTTGTGGAAGAGAATAACCAACTCAATGCGGATATTGATGCCTTTAATGGATGCGCGAATACACCGGATTGTTTTACACAAGAAGCCTTTGATTATCAACATGCCCTATTGCAAGCGCGTATTACAGAATTCGAAAATAAAAACGATCAATTAACCTTCGAGTTTGAAGAATTGAATCGTCTCATTGAGCGCTATAATGCGATGGTTATAAAAGGCGAGGAATTAAACCACGCCCTGAATTCAAACTTTAATGAAACACCAATCGAAAACTAAAAATACTGCCTTACGACAGTATTTTTATTTCCGTTGCAATCAAACTTATTTCACTAAGTCTTTTAATGTCTTACTAGCTTTGAATGCTGGAACTTTAGAAGCTTTGATTTTAATTGTTTCTTTTGTACGTGGGTTGATACCTGTACGAGCAGATCTCTTCTTTACAGAGAATTTGCCGAAACCGTTAACATCAACTGTTCCACCTTTTTTCAAGCATTTTGCCATTTCATCAAAAACATAGTTGACTGCTTCTGCAGCTGCTTTCTTAGTTAAGCCTTGTGCATCTGCTAAGTTTTCAGCAATTAGCTTCTTTGTTAAGTTTACTTCCTTTGCCATTTTTCTTCTCCTTTTGTCAGTTTTTATCTGACATATTAATTGTATCGGATTTAGTAAATATTTCAACCCTTAAAATGCGTTTAGAGCGTTTATTCTTGCGCACTTGGAACGATTTTGCTACTGTTGATTTTCCATCGCATTTAGAAGAATTTCATCGCTTGCCATCGCATCTAAAATTTTCTGAACTAAATCTTCCATGCGTGCTCCTTTTTCATAATTTGCTTCACTCTTAAAATTGGCACGCCCCTCTTGAATTAGACGCTGGGCAATTTGTTTGGAGCGTTCATTTTCGGGATTATATACCGCAATGGATTTTCCACCATATTCTTTGACTAACCGCATGCATGGAACATCCGTTAATCCATCCGCAATATAAATCATACGATCAAATGGAATTGGTCGGCTTTGGAATGGGACCCATGTATTCAAGCTCTCATCATCATTTTCATCGAGTACTTGTTTATTGATGCGAAAGATGTATTGCGTCTTAGTCGTATAGTTCACAATGACTGCTGGCCACTTCGCATAACCTTCTTCATCATAGAAATACCGGCACGCATAAATCTTTTTAAACTCTTTCGCAATTGGGGTTTGATCAATAATCTCATGCATCCCAGAAGAGATGATGTAATGTTCTACTTCTAGCCCCTTTTCTTTTCCATACGCATTGATGCGTTTAAACCAGGAAGGAACACCTGGATAAAAGGGAATCGCTTCGCCTAGCCCCGCAAAATCGTCTTTCTTAAGAGGCTTATTTTGAATCGCATATTTATGTTGTAAGGTATAGAGATACGCAGAAATGGAATCCATCTGATGGGTTCTACTAAGCGCTGTAACTTCTTGCCAAAAGAGGCCAGGATTGTCATACCCTAAAGAAGGAATCAAACTATATTCCTGCATATCTTTATCACAAAGCGTTTTATCAAAGTCGTAAATAATTGCTACCTTTTTCATACTGCCTCCTAAAAATGGCTATTTCTAGCCATTTATAAATTTAATAAATTTTGTAATGCTTCCACGTAGATTTCCACTTGAAGTTTCAATTCATCAATATATGCAAATTCATTCGCATTATGAATATGATAATCGCGATTTGGGAAGCCTGCCCCAAAAGCAATGGTATTTCCGATGCCTTTCGCATACGTGCCACCACCCATCGTCATGAGTTGGGTTTCTTCATCGCCTGTTACATCACGATACGCCTTCACAAGACTTTCAATCATTGGGGAATCTGGTGGGAAGTAAAGAGGTTCGGTTGTACTTAAGACTTCAATTTCGCCCCCTTCATCTTCTTTATTTTCTTCAATCATTTTAACGACTTGTTTACTTGTTAAGGTAACAGGGAAGCGAATATCAATGCTTCCTTCAATGACACCATCTTTCATAGAGATAACACCGGTATTGAGTGTTAAAGCACCATATTCATCTTCGCACTTACAGAGACCTTCTCCATCGGTATGTAATCCAAAATGACTACAATAGAAATCCACAAAGGCATCTTGTAAACCAGCTTCTTTTAATCCCATAAAGAGATATGAAATCGCATTTTTTCCAAGTTCTGGTGTCGAAGCGTGGGCAGGTAAACCATAGACGGTAATATCGTCATATTCTTCCTTTTCTTCGATTTCATAGCGCATTTCATTTTGATTCAAATAATCTTTGAATTTTTTTGTGGAATAGGAATTCTTTACGACACGCGCACTGCACTTCCCACTCACAATATTCATCGCGCCTTCCCCAAGTACGGATAATAACTCCGTCTTTTTCGAGCGATATACGCCATGAACCATACCCTTTTCACCATAGACACCAGGGAATTCGCCATCTGGTGTAAACCCATAGTTCACATCCCCTTCGCACTCCACATAGTGTTTTAAGCACTTTGAACCAGTTTCTTCATTGGTACCCATGATTAAACGAATCCGTTTACTTAATGGGAAACCCAAATCTCTTAAAATCTTCATCGCCATCATCGAAGCGACAACGGGTCCCTTATCATCACTGACACCACGTCCATAGACACACGTTCCATCATTTACCATTTCAAATGGATTCGTATTCCATCCATCTTCTTGTTTTGCGGGAACGATATCCAAGTGGCCAATCACGCCAATGACTTCTTCGCCTTCTCCCATTTCCGCATAACCACAATAGTTATCCAGGTTTACGGTTTTAAAGCCATCTTCTTCCATCATTTGTAATGCACATAGAAGCGCTTCTTTTGGTGCCTCTCCAAATGGTGCATCTTGGCTAGGCACCCCTTCGACACTATTAATTGCGACAAGCTTAGCGAGCTTATCTAACATTTCTTGTTCGTATTGTTGAATCATTTCTTTTACAGTCATATGAAAATCCTCCAGAAACAATATCATTATTCTATCGCTTTTGAATTCGAAATGGCAATATCTAGACCGATTGGACAGTGATCTGAGCCCATAATATCGCTAAAAATCATACTATCTTTAACTTGGTCTTTAAGCCGATCAGAAACCACAAAATAGTCAATCCGCCACCCAATTCCCTTCGCGCGGGCTTGGAAACGATAACTCCACCAAGAATAAGCCACTTTATCGGGATACAACATGCGGAACGTATCCACAAACCCCGCATCTAATAATTCTTGGAATTTAGCCCGTTCCTCATCACTAAAGCCTGCGCTTTGGTGATTGCTTTGGGGGTTTTTGAGGTCAATTTCTTCATGGGCGACATTTAAGTCTCCCGTATAAATAACTGGCTTCTTTTGATCTAATTTCTTTAAATGCTTCCGCAATGCATCTTCCCACTCCATGCGGAAAGGTAAACGCAATAAGCCTTCTTTCGAATTTGGAACATAAGCGCACACAAAATAGAAATCTTCATATTCTAGGGTGATAACACGCCCTTCTTTTGTGGAATCCCCTTTTATATCATAGGTCACGTTGAGTGGTTCTTTTTTGGTATAGACAAGGGTTCCACTATAGCCTTTACGCTCGGCACTATGCATATACATATGATAGCCTTCAAAACGCATCGTATCGGTTAATTGGTCTTCCTGCATTTTGGTTTCTTGAATCGCAAAGATATCCGCGTCCATTTCCTTAAAAAAGTCCGCAAAACCTTTTTTCTCACAGGCACGTAAGCCATTCACATTCCATGAGATACACTTCATCTTAAACCTCCCTGGTTGCTTCTTTTAACCATGCCTTTTCAACTTTAGTTAAATAGGGGCTTAATTTCTTATAGACATCTTTATGGTAGGCGTTAAGTTGGGCTTTATCCTCTTGGCTTAATGCCTTTGGATCAATCGCATCTAAATCAATTGGGCAATAGGTAACACATTCAAATTCTAAGAATTGCCCATAGAAGTTTTTCTTCCCTTTTACCACCAGCAATTCATTTTCAATGCGAATCCCAAGTTTATGAGGTTCATAGATACCTGGTTCATTGGTCACAATCATGCCTGGTTCTAATACTGCAGGTAATTTTCCATTTGCGGGATTGCCCCAACGAATGCCGTGTGGGCCTTCATGTACCCCTAAGACATGTCCTACCCCGTGTCCGGTACCACATTGGTAATCAATATCCATATCCCAAATGACACCACGCGCTAAGATATCTAAGTTTTGACCTGTTGAGCCATATAAGAATTTTGCCCGTCCTAAACGTAAATTGGAAGCTAGTACTTTGGTGAAATAATATTTCTCTTTTGCGCTCAGCTTTCCTAAAGCAATTGTGCGGGTAATATCGGTTGTTCCACCTAGATACGTCCCACCCGAATCCACGAGTAAGAAGCCTTCCTTTTTCAATTTCGCATTACTAGTTTCACTTGCGGAATAATGCATCATTGCTGCATTCCCTTTATAAGCAGAAATGGTTGGGAAGGAAGGTTCTAAGTATTCTTCTTGTTGTTCACGGAAAGCATAGAGTGCATTTTCTGCAGAAATTTCATCCATAGGGATTTTTCCAATATTCGTCTTTAACCAATATAAGAATTTCACCATCGCAACCCCATCTTTGATATGGGTCTTACGAATCTGTTTGATTTCGGTTGCATTTTTAACTGCCCGCATCAATAAGATAGGAGAAGCTTCATTTAAGATCTTGTTACTTTTGGAAATCTTTTCGTACAACAACGCATTTAACCCATTTAAATCCACCCAAATGGTCTGATTCTTTAATTTGGTTAAATCTTCATAAATGGCATCATACTTCTTAATGCGTACCTTCGCATCCTCAAGATGCGCCCTAACAACACGTGTGACTTTCTTCAAATCGACATAATAAGTCACCGTGTTTTGTGTCACTAAGGCAAAGGCATAGGCAACGGGTGTACAAGCGATATCATCGCCACGCACATTCAACATCCAACAAGGATCTTCTAATTGGGTAAGAACTAGGACATCGGCTTGTTTCTCTTTCATTGATGTTTGTACACGTTTGATTCTCTCTTTTGCGCTTTCTCCTGTATATTTACTTGGTAATACAAACAGTTTTTCACTTGGCATTGGAGGCCGCTTTTCCCAGATATGTGCAACCAAATCTTCATTCATCGCGATTTTAGCTTGTTTTGGTTGTAATGCGTCTTTTAATGATTCCACAAATGCAACCGAAACAATGGAGCCATCAAAGCCAATACAGCCTTTTTTAGGGCAGGCTTTGACTAAATAATCGTGTGCAGTAGGAACACCTGCTTGGCCCATGCGCATGAGTTCGATACCGGTATTCTTTAATTCTTTTTCCGCTTGGGTAAAATAGCGTCCATCCGTCCATAAACCCGCAAAGGTGGAAGTCACAATTAAACAACCCGCATCGCCTGTAAAACCACTCATAAATGGCTTACATTTAAAATAATCTGCGGTATATTCAGCTGATAAATGATCGTCTCCATTTGGGATATAATAGATATCAATTCCTCTTTTTTTCATGAGGGTGCGAAGTGCAGTAATGCGTTCAACAATCGGATTCATAATCAAAAAATCTCCTTGTTTCAATTATACATGAAAAAAGGATTCTCCTGATTACTCTGCTGTTTCTACATCTAGTAATCTTTTCCAGAATCCTTTTTAAATTCACTTTTTTCTATCTTAGGTTCTGCGTCCTAATCCCTACCGCCAATCCTTTGATTGCCGGTTTATTGAAATATTCAGTTTTTGAAATGTACTGTCCATTGGTCTACCCTCATGCAGACTTTCACTTTCTTTTGTGGGTATCGCGATTATTCTCTCTTAACCGTATTTGTCAATGATCGACTCCGCTCCTTTCACAAACGCATCCATCGAATTGACTTGTTATCTATACAAGAGATCATAATTTTTTCATTTCCGTTTCCTCAATTATTCTGCCCTAATTGAGAAAACTTGAATTAATATTCGAGCAATACCTTCTTCATATCGAATACCTCCTTTATGTAAAGTTGGTATCTCTTTACACTTTCAATATAGCAAGGAAAAAATGCATTTGTAGTCTTTTTATTTATTTTTTTATTGTTTATAATAGATTTGTTGGGGTCCGTAGGTACGGACTATTTTTTTAAGATGATACAAGAATTAAACGCAACCTTTCATAACGCTTATACACCACGTGATCCAAAAGAAGATGACGTTGTGTTTTACTTTGAACAAGATCATATCTTTTTAACGAAAGAAGGAACGTTTTTAACCGTTAAAGATTACGAAGAGACGTCCGATTTTATTTATCTATTTGAGATTGATGAAACAGCCTTCTATTTAACCACACACAAGCATCGCTATACCCATGTGCTTCCTATCTTTGAAATGCGTAGCTACGAAGATGCTTTACTGCGCTTTGCAAGTGTCACGGCATATCATTTATCGGTTTGGATAAGAGAAAATAAGTATTGTGGATCTTGTGGGAAAGAAATGACTTTTTCTAATAATGAGCGTGCCCTAGTATGTAAGGCGTGTGGGCATATTGTATATCCACGCCTTAATCCCGCTGTCATTGTTGGGATTCTTAATAAAAAGAATCAATTATTAGTAACCAAATATGCAAATCGCCCTTATACGCACTATGCCTTAGTTGCAGGATATGCAGAAATTGGGGAAACCATTGAAGAATGTGTAAAACGCGAAGTAAAGGAAGAAACAGGTCTTTCTGTTTCAAACTTACGTTATGTCACTTCCCAACCATGGGCTTTTTCACAAAGTTTACTATTTGGCTTTTGGTGTGATACAGAAGAAGAGGAAATCTCTTTTGATCACCATGAACTGCAACTAGCCGAATGGAAAGAACGTGGGGATGAAATTGGCACAAGAGACCAACTTTCTCTTACTGCTTATATGATTTCCCTATTCCAAAAAGGAGAGATTCATTATGGATCTTAATACAACGATATATCATATTTATCCACTTGGTTTTTGTGATGCTCCTAAAGAAAATGATGGGAAGTTGACCCATCGCATGACAAAAATACAAAAATGGATACCACATCTGGAAAAGCTTGGTGTAACGAGTTTATATCTTGGGCCAATTTTTGAAAGTGATCGCCATGGATATGATATTCGTGATTATAACCAGATTGATGTGCGCTTAGGCGACGAAAAAGATGTAAAAAAATTATGTGATGCCCTTCATAAAAAGAAGATTCAAGTTCTTTTTGATGGGGTCTTTAATCATGTGGGGCGTGGCTTTTTCGCCTTTCAGGATGTCTTAGAAAAAAAGTGGGATAGCCCTTATAAAGATTGGTTTTATATCGACTTTAGTCAATCGCAAAATGAAGATGGTTTTACCTATGCGAATTGGGAAGGCCACGCTGAACTTGTGAAACTCAACTTAGACAATGAAGAAGTTGTGCAATATCTTTTTCATGCGATTTCTTGTTGGATCGAAGATTACCATATCGATGGTTTACGTCTAGATGTCGCTTATTGTCTCAATCAAAATTTCTTATGGAAACTCCATCATTTTGTGAAAGAAAAAGACCCCCATTTCTTTTTACTTGGGGAAATGATTGGGGGCGATTATAATCTTTTATTAAAAGATGGTTTACTCGATAGTGTGACCAATTATGAATGTCGAAAAGGCCTTTATTCGAGTATGAATTCGAAGAATTTATTTGAGATTGGTTATTCCCTTAATCGTCAATTTGGGAAAGATCCTTGGTGTTTATATACGAATCAAAAACTTCTAAGTTTTATTGATAATCATGATGTGGATCGCATTGCGAGTCTTTTAGAAGATAAACAAGATTTACCACTTTTATATGCCCTATTATTTGCGATGCCTGGTATCCCATGTCTATATTATGGTAGTGAATGGGGCCAAGAAGGGATGCGTACACCACATAGTGATGAAGCGTTACGTCCTTCTTTTACAAAACCTGAATGGAATGATTTAACTTCCTATCTTGCCTCCTTAATTTCCTTGCGGAAACAAAATCCAGTATTCCTTTATGGGGACTACCAACAAATCTATATTCAAAACCAACAATTAATTTTTAAACGTAGCTATGAAAATACCAATCTTCTGTTTGCGGTCAATATTGATTACACCGCACATACCGCACATTTTGATTTGTATATCGAAAAAGCAACGAATCTTTTAACGGGAAAGAGTCAATGTATTTCACATGAACTCGAATTACCCGCAAAATCCGCGCTTTTCTTTGTTTATTAATTATTCGTTATTATAGAAATTACGTGCGAGATTTCCTGCACTATTCGACAAGAATTCGCCTGCTACTTCATAATACATCCCAAAGGCATAACCTGCTTGATAGGCCCCTTCCCCAGAGTCTTCGACATTTCGTAATGTATCAAAGCATCCCGTATAGATGTTGTTGAGTTCCATATTCATAAAGGCAAGTTGCCCATCGAGTGTCCAATATTCTAGACCATTTTCTCCACACCAATTAATGAGGTTCGTATTTCTTCCTCCACCCCATTGGCATAATCCATAATAGCCCATGCCATTATCGGCAGTTGGCGTATAACCAGATTCCCGTTGCATATTGGCCATAATGCCATAGGCAGCGGCTTTATTTAAGCCTATGGTGCCCGTAATATAGTTGAAGATATATTCCGCATTACTACCTGGATCAAAGGTCTTACTTTGAATTTGCGATGCATCCCGCACCGTGACCACAAAGTCATCATACTCTTTATTTCCAGCTCGATCGGTCGCAATGATACGCGCATTATAACTACCGATTTCATTTGTGTTAATGGAATGTTGGATGGTATAAGAACCAGGTTCTTCCTTATCGCTATATCCTAATTCTCCATCCGTTTCATCTGTGACATAGATAATGTTGGTTTTTGGATCATAGGAATTTCCCACAACCACAAACGCTTCATCTCTGCGTATCAAGATATAAGGCTTTGTCTTATCTTCTGGATTAACTCCCGTTGGCGCACTTGTTGGCGCAGCACTTGGCGTAGGTACCGGCGTTGGGGTTGGGGTTGGCGTTGGTTCTTGTGGTTTCGCCTCAACCACCACCACAAAGTCATCCAATTCTTGATTACCGGCTTGATCGGTGGCGATGACTTTCACCTCATATTTACCAGCTTTTTTGGTATCTAAGTTATGGGTTAAGGTATAACTTCCCTTTTCTTCTTTTTCTTTATAGGCAAGTTCTCCATCGGTTTCATCTGTGACATAGATGATATTTGACTTCGGATCGTAAGCTTCTCCTTCTTGAATCACAATTTCATCTTTACGAATAAGAATATAAGGTTTGGTTTGATCTTTATTTGTAGTAGCAGTTGGGGTAGGTGTTGGGGTTGGCGTAACACCACTACCTACAATGACTTGATAAGAAGCTTTGGTGGTATTTTCATTTTGATCCATCGCTTCTACTTCCACTTCATAGGTTCCTTCTTTTCGATTATCCACGGGATTTGTAAGGACATATTTTCCTTTTCCAAGGGTGGTTGCTTCTTGTAAGGCACCATCCACGGGATCACTTACCGATACAATATTTTCATTTGCATCAAAGAATTCACCAAAAGGAACTTGAATGGTTTCTTTTTCAAATTTGATTTCAGGCTTCTTTGTATCTTTGATGGTAATTTCTTGTTTGATTTCTTTAGTAGCTTCATTCCCCTTTTCATCTTTGATGGTTAATTGATAACGCAATTTTTGAACCCCGACACGCTTTGTATCAATGCCTTGTAATAGGGTCAGTTCACCAGTATGGTCTTTTGCGTAATCCTTTGCATCAAAGTCACTTCCATATTCAAAGGTTGTCGTACTCGGAAAATGAATAGTTAAAGAATCTTCTAAAGCTTGAATTGCTTTTTCTTGTTCTGCTTTTTTTGCTAAGGATTGATTTTGGTAATAACGATAACCAAAAAAGCCACCACATCCAACAAGCCCCAGCAATAATAACGCAAGTAAATATTTCGCTACTTTCCCAAGACGATCTTTCCAAGTAGGTAATAAGACCGCTTGTTCTTCTTTTCGGAGTGGTTGTACGACGGGTTCCCCTTCTATTTCCACCATATCTTTTGGCATAGGACAAGAAACTTGTACGAGCTTTTTGGTAAAGGGGGAAGTAAAAGTAATCTTTTCACAGTGCAAAGCAGGACGCGTAATAGTACTCCTATCGCCCCCATAAAGTTCATCTCCTAATAGAGGATGTCCAATGGATTTTAAATGCGCACGAATTTGATGTGTGCGTCCGGTATCTAGTGTCACATGTACTTTCGAAACATCTTTATCATTTACGACACATTGTTTTAAGACTTCATAATGGGTAATGGCTGGTTGGCCATTTTCATTGACTTCACGTTCCAAATGCCCATCAATTTTTTCAATGGGTGCATCTATAGTCCCTTGTTTTTCATGGAAGATGCCTTGGGCGTAGGCAACATATTCTTTCTTTAAACTTTTATTTTCAATTTCTTCATTGAGACGTGCTGCTGCAATTTGGTTTTTCGCAAACAAACAAATCCCAGAAACATCTTGATCTAAGCGCCCAACAGGTCGAATCACAAAGGATTGACCTTGTTTTTGATAGTAAGCTTGTAAAGCAGTACCAAGAGAGTCTTCGAGGTGATTCGTGCTTGGATGAATAGGTACACCCGCTGGTTTATTCACAATCACAAAATCCTCTTCTTCGTATAGGATTTCTGGATTTAAAGTATCTTCTTCAACCGGTGCTACCACATCCTCTTTAAAGCGGACGACTAACTCATCGCCTACATTCATGTGCGCATCCACATGGACTGGTTTCTCATTCAATAAGATTTCACCATCAAATTTGAGCCTAGAAATCTCATGACGGGATAGGCCCATTTCTTTTTCTAGAACTAGTTTCACGAGTCCTTGGTCTGTGGTTGTCCACTCTGGTAATAATAATTTGTAACGTAATTCTTTTTTCATAAGCTATACAATCAATGACCTCAAATAGGAATAGACAAATTCATCTAAATCCCCGTCCATCACGGCTTGAATATTACCAACTTCGTATCCGGTACGCAAGTCTTTTACCATCGTATAGGGGCAGAATACATAGGAGCGGATTTGGGAACCCCATTCATTGGCTTTTTGTTCGCCTTTAAGATCTGCCATCTTTTTTGCATTTTCTTGAATCTTTAACTGCACCAGTTTGGACTTCAACATATTTAAACAATGTTCCCGGTTTTGAATCTGAGAGCGCTCTGTTTGGCAAGTGACCACAATCCCTGTTGGCTTATGTAACATACGTACGGCAGAGTCCGTTTTATTGATGTGCTGGCCTCCAGCGCCACTTGCGCGCATCGTTGAAATTTCTAAATCATTTTCATCAATGATGACTTCATCATTTTCTTCGATTTCTGGCATCACTTCGACGGAGGCAAAGCTTGTATGGCGACGTGCATTTGAATCAAAGGGAGAAATACGCACCAAACGATGCACCCCATTTTCCGCTTTTAAATAGCCATACGCCATTGGGCCTTCAATGAGGATGGAGCACGATTTTAAACCGGCTTCTTCTCCTTCTAAATAGTCAAGGAGTTTTACTTTATAGCCTTTTTTCTCCGCATAACGGCCATACATCCGATATAACATCTCTGCCCAATCCATCGCTTCGGTGCCACCTGCACCAGGATGGATTTCTAAAATCGCATTGTTTTGATCATAAGGTCCACTTAATAAGACTTGAATCTCATAATCTTCAAATTGTTTCATTGTTTCGGTGTATTCTTCTTCCACAAGATTTGCCAAATCCGCGTCGAAAGAATCCTTTAGTTCATTTGTGCTTTCTAAAAGATCCGTAAGACTATGTTTTAATTTTTCGTAATTCTCTAAGAGACTTTTTAATTGATTCGTTTCACGAATGATAGCTTGAGCTCTCTTTTGTTCATTCCAAAAGTCTGCTTGGGCCATTTTTTCTTCATTGGCTTGAATTTGTTCTTGCTTGTGAGCTAAGTCAAAGAGATTGGCCAAGTTGCTCCAATTTTTCTTGGCTACGGGTAATGTTTTGTGACATTTCAAATAATTCCATAATCGTTCTCCTTACGCCTCATTCTCACGCACAACTTTTAAATTCATACAGTAAGCAACGATTTGTTGCGCAATATCATGCATCATGTTCTCAAAGAGTTGATACCCTTCTTGGACATAGGCTTGGAGTGGGTTATCACTCGCATAAGAGCGTAAACCAATTCCATCTCTTAACTTCGACATCGTATCAATATGATTCACCCAAGCGCGATCAATAACCTCTAACGACATATTCTTTTCAAAACTCTTAATTTGATCACGTACAGGATCAATCTTTTGATCATACGCATTCCAAGCTAAATCATTGAGTTTATTCGAAATCTCTTCATAGCCTAGACCCTCTAAATCAGATTCCTTCACAAGTTTATCAAAGCCTAAGGTATCTAAAGATTTCATTAAGTCAGTTCGATTGACTTCCATGGTTTTGGATTCTGGGTCAATATTAGAAACAACGACATCACTAATGACACGCTGGAACATATCTTTAATGACATTATGCACATCTTCATTATCTAAAATGTAGTTTCTTTGGTCATACATGACTTCTCTTTGTTGACGTAAGACATCATCGTATTGTAAGAGTTGTTTCCGGGCATCGAAGTTGACCCCTTCCACACGCTTTTGTGCACTTGTAATGGACTTCGTTACGGTTGGGGATTCAATGGCTTCATCCCCCATACGTGCAAACAAGCCTTCCATTCTTTCGCTTCCGAATCGAATCATCAAATCATCTTGTAACGATACATAGAAACGGGATTCACCGACATCTCCTTGACGACCAGAACGTCCACGTAACTGGTTATCAATACGGCGGGATTCATGACGCTCACTACCTAAGACGCATAAACCACCGAGTTCAAGTACCCCTTCGCCAAGCTTAATATCGGTACCACGACCAGCCATGTTGGTGGCGATGGTAACGGCACCTTTTTGACCGGCTTTCGCAATGATTTCTGCTTCACGTGCGTGGTTTTTCGCATTCAAGATTTCATGTTTAATCTTGCGCTTTTTAAGCATGGAAGAAATCAATTCTGATGTTTCAACCGCAATCGTACCCACAAGGACGGGTTGGCCTTTTTCATGGCGTGCTGCCACTTCATTCACAAGAGCCTCAAACTTCGCCTTCTTTGTGCCAAAGATGGCATCTGGATGGTCAATACGCGCAATTGGTTTATTCGTTGGGATTTCATATACCAACATGTTATAAATCTCATGGAATTCTTCTTCTTCGGTTTTTGCGGTACCGGTCATACCAGAAAGTTTGTTGTATAAACGGAAGAAGTTCTGATAGGTAATGGTCGCTAGAATCGTCGTCTCTTGTTTGATAGAGATTCCTTCTTTTGCACAAACGGCTTGGTGTAACCCATCGGACCATTCTCTCCCCTTCATCAAACGACCGGTATTTGGATCGACAATATCAATTTCATCATTTTCTTTATCTACCACATACTCGACATCACGCATCATGATGTAGTTTGCCTTAAGAGCTTGTTGGATGCGGTGTAAGAGTTGGGTATGTTCTAAGTTATACAAATTCTCAATACGGAATACTTTTTCTGCTTTTGCTACACCTTTTTCAGTCAAAGTCACAATGCGGCTCTTTACATCAATCTCGTATTCCCCTTCTTGTACGATTTCATCATTCTCTGTTTTTTGTTCGGTTAAACTCTTCGCAAAACGGTCTGCTTGAAGATAGAGGTTTGCGGTTTGACGCATTCCCCCGGAAATAATCAATGGAGTTCTTGATTCATCGATTAAAATAGAGTCTACTTCATCGACGAGCGCAAAGTTTAAACCACGTTGCACACGATCACTTGCCTTTTTAACCATATTGTCACGCAAGTAATCAAAGCCTAGTTCTGAGTTTGTCGTATAGGTAATATCACACGCATATGCCGCACGCTTTTGGGCTGGTGTAAGTTGTCTTAAGTTTAAGCCAACCGTTAAACCTAAAAAGCGGTGAATCTGTCCCATCCACTCCGAGTCACGTTGGGATAGGTATTCGTTGACGGTTACCACATGGACACCTTGTCCCGTTAATGCATTTAAATAAACAGCCATGACACTGGTTAAGGTTTTACCTTCACCGGTTTTCATTTCCGCAATGTCACCACCCTGCATAACCGCAGCACCAATTAACTGTACATGGTAAGGATATTCCCCAATGACTCTACGACAAGCTTCTCGTGCTGTCGCAAAAGCTTCAGGTAAAATATCGTCCAAAGTTGCGCCACTAGCGAGTTTTTCTTTTAAACGAGGAGTCTCCGCTTTGAGCTCTTCATCACTCATTGCCGCATATTTTTCAGCCAAGTCTTCAACCGGCTTAATCTTTTTTTCAATTTGTTTTATTTTACGAGCATCCGTATGAAAAATCTTATCAATAATATTTGCCATAATGCCCTCCTTTGCATGCTAAAAACGCCTATTTATTATACCGTAGAATGCCCTATTCTGCCAAAAATACAAGAAACCCTTATATTTGACATACAAGGGCTTTTTTCGTTTATTTCTTTTTCTTTAGGGAGGAGAAGCTACCCGCTACTGCTATTAAGGCGATAACTAGTAAGCCAACCCACATATAGATGTTGAAGTTATCACCTGTAAAAGGTGTAGGTGGTTTTGGAGGAGTAGGTGGAGGGGTTTGTTTCTTTGGTGGACGAATCGTTACGACATTGGAATCTTTTGTCCACTTATTATCGATGCTATATGTCGCATGGTTTGGAATTGTTTCATCTTTATAAGGACTTAAATCGGCTCCTTTTCGAATCTTCGCGTGGAAGTTGATAACGAGCTTTTCAGAGCGATGATCTTTGACCCAATCAGAGACATCTACGGTGATGGTTTGTTCACGGATGGTCACACGTGGCATTTTGTTTACTGCATTCTTGCCTGAAAGTTCCTCTTTCGTTAACTTATAAGAACCAACTTCAACCGTCACATGATCGACCATTGCCTTTGGCTCAAATTCTAGTACTGGCTCAAGGGTATCAAAGACAACGAATTCTGTACCAAATTTAGGCATTTCGGTCGTGATTGTATAGGTTACCACTTCTTCTCTTTCTTTTAAGTCGTAGTGGTCTACGCCATTGACTTTCTTTTCAATAGGTGGCGGGGGTAAGGTTTCTACGACTGGTACAATCTTAGGGAATATTTCTACATAATCATCATTTTCTAAATTGGATATTCCTTCTGGGACACATCCAATAAAGTAACCTGCACTATATTTCACATTTTCTACAACCACTTCATTATCCATCACGAAGAGATAACCACCATAAGGCATAGGCCCAACATAACTGCCATTTTCATCCGTTGTGAAGGTGTAATCCGGTTCAATCGAGGAATTTTGAAGTACCTCATAGAACTTATCTTTTGTCTTTTGTATTTCGTCATTGGTCATAACTTCCGTATCAATCTCAACACCCGTACTCTTAAAGGCATCCATGATATGGACGTTATTTTCAATATCGTAGTACCAGATTTTATAGACACTGAACGAAGCACCAGGTACGGCCTTATTAATAGGATTTCCATTTTCATCATCTGTGACGATTAATTTTAGGTCGATTGTGCCTTGAGAAGTGTTCTCTGGTAGTTCCTCAGCTTTTACAGGTAAGGCGACAAAGAACATCAACAAACTCAATAGTGTCATTGTTAAGATTCTTTTCATTGCACATTACCCTCCCTTCTGTTCATTTGTATTCTTCTTTGCTAAATAGATTCGCATCACAATTAATACAAGCAATAATACGGCCATGCCTCCCGCAAGTATATAGATTGGTTTTTCACGATCCGATATCCGATATTGGCTTGCTTGGGCTGTGATATCTTCTTCATGGAAATCAATACGATGGCCTCGTATCAATAGGCGCTCCGTATTCACTCCATATGGTGTACAGGTAAGAAGTGTGACAAGATCTTTTCCTTCTTCCAGTTGTAGGTTTGAATCATCATTTGGCTTACAGACCACAATCTGATCAACTTCGTAAGCCATAATGTCATTGAGTATGTATAGGAAGAATTTATCCCCCTCTACAATTTGATCTAAATCGGTAAAGATTTTGGCATTGGGTAAGCCTCTATGCCCCGCTAGTACCGAATGGGTACCTGGGCCTCCAATCGGAAGGGAAGTACCTTCCACATGGCCTACGCCTTGTTCTAAGGTGGTTATACCCACCCCATGCCCTATTGCCAAACGTTGGGCAATCTTAGGAATTTCGATGTATCCCATGATTTCGTTGCCCATTGGATTAAGCAACGTATCATAGGGATGCGTTAAGATATAATGCTCATTCGTAAAAGCATCGGTAAACACGTTTTGTGTATGTTGGTCGTTATATTCCCTTGCGGCCGCATAGATTTCATCAAATGCCGTATCATCGATCTCTTGCATCACTGACTCATATTGATTGATGAGCTGTGCGTTGACCCTTTCGTTCCACCAGTTGCTTATCGTAGGATAAAGAAGAACTAAGAAGCCTGCAAGAAACAAAATTGCCAACAAGAAGTTTGAAATACCTCTTTTTAATCTTCGCTTTGGTTTAGAAGTTTGACTCATTCTTCTTGCTCCACTTCTTCATGCTTCTCCTTTTTAGGGAAAAGTGGTTTCACTGGCGTCTTGTACGACTTATATAAGCGGAAGGCAAGAATGATGATTAAGGCTAATAACAATCCTGCTATCACACTTAAGATGCGTACCACAACCATACTCATACTTGGTTTTGCGGTTTGTCCATTTGCCTCTTGATATTGCTCTTGCGAGTAAGGGATTCTTGAACCACGAACCAATAAACGATGGGTATTGACCCCATAGGGTGTACAAGTAAATAAAGTACACAAGTCTTCTCCTACCACAACACTTAAATCTTTGGTATTGGTTGGCTCAATGACTTTTGTCATCACCACTTGGTAGGCGAGCGTTTTATTTAGGATATGGAGATAGAAGACATCGCCCTCTTTCAACAAATCCAAATCGGTAAATAGTTTTGCGCTTGGAAGTCCTCGATGGGCACTTAAGACGCTATGGGTGGATTCTCCACCTACAGGCAGAGAACTTCCCGCTAAATGTCCTACCCCTTTTTCAAGTACATCTTCACTTGCGTAATGGTATATTGGTAAATTTACTTTAATCACTGGTATTTCAATCGTACCCATAAGTCCTGTACCGGTTGGGTCTAAGAAGGAATCATATTCTTTGTTTGGAATATCTGTATAATCAATAAAGATATCGGGAACTACATTACCAATCAAATGTTTGTTGTATTCTTCCGCCCGCTTGTAGATTTCATCAAGATCTTCTTGATTCATCTCACTAACGACAGATTGATAATCATTTACTAGCGTATTCGCTACTCGTTGATTCCACCAATCCGATACGGTTGGATAAAGTAGTATGGCAAGGCCTAGAACAAAGAGAAGGATATATGGAACCATTGATTTCTTCTTTGTGTTCATGAGACCTACCTTTCTTAATTAAGGTGCGGTAGCCGGAATTCCGGCTACCCACCGGGTTTATGATTAACGATTCAAATTAATCCAATTAAGCTTGTTTTCTTTTGAGTAATAAGAAGGATGCAATCGCAAGAATTGCGACACCCACTGCTGTGAATAAGTATGTTCCCATACCACCGGTACTTGGAAGCACAGGCAATTTCGTGTTTTGAATAAATGTAGATGCAGCACCAGTAACTTCTGTAGTTACACCGTAATCTACCGTTCCATTATGCGTTTCTTTGACACGCGTTTCTTCGTAAACCGATTTTTCACCCGAAGTGAAATCGATTTGGCTTAAATCTGCTTTTGCATTATTGAACTCTTGTTCCGTCATTTGTTTACGCCATATTGTGTAATTTTTGAGTTCTCCCTTATGGAATTGAATTGGCTTGTAAATACGATTTCCATTTACGTCGTATTCAACATCATAATCGATGCCTGGATACATCTCTTCCGTGATATCATCTGCAGTCAATTCATAATCATAATAGGTATTTTCCTCATAGTATTCGGTTTCAATGAAGACAACTACTTTATTGGTGTTCTTTGAATAGCCTTTTGGTGCTTTCGTTTCTTCTAACACATAGTAACCCGCATCCAAACCACGGAAGTTCAAACGTCCACCTGCATTGGTTGTTGTGGTGAGGTTTTTATTTTCTTCTTGATCCTTATCAAATTTTTCTTCATCTGGTTGACTTACCGTCCCATTTGCGTCTTCTTTCCAAGGCATCAATTGGAATTCAGCACCTTCTAGACCATTCTTAACAACCTCTTTTGTCCAAGAAGTTTCTTCAAATGTCGGATCATCCCAATCAATCGCAACTTCACCTGTTTCATCATCCATATACTTACCTGTTGTAGAATCCAGGGTCGCTGTCCCTTCGGTACCGTCTTGTCGCGTGTATGTGATGGTTCGATCAGCAGCTTCATCAAAGTTTTCATCTACCTTTGCAAGTTCATGACCACTTTGTTTTCCAATTTGTTCTCCACCATCTTCGTGTTCTTCGCCATCAAGCGTACCATCGAGTTCAAATGTGTAATGGAATGTAATGTCCTTTTTCTTAGTGGTTTTAGGTGTGCCACCATCTTCTGGTCCGATTTCGTTTGTGAATTCTACTTCAAGTTCGTTTGTATTTTCTTCAAAGTTTGTTCCTGCGCCATTCAAGATTTCTGCATAGTATTCTAAGAAGATTTTTTGGCCACCATATGTACGAATCGCCTTTTCGCTAAGTTCTAAGACAAATACATTTTCTCCTGTGAACGTAATCTTATACGCTTCGGTTGTCTTTAGATCTTCATCCGCAACTACATTTCCACTAGCATCAATCCATGTGCCCGCATTCTCTTTGGTTAAATTCAATTCATAAGAAATGCCTGCGCCATATTCCTCATCTGCATCTTCTTTTGGCCCAAAATGAACTCTTACCCAAGTTGTGCCCTCTGCAACATCTCCTGCAACATTACGGAATGCAAGGGTTCCTTCTTCTAGGGTATCAGTTACTTTATAGACCAAATCTTCATATTCATCGGAATAGTCTGGAATATCTGCTTTAGCATGGAAAGTTACTTTATCGCCGATATCATGATCATCCCCATGTTTGGAATCTGTTTCTGCATCTGGGTTGGCGTCTTGGTTTGTCGCAACATCTCCATCGATATTGTCAAATACGGTTTTTTCGACTTCAACTGGAGAACTCTTCGCATATAAATCTTGCCCAGAGAGATTCCAGTATTGAGGATCATTTTGATTCACAGGAACCAAATAACCTGCATCAATTTCATCGTTGTTTAACGCAACAATTTTACGATACTTTCCTTCTGGATCAGAATCAACACGAACATATTTACCTACAGTATTACCGATTTCATCTTCCGCAATATCTGCTTCATCATATAATTTATATTCCCGCTCTGGAGTTGATGCATCATCTTCTGTTTCATATTCAACCATGGTATCAACAGAAACAATTGCACCATTGTCATCGCCACCATAATAGACGCCTGCCAACATAGGGTTATAAACCTTTTCATTATCCTTTGTTAAACCAGACACCTTAATGATGTAATAACCAGGTGTTAAGTCTGCCTTATACGCCTTTGTGCTTGGATCCCAAGCTAGGTTGAAACTTTCAGCAGTGATTTCACCTTTATTGATTTTGCTCGCAATTTTTGTGATTTCTTCGGATTTTGGATCTTGAAGATCAACGATATCATTTCCATCATTCTCGTTATCTTTGATTCCATCTCCATTGACATCTTTTTCAATCTGTAAGCCTTCAATCGCTTGATAGCCACGGAAATTCATGTTTGTATCATCATAGGTTGCTTTTACGATTTTATACGCTTTAACAGTTAAACCTTTTTCAACATCATAAACACTTACCGTTGCAACGTCTTGAGGTGTAGGTGTTTCATCGATGTCAATTATACCTGCATGCGCCTCATCGATGCCTTCGTAGTCTTCTCCTTCAGCTCTTAGACCTATTGTCACTAGCATCATAAGCGCCACGGTCATCAAACTAATTTTCTTCAATAGTTTTTTCATACTTGTCCTTTCCTTCTTCTCATTTGAATCGTTTAATTGTTTCTTTTGTGTTTTCGTATTATGACCTCCTCTCAATTGAGGTAATCACAATTGGAATACACTCTTTTAATTTTCTAACCCGCATTGGCAACACCTCGCTTCTGATATCGATATTTAAAGATATAGAAGACACCAAGTGCTAAGAAGCACGTGCCAATCACGGTATTCCATAAGGTACCAATCCCACCTGCAGAAGGTAATACATACGTCTTTTCATCTTCTACAACGATTTCATAGATTTTCTTCTCTACCGATTTATCGTCATATTCCGTTCTTAGATATGCATCTTTTTCTTCTTTTGCAGGAGTACCAAGCATTTGATATTTCACACCAACATCACTGTTGACGGTAATCTTGGTAATCCGATCATCCTTCATATAACCCGTTGGCGCTTTGGTTTCCACAAGATAGTAGATTCCATCTCTTAGATAACCAAACTCATATTTCCCATTGTCATCGGTTTCTATGTTCTCAAGAACTCGATCTTCATATGTTCCATCACTCTTATGTACCTTCGTATGGGTGATAGTAACCTTTTGATAATCTTTTAGATTGTTGCCAAGATTTTCTCGAATTTCTTTTACGGTACTTGCGTTTACTGCAGTCGCTTGTTCAGCATCACTTAGATAGCTAAGTTCTTGTGCTACTTCCTCCGCGCTATCACCAGGTATCAATCGGTAGAGCGTAAACTGTGCTTCACTTAGACCAGGTGTTTTGGCATCATCGACCATGTCGCCTTTTCCAGCCGGTGTACTTTCATCATTTAACTCCATGGTTTCAATGGACGTACGTACATCGACCTTCTTCATTTCTACATTAGGTCTAAAGTAATTGAAGACATCGACGTCATAGTTGATATCCCAGTATTCTACAATCTCTTCGATGATTAATGGTTGTTCTGAGCGTTGGGTCCAACCGTCTTCTGGATATGCTGCCTCTGGATCATCAGCATATTCTTGACGTGATCTTTCAAGATCTGCCAAGATATCTGGATCTCCACAGAACCAGTCATTCATCTGGCCATAAGTGCCATCATTTTGACGTGCAGCCCAGTCAACCTCTAAGAACGCAAGTTCATATTTATCCCCATAGGCTTCCGCCATATGATCGGTATCTTCATAAATTGTTACTTTTGTACCTACTGGTACGTTATATAGACGAACACGATCATTTGGATTCAACAGAATGTCACCTTCAATGATGTAGAAGAGTTCTCGATTTGCGGTTTTTCTTCTTCTTAATTCTGCTAATTCTTCTGGGGTAGAATATTTCGCATCTTCTGGATCATCCGATAGTCTTACATAAGATGGATAAGATTGTTCTTTTTCAATGTGATTGATATAAGCATCGGCTTCTTCACGGTCAATCAATCCTTCTTTTACCATGTAATCGACATATTCTGGGTATTTTGCATAATTCAATCTACCCAATTCGGTAATCTTCGCTGGTAATTCCATTTTGATATGCACTTTGAATTCATCATCTGGCCGTATCTTATGTGTATATTCCCCAGCTGCACCGGTTGCTGTTTCCGAAACCACAAATTCACCCTCATCGGTATAAGTAACATATTCTTTCTTAACCGTTCCATCTGGATTCTTTTGGTAATAGAAGCGATTATTTCCATCGAGAATTAGTTTTTCTAAAGTGATATGTGGTCTTAGTTTATTCGTTGCACTTAAACCCGTTTCCTTTAACCAATAAGAGTTGGTAGAATCTCCCGTTTGGTTATAGTCTTTGACGTGACTTACGACATATCCCGTATTATTTTCATAATCGCAATTTACATCGTATAATACGCTATCAATCAAGAATGGATGATAGACTTGCGAATCTAATGTAAATGCATAGTCACGGTTGGTTTCACGCAGCATGTAGTGATAACCTTCTTCAAGCATCCAGTAATGAACCGTTACACTGCCATCTGCATTGACTTGTGCATTCATTCCTAAACTGGAATCCTTGAAATCTGCACCAGGTCGCCCATATATCGTTTCATAAATAGGTTGGCCTGTAACTGGATCGACTTCGCCAGTATCTTTACTTGCATCCACAAGGTTCGCTTCCATTAATTCTTCAATTGTGGAATATCCCCAATCCGCTAACAGTTCTTCTAGCGTGTCATAACCATAGTTCTTATAGTTATTTTCAAAGTCATCGTTACACCAACCGTATTTTGTTGCATATGCAGTATACGTGTCGGTTGGTATTGGTGCCCCTACTGGATAAGTGACAATGTATTCAACATAGCCACTTTGTTGTGGATCATCTCCACCAAAGTGATAAGGGTTGGATACCATCAAGCCGACAGGTAGGTTGATTGTACCTTCTTCAAAACCATCTACGATAACATGTCTATGGTTATAGTGTTCCGTTGTTTCATCTGGCACTTCTTTGCCTTTACTTGTATAGTACTCTGCTACCGTTATACCACTCGTTTGTCCATATAAGTATGTTTCTCCATAGTAGTGCCAAATTGGACGCAAGCGAATTTTATAAGCGCCTTCATAATTGTTTTCCGCATCATAAGTCACAGGATCAATATGTGGATAAATGTATTTCACTTGCCATGTATTGTGCTCTTCATCATACATTGGGTCCACTTTGTCTTGATCATGTGTGGCTTGAAGAAGAATTAGTTCTACTTCGAAGTTTGGATCATCTTCGATGAGCTGTGCCAATTTCGTATTATCCAATAAGTCTTCCCAATACTTTGTGATCTTAATCTGTGTATCCGATACAACGATTGGATCTGGGTCATTATATAGAATCGTATTTGGATCAAGTTTCATGATTGTTGTTGTCGAAGAAGCAACTAACTTATCATCCTCACTTGGATTCACTTCTCCAAGTCCATACTCCTCGCCAGTATCTGGGTTATAGTATTTCCCGTTTACCATATAGTATTCCACGCCATTAGCGTCTTTACGAACGTTTGCGGTAACTGTTTCCGTGATTGTTGAGATTGTTTCATCTGTAGCCGCAGGATTTACTTCCCCGGTTTCATATGGCTCATTTGTGTTCGGATTATAATAAACGCCATCTTCTTCATAATATGGAACCCCATTTGCGTCTTCTTTAATCTCACGTACAACTTCTTCAAATTCAACTTTCTTAATCTCTTCAATGGTTTCCGAATTCAATTGGGTATAGGTTGCAGTCGCACTATTGCGAACATTCGTCTTCAACCAATATTCGTGGTATTCTTTCCCACCTTCTTGTTTCGCATTTGGATCTTGTGAAACGTAAATTGCTTCTGGATTGGTTTGGTCCCAATCTTCAAAATTGGTTAAATTATCGCGGTTCCCTTCGACTTCTGCATTATCATAGTTATTCCAATCCGCGACATAGTCATACATTTGTTGGCTTGGCCATACTTGGAACGTCACTGCATATGTCCAGTTTTTATCAAGAATGTAGTTATTTGTTTGTGCTTGGCTACGATCGGAGTTGTTATTGTAGTAAGGCTCTGTTGTCTTCATATCCCAAGTAACCTTACGTGCTCCACTATCATAAGTAGCTTCTTGAACTTCGATTTCTTTTCTTGTTGGATTATCTGGATTGGTGTAATCTAAAACATTGTCTTTACGATCCCATTGCCCATAATCTGCTTCAATCCATTCATAAATATTACGTGTAATTTGGCCACCATCTTCAACATATTCTTCTGGCGTCATGCCATCTGGAATTGGTTCAAAGAAGGAATAGCACACATCCCCATCTGGTCCTTCATAGAAATAATAGGTTGGATCATCTACATAAGAATTTATATAGTTTGGATCTGTTTCGTCATAAATTGGTTCATAATTATCGGTATAGCCAATTGGCTCCAATTGGGTTTCTTCCCCAGTTACTGGATCTGTATACCAACGAATCAAGTTGTAATACTCATCTAAACTATCAGCCGAATAGATATTACGGTTTCCATCTTCCAGCCAACGATAATACGCAAAAGCATTCGGTTCTTTATCAAGTGCTGTCGATGTTAAATTTGTGATACTATCTTCAATTTTGACATCCGTAAAATTGAAATTACCTTGTAATTTTTTGACGATTTCATCAAAAGCACGTGCTACATCTTCAGATGTTTCTGCATTATAATAATGGCCTTGTGGATATTCTGCTACATCATCTTCGTTATAAGCATACGCAAGTAAGTTCTTTAATAATTCCGAACCACCAAAAATACCAATGGTATATAGTTCTACCCCTTCATCAACGAGTGCTTTTGCGGGCGCTTTTGCCATTTCGTATGCTTCTAAAATATTATTTGGTTCTTCTGCACCATGGCCCCACAGTTTTCCCGCATCCCAATAAGGACGGAATCCTTCATAATATTGGCCAGGACTAAATATAATCGTAGAATCTGGATTAGCAACAAAGTATCTCCATTGTGGCGTGATACCTAAATGTTCAGCAGTATATTGGTTTTCGTTTACAGATATGGTTGGGTTTCCATCTGTTACAAAAATAACAATTTTTCTTACGTTTTCGCCTTGATGGCTTGGGTGATTATTATTATCAATTGATTCTTTTGCTTGAAGTAATGCATCTTCCCAGTTGGTTGCGCCATCAAGTCTATAATAGCCCTTGCTAGGAATCGCATCATATTGGTTTCTTTCACGTAACGGTCCGTCTTGATCATCTTTTCCAGATGTTGCCCAGTTCATAAGTGCATCACGGTCATTTGTCCATTGATTATCATCTCTGCGCATGACGATGGTCGCAAAGTCAAAGATATTGACATTAACCATATTAGGATCAATATCATTTAAATCATAAATACCATCTATCGCCTTTAACAAAGCTTCTCTAGCCACTGCGTATCTACTATTTGTTGGGAATGTTTCATTCGTTGTATATGCACGCGTATCCTTGTTATAAGCCATAGAGTTCGATGTATCAAGGACAAATAATACATCTAATTTTTCATGTTCATAAGTATCTTTACTAATACCATTAATATTTAAGCCAAGTGTATAGGTTCCATCTCCACTTTCTCCATCAAGTGTTGCGTTATTTGGCACAATGGATTTATGGATAAATGGTTCATCCAATTTTGTGCTTGATGGTGTTGGATCTGGTGAAGAGTTTTCTACACGGTAGTTGTTGGTGAAAAGCAAGGTATCTGGACCTGCTTGTGTATCTGGAACCGTGTAAACGCCTCTATTGCGGTCTGTTTCGTTCCCACCTAATGTATTATCCCCGAAAGCCCATCCAATTGGATTTTCATGGTTCGGATCATTTTCTTCATCAAACACAAAATGCATTTTTGCAAATTTTGTGTCCTTCTTTTTCAATGGTGGAAATGCGCCAGCTGCAGAACCATCTGTTTGAATTGCATATAATCCAGGAGTATAAACCATTGGTTCTCCATAAGGATCATTGAGTTGTGCTTTATACGCATCCGTTAAAAGATTATATCTTTGTTCTGGCGACAATCTTTGCCAAACATACATAACCCCATTATCATTGTCTATATCAAACCATTCTGCCCACTTATCTTTCGCAGGGAAGTCGTCTGGCATTTGAGAATCATAATTAATATCGTTCTTATGTTCGTTGAACCAGTTTCTAAAGGCACTTATTTTTGTTTGATCTCCAGCCCAACCACTTGCAGAAGTCAGCAATGAGAAAACTTCAGGAAGAACCGAAGCATCAAAATCGACATGTTCCCAAGTGGTATCTGACCACGCCAAACTACGTGCTGTATTTGCGGATTTGGACCATTGGTTATGCGCTTCTAGTCTTCGCCACCCCCCCCATTGGGTTACCATAGGTAGACACTAAGAAATTCCCTTCTAAAGAAGCACTGATATAACCATTAACTGCTGCAACCTTTAAATATTGCCAAGTTGCTGCATCACCAACCACTTTATTCAAGGAAGAAGGAATACCTGTAGCATCGAACACAACCTCATCGCCATTGACGGTAACTGGTACTAATGTCCCTTTTGATTTGGTTGCATCTAACGCAATACCTGAATTATAAATAGGTTCATCGATTGGTTCTGCAATGACAGCATAATATTTGCCATTGTAACCAACAACCATTACATAATCACCTGATTCGGTTGGAAAACCATAGCGCATATCATCGCTCGTTTCCGTCGTTACCACCGTTCCTGTTACCGAAAAACCATCTTGTTCGAATGTGACGACCACTTCTGCTTGTCCTTCTGGGCTTGTATTCACTTCTGAATCTAGTAGTTCGACATTTACAATCTCTGCACTCTCTTTTGTCTCAACGCTTTCTTTCGTTTCTTCTACAAAGTGCACGGTATGTAGTTCATCTTCTTCTTTTACTTCAATTGGTGTATCGTAAGTGATTTCTACTTTGACTGGTGCACTTGGTTCTACGATATTTCCTTCTTGATCCAAGATAGAAATATCAAAGAAACGTGCAAAGGTGATATTCTTTGTCACTTCTTCTGGAGTGCCTTCGTTAATCGTATCAAAAGCCGCATCATAATATTGTTTATAAATATCTGAGTTTTGATCTAACTCAATCACAGATAAAGAATAGCCTTCTAAATCTGGTATTTTACCTTCTGCATCTTTAAATACACTACTTAATGCCGTGACTGTAACATGTGCATCACTTCCATTATCTCCAGTTAAAACGAGTTCGTATTCTTCTTCGACTTCTTCTACCTCTTCCGTTTCTTCTTTTTCTTCTTCGGTTTCTGGAGTTGGTGTTGGCGTTACTTCTGGGGTTGGCTCTTCAGTTACTTCTGGAGTCACTTCAGGAGTCGGTGTCATTTCTGGAGTAGCTGTAACTTCTGGAGTTGGAGTCACTTCTGGAGTTGTGGTTACTTCTGGAGTAGGTTCAATCGTTTCTTCTGAAGTTGGTAAAACTTCAGGAGTCGGTTCCGT
Organism: Solobacterium sp.; assembly: GCA_017941735.1. GTDB lineage: Bacteria > Bacillota_I > Bacilli_A > Erysipelotrichales > Erysipelotrichaceae > Bulleidia. The sequence goes on along the minus strand of JAGAVW010000041.1, from coordinate 20,472 downwards.
CACTTCTGGTGTTTCTGTTATTTCCGGTGTTTCTTCTACAACCACTTCTTCTTGTGTGGTTTCTTCGGTTACATCGACAGTAGGTTCGGTAATTGTTTCTGTCTCTTCTTCTGCAACCGTAAAATTTGGTTGGACATGACTACCAATCAAGAATAAAGCTAATAATGATAATGAAAGTTTTATCAATAACCTTTTTTGTTTCTTCCAATACGAAGAAATGGGCATACTATGCCTATCGTGTCCCTGTCTAGTATTCATTTGTCCTCCCTCTCCCCTGAGTGTAAACGGTTACACAATACTTGCCCCCAGGGAATCGCTTCTTTTACACCGACGATACTTAAGCGATTACAAGTATTGGTTTTTCAATTAAAGTTGAATTTTAAAAAATTCAACATTTCATCTTATACAATTATCAATGATTGTCAATATATTTTTGATTTTTTTTCATTCAATAATTGGAAATCAAACCATTTTTAATTGGATTTCCAATTAAAATTATATTTTGAGAGATATAATATTGCAACTAAACTTTCAAGAATTGTAATTTTTTACATTTAAAAAGCGACTTTTTTCGTCGCTTTCTATCTTCTTATTCCACATTCTTCAATGCTTCAGTTAATGGGATTTTTCTAATTTGGCGCATATCAAGGAAAGATACCACCAAATAGGATAATAAGATAATTCCAATCATCTTACATATGCCAAGAGGACTCATATAAAGCGCAAACCATCCTTCCATGGAATTCATAATTAAACGGAATAAATAGATTATTAAATAGATGCCTACCACCGTCGCAAGTAGCGTTAATAAGACAACCACAATGGTAGTTAAGCGCACGTAGAGTCGATTCACATCTGCATCTTCATAGCCCAATACTTTTAAGACGGAAATGGATATCGCATTTTTCTCAATGATGAGTTTCGTTAATAAATACATCACTAAGATTCCAATTAATAAACATGCATAGGAGATATAATCCGCAAAGCCTCCCATAGAGTGGTCTAATTGGTTGGCTAGGGTTGTTACATCATCTATAGTGATGACGGTATAGATTTGATCTGGATCAATATCTTTGATTTCTTCATCTGAGAAATAACCGGTAAAGTAGTCTTTTTCTTTCTCAAATAAGGCATTGTAGTTTTCGATTGGTAAAAAGACAGCTAAACCAGAAGGATGTGTATGGATCCCTTTTACAATGAATTCATATTGTTTCTTTTCATATTTTTCTTTTAAGGTGATGGTATCGCCAATTTGATAACCAAACTTTTCTTGATAAACATCCGAGATATATACTTCGTTATGGGTTAAGTCTTCACTTATTTGAATCCGTTTACTATCCTTTTCATAACCATAAATCGTTATGGATTCATCAACACGTGTCCCATCAATCGTAAATAACGAGGTTGTCGCAAAGCGCTCTGCCCCCTTCGCACTAGTGGTAAGAATGGTATCTTCGTCTTTATAGTCTTTTAGTATCGTTTGGTAATCTGCCAACATATGCGTTGTGACAATATTTTTATAGTTTTGTATGGTTTCTGGTAGGCCAATCGAAAAGCCAAGTAAAATCGCAATGAATACTAATCCTAAGAATAAGGTGAGATAGTCAAAGGCATTTTGTAGAAGGATGCGCAAACGAAACCGATTCATAAAACTAATGGATGGTAAGCGCATGGCCTTTTTACGCTTTGATTGACTTAGATCATGACGTAAGAACTTGAGTGGTGAAAGTTTCATCAGACGCGCAATCACGATATAGTTAATCAAAATCATCAACACAAGTGGTATGAAAGTCGTGATAAGAAAGGCTTTTGCGTTCCATATTGTTTCATATTTCAATAAGCTATAGGAATTATAGTAAAGCGCAACCGCAACATCTTTAAAGTATGTATAGCCAAGGATATTCCCTAAGATTGCCGCAAGCAATGTGATGGTAATTGGAATCAACATATAATAGCGTATAAGCTCTTCTTTACTGTAGCCTGTTGCGCGCAACGTTCCAATGATGGCCGATTCTTCTTTGATTTTATTACTTGTGGTAATCGCAAAGACAAAGGCCAATACAGCAATAAAGACATACACAAGCACATTCATCATCGCCTGGTCTTTTCCTAAATCATTTTCCGCAAAATGAATCGATTGGTTCGCATAGCTAGGCACATAATCCACCACTTCATTTTGGTTTTCTTCATAAGGCTCTAATTCTTTTAATTCATCCGCAATCTTTTCATATTCTTCTTTTTTCGCTTCTAGTTCCTCTGCTTCTTTTTGTAGGGCATTGGCCTCTTCTTGTAAGGTATTGGCATCTTGTAAAAGAGTAGGTGTGATATTTCCACTTTGCATTTGCGCCATCAAGTCTTCTTGGCGTTTTTGTAAAGCCTTTCCTCTTTCTTCTAAAGAAGTTGCTTTCGCTTCTGCTTCTTCAAGCGTTTCTATCCAAGCGTCTACTTGTTTTGTTAAAGCTTCGGCTTCCTCTTTGTCATTGGTATATCCACCACTTAACGCAAGGACGGCTAAATGTTCTACAAGCGCATCGGATTTTTCTTTTTCTTCGATTTCATCTTTTGGTTTTTCATTGTAGCTAAAGGCATATTGATATTTTATATTTTCGTTTACCTTTTCCCAAGCTTCCTCACTTAAAAAACCTATTTCAAACGTGAGGGCATTAAACATTAGGTCTGCATTATTTTCAAATAAACAACTATAATCTGGCGAAGCAATCAAACCAACAACGGTATAGTCCTTGCCTCCAACCTTGATCAAGTCCTCTACTTTGATGCCTAAGTTATCTGCGTGGGCACGGTCAATCGCAATTTCATTATCCTTTTGTGGAAGTTTCCCTTCCATAAGACAAGGTTTATTTACGAATTTACGCACTTTAAAAAGACGGACGATTCCTTCGTGGTCTTGATAGATTTCACTTGTATCTTTATAAAACTGTTCAAATAATGTAATCTTTTCGTCTTCGAATTTCTTGATAAGTTGTGTCGTTGCTTTTTCTTTTAATTCAAAGTGGCCATGTTCTATGTTGTATTTTTCATAGGATTCGCTAATTGCCACCTTCATACTGTTATTGCCTACAAATACACCTGAAGCAATGCCAATCATAAATGCCATAAGCACTAATAACACCAAATACTTTTTCCAGTCTTTGCCTAAATCGCGTAGTAGTCGTTTTCTTAGTGGATTCTTCATTGTTACCACTCCAGTTCTGTGGCGCTAATCTTATGTTCATTTCGAATATTTTTGCGCACGGTGCCATCACGTAATTTAATGATATGATCTGCCATATTTTGAATGGCCTCATTATGTGTCACCATGATAATGGTATTTCCATATTTCTGGTTTACATCTTCAATGAGCTTTAAGATTTCTTTGGAGGTATTGTAGTCAAGTGCACCGGTTGGCTCATCGCATAAAAGTAAATTTGGATTCTTCACAATCGCCCTGCCAATGGAGGTTCTTTGTTGTTGACCACCAGAAAGCTGGTTTGGTAGTTTATAACGATGCTCCCATAAACCTAATGTCTTTAATAATTCATCAATATCCAAGGGATGCTCGGAAAGATAAGCCCCTACTTCAATATTCTCTTTGACATTTAAATTTGGGATTAAGTTATATAGCTGAAAGACATAACCCAAATGCTTACGACGGTATTTCACCAATGCCTTTTCATCCATATCACGTAGCTTATCGCCCGCAATCGATACATACCCTTCATCCGCAAAATCAATTCCACCAATGATATTGAGTAAGGTCGACTTCCCCGAACCAGATGGTCCTAACAAAACACAAAACTCCCCTTTGGATACCGAAAAACTCAAATGGTTTAATACTTCTTGGCGATTTTCTTTTTCGCCATAGCCTTTACAAATATCGTGTACAACTAGAAATGCATTTTCTTCCATGAAAACCTCTTTCTAATAGTTAGTTTTAACTAACCGAATTATACAACGATTGTCTGTGATTGCAATGCTAATCGATAAAATTATTTTTCTATCTTTGCACAAGCACGCATATCTTCATAAAAGGAATATGGCACAAAGAGATTCCCTCTTCCTGTACCTAAGGAAATATGTGGTTTTGTTTGGCCATGGAAATCCGACCCACCACTTTGTTTTAAGCCAAATTCTTCCGCTAACGAAATGGCCGTCTTCGTCATCCCTTCATCAAATTCGGTATAATGCGTTTCAATCGCATCTAAGCCACTTTCTTTTGCTTGGGGTAAGAAGATTTTAAGTTCTTCAGGTGTCAAATTTAATAATGGATGCGCCATAATAGCGGTTGCTCCAAAGGTTTTAATAAAGTGAATGGCTGCTAAAGAAGTAATCCGCTTTGCGGGGACATAGTAGCCATTTTTTTCATTCAATAAACGATCAAAAGCTTCGGCTACACTTTCGACATATCCTTTGGAAAGTAATACCCGCGCAATATGAGAGCGATTGAAGTTTCCATCTTTCGCTAAGCTTTCAGCCTCTTCTACACTTACATCATAGCCTGCTTTATTTAACTTATTGATTAGGTCGTGGTTACTGTTGATTTTCGCAATTAATGCCAGTTCCATAAAGTCTTCAATTTCAGGCCAATACTGTTCTTCAAAGAATAAGCCCACAATATGAATTTCGGTATGATTCCATTCTGTTGTAAATTCACATCCTGGTACGGTGATCACTGAGCTATTCTTTCCTGCTTCCATAAACTCTTTCAACCCTTTCGAGGTATTATGGTCCGTTAAAGCCAACGCTGAAATACCTTGTTTTTCGGCTAATTTCACAAGTTCACTTGGGGTTAGGGTGCCATCTGAAAAAGTAGAATGGCTATGTAAATCACAACGTTTTTCCATCGTTTTAATATTACTACATTTCTATTACTTCGCAATCGCGAAAGAAAAAGCGGATTTCCCGCTTTATAGATTATCCCAGTTTTCATCAATGAATTGATTGATGCGAACAATATCATTTTCATCAATGGTAGAAGTTGTATCTTTGACGCCTAAGACCATTGTATCCTTCACCATCTGTTTTCCTTTTTCATTAAACTTTATCTTGTATATCTGCATCATCTTCAGCAATACATCTTCCCATCCATCACGTAAGACGCCTCCTGAAACAATCGCTAATTCTTCATCCTGTAATACTCTTTCCATGTTTCTTTCTCCTTTTATGTTCTATACGCAATGGCATTTTTTACTAGCCTAATAGCCCTCTAAAGGTATCAATCATTCTACTTAGATAGGAACGATTTTTTATTTCATCTTTTACGGTATTTGCTTGGGTGATGTTATCGGTAATAATCGCATCTGCCTTGGAACATAAGAAATGTCTTTGGAAGCCTTTCTCATTAACCGTCCAAATGAGTGCTTTTTTGCCTTGTTTATGGATGTCAGAAATCGCCCCTGCAGTTGCGGATTCTTCTTCAAGCCCTAAGTAATCACAATTTAATTTTGCGGTATCCCCAAAGGAGGCAAAGGTCAAGAAACCGGAATGCATTTCTGGATACTTTGTTTCTAGATAATTAATCAAATCATATTTAAGAGAAATGATGATGGTTTCATCTTCCATCTTTTTCTCTTTAATGATGCGTACTGCATCATCTACCATTTGTTGGTCAGCTGTTGCCCCTTTTAACTCCACAAATAACGTCACTTTCCCGCGACTTGCCTCAAGTATTTCTTCTAAGGTTGGAATAGGTTCCCCGTTTACCGATAATTGTTTTACTTCCGCAAGCGTCATTTCTTCTGGTTTTCGATTATCCCCCGCAACACGCGCAAAGTTTCCATCATGGTTAATCACATAATGTCCATCCTTAGTTCTCTGGATATCGATTTCACTTCCATATGCACCTTTTTGATATGCGGTCTCTACCCCAGAAACTGTATTCTCTGCGGCTTCATTTCCCCCACCACGATGGGCAATAATCGCAACCGAAGAATTAAGTGGGAAAACTTCATCAAAGTGTTTGTTTAAGGCGATTGTTAAGATAACAATTCCAATCAAAGCGACACAAGCCATAATTTTGAAAAAACGATATGACCGAATAGGTCGTTCTGTATAAGAGAAGTCTTTCCCTGTTTTATATTCTAAGTAAAGTTGTGTCATCTTCATGATATAGAAAGGAGTTGCGATTAAATCCGTAAGGAACGAAATTAAAACGCCTTCTATCACAAAGAAAATGGTAAGACTACGCTTCATTGAAAAGGAAAGCGGTAATAGTTCTGTTAGCGCAAGTGGTAGCACAAGTGCCACTAAAGTAACGGAAATTAATACAACCGCCATCACCCCAATAAAGAGAAGATTTTGTTTTAGATAGTCTTTCCAATGATCATGCATTAATTGTCTTGATTGAATGCTTGCCTCTTTAACGCTCATCTTATCAACCACGACTCCGTGCAACAAGAATAGATTCATAATCCCCACAATCGCAAATACAATCACAACGATAATCGCAAGAATAAGATACGCTGGTGTATTCATTATCACAGAAGAAATAAAGGTAGGAATATAGAAGCCTTTGGTTAAGGTAATGGAAAGACCTACCCCAACAACGGGAGCTATTAGGGCAATATAAATCACAACCAAAATACCTTCCACATTGAATAAGCGTTTAACATCATCTAACGCTTCCATACTCGCCTTTAAAATGGAAACCTTTTCTCCATATAGGAAATTCTTACTCATGATAATTTTGGCATTTAAGTCAAGTGCCACATAGATAAACAAGGAAACAATGGCAATGAGAATAATAAGAATCCCTTGCCAGGTCGTAAATAAAAAAGTAAAATCACCCGTACTTACGGCCACTCTTCCAGTACTATTCAATAGAATCCGAAATAAACGCCCTAATATATAGAGCCAAATCGTAATCAATATTTTCGTTACCGCTTGGTACGTTAAGATATCTGAAACGGATTCTAAATATGGCTTTAATCTTTTTCTTCTTGTTGTCATTTATTCCTCTTTAAATATACATTCAATATTATAATCGTTTCTTCCCAAACTATTTCATTTTCCAAATAAAAACTTCGCTTTTGCGAAGTTCTTGTTGTGTCATTTCAGTTTCCCTTTAACTACGTAAATTAAAGATCACTTTTTATTTTTTTGATGAAAAGTATTTAAGTATTTTTAAAAACCCACCGATTAAAACGACAGGTAAGAAACAGATCCCCATCACTAAAAGTGCTTGAAGAAGAATGGAGATAGCTGTTGTCAATGTCATTCCTTGCCATTCAAATGCGTCTTTCGAGATATAGAATACATACAATGACCAACCCGTAAAGAAGACACCACCAATGATGGTAAAAATCGCATCCCGCACCATTCTGGTTGTTCTTCCTGCAATAATATTTCTGAGGGTCAAATCATAGAATCGACTCTTTTCCACGAGATACTTTTCAACTTCTTTTGGGGATTCTTGATACTTATCAAAAAGCGTTGCATCATTTATTTCATCTTGTTCTACTTCAACTGGTCCAATTTTAATCTTCATACTATGACCTCCACTATTTCTATTTTATGAGAGTTGGTAAATCGAAATCAACCATCGCGATGTAGGTTTTACATTTCATATCATAAACTTACTGCGGTTTTCCTTGGTTACCTCTTTCCTTTTTCTGTCACAAGTGAAGAATGTTAATTATGGATAATCAATCTTGGTTCCTCGTCCAGTTTCAAGAATTCATGATCTTTGAAATATTCTTCTAGAATGTTTGGTGCTTTGGTTGCTACTTCAATGGGTCTTCCATTCTTTTCAATCTCTTCATGAGGGAGATCGAGGAAATCTCCAATATTATCAAAGAAGAATTTCTGCATCACGACGGTATACAAATCCCCCTCTTTCACTTCTTTTCCATTCATCTTGAGGGAAATGATTTCATGATTCTTGCGGTCAAATTCACAACAGAATCCTTTAGAGAATTGGAACCATTCGTTATGTTCACTATCCAAGAAAGATTCTTCCCGTAACATGTATTTCACAATATGTCGCAGTTGTTTTCCTGTAAGTCGGAAACCATAGGCTGGTTGCGTAAACGGGAATACTTCGATGAAATCTCGAAGTGTCACCACAGGTCCTAGAGAAGGTAAACGAATACTGCCAGAGCCAATTAGCACAAGATCTACACCTAGCTGATCACGCATACATTCTGCTAATAAATCCCCAAGTTCTGTTTCCATGTTGCGTTGTGGATGGGTATACGCGCGTGGAAATCTAGTCAGAATGCGTCCATACTTTTGATCGGTATAATCCTTATACTCTTTCACTACCTTTTCAAGTGCCTCATCACGCGGGCAATTCTCTTCCGTAATTGGAATACACTGCCATGTATAAGAATCGATACAATTCTTTTCCGTATCAATCATAAGGTCAAAGCGCCCAATTTGATCGGTTCCAGTTGCTGCTTGTACAATTGGAATCCCCGCAACAACACATGGCTCTGAAAGGAGCGTATGACTATGACCTCCAATGATGATATCGACACCACACGCTGGATCTAGAGCGGCAGCTAGTTTCTTATCTTCTTCGATACCAATATGGGTAAGTAAAACGGTCAAATCAATATCACTCGTACGATATGCATCACAGATCTTACTCACTTCACTTGCCGCATCTTGTATATCGATTAAGGTACCAACTATCCCTTCACTTTGTGTATTCTTTAATACTTCTTCTGTTAACACCCCAATGAATAGTACCCGCATGCCATCGATTTCTTTGATATAGTGCGAATCAAAAAGACGTGTACCAATGAACTTGATATACATATTGGCATTGATGATGGGAAAGGAGGCACATTTTTCAATGAACAACATATGTGCTAAGCCATAATCTGCCTCATGATTTCCAATGGTTACTACATCTGGCGCAAGTAGATTCATGATTTCAATCGTCGAAAGACCCTGAAACTCACTATCAATTAAAGAGCCACGAAACATATCCCCTGAGATGGAATAGATCACATTTTTTTCTTCGTTTCGTACTTTATTGATATAACCAGATAAGCGCGATACCCCACCGATGAGTTTATCGTCCACCTTCTCCGCTAGAAAGTCTCCATGAAGATCATTGGAGTGTAAAAGGGTTAGCTTTTTCAGATTCTTCATTTCATTTCTCCTCTACAGCAGTCATTTCAAAAAATTTCTACAATTCATTTTCATTCAAATACTGTTCTAATGATTCAATTAATTTATCATTGTTTATATCATAAAATATTTTTTTAAAACAACCGGCAATGATGGGATTAAGATCCATATCTAATTCGACGGAACGCGCATCATTTTTAAACCCATAGCACCGCTTCCCATTCGCATAACCGATACCAAGTTCAACACAAGCCCCTTCATCTGGCACGCGCCCATCAAGAAGCATGAATATAATATCTGCCTTTAATACTTCTTCGTAATCTTTTTTAAAAATCTTTGCGATTTTCTCTTCTTCCGTTAAGCCTTCTAGTTCCGCTGCTAAATAACCATCTCGTTGTGGGAGAAATACTTCATAACCATGTTTTTCAAGTATGCTAACAATTTTAAGATTGTATTCTTTTTCTGCCGCATTGAATAATGGTGCCGCAAAATAGATTCTTTTGCCTTCACTGATTGTTTCATTTTCTGTAGTCTTTTCTTCCACATTGTTTAACGATGCTACATTTGCACTACTATTACATCCAACCAAATTTAAAACAAAAATACCCAACAAAAGAAATCGTATCAAATGTTTTCTTCTCATATTCTTCCTCCTCCATTTATATTTTATGTTGTTTATTGTGTGATTATATATAAAGTTTCATTCTTCTAATTTGATACTACTGTTTATAAACATAATACAAAGACTTCTATCAATGATAAAAGACTCCACTCTAAGCGAAGTCTTTCGTTTAATTGCTTGCAATTTTTTGCAGTTAAGCGATCCTACCAAAATAGAAACGAATATATGTGTGTAGAATGACACCTTAATGATTCATACACATGCAATCTTGAATTAAGGATTTAATGGTTCGACTTTATCATAATTTTCGTCAATAAAACTATCGACTGCCCTTAGCTCCCATTCGTTTGGTGTTGATTCAGGTAGACCAATCCCAGCTCTAATTATAAACTTCATATAGCGTATTCCCTTTTCTCTGTTATTGATATAGGGACCTTTGTTTCGGGCAATCATTGCTAAAACAGTCTCTTGCCAGCCATCTTGTAACTTGCCCCCACTAATAATCTTTAACAATTCATCATTAATCATATTTTCGTCTTTCATGATTTTTCCTCCTTTGTGTTTCTCCTCTTTAACGAAAGCTTCTTAATTATTTTGTTTTTGTTTCTCTTTTTCACTGGTCATACTGACCAGTATTCACAGATGGTTACGAACTACCTACACCAATATTTTAATAATGTTTTTTCTTCTATTAGTAAACACTATCGTATAGTTATTCTTTACTCTTCCGCAAAGATTCTCTATTGGCATCTTTTTAACTTAATTTTCCATATTATTTTAAAGTTCAAAAAAACTCCGCTATTTTGCGAAGTCTTTGTTCATTAGTATATGGATTGCCAAGTGGAATTAAGCCAATTTGGGATAGTTACCTGTCCCAAACCTTTACATCCTGATTAATTCCGAAACTTTTAGAACGGAAACTACTTACAACAATTACTGGGATTCCCCATCCTTCAAGAGGATCATAGTAGTTTTTTACCGTTTTGGTTTCATAGGTTGCTGCACAAATGCAGATTTCTTCTCCAATGTTTATCCCACAGCCGATTGGAACAAGGGCTTCGTTTTGAAGTAAACCAGTCCCTGAAATTTCATTTATACTGAAAACACCAACTGAAGTCAATCTAGCATCTAATTCTTCTCTAGTCATGCCTCCACCTGCATCTGTACCACCAGAGACATTTGATAGTTGTTCGTTTGTTAGGTTTTCTTTGTTCATTTTAAGAGCCTCCACTTTCACTATAATATACGATTGTGAGATGTTTTCCGTCAAAAATAGTTGATATTTTTGTCTTGATTGAGTTATCCTACCAAAATATAAACCTGTGTAAAATTTGGAATATATTTGTGTGTAGAATGACAACCTTAATTATTCGTATTCTACAACAGGACCCATTTCTTAAACAGTTTTGTTTAGAAGATATGTATTCCTGTTCTTCTGATTATTTGTGGTATCCATATTATCCTGAGTATCACGACTATTGTTATCAAAATGTTATCAGCCGTGATAACACGGGATTGTCCCCTGCGGATAATATCTATTGGCTTGGGTGTATTATAGCATCCGAAGGGAGAAATCTCAATAACCGGTTTGATCCGAATGAGCGATTAAACTGGGATTTATCTCTACAAACCGGGATTTTACGATATGCTAAACCCCGTAGGCGATTATTCCGCAAGCGGCTGAAACAACAATAAGCAGAATCGGAGAAATTCCTTTTTCATCACTTTTTTTGAGATGAAAAAGGCAAGAGACAGAGCTGCTGTGAGAACAATCGCAACAATATCCGTTTCCCCGCCCGCGCTTTTGATATTGAAACAGTTATTGATTACCATAAAGCACCCGGTTGCAAGTACAATACCGATAATGCAAGGCTTCATTCCGCAAAGTGCCGCCTGAACATATTTGTTCTTCAATACCTTTGTCAGCAATGCCGTTACAAGCAGAATAATGACAAAAGACGGAAGCACAACTGCCGCCGTTGCAATAACCGCGCCGATTATTCCTGCCTGATTGCTGCCGACATAGGTTCAATCTTTTATCAATCCAAGTCTCTCCTACATCATTTTTCACAAAGTATATCTGGAATCTTTATTTATATACTTTATTTATATAACCTAAGGGTTTCATTATATGCCTTAACAATTCCGCGGAGAATATCCATCTGATTAAAATCATCACGGTAAACAATATTCATTTCGCGAATCATACTAAGATTTTCTATAGGCAAAACAATGATTTTCCCCTTTTTAATTTCATCTAGGCAAGAGCTTTTCGGCAAAATTGAAACACCGAAATCGCGACGGATAAGATCCTTAATTGTGGCTACATTGTCCAGTTCGAGAATAACATTAAACTCGTTTATATCCATATTGTTGCTCTCCAAATGTGCAACAAACAGATTTCGCGTACCTGAATTAGGAAGACGAAGTATCAGATTCTCTTTCTTAAGTTCACTAAGAGTAACAAGTTCCCGATCGGCAAACTGATGATTCGGAGAAACAGCAAGACATAAGAAATCGGTATCCAGCATGAAAAATTTCAGTCCTTCTTCCGGCGAACGTCCCTCTACAATTATCAAATCAAGCTCGTAACTCTTCAGCCTTTTATAAAGATTTCTTATGGAATCAGTAACAATTTTTATAGATATGCCTTCGTTTTCAGAACAGAATTTTGCGAGAGATTCTGCAATCGGGTTACTTTCCACTGTATGCGTAACACCGATGGTGATATGTTCTGTTGCTTTTGATCGGTCCTCCAGCTCTTGCATAAGTAAATTGTGTAAACCCAGCATTTTTCTTGCTGTCTGTACAATCATTTCTCCCTCTTTTGTCACAATAAACTTTCCGCTTTTGCGTTCAAAAATTTTCACACCGAACTCCTCTTCCAGTGCTTTTATGTGCTGGCTGACGGCAGGCTGTGTGATAGAAAGACTATGGGATGCTTTGCTAAAACTCTTTTTCTCATAAACTTTCAGCAATGTTATGACTTTCTGATCAAGCATTTTCGGCTCTCCTTGTATATTAGTTTTTATTATACGCTATTAAAATATTATAATTTGCATTTATGGATTTTGCAAGTATAATTTTTTTATTACAAGGAAAAAGAGGGTGAAAAGTATGAAAAATCATAACAGAAACGCTGTTTTCGATTATGCGAAACTAGGGCTCGCATTGGTTGCTGGTATAACTGCAGATATCCTGTGTACGAAGCTGGTATCTCACGAAGTTCTGCATATAACCGTTTATAGTACAGTCACACTGCTTTATGCTTTCTGTTTTGATGTATTTGACTTTGATAAACCCGTAAACATCCTCAAGATATTCTATATTATCATTTGTCCTATCACAGGCGGTTTTTTTAGCTTGGAATGGTTTTTCCTTTTTATTTTCAGAATATTGTTTGAAAAAGGTAACAAGGGGAATTAAACATTATGGTAAATAAAACTGAATTATTTGAACATAAGAGCGTTTTTCGAGCGGTTATGGAGCTTGCGCTTCCATCTGTTATCGCTCAGATTATCCTAGTGATTTACAACATGGCTGATACGCTTTTTGTGGGAATGACAAACAGCGATGAAATGATTACCGCCGTTACTATATGCATGCCGGCGTTTATGTTCCTTTCTGCGGTATCCAATCTCTTTGGCGTGGGAGCAGCAAGCGTTATTGCGAGAGCCTTGGGAAAAAACGAAAATGAGAAAGCTAAGGACACATTTTCTTTTGCAATATGGGGATGTCTTATCGTCACGATTGTTTATTGTTTCGTTGTGTGGATATTCTTCGACAGTTTTATTGATGCTTTAGGGGGAACAAACCCTGCTATCCATTCTGCTGCAGCAGAATATATGAAATGTGCAGTCATCGCCGGAGGACCTGCTACTGCGATTAACACGCTTATAGCCCATCTCATCCGTGCATACGGGTGTTCCGTACAAGCCAGTACCGGTGTCGTTTTGGGCGGAATCCTGAATATTGTACTTGATCCGTTGTTCATGTTTATTATTTTCCCTGCAAGAAGAGCGACATTCGGTGCGGCACTGGCTACAGCTATATCTAATTTGTGTGCCCTTCTTTTCTACATTGCAGTAATTGTCAAGAATCGAAAGAAACTCGCCATCCATGTGCTGCCGTCTGAAAAAATGTTCCGAAACGGAATTCCGGGAGATGTTTTCAAGGTAGGTATGGCGGCTTTCCTGATGACATTATTTGAAAACATCTCCTACGCTGTACTGGATAAGCTTATGGCAACTGCAGGAACCGCAGCACAAGCAGGGATTGGTGTGGCGAAAAAAGTGAATATGCTGGCCCATTGTTTTGTTCGTGGGATGTCACAAGGTGTACTCCCTCTCATTGCCTATAATTATGCCTCCGGCAACCGTATCCGTATGAAAAAAGTGATTTATTGCTCTTCTGCGGTTTCGGTGGGAATCGCATTGGCATGCACTGCAGGTTGTCTCATTTTCAGTAACAAGCTTATTTCCGTTTTTATCCACACCGATGGTGACTCTCTTTGCTACGGCAGTGACTTTTTGCGAATTTTGTGTCTCGGTGCTCCTTTTTCTGCTTTCTCTTATACTGTAATTTCTTTTTTCCAGGCCACCGGAAGAGGCGGAAAATCCATGCTGCTGGCACTAATGCGCAAGGGTATTCTCGATATTCCTCTCATGTTTATTCTACAGGTTTTAATTCCGACCTACGGCATAGTTGCCGCAACACCGATTACCGATTTTGTTTGCAGTATTACCGCAGTTATTCTTTTCTCCATATTCATTCACCGCCATGGAAAAAACAAAAGGTTGATTAATGTGTAATACAGGTAAACATATCGGACCAATACGCAAAAAAAAGAGCATTCCCGTCAGCAAAAACACGCATTTATGCCTTTTATGACAGGATTGCTTTTTTTATTTGTAATCGTTAAATTCAAATTATCTCTCCATTACACGCCATTGCTGGCACTCCTATTATATCATGAAAGTCAATCATTTGGACATCAGAACGTGAAAAAGCGGCAGCATCCGAGTCCTCCCGAATGCCACCGTATATACTGTTATTTACCTACTGTCACGATCAATTTGCTTTCTTCCAAATGATATGCCATGAGCTGCCAACACATCCCTCAGCTTTTGGTTCTCCTTTCTGAGGCTGTCATTTTCAGACTTCAATCGACCATGTTCCATCTGCTCACGAATACTGTCCCTTGAACTGAGCTTCTGTTCCAATTCAGAGATCTTACTTTTAAGTCCGGCGATGATACCCTTGAGCTTATCAATAAAGGTATCCTTCTGGGCCAATTGCTCCGTCAGCTCGTCTACTTTCTTCTGCAGGCCGATGTCTTTCCGCTTATAGGTTACATACTTCTTTGCCCCTGCAGAAAGCGTTTCGTACTCTGCTTCCGTCATGGACACCTTGCCGGTCAATGCAGACTTCTTTGGCTGTACCTTCTCAATTTCTGCAATCTTGACTTGCTGTTTTTCAACGGCAGCAAGTACAGACTCTATCTCTTTGACCTCAGCCTGTGCCTGTTCAGCCTGCTGATCCAGAGCGGCAATTTCCGATTGCTTTTCTGCAACCCGCATATCCAGCTCTGCAACCTCTTCAGTACGAACCTTCTTTTCATAGTCCAGCACGGACAGATGCTTCTCATGAGTGCCTTTATGCTCCCATTCAAAACCGTATCGCTCCATAACAGCCGCAAGCTGTTCTTTCTCAGCCTGTACCCATTGGCTCCATTCAGTCTCCCTTCGGGTACCTCCTTTGAATCCCTGCGCAGCCAAAGCTTGTTTCAGTGATACCCTGGTGTCAAGGCCACGCTTGCTGCCGGTAATAAAAGGCACGAAATCAATGTGGATATGAGGCGTTGCCTCATCCATATGGAGATGAGCTGAGAATACACACAGGTTCGGATTGCGCTCTGCAAATCCTCTGTAGTATTCATCCAGAGCTGCCTTTGCCTGTGCGCCCACATCGGTAGTTGCTCCGGTATCATCGCAGTTTCCAATCTGAAGGATCAGCTCATGAAATGGTTTTTCCTGTTTCCCTCTGCGAATCTTCTCGTAATAATCATCTATTCTTCGGTCTGATCTGGTCTGCTTGTCATTGAAGCGTTCCAGTGCATCATCGAACAGCCGGTGATACACCTCCCTGATATCTTCATTACAGTAATTGATATTCAGGGGAGTGCGCTCCGGGTCCGTGTTCTTCGCATTAAACTGGCGGCTGTTATGACTGACAGATCCTTTACCTACCATTGCACTGATGGTTCTCATCATATCAAATACATCACTTCCTTTGTAACGCCGCATCGGCGGCGGGTTCTGTTACTCTTGTCAAGAGTAACGCAAAAGCACTTTTGACAGCAGAGCCATCAAAAATGCAACCTGTAAACAGGTTTTGCGCTCTCCGAGGGCTACTCCCGACACCCTGCAGGTTTCGCCGTAGGGCATCTTCCGCTTCTCCTTGTCTGCCTAAAACAGGAGCGTGTCACGCTCCTGTCGTTTGTCTCCAAGGAGAAATCACCATCGGAAGCTCTCACGAATGCCACGTTCATCCAGGTATTCCTGCCGTGCCTTCTCTCGTTCTTCTTCCGTTGGTGCAGTCTTGTACTTCGCATAAAGCTCATGCCTTACAAGCGCATCGAGCTTCTGCTCCAAGCCTGTTGCAATTTCATCTGCATAGTCATCATCCTGAAACAGATGAAATTTGATAAGCGCTACGAACAGCTCGTAGGGCAGTTGAACATTTCTTTTCATATCCTATCCCATCCCTTCCGTGACGGTCGTGACGATGGTGACGGTCTTTTTAAGACCGCCCCCACTATCAAAAACATCGTCACGAGCGTCACCATCGACACGCTTTACTCTGTCTGTTCATAATGGAACTTCACCTTACGGCCGGTATGATTACGGCTGCTGCTATACTGAATGTGATATTCATCAAGCAGCCTGCCTGCATTTACATTCAGCTTGTAAGTCAGAGTATTAGGCTGAACATCCAACCCAAGTAATTCGATGAATTCCGTGGATGTTCCTTCCCAGTCCGGCTGTTCTGCATTGATATACTTTGCAACCTCCGCAAGCAGAGGCTCAGGCGGCTCACGCCAGGGCTCCGTCTCTATCTTTTCAAGTTCCCATATCAGCCTCTCAGTATTACGCTTCAGGTAGAACCTCTGATCCTGAATGTCTCTGCCGGACACATCGAGTGTTGCTGCATTGGCAGTACGCTTTTCCTTTTTCAGCAGGAACGCACCATCTGCAGCACCCATAAGACCATTTGTGCCGGAGATCATATCATAGGGGTCATCTGCCTGCTGTTTGCGGGTGTGATGCACCAGTATCAAACAGATACCTTTGCTGTCTGCAAAGTTCTTCAGACGGGTGATGATCTCATAATCATTGGCGTAACTGTATTTATCTCCACCCATTTCTCGTACTTTCTGCAGCGTATCAATGATAATGAGAACCGTATCAGGATGCTCCCTTACGAAGTTCTCAAGCTGCTCATCCAGCCCATTTCCGATCTGCCCGGCTGAAACAGAGAAGTACAGGTTATCTGTACTCTCCACACCGAACATCTGATACAGACGCTTCTGCAGGCGACCGTAATCATCTTCCAATGCAAGGTATAAAACCGTCCCGCGCCGGACAGGATAACCCCATAAGGGTGTCCCTGTACTTACATGATAGGCAAGCTGAGCTACGAAGAAACTCTTACCCAGCTTGGGAGGTCCGGCAAACAGCTGTACCCCGGGATAGAGCATCCCATCGATCAACGGCGGTTTGCTCTGGTACACATTCTCATACAGCTCCGTCATGGATACTGTGTTGAGATAGTGAGGGTCCAGGAGGCGGAAGAGCCGCCTCTGTTCCTCCCATGGACATTCATCGTTGAATTCTGGTGTGTTTTCTGCTATATTATGGTCAGTTAAATTATTAGGAATTGACTGCTCACCAGCTGCGCCAACAGCGGGAATCTGAGCAGTTTTTTCTTTTATTTCACTCATTCGTACCGTCTCCTTTCATGCCGCCGAGAGTGACTGTGATGAGCTCGATCAACTCAAGCATTTCATCTGTTACCTCTCCGGCCGTTTTAATCCTTCTGAGCTCATCCAGTACAGCTGCAAGCTGATCTTTCAGAGCCTTGTACACCTTGGGATTTCCCTGTACCGTGATCTCTCGGCCCAGGCATCGTCTGTAGCAGTATTCCTGCTTGTTCAGCCCGGAAAGTGCCACTGCTGCATTGATTGCCTCGTTTTCTTCAGGAGATACCCTGAACCCCACCGTAATACTTCTAAAACGGTTGTGTCTGTCTACATTCTTAGCTGACATATTCTTCACCTCTTTCATTCAGTTTTCTTGCCATCTCGTCCTGTTTGGAAGGGAAGAGATGGGCATAATCCAAAGTGATACGCTCACTTTCGTGTCCTACACGATCTCCGATTGCTACCACGGAAAAGCCCATATCGATCAGGAGAGAAACATGGGAATGTCTCAGATCATGAATACGGATTCTCTTTACTCCGGCTTTCTCAGCCCCTCTGTCCATCTCATGGTGAAGATAGCTTTTGGTGATGGTGAAGATCCTGTCTTTTTTCTTGAGCCCGTAGAGCTGGCTGAAATAGTCTTTCATCTCCTCACAGAGAAAGTCCGGCATCTTGATCGTGCGGTTACTTTTCTTTGTTTTCGGAGAAGTAATCACATCCTCTCCATGCATGCGCTGATAGGACTTGTTGATCCTTACCGTTTTCTTCTCAAAGTCAAAGTCCGCAGGAGTAAGCGCCAGCAGCTCACCTTCACGGATTCCGCACCAATACAGCATCTCAAATGCGTAATAGGAACGAGGCTTCTCCATCATCACTTCTGCAAACTTCTTGTATTCCTCCGTTGTCCAGAACAGCATTTCCTTGTGCTCTTCGGAGCCCATGTTGCCAACCTGCGCTGCCGGATTTCGCTTCAGTTCATAGTAGCGGACAGCATGGTTGAAAATGGCACTCAGCTGATTGTGCAGCGTTTTCAGATACGTTGCTGAGTATGGTTTCCCTTTCTCATCTCTGTGCGCAAGCATCTCATTCTGCCAGGCGATGATATCCTTATTGCTGATCTCGCAGAGTTTTCGCTTCCCGAAGTAAGGAAGAAGCTTGGTTCGGATAATGTGTTCCTTACTGTTCCATGTGTTTTCCTTGAGCCTCGGTCTCAGATCCTTCTCATAAAGCTCCACGAATGCCTCAAAGCTCATGTCCATATCCGCCGCACTCTTCAGCTGGAACATTCGCTCCCATTCCTGGGCTTCTCGCTTCGATGCAAAGCCTCTTTTGCATTTCTGTTTTCGTTCACCCGTCCAGTCCACATAGCGTGCCATGACATACCAGGTGCCCTTGTTTTCGTCCTTGAATACCGGCATTATTTACCTCCCTTTCTGATTCCGTAGAATCGTTCAAAAAAATAGTCTCGGCTGATCCTGCCCGGTATGGTCAGGAAGCCTTTGGCCTCCAGCTCTGCATTTAATCGCCGGATGACCTTGTACGCGTAAGCCTTGGATATATCGAGTTCCTTCGCTACATCCTCAGCTCGGATAAAAGTGTTCTCCATTGATAATCCTTTCTGCTTCTTTCGAAGCTGTGTCTGTTAGTTTCGCACCACCCTTCCTAATGCAGTTCCTGCCCCGGAGTCTCACCGCAGCGTATGGTTTCCTTTGGTACGCTCGCTTCGTCGTCACAAGCTCCATATCACTCGCTTCCGTGTAAACACGAAAGCTCATTTATTTCGCTGCTCCTCCTCTTCCCACAAAATCTTTCGATTTTGCGGGAGCCCTGACGATTCTGGTCTCGGCGGTACTTCCCGGGGAAACATATCCCATTTGGTAGTGGCTATTCAATTGCCGCACTAAACGCATTTGTTTAGTGTTCTGCTATTATACTAAGCATATTTGTTTATGTCAATAGGCTTTGAAGAAAATAATTAAACTTTTTTGTTTTAGTTATCTTGACTATCCCTAAACAAATATGCTATAATACAGCCACTTACAAACACAGGAGTGATAACGCTATGGCAATTGGTGAAAGAATTCGTTTTATCCGCAATCTGAAAGGCATGACCCAAAAGTATCTTGGTCAGATCATCGGCTTTCCTGAGAAAACTGCCGATATTCGCATGGCTCAGTACGAATCCGGAACCCGTACCCCAAAAGCGGATGTTACAGAAGCGCTGGCTCAGGCACTGGATGTTTCTCCCTCTGCGCTGGCAGTTCCCGATATAGACACCAATATTGGCCTGATGCATACATTGTTTGCCCTGGAAGATCTGAGAGGTCTTAAAGTAGGGCAGATTGACGGAGAACTTTGCCTCCGACTCGACAAACACAAAGGTCTCGAATACATTTCCATGTTTGATATGCTTTCTGCCTGGTATGAACAGGAAGAGAAGTACCGTAATGGTGAGATCACCAAGGAAGAGTACGACCAGTGGAGATACAACTATCCGAAGTATGACACCTATAGCCGCCGGGCAAAGGTTCCTTCTCAGGAGATTTCCGACCTGTTCACCAAGTAAAACCCTATAGACGCAAAAAATCCCTTGCCGAGATTTCTCTCAGCAAGGGATTGCTTTTTAATATGGATACCTTTCGAACACCTCTTGGAATCATTCTTTACTCCAAAACCACTTGGTACGAAGAATGATGCTCCTTCAGAGTTCTGTTATCAAATTGTTATCAGAAGAGATTTTCAAATTCAGAAACCCCAGTGTTTTCAAGGCTTTCCGAGCTTTTCGCGATTATTC
>JAGAVW010000040.1 GCA_017941735.1 Solobacterium sp. | reverse complement strand
TTCTTTGGGTGGAAGAGTTCTACAATATGGTCCATTCTTTCATCAGGAACCTCTACCACACCTACATTTGGATTGATCGTCGCAAAAGGATAGTTTTCCGCTAAGACTTGGCTATTTGTGATCGCGTTAAACAATGTTGATTTTCCGACATTTGGCAATCCGACGATACCGGCTGTTAATGGCATAGTTTCTCCTCCTCATTCTGCACCTTCTTGGTGGTGTTCAATAACTTTCTTTAATTTCCGTTCAAATTCACTTCTAGGAAACATAATGACTGCGCCACACCCATGACACTTAATCTTAATATCTGCACCCATGCGTGTAATCGTCCATAATTTTGATTTATGGCATGGATGTTCTTTTTTCATTTCAACAATGTCATTGAGTCCATATTCTGGAATAATCATTTTAATTTCCTCTCATACGCTTGAATCGTATTCTCTAATAACATACAAATCGTCATAGGCCCAACCCCTTTGGGGACTGGGGTGATTGCTTCGGCAAGTGGTAAGACGTCATCAAAATCGACATCCCCACAAAGTTTCCCATCTTCATTGCGGTTAATGCCTACATCAATCACATAAGCGCCTTCTTTGACATATTCATGGTTGACCATTTTTGCCTTCCCAATCGCAGCCACAAGAATATCTGCCTTTTTACAAACTTCCGGTAGATTCTTTGTGCGGGAGTGACAAATGGTAACCGTGGCATTGGCATTTTGGAGTAAACGCGCAACTGGTGCACCAACAAGTTGGCTTCTTCCAATCACAACGGCACTCTTTCCTTCGATGGTGCATCCCATCTCTTTTAATAATTCCATAATACCGAGTGGCGTACAGGGCACAAATCCCTCTTGGCCTAAATACAATCTGCCTACATTCATGGGATGGAGCCCATCGACATCTTTTTCTGGCGAAATAAGGGATAAGGCATGGGTTTCATCAAATCCTTTTGGTAAAGGAAGTTGAAGAAGAATTCCATCAATTTCCACATTTTCATTACAAGCTTTAATACATTCTTCTAATTCTTCTTGCGAAATCGTCTCTTCAAAATGAAAGAATTGGCTTTGGATGCCTACGGCTTCACAAGCTTTCTCTTTTCCCTTTACATAGGATAAAGAGGCTGGATTATTCCCAACTAAAATCACAGCTAAACAAGGAACCCGTTCTTGGGTCTTTTGATAGCCTTCGATTTTCTCTTTCATTGTTGCGCGTAGCTTTTCCGCTAGCTCACTTCCATATACCACTCTTCCCATAACTTTCTCCTTATAACATTGCAGAATCTAAGACAATAGTCACCGGGCCATCATTTAAGAGTTCTACCTTCATATCTGCCCCAAAGATTCCTTCTTCTACATGTACCCCTGCAGCTCTTAAATATTCATTGAAATAGAGATATAACCTTTTTGCGTGCTCGGGTTTTCCGGCGCCATCAAAGCTTGGACGATTCCCTTTCTTACAATCCGCATAAAGGGTGAATTGTGAGATGGATAAGATAGAACCGTTAATATCTTGTAAAGCTAAGTTCATCTTTCCATTTTCATCTTCAAAGATGCGTAACTTCCGAATCTTTTCAGCTACTTTTTGAACCACTTCTTCGCTATCTTCATCACAAATTCCTACCAGCAATAAAAACCCTTGTTGGATTTGACCATGTAGGTTGCCTTCGATTTTGACGGAGGCATGTTTGACTCTTTGAATGACAACACGCATGTTTAGCCTCTAAATGCGTTGAGCACTTCTTGTGCATATTTCTTCGCTACTTCGATATCTTCTTCATTCGGACGTTTTGGATTCAAGAATAGGAATTGTCCTTTTAAACATAAATGTTTGGGATAAACCACAATCCCTTTATGTTCTAATAAATTGACCACCATTTCACTACGATCTTTTCCAGAAGCAGATGTACTAAAAAGTGCTGCTCCTTTAATGATATTCACCGGTAAGTTATCTAAATAATCAAGCAGAGATTGGTCCGCTTTCCCAGCATAAACACCCATCCCAATAAATAAAAGACCGGTTTCGCCTAAGGAATGTGGTTGCGCAATATCAATTGCCTTGACCCCACATACTTCCGCTATTGCATCTGCTACTTTTTGTGTGTTCCCTTTTCTCGAATAATAGATTACGTTTACAGTCATTGTCTCACCTACTTCTTCCCAAACAGTTTTTCAAAGGTTCCATTCACAATCGTTAGTAAGATTGCGGCAATGGTTGCCGTTAAAACGGAGTTGATATTGCCTCCTGAAAATTGGAATGCCGTATATAAGACAATTCCATTTAACAAAAAAGAAAAAATCCCAAATGTCATTACATTAATTGGTAAGGTCAATACTTTTAAGATTGGCTTTACCACCGCATTGAGCACGCCTAATACGATCGCCGTCACGATGAGGGTCTTCGCATCACGAAAGAAAACACCCTCTAATAACACATCAATGACCCACAAAGATAAGGCACTCAAAATCAAACTTCTTAATAAACGTGTCATGCGAAAAGTTTACCACTTTTTGCATAAAAAAAGAATCGATTTCAAGAATCGATTCTTTTGTCAACTAATTGCTTAGTTTAATGGTTGTAAAGCTGCACCAGCTGCTTTAACAGCGTTGAGGTGTGCATCAATACTGATGGTTGTTGTTGTTAACAAGTCAGCATCTGTAGAAACGATGTGACCATTGTCTTGTTTCTCTGTTGGAGAAGCAACGATTTCATCAACCGTCTTACCTTCAGCCCAAGCTTCGAAGCCTTCGTTTTGTTCATCCCATTCTTTACCGATTGCGGATGCACCTTTCATGTTGTAAGCTTCGCCCTTTTCTTTCTTTGTTGGAGCTGGAGCTGCATCACCAGAGATTGCACCTTCTGCTGTGAATTTAACTGTGTTTTGTGCAACGTCTGTCAACATTTTAACGATCTTGCCATCGCCATCAACTGCTAATACAGCATAAGTTGTATTTGCTTGTACTTGGCCATCTTTGTCAGCACCTTCTGCTGCAGAAGAGCTTAAAGAAGTAACAGAACCTGTACCGAATTGAACTGCATCACCTGCTTCAACTGCATTGTCTGCAGCAGCCTTAATAGCAGCGATGAAAGCATCGATACTGATAGTTGTTGTTGTTAATAAGTCAGCATCTGTAGAAACAGTATGGCCTTCTTCATTAACTTCAGTAGGCATGCTTAGAACATCAGATAATTTCTTACCAACTGCCCAAGCTTCGAAACCTGCTGCTTGTTCATCCCATTCTTTACCGATTGGAGATGCACCCTTCATGTTGTAAGCTTCACCTTTTTCTTTCTTTGTTGGTGTAGCTGCTTCTGGGTCAGAAGTGATTGTACCATCTTTCGCAAATTTAACTGTGTTTTGCGCAACGTCAAGAGATACATATTTGATGACATCATCTGCATCGAGAACGAGTCCTGCATAAGTTGTGTTGAATTGAACAGAACCATCTGTATCTGCATCAGCAGCATCTTTCGCAGTGATTGATGTAGAAGAACCAACACCAACTCTTAATCCACCTGTAGCTGCAGCTGCTTCTGGAGTAGCTGTTGCTTCTGGAGTTGCTGTTGCTTCTGCTGTTGCTTCGGCTGTAGCTTCTGGTGTAGCTGTAGCAGCAGCTGTACCAGCGTTATTAGCACATCCAGCTAATAATGCAACCGAGCAAAGTGAAATAAATAGTTTTTTCATTTTATTTCTTCCCTCCGTAAGTCTAAATTATAGTTGATTACAAAAATATATCAAGTACTTTGTGATAAATTTAACAAAATTGCAGTTTTATTCTATTTTACTGTGGAGGCATTAAAATTCTGCCAACACGATAAAATACCAAAAGGAATAAGATGCCAATACATCCATAATCAAAAATCTTACGTAAATCAGGGAATTCTGGGCTAGTTAAGGTGGCCCCATATGCCATTGTTTCTTTCTGCATTTCTGCTGTACCAATAAGTTCCCCATTTAACTTAAATTGCACTTCCGCATAGATATCTTTCGGATTGGATGAAGTCTCGTTGTAGACAACAATCTCTGACTGCAACGCTTCTTTATCAATGGAAGAAGGTAATAAGACGGAAAAACCTTGATCGACTTTAAAGGT
The DNA here is from genome assembly GCA_017941735.1 of Solobacterium sp. Taxonomy (GTDB): domain Bacteria; phylum Bacillota_I; class Bacilli_A; order Erysipelotrichales; family Erysipelotrichaceae; genus Bulleidia. The sequence goes on along the minus strand of JAGAVW010000040.1, from coordinate 44,120 downwards.
TACATCGGCAATTTGTTTATCTCCCTCTTTTACTTCAATTGTTTTCGTACCAATATCTTGCGGACTAATTGAAAGCATTTGGTATTCAGAAAACCCATAGGCAAAAAGGGTTCTTGCATCTTCATAACAAGCATTTTCATTCTCTCCACCTAAGATAATCGCAATTAGTTCCATCCCATTTTGTTCAGCTACAGCCGATAAGGCGAACCCAGATTCTTGGTTATAGCCAATCTTACAACCTACTGCCGCTTCATATTTTTGCGTTCCATCTCGTAAAAACTCACAGTTATTCGCAAGCACACGGGCATTTGGTTGTTGGGCGGTTGGCGCAATACGATGACCACTTGCGCCAAAGGCTTCTTTAAAGAGTTTATTGCGAATGGCTTTCCGTGTTAAGACAGCCATATCTTCGGCAGTAGTCTTTTGGTCTTCTGCATAAGAGCCAAATACATTGGAAAAGTGTGTATTGATTAGGCCCAATTCCTCTGCCGTCGCATTCATCTTTTCCACAAATGCATCTTGATTCCCACTGACCGCTTCCGCAATCATTGCCGTTGTATCATTCGCATTCTGTACCAAAGAAGCATACGCACAATCCACAAAGGAAATCGTTTCATTTTCCATAATCCAAATGACATTTTTCGTGTGGTCATACGATTCAAAGGTCTCTTTTGACATGGTGATGGATCGATCTTCCTTCAGATTTTCAACGCCTAAATAGACCGACATGATTTTTGTTAAGCTTGTTGGATCATAGAGCTGATCGGAATTCTTTTTTGCAAGTACCGTTCCGGTTTCGGCGTCAATTAAAATACCACTTGGGGCTTTGATATCCGGACCAAGTGTGGTTGTTTGTGTTGTCTGTTCTGTTTCTTCGCTTTCTTCTCCTTCGGCATAGAGAAAGATAGGTTGAAACATTAAAAAACAGGTCAATAATGTCACAAATACTCGTTTCATCTATTCACCATTCTAACATTCTCTTGTATGCATAGAAAGAACCTAGTGTGCTGCTTCTTCTTGGGCAATGATTTGATCCAAGTTTGCATTCTCTAGTTTTTCTGCGTATTCTTTCTCCGCTTCTTCTAAGCGTTTTAGTATTTCATCAAGTGTTTCGTTTTGTTGTTTGTCTGCCATATTTGTCTCCAATTTCAAACATGAGTTATTGTACCACGATAGCGCGAAGATTTCTTCTTTTTTCTTCCTAAGTTATAATGCAACTATGTTAAAGACAAACTATCATACCCATACGAAGCGCTGTGGTCATGCGGTTGGAGAAGATGAAGCATATGTACAAGCCGCAATCCAAGCAGGAATTAAGGTATTAGGTTTTAGTGACCATGTACCTTTTCATCCTTCTTGTCAAAAAGAACGTATGGATTTAGAAGAATATCCAAACTATCTTAACTCTTTAAAGGCATTAAAAAAGAAATACGAAAACGACATCACCATCTATATTGGTTTAGAAGTAGAATACTACGAAGAAGAATTGGATTTGCTTATACAATTTCGAAAAGAACTCGATTATTGTATCCTTGGCCAACACAACTTGACCTTAGATGGAAAATATACGTTAGATTTAACCACGCCGGAAGAACTGGATTCCTATTTTCACTTAATTGAAAAAGCGTGTGCTATGCACCTATGTGATTATATTGCGCATCCCGATTATGCCTTATGGAGTTATCCAAGGATTGATGGTTCTGTAAAAGCACTCGCCAAACAATTTGCGAAGCTTTCAAAGTATTACCAAATTCCTTTAGAACTCAATTGTGGTAGTGGCGTCCATAAAGGCATGCGCACCTATGAAGAAGGCTTACGCTACCCTTATCCAACCCGTGCTTTCTTTGAAGTCTTTGCGGAAGAAAAATGTCCAATTATCATTGGGTTAGATGCCCATAATCCAAATGATTTTTTAACCGAAGAATATTTAAATCGTTCCCTTTCTATCGTAGAAGGTTTAGATCTTCATTTCCTTACGGATTATGATTTGATCAAAGACGCAAAAGAAAGGAAGCAGAAACTTGCTTCCTTATTCTAGTTCAAAGGCACCTGTATAGAGTTGGTAATACTCACCCTTTTGTTCTAGTAGTTCTTCATGGGTCCCTCTTTCAATGATATGCCCATGGTCTAATACGATAATGACATCCGCATTTTTAACCGTTGATAAGCGATGCGCAATGACGAATACTGTACGTCCTTTCATTAATGCATCCATGCCTTCTTGGACGATTTGTTCCGTACGCGTATCAATGGAAGAAGTTGCTTCATCAAGAATCATAACTGGTGGATTGGCTACAGCTGCTCTAGCAATTGCCAACAATTGACATTGTCCTTGTGAAAGATTCGAACCATCCCCATCAAGTAAGGTTTGATAGCCATTTGGTAAAGTGCGAATAAATTCATCTGCACCAGCTAACTTGGCAGCTGCGATACATTCTTCATCGGTTGCTTCAAGTTTTCCATAACGGATATTATCCATGACTGTTCCTGTAAATAAGACCGTTTCTTGTAAGACAATCCCTAAAGATTTACGAAGGGACGCTTTTTTAATCTTATTAATATTGATGCCATCATAACGAATCTTTCCATCCGCAATATCATAGAAACGGTTAATCAAATTCGTGATGGTTGTTTTTCCCGCACCAGTTGCTCCAACAAAGGCCACTTTTTGACCTGGTTTTGCATATAAGCTGATGTTATGGAGAACCACTTTATCTGGAGTATACGCAAAATCCACATCAAACATGCGCACATCACCTTGAAGTGGTGTATACGTAATGGTTCCTTCTGCTTTATGTGGATGCTTCCAAGCCCAGAATCCCGTTTGGATATCACTTTCAACAATTTCTCCATCCACATATTTCGCATTCACAAGTTCTACATATCCTTCATCCGTCTCTTCTTCTTCATCCAATAACTCAAAGATACGCTCTGCTCCCGCAAGCCCCATGACAATTGAGTTGATCTGTGGGCTGACTTGGTTGATGCTACCAGCGAATTGGCGTGACATGCCTAAGAAAGGCACCACAACCGCAATGGAGAATGGTAATCCGCTAATTGAAAAGTTTGGCACACCCTTTTGAATAAAGATGCCCCCTGCAACCGCAACTGCAACATAAATTAAATATCCAATATTATTTAGGATTGGCATCAAGATATTGGAATAACGATTTGCCATCTTGGAATCGTGGCACAATTGTTCATTTACCTTATCAAAATCAATCTGTGCTTCTTCTTCATGGTTAAATACTTTTACCACTTTTTGTCCATGAATGAGTTCTTCAATAAAGCCTTCCGTTAAACCGGTTGTCTTTTGTTGACGCACAAAGTAGCGTGCACTTAAGCCACCTACTTTACGTGTCACAAAGATGGATAAGGTTGCGCCAAAAATAATGACAAGACCCATCCAGATGCTGTAATACATCATAATGCTTAAAATTGTTGTCACGGTCACAAGTGAAATCAATAGTTGTGGGAAACTCTGCGATACCATTTGCCGCATGGAATCTATATCGTTTGTATAATGCGACATGATGTCACCATGTTTATTCGTATCAAAATAGCGAATCGGTAAGGTCTGCATATGATTAAACATCAAATTCCGTAACTTCGCTAAGAAGCCTTGGGTAATCACAGCAGAAAGTTGATGGAACGCAATATTCGCAAGAATGGAAGTGATGTATAAAGCAATTAAGATACCCACAAAGTAATACACCGTTCCTTTGACTTCTTCCCAAGGTAAATTGGTATTACGCGCATTTTCAATGGTCGCAATAATATTCTGTTGGAAGACAGAAGGAATTGCGGAAATAATCGCATTCACCAAAATCAAAACAATCATCACAGGCAATAGTCTTGGATAGAACGAGAATAAGAGTTTAAATATACGCTTTAAAATGCCAGCACGGTTTTTCTTTTTCATGCAAGACCACCTGCCATTTCTAAGGTTTCTTCTTCTAACTCGTTTCCTTGTTTATTCTGTGATAAATAAACTTCACGATAAATCTTATTTGTCTTTAATAATTCTGCACTTGTGCCAATGGCATCGATTTCGCCATTGTGCATCACGATAATACGGTCTGCATCTTCAACGGAAGAAGTACGTTGGGCAATGATGATTTTCGTTGTTTCAGGAATATACTCCCTCATTGCTTTACGAATTAACGCATCCGTTTTCGTATCTACAGCTGAAGTCGAATCATCCAAAATCAAAATCTTTGGCTTTTTCAATAACGCACGCGCAATACAAAGACGTTGTTTTTGACCACCCGAAACATTCGTACCACCTTGTTCAATATAGGTATCGTATTGATCTGGAAATTGTAAAATGAATTCTTCTGCTCCTGCTAAACGACAAGCTTCTTTTAACTCTTCGTCACTTGCTTCTTTGTTGCCCCATCTTAAGTTTTCCTTAATGGTGCCAGAAAACAATACATTCTTTTGTAATACCATTGCGACACTATCACGCAAGACTTCAAGGTCATAATCTCGCACGTCCACACCACCTACGCGAACTTTTCCATTTGTTGCATCGTACAAGCGTGGAATGAGTTGCACAAGCGAAGACTTACCAGAACCTGTACCACCGATAATCCCAATCGTTTCCCCAGATTGAATATGTAAATCAATCCCACGTAATACAGGTTGCTCAGCAAGATGGGAATACTTAAAGGAAACATCTTCAAAATCAATGGATCCATCTTTGACTTCTAAGATTGGATTATCAGGAGAATGAATGGTGCTTTCTTCACGCAAGACTTCACAAATACGCTTAGCACTTTCATAAGAAAACGTTAGCATGACAAAGATCATCGAAAGCATCATTAAACTCGAAAGAATTTGGAAGCTATAGGTTAATAAGGTTGAGAATTGTCCAATATCTAAGGCTTGGCCTTGGGTTGTGATAATTGTTCTTGAGCCAACACTTAAGACAAAAACCATAACGACGTTTAAACACATCTGCATCAAAGGTCCATTAAACGCCAAAATCTTTTCTGCTTTTTCAAAGATGACGCGAATATCATCGGAAGCTTTATCAAACTTCTCCATCTCATATTCTTCACGCACAAACGATTTCACTACGCGCATGCCTTTCACATTCTCTTCTACCGATTCATTTAAGGCATCATACTTTGGAAACCCCATGCGGAATAATGGCATCGCTTTACGTGCAATAAGATATAACCCACCTACTAAAATCGGCATAACGACTAAGAAGATAAGTGCCATTTTTCCGCCCATAATATAGGCCATTACAAAGGAAAAAACCAAATTCATTGGGGCCCGAATGGCGGTACGTATCAGCATCATAAATGCCATCGTCGCATTTTGAACATCGGTTGTTAAACGGGTAACAAGAGATGCGGCAGAAAACTTATCAATATTCGCAAAGGAAAAACCTTGTACCTTTTCAAATATGTCATGACGTAAGTTTTTCGCAAACCCTGTAGAAGCAGTTGCACAAACATATCCAGATAAAAAGCCAAATAATAAGGATAAGAGTGCTAACCCAATTAAGATAAAGCCATAATTGAGAATGACTTCAATCCCTGCTCCAACACGTATTTGGTTTACGAGTTGGGCAATGACAAAAGGTATAATTGCCTCTAGAATGACTTCAAAAGCAACGAAGATAGGCGTTAAAATACTATCTTTTTTATATTCTCGAATGCTTTTTGCTAGTTGTCGAATCATATTCACCTCTATAAAACTAAAAGGCATTTTATCACAAAATGCCTAAAATTACCCATATTTTATCTATATAAATAGTTTAAATTATCTAGCTCTCTTTAAATACATATTTATGAAGGCGCATAAAGGCTTCTTCAATCCGGCTTTTTGGAGAAGCTAAATTCATACGAATCGCATAAGGACCATGGAAGGGTCTTCCATCTTGCCAACCAACGCCGACTTCCCATCCTGCTTTTAACACATCTTCAATGCTGCAGTTATGCTTCTTACAATATTCTTCACATTCAAGATACAACATGTATGTGCCTTGTGGTTTTGCGACTTCAACACCCTTAAAATGATCATTGATAAAAGTTACTCCATAATTCACATTCTCACTTAATACTTGTTTTAACTCTTCAACCCATTCTTCCCCTTCTTTTTGATAAGCACCAATTAACGCATGCATCGAAAGGACATTGATTTCGTTATAATGCGATAAGGAAGCTTCTTTTGCAACACGCTCACGAAGCCAATCGTTATAAATAATATGATATGAGCCTACAAGTCCTGCTAAGTTAAAGGTTTTTGTTGGCGCATATAAAGCGACGGTATGCTCTTTTGCGTATTCATTAATGGATTGGGTAGGAATGTGTTGGTAATCCTCTAAAGTTAAATCAGACCAAATCTCATCCGATACGATATTCACTTGGTATTTTTCAAATAATGCGATTGCTTTTTCCAATTCTTCTCTTTCCCAAACACGACCGGTTGGATTATAGGGAGAACACAGAATAGCTGCATGAATTCTATGTTCTTTGATTTTGTTTTCCATATCTTCATAGTTCATACGCCATATACCTTCTTCATCTTTATAAAGCGGACTATGAATGATCTTATAACCATTATTGGTTAAACAACTTGTAAAACCGATATAGGTTGGTGAATGAAGTAAGACACAATCTCCTTTTGAACAAAAGACATTTAAAGCACTGATGACACCACCCAATACGCCATTTTCATATCCGATATGTTTCTTTTCTAATCCTGAAACATGGTTACGTTTTGTATGCCAATGGATGATGGCATCATAATAGGCATCACTTTCTTCAAAATAGCCATAAGCAGGATGCGCAATTCTTTCTTCTAAAGCTTTTGTGATGGATGGGGCAACCGGGAAATTCATATCTGCGACCCACATCGGAATCACATCAAACCCTTCCTTAGGTAAATCCGGTGCATTACCACCTTTGCCTATACGATCTAGCGCTAAGGCATCATGATGACGGCGGTCTAAAATACTCGTGAAATCGTACTTCATATACTTTCCTCGCTTTGTATATATTATACAAAATGCCTAGCGAATCAAAAGAAACGATATATAATAGTTCTATGCTTTTTGGAACCCTACGTAATCAAGACTCAAATATGGTAAAAGAAACACTCCGCATGGCGTGGCCTGCAGTATTGGAGAGTTTTTTTATTTCCCTTGCTGGGATGATTGATACGATGATGGTTTCTACTTTGGGGACTTATGCGGTGGCTTCGGTTGGCTTAACAACCCAACCGAAATTCATTTCATTGGCCCTCTTTTTTTCTACCAACATTGCCGTATCCGCTCTCATTGCAAGAAGACGTGGCCAACAAAATCGCCGTAATGCCAATGAGATCTTCTTAACTGCTCTTCTCTTTACTATTTTGATGGCTGGTGTCATCACCTATGTATCCATTCAATTCGCTAGCCCCATCATCACTTGGTGTGGTTCGAATGTCGATACACATGATCCAGCTGTCCTATATTTCAATATTATCCAAGGCGGTATGATTTTTAATGTTTTATCCATGGTGATTAATGCAGCCCAAAGAGGCAGTGGAAATACACGCATTGCGATGACCACTAATACCATTTCTTCCATTGTGAATGTCATCTTTAACTATTTATTAATCAATGGACATTTAGGCTTTCCTGCTTTACAACTGCAAGGGGCTGCAATAGCTACGGTATTAGGTACTGTCTTTGCTAGTGCACTTAGTTTCCGTTCTTTATTTAAAAAGAATAGTTATATTTCCATTCCCTATATCATTAAAGAAACCATTCGCCCTCGTATTGATTCTTTATCAAGCATCCTACGATTAAGTAGTAATTTCCTATTGGAAAACTTAGCGATGCGGATCGGCTTTGTGATGACAGCGATTATTGCGGCGCGTCTAGGCACCAATGAGTTTGCGGCGCACCAAGTTGGGATGAATGTGCTTGGCTTAGCTTTTGCGTTTGGGGATGGAATGCAGGTAGCAGCGGTTGCCTTAATTGGCCGTAGTCTAGGAGAAAAGAATCCGGAGAAGGCAATTACCTATGGAAAAATCTGCCAACAAATTGGCTTACTCATTTCTCTTGTATTATCCACTTTATTATTCCTTGGAGCACGCCCTTTCTTTGGTTTATTCTTCAAAGAAAAAGTCGTTGTTGATATGGGTGTATTAATCTCTTGGTATATTATCATCACCATTATTTGCCAAGTATCGGCGGTCATTTATGGTGGTTCTTTACGTGGAGCAGGAGACGTGAAGTATACCTTATTTGCTTCATTAATCAGTTGTACATTAGTGCGCTCACTTGTCACCTATTTATTCACCGGTCCACTTCTCAACCTAGGCTTACATGGAATTTGGCTTGGGGTATTTGCGGATCAATTTGTACGCTTCCTCTTATTATCCACACGCTTCCAAAAAGGCGAGTGGACCAAATACCAAATGTAAAAAAATTGATACAGTGTATCAATTTTTTATTCTGGTTGAATTTGATTTGGGTTTAGTTCATTATTGATTTCCATGCCACCCACTTTCCAGCCTTGTGGGGTATTAACCATCGTCATTTGATAACCAATATGCCATGTACGATGGACTTCACCATTATCTGCGAAATAATCAAATACCACATGTCCAACCGCGGTATCTTCACTTTGCTTAATGCCACAAATCACATCTTGGTTTGAAAAGTTAGAGATATTATGTGCGGTAAACCAATAATTCTGTAAGGACGTATAGCGCTCATACCAGGAAGAAGAAGTTAAGGCAATTTCGCTGACTGCACCTAAACCCACTTCTTGGGCTGGATATTGCGCAATCTTTTGTCCATCTTCAATCATCAATTCTTTTAATTCTTCATCTTCTAAAGCCTCGCCCACAAGTAAGTGTTGTGTAATCGCATCAACTAAGACTTCTCCTTTTTCCCCATCAAGCTCTACTTCTGGTAAACCCAATAAATGGTCTACCTCATAGATATCAACATGTGGGATGGAAGTTTGGTCTTGGAATTGGAAAAAGTTACTTGCGGGAACATTCTCTTCAATCTTATAAGAAGCATCCACATCTAATCCATTCATCGTAAAGGTTCTACCAACAGGTACTTCAAAGATATAACTTTCCGACCCTTGAATTGGTAGACTTGCGTGAATTGTATCATTTTCGTCTGTATCTAGTTTTAATGTGCCTAGATATTGATCTCCGTTATGGATTTCAAATTTTGTTTGTGTATCGGTTTTCTCAACCAATTCAAGATTCAACTCTTCAACATTCACATCTTGAAATAGGGCTTGAATCGCCACATCATAGGCTTCTTTTGAATCAAAGCTTGGATATTCTTTTTGGGTATTTTCAAAAAGATTAATTTCTTCTTTATTTTGAATGCTTGTGAGTATTTTTAGCGCATCTTCAGTTACATTTTTTTGTGCTGTAAATACGAACCCATTTTCCTTATGTTTTAAAAGGTAGGTGCTAATTCCAAAGGCAAGAAGTCCTAATAAAAGCGCAAATAGAATCACTGGTAATATACGAATCCGTTTCATCTTATTTATCCGCCTTTACTAAAATCACAGATGGTAAATTACGTGAATCATACATCGATACAGGGTAATGAATATATTGGTTATCATAAATCATGACCGAGGAGTTTCCACCATCTAAGTTTCCAGCCATAACGGCATCATACTTTTGGAAGATTTCTACGACATCTTCATACTTCGCACCAAAAGAAGAAGGCCCTCTTCCATCAATCACCAGCAACAAGAACGTGCCATCTGCTTTTTGGCCAACGGCTGTTCTTGGGTTTAACATATTTAGATTATCGGTGCCTGGTTGATAAACCACTTGGCCATTATTAATGAAGGTTGGCCCAAAGGTAACGGCCTCCACAATCCCCATATCCAGTGCTTCTTGGCCAGTGCACGTTGTGGTAATTAACTTATGGTCTTTGGTGATGCCAAGTATGGGTTGTGCTGCACCACCAGAAATGAGTTCCCCATCCATAATGACAATGCCAGCAGGAATCGAGCCATTTCCCGTTCCACCTTCATCCGCAAAGCCACCACCATTAATGCCTCCAGTCGCATGATACATTTCCACATAATCTTCTAGCTCAGGCGCTGCTGCCCCAGAACCTAAATGTGGATTGATTGCGATGGAGACATCTTCTGGATCATGGACAATCATCATGTAGCCTTCATAGGTACCCGCATAAATATGTTCAATCTCAATTCCATCTCCATTTTTATCTAATTCCACTTGGATACTAGGGATGGTAAGAATTTCTGATTCTTTGGCTTGGGCAAGTTCCACTTCCGGTTCTTTTAGTTCCGAAGCATCATAATAGCGACTTGCGATTTGGTATTCCACAGAATTCTCATCCATTTCACGTAGCTTCACTAAACCTTCTTCCCGTGCTTCGCCAGTATATTGGCTATGGAGATAGTAATAAGCACCCGCAATACTACCTAATAGGATTGCGATTACACTCATCAACAACAGTCCAATGAATGATATTCCTCTTTTACGTCTATGTTTCATCTTTACTTCCTGCCTATTGCCTAACCATTATATATAATCTATGCCAATTCTGCGAAAGAAGTACCATCTTTTGGCATATTTTTAAAGTAATTCAAAATAAAGGGAACCGAAAGCAGTGCCGTTAAGCTATCTGAAATGGCTTGGGCCATTTGGATACCCAACAAACCAAATAACGCATGTAAAATAAGCACAGTTGGAATCATCAATAGCCCACTTCGAAGCGAAGCCAAGAAAAGAGCTTTCTTTGCTTGACCGATGGCTTGAAATAACATATTTCCATACATCGATAAAGGCATTAAAGGTAACGCAATACATTGATAACGTAAGGCTACTTCACCAATACGCACCACTTCTGCATCTTTTCGAAATAACGCCACCAAAGAGCCCGCATTCAAATAACCCAAGATTCCTAGACACGTCATTACAACTGTCCCAAGCAACAACGCAACATAGAACCCTTTTTTTACACGACTAAATATGGAAGCACCATAGTTAAATGCACAAACGGGTTGAAAGCCTTGACCAATCCCAATCGCAATACAGAATAAGAAACTACAAATACGGGAAACAATACTAATAGCCGCAATTGCCGCATCTCCATAATTCCCGGCCAATAAGTTCACCACCGAAGTGGAAAGTGAAGCTAAGCCTTGACGGGCAAAAGATGGGCTCCCTACGGCAGCAATATTGAATATTTCTTTTGGATTAAACATGAAATATTGGAATGCGATTTTACTTTGCGTTACCCCTCTTAAATAAGGAAGTAATAAAATCACAAAACTAATATATTGTGAGATCGCTGTGGCTAGACCAGCACCCGCAATGCCCATACCTAAATAAGAAACAAATAAAGCATCTAAAAAGATATTTAAGATACCTCCGGTTGTTAAACCTAACATCGCAAAAAAGGCCATGCCTTCATAGCGCAAAATATTATTCAATACACATGAAGAGCATAATGCTGGTCCGGCAATCAAAATATAAAACGCATAGGTTCTTGCGTAAGGTAGTATCGTTTCTGTACTTCCAAATAACCGTAAGAAAAAATCCATCCCCACAAGACCTATAATAAGAATCAATATGCCTGTAAAAATGGATAAATAAAAACTCGTTGATGCATAACGCTTCGCGGATTCTACATCATGCGATCCGAGTTTTCTTGAGATATTGGAGCCAGCCCCATGTCCATACATAAAGCCAAAGGCTTGTAAGATAGCCATTAAGATAAAGACAATACCGGTTGCTCCAGCTGCACTTGTGCCAATTGTTCCCACAAAGTAGGTATCCACAAGATTATAGATATTTGTGATCAACATACTAATCATTGTCGGAATGCCTAAGACAATGATTAATTTAGCGACTGGCGTTTTAGTCATTCGCTCATATTGGTGTTGGCTAGTTTCGTGCGAAATGGGCATGGTTCCATTATACTCTTTCTTATTTTAGAAACCATTGATAATCGATTACTTCATTTGGGATGATTGCCTTTTTTGTCTTTTTGACTTCATCCCCTTCTTTAAACCGTAATTCCACAAAAAATTCCCATGTGCCCTTCATGCGTTTTTGATTAAACAACAATTGGTTATATGCGGTTAAAGAGAGTGCTTTCATGATTGCTTGGTAATCTTCTTCCGTAATCTCTAATCCTTTTTCTAAGGTGATGGTCACACCTTCATAGACTTGATGCATATTACTAACGCTGAAAGGGAATTTTTGATATTTTTGAATCAATTTTTGACGGATTTCATCAACCTCATCATCGTTAACTCTTCCTATCCTTGTATAAAGATATGGTTTTGAATACAAATTAAAGCCATCTTCATTTTTCTCATAACGACGGATATATTCTTTAAACTTCTTATTCAAATCCTGTTCGAATGCATCTTGATTGATTCCAAAATAAGTGAAGTATTCATTTGGAATATGTACCTTCTCAATGCGCACGCCATCATCTACTTCAACCCCTAAATACTTCGATACTTCTTCAATGTGAACCAAGGTATCGCCCCCTCTAGCTTCTAGGCTATGGGTTTCTCCACTTGCATCTTTAAAGGTGAAATTCTCCCAAGTTCCTTCGACTTTCTCTTGTGGTAATAATTGATAGACATTCCCTACCGCAATATAGTCTTGTTCTTTGGAATAAATCACATTCTTTTTTAAGATGTTTTCACTTGTATCTTGTACTTCCATTATGTCCGTACAGGAATCCACAATCTTTGTGATTTCTTGTTCACTAAATTCTTGAATGCGATCTAATAAGCCCGAGCGCAAACAATCCACAAGATAGCGATATTCATTTCCACATTCATAAGAATACTCCCCTACTTCTTCCATCATTTGGGTCAATTCTGCCTTAGTTGTATCCGTTTTAAATATCACATTCCCAAACCATTTATCTTTTAATATCATGGGCTCTTCTAAAGCAAATTGATATTGCAGAAGGATGGAAAGATCTTCCAAATGAGAATATTTATTTAAATGATTTTGGAAGGATTCGATATCCGCAAATGCTTCTTTAAAACTGGTACGATTAATAACCGGATAAATAAATTCGCTTCCTTCATTGATATATTCATCCTTTTTCACAATTTGCATCTTTCCACTTGCGTTGTACTCTGAAACAATCTTATCGATTAGAGCGCCGTGATAATCACTGACCAATCGATTGGTTGCGCCAAATTTACCAAACGTATGATAATTAATCACATGGAATTGAAGTGGGGTCTTAAAGCCATGGATATCAGTTTCAATCGTCCACCATTCATCTGTACTTTGATTTGGACTTATTACTTCTACCGGTCCTTCGAGTATGTTAAAAGAAGATAACGAAAGATTCTCTTTGATGAAATTCTTAACATCTTTTTCATCAAACTTCTTTAGACATGCGGTTAGAGATAACAACAAACTTACGCATAAAAAAATCTTAAACCACTTTTTCATAGACAAAGTATACCATGCGCATCACATTACCTTCTGTTATAATTCTCTACGAAGGAGTTTTAATATGAAATACGGAGAATCCACATTTGATATTTTATATTTAGTATTCGCCATTGCGACGGGCGTATATCTCTTAAAAAAACAACAATCAAAACTTGATCGATACATGGGCTTAGCGGCTCTTATTCTTGGTTGCGGAGATGCATTCCATCTTGTGCCACGCGTCTTAAATTATTTTGTGAATGCAGACTTTACAGTTGCCTTAGGAGTTGGAAAATTTGTCACGTCCATCACGATGACCATTTTCTATTTGTATATGTATCATATTTATTTAACGAACTATAAGAAAAGCGAGAATAAGTTTCTCACTTGGGTACTCTATGGGCTTTCAATCGTTCGCATTGCCCTATGTTTACTTCCTCAAAACCAATGGCTACAAAATGAAAGCTCTGTCACATGGGGAATCATTCGCAATGTCCCATTTGTGATTCTTGGATGCATCATCGTCGTTTTATATTACAACGTCAGAAACGAAGATGCTTTCTTCAAGCGGATTTGGCTTTATGTCTTATTGTCATTCCTGTTTTATATTCCAGTAGCGGTTGGGGCAAGTATTGTGCCAATGTTGGGTATGCTGATGCTACCAAAAACAATTTGCTATATCTTAATTCTTGTTGCCTTCATTAAAAAATCCCAAAGATAACTTTGGGATTTATTTTAGTTTCTTATCTTTCTCAATTACCGCATCGATGGCTTCCATTACAAGTCCTTTGAAGCCTTCTTCTTCAAGCACATGGACCCCTTCAATCGTTGTGCCTCCAGGTGAGCAAACTTTATCACGTAAAAGATCTGGATGCATATGGCTTTCTAATAATGTGGTTGCACTACCTTGAATGGACTTTGCTGCCACTTCGATTGCTACATCTCTTGGTAAGCCTGCTTTTACGGCTGCCATTGCTAAGGCATCCGCATACATGTAGGTATAGGCAGGACTAGCTCCAGCAATTGCCCCAAAAGCACGTAATTGTTTTTCTTCTAATAACATCGTTTCTCCAACTGCTTCAAACATTGCTTCCGCAATACTTAAATCTTTTTTGGTTGCTTTTTTTCCTTTACATAATGCAGTAATGGAAGCACCATAAATCGCATTGAGATTTGGCATTGCACGTACAACTTTACAATCCAGAGCTTCTTCAAAATCCCCACAGCTATAACCTGCCGCAATGGATATAAATAATTTCTTTGTGATGTCGTAGTCTTTTAGTTTCTCTAAGACCCCTTCCATCATTTGTGGTTTGACGGCTAAAACGATGATGTCTGCTTGTTTAACAAGTGCATCAAAACTCAAATACTTCACTTTATTATGGAATGCTTGTACTTTTTCTTTTTGAATATCATAGGCAACGATATCTTTAAATCGTTTACTCTTTAGCATACCGTTGATAATCGCAGAGCCCATATTTCCAGCCCCAATAAATCCATATTTCATATGATGATTCCTACCCTTCTATAACTTAAAAAAATTATACTATGATGCTGAAAAGGATTAGAAAGATAAATTATTCTGTTTATCTACTTTTACTTAATTATGAATATAATAAAGATAGTTAGGAGAAAGTGAATATGTTGTTATTTGCATTTTTACGTAGTAGTTATTTATGGGTATTAGCTTGGCTACTACAATCCATAGGTTATTATTTTGTTTTAAAGAAGATGGGTGAAGAACCAAGTTATGCGATTATTCCATTCCTAGCAGAATGGCGCCTAACTAAACGCCTCTATCCCTATCAGCGTTCCTTTTTTAGACCTTTTTTAATTGCGCTGATCTTGATTGTGGCAGGTGTTTATTTGAACCCCTTCCGTGGCATTGGCCGCTTATATATTTTGATTGCCGGTTTGATTTACCTTGGCTTTCTATTCCGTTTATACAATCGCTTACGTAAAGCTTTTGGGAAAAGCTTTATTTGGATCATTTTCTATGTGATATTCCCACCCGCATTCCTTCTCCTATTAGGAATTGGTAAAAATAATACTTATGTACAACCCGTTTTCCCAGAAGATCAATCTCCAAAGCTTATCCGTTTCTTAAAGACCGCAGCTGTCTTCTTATTATCGGCTGCTGAAATTGTGGCGGTGGGAGCTGTGGTTATCTTCTTTACAATTCGAAGCTTACCTCCTCGTTTCCTCGTTAACGATTTGATTAAAGACGTAGATGAAATGGTTGATGGCATCGCTTTTAATGGAAGTGTATTGAGTCGAGAAGAAATTCTTGGTGATAATGCAGGCGTCGTTAATGAACTTAAGACAAGCCGTGATTTCTTCTTCCCAACACACGAAAATGATAAAAACGTAGTTGTCTTACAATACATTGTCGGCTCCAACTTAGAGAATTCAAATGGTATGGCTTCCATCAATATTAAACAGATGATTGAGTCTACCACAAAAGGTGAGCACTTAACCTATGTGCTTCAAGCAGGTGGTTCTTCGCGTTGGTTTACCCAAGGCATTTATGAAGATTCTTATGGACGTTATGTCATTCAAAATGGAAAATTGGAACCTGTACAACTTTTGGATTCTTCCATCTCTATGTCTGAAAAAGATAGCCTAGAAGATTTCTTAAAGTGGGCAAAAGAAGCTTACCCTGCAGACCGTTATATGTTGGTATTGTGGGATCACGGTGGAGGATTTAGCTTAGGTTTTGGTGTCGATGACTTAAATAAAAAACAAAATGGTTCCACCATGTTGATGCATGATTTAGTCGACGCAATTAAGAATTCTGGCATGAAATTTGATTTGATTGGGTTTGATGCTTGCTTAATGCAGACTATTGAAAATGCAGTTGCTTTAGAACCTTATGCAGATTACTATCTTGCTTCGGAAGAAGTAGAAGGTGGCTTAGGTTGGTATTATACCGAAGCCTTTGGAAAACTAGCGCAAGATCCAACCATCCCTACCGTTGAATTTGGTAAAGAACTCATTGGTACCTTCGATGAATTAACCACACGTGTCAAAGATGGTGAAATCGATACCATGTCTACCTTATCCTTAGTCGATTTACGTACCGTCAAACCAATATATGAAGAATTAGAAAAACTCTTTACCATTTCAAAAGAGCGCATCAATGAAGATCCAGAATACTTTGCGGATGTCTCTTTAGCAGCAAGAAATGCATATACCTTCCAAAACAATGAACAAATCGATTTAATTCATTACCTAACCATCTTAGAAGCTTTGGATTATGATAATCGAATTTGTGAAGGAGATGCATGCTTAACACTTGCAGATCACATCAAAGCAAGTATTCCATATCGAAATAAGAATTCTGCACAAGGCATTAACGGTATGGCTCTTACCTTCCCTGTTAGTACAGTTACCTCTTATACCGACTCTTATAAACAACTAAAGGCCTTCTCCATGGATGACCAAATGAAATTCTATAATGATTTCTTCAGTATCATGGGAGCACAAAACATCAAGAGTGCTTCCCAATCTAACAGTATCTTCTCCGAACTCACAATCAACCAAATTAAGAATGCCGAATGGTATGTGCCTGGATATGAAAATTATGATACGACGGTAGATACCTTCGTCGATATCCCACTTACCGAAACCGAACAAGGCTATCTTGTCGAATTACCAGAAAAAGTGAATAAGTTGATCAGTGATGTCCAAGTCGCTGTATATCAAAGAGATGGTGGCAGATTACGTTATCTAGGCCGTGATTATATTGGTTTCGATAATACATCTGGAGATATCTTAATTGATATGGATGACAATTGGGTTCACATCAACAATAACCTCATCAGTTACACTGCTGGTCAAGCAAGAATGACGGATGAAGGAATGGTTTATACCGGAACAACAAGAGCGATTCTCAATGGCGATAAGAAAATCACCTTACATATTGAATGGGATCCAATCCCTGAAGGCGCAAGTGCTCCAGCACAAGGTAAAGTCCTAGGCTATTCGGATGCGGATGATGAATTAGCCTTTATGGAAAAAGGTTATACCGCATTCCAACCAGGTGATCGGATTGGCTTCTTATTTGAATACCAAAACGCAGATGGCAAAACATTGTCAGAAGAAAAATATGGCAATACCTTATTTGTCACAAATCCTAACCGCTTAGTTGTTTCAGATAAGAAACTCGATTCTTCTGATATTGTCTTCTATGGTGTATTAACTGATATTTATCAAAGAGAATTGACAACCGAACGCGTGGAATACCACGTCGAATA
Organism: Solobacterium sp.; assembly: GCA_017941735.1. Taxonomy (GTDB): domain Bacteria; phylum Bacillota_I; class Bacilli_A; order Erysipelotrichales; family Erysipelotrichaceae; genus Bulleidia. The sequence goes on along the minus strand of JAGAVW010000040.1, from coordinate 26,430 downwards.
AAAAAAAGCCTGTGCGATGCACAAGCTAATCTAAAAAAGAAATCAACAGGAAATTAAGCGCCCTGTTGATTTTTCTTTGAATGAATACGAATTCCATTAATTAAGTAAAGAGCAATCAAACCAACCACAACCGATAAACTGACACTGACTAGATTTCTTGTTGCACCTTTACCAAGATTGGTAATGAAGTTAAATAATTCAAACGCAAGTAATAATAAGGTTAAAATCCAAGCTGGTTGATACTTCGTTGCATCTTGCGATAAATTTCTTAAGGCACGCCATTCCAGAATCAACAAGATGGCACCAACTAGCATCTTTCCAAACATAAAGTAGAGTTCTCCACCTAAATTATTCACTTCTTGTGACACAACCTGATCACTCGATGCAAGGTTAAGCCCAAGGATTAATAGAATCCCAAAGATGATTTCTACAACGGCTAGAATTAAATCAATATTTCCTAGTATGCCCAAAATTTTTTGTGCTCTTGATTGTTCCATAAAATACCTCCACGTTTATTATATTCTCTTTCGTTTCATTTACGCGAATATTTGTCTCTTTTGACACACTATTCTATTCGTAATAAACAAGCTTTTATGAGGCAAAATTATAGCTTTTATCATTAAAACTAGTTTCAATGTGCATGGTCTACAATTACCCTTTAAATACACAAATCCGTACTATACACAAAGAGTATATAAGGTTAAAATGACAAATGGATTTCGCTTAGAACGGAGGGTGATAGATGGTATGAATATGCAGACGATATTAATTGCGGTATTAAGTTTACTTTCTGGTATCGGTGTCTTTTTAGTCGCTTGCTCAATGATGAGTTCTAATCTTGAAGCAGCAGGAAGTAGTAAGTTAAATAGTCTTTTTGCAAAAACATCCGATAACAAACTATTAGGTGTAGGTATAGGTGCTGCTGCAACGGCTGCAATTCAAAGTTCTGGTGCCATCACCGTCATGGTTATCGGTTTCGTAAATGTAGGTATTCTTACATTGAAACAAGCTGCATCTATTATTTTTGGAGCGAATATTGGTACCACCATTACAGGTCAAATTGTTGCCTTAGGTATGTCTGGAAGCGGTGGCATTTCAACTACAATTTTATTTTCTGCATTTGCGGGTGTTGGTGCATTCCTGATTGCTTTTGCTAAAAATCCAAAATTTAAAACATTAGGTGGCATTTTAGCAGGATTCGGAATGCTTTTTATTGGTTTAAACATTATGAGTTCTTCAATGGAAACCTTTGCGCAAGATCAAATGGTCATCCAATTCTTAGCTCGAATTCAAAATGTATTCTTACTTGTCTTATTAGGAGCACTACTGACCGCCATTGTACAAAGTTCCTCTGTAGTAACTTCTGTAGTTATTACCATGGTTGTTGCTCGGTTAATTACCATTGACCAAGGTATCTATTTGACCATGGGATCGAATATCGGTTCTTGTGTTGTTGCTTTAATCGCAGGTCTATCGGGTGGTGTAAATGCAAAACGAACCTCGATTATCCATTTACTATTTAATACCATAGGTGTAGCCGTTTTCTTGACTATCATTTTAGTTATGAATGCAGTTTTACCTGGGGAATATTCGATTGGCAACCTATTCCGTCAATTATTCCCTTCTGCCCCACAACTACAACTTGCTATGTTCCATACCATCTTCAATGTATTGACAACCGTGTTCATGTTGCCTTTCATTGATCAACTAGTCGCTTTTGTGGAACGCCTCATACCTGAGCAATCCTCTAGTAATGAAGCTGTCACGAAGATGTTCTACTTGGATGAAAATATGTTAGGAACTCCCGTTGTAGCAATTGGACAATTAAAAAGAGAAATCATTCATATGTCGGAAATCGCAATCACAAATTACTATCGTTCCCTTAATATGATTACAGCACTTGATTTCTCAGATCTTGAAAAATTCCAAGCAGAGGAAGAAGAGCTCAATTATTTAAACAAGGAACTTGTGAATTATGTTGTGAAACTTTCGGATAATACGCTTGGAAAACGGGATCGTGAATATTTGAATACCACGTTACGTTCCATTGCTGATTTGGAGAGAATCGGAGATTATGCGGAGAATATTACCGAATATGCTCAAAGCTTGAAAGCATCTGATGAAAAACTTACAACTAAAGCAGTCAACGATGTTTCTTATTTAAAACAATTAATTGAGTCCCTCTATCACAAAGCCATGGACGCTTATTCTAAAGTGAGTTTAAAAGCTTTAGATGACGCCCAAGAGATTGAAGAAGAAGTCGATGAATTTACCGACAAAATGGAAGAAGGACATATCAAACGTTTAACAGAAGGTGTTTGTTCTGCACGTACGAGTGAGCAATTCTTAGAACTATGTTCCAATTCAGAACGTATTGCCGACCACTTAATCAATGTTGCAGAAACAATTAAAAAACTAAAAATAAAGGATTAATTCCTTTATTTTTTAGTTCTTAGGTTTTTTTCTTGCAGTGATGCGTTCGATTTTTCTAGCAATACAACCGTCTCGACGTTGTTCTGTGCGAACAACAAAATAGCCTGTCCAACTTTCACTAAGCAGTCATTATTGTCAGTTTAATGGTGTATATTAATCGTTTCATTCTTATTTTACACTGTAAAGTAGCTATTTCCGTTTTGGCAGGTCTTCCCATATAGCTTGAATCAGCCTGTACATTACTCCCCGGTTATCAACATCGTCTACCAGGATCATCTGCTTTGCACCGTCATATGGCTGCTCCATATTCGCATTTGGCATCATCTCCATTGCTGACTTTGTGGGCTTCACAAGGAAGCGGTCATCGTAAATGCCGCCGACCACCTTGCCGCGATAGTAGATGATATATTCTCCCATCATCGCCCTAAAACTAATTTCATCAAGATCCGATAGCTGTTCAAGGATAAAGTCTAGGTATTCTTTTGTTGATGCCATGTGAGTCTCCTATACATTCACAAGTTTCAGGAACTTTTTTTCGTTCATCTGCTCATTCGTAATATATTCCCCGTCATGGAACAGCGCATAATTTGTGATCGGCGTCGGAGCATTCTGTGCTTCTTCTCTGCTTTTGATATGAATCGCATGGAATGGTATGGCATTCTCTTTGGCGGTCTGCTCCAAAACCAGAACATATTTCGCATTGAACGGACACTGGCTGGTGTAATACAGCACATATCCTTTTTCTTCTATGTGAGGATGCTTTGCACATTCCCGAAAACGGGGCTTGTCTGCATCCGTCACAAAAGGCAGGTACCACAACTGGATGCCATTATCCGCCTCATCACACACAGTAAACCCTTTATATTTCAGGAATTTGGGATCAGCAAGGAAAGGCTTCTTCTTAGACGCCGCCAGAATACACAGTCCCTTCCTTCCTTTTTCTATACTGTCATCAATACAGGCATTGAGCAAGTCATTAGAATAGCCATGACCTTTGAAGGACCCGGACACCCACAGGCAATCGATATATATATAACCGTCAGCCTTGATCGGAACCCATGCGTTCTCAGCCGGAATATATTCTATAAAGCACTTTCCGCGCTCCACGCTTTTCAGAAAGACAAGTCCCTCATCAAACCTATCGGACAGCCACACCTTCTTCGATGACACCTGAACATCCTTATTGTTGGAAATGGCGCAGCAGATATGCTCCTTTTCCAGATTTTCCTTTGTAACTCTGATGTACTCCATATGATCATCTCCCCTTCACTTTTATCGGATGACGGATTATCGTCCTCAGCTTCTCCGGCGTTGTTTTTCTAGCATCGCTCAGATAAATCTCATGATGCAGGCGTTTATCGGTAATATCTAATTCATACCCTTTCTGTTCCATGAAATCATGCATCAGTTGTACCGTGGCAGGCTTATCATCGTAGGGTCCGATATGCATACACTGTACGCAAAGCCCTTCATCATAAGTAAATAAAAATAAAGAAATAATATAAAACGCCTTGAAAATAAAGGCGTTTTCATTGTTAATTTCGTTATAAGTTACCATAAGTTATCCCCCTTTTGCGGAGTATTTTTGGGGTATAATGGGATATTTTGTTTTCCATTTATCCTATAAATACGATATTTTATGCCTAATCTTCACCTCTTGGTTTCATTGTAGGTAAAGCTTAATTCCAAAAATCGGGGGATGACTTTCAATTTCATTAAAAAAGCACCTTTAAAAGAAATTAAGAAAAAAATAAGCTTTCTATATCCTAAGCATAAAGAACATTGGTTTTAATTGGTTCTGTTTTCTTATTTTTTTTACTGTTTAGATTCGTCTTCGCCGTAATCAATACCGTATCCTATCCACCCATGTGTATGCATATGCTCACTGATTCCAAAATTAGCATTGTAATGGGTTAAATATATAACATATCCACATTTAGGGCATACCCACTCCTCATTATATGCACGTCCACCGGCAACATCTTTTAATTCGTCTTCGTCAACGATATTTATTTTTTTAACTTTATTTTCTTTCATAAAGCATTACCTCCTTTTAATTTGTTCTATACATTTATACGAATAACATGCTTATTATGGCATATTTGTTTAATACTATTATATACATATACATTATAGTTTAAAGGGAATAAATGGTCTTGTTTTGACCAAGTAGCTTTACGTAAAATAAAAGCCCCAAAGTGAAATAAAATGGGGCTAATTTGAGAGTTTAAGGATTTTATCCCTTTCTAAATGGAACTAAACTTGTAGGTAAATGATAACTTGTTTCCGTTTACTACTTTTTAACATAATACGTACTTTTGAACTCTCTTTCTCTCTCAACCGTTAAGCTTCCGTATTCTTTTGTTTTGAACTCGTGAACGGTTGCAACCATAGAATCCTCCCCTATTTTAAAGGTATTTTGATATTTCTTCTCATTTTTAAGAGTGAGCAATACCACGTTTTCTATATGACTCGTATAAGGAAACATATCTACTGGTTGAATTGCCCTTACTTCATAATGTTTCTTTAGTGCTTGAAGATCTCTTTTTTGTGTGACTGGATTACAAGAAATATAGACAACTCGCTTAGGCTTTAGTTTGCATAAGGCATCGATAAATGGTTTCTCTAGTCCATTTCTAGGCGGGTCTACAATCACAACATCATACGCAGTTTTTTCTTTGGCTTTCTTCTTCATAAAAGAACTCGCATCTTCACAGGTAAAGTGAATATTCTTCACCTGATTTAATCTTGCATTTTTGATGGCATCTTGAATCGCCGTCGCGTTGATTTCTACCCCATCCACTTCTTTCGCATAAGAAGATAAGATGATGCCGATTGTACCAATCCCACAATAGGCATCTAATACTTTTTCTTTTCCGGTCAGTGCAGCAAAATGAATTGCGGTTTGATATAACTTCTCCGTTTGCGCATGGTTAATTTGGTAAAACGAGTGGTTCGATATGCGGAATTGGTATCCACACAATTCATCTTGAATCCATCCTTTCCCATATAACACAATATTCTTTTTCCCAAGAATCATACTTGTGTGACGAGAATTGATATTTTGTATCACTGTGGTAATCTCTGGATGTCTTCTTAATAATTCAGCAAGAAATTCTTTTTGTTTATAGAAGCGGGCGGTGCCTGTCACAAGGACAACCATCACTTCTTCTTCCTTTGTGGTACGAATCAGCACATGTCTTAAGAATCCGCGCATCGCATCTTCATCAAATATATTGATTTTGTATTTTTGGATTAGCTGTTTGATGGTTTGAAAGATGTGATTTGAAGTTTCACTCGCGATCATGCAATCTTCTACATCTACCACTTGATGGGTACTTTCTACATAATTCCCCATATAGATTTTTCCTTTTGGATCTTTTTCAAAATGAACCTGTACTTTATTGCGATAATGAAGTGGATTATTTGCACCAAGAATTGGATTCACTTTATAAAAACCACCAAGTAGTTTTTCGGTGTATTGTTGTTTCTGCTTGAGTTGTTTCCTGTAAGGGATTCCTTGGTATTGGCAACCACCACACAAATCACTTACTGGACACTTTTCTTCTTTCTTTCTTAACATTCTTCTTCCAATCTCTTTTTCAAATAGCGATATCGCATATATTTCTCGTCGCTTTAAAAATGAATCTCGCGACTTTGAGGATTCTGTAATTCATATACAAGTGGATAAGAGAATTGTTCACTGGTTAAATCAAAAGCAATTCCATCCACCACGTTATAGCAATGAAAACTCCCATCTTCTAGCTTAATGCCATAGACCTCTCCACCAAAAATATCTTGGGTTAAAAAGGAGGTGATTGAACACTGGCCAAGAGAAGGATTCTCTTTTTTCCAATCTTTTTGCATACGGAAAGCACATGTCTCTTTACTCCAAAGATCTACAAGCAATTCATATAGTTTAATCGGATTTGCTATTTCTGTATAGGCTTCATTAATCGGATGAATTGTTTCTAATTTCTCTTTATTTTCACAATAAAATGCCATTGTCTTTTCCTCCACTCATACATATCAAAGTAGTGTGCCAATTACATTAACTTGATTCTGATATGTGTTTTTATTATTTCTTCTTAACATAGGACAATATCCCTTCAATAATCTCTGGATTGGGATAGCCTTGTCCGTCTGGTCCCTCGACACCATATCGCATCGCATAAGAGAAATTATCTGCCATGCATTCCTCTGGATCAATGACATAACCTGTATTTTTTCCAAATACTCCATCAAAATTGGATGCCTGTTCTGGTGTGTAATAGACATCAGTTCCATCTGTTGGGATGAGTGCGGTTGTATAGTAATTGAAGAAGGTATCGCCTTCCTTTTCAAAGTGTTTTGTCGTGATTCCATCCACAAAACAGTCGATATCTTTCCCATTAATGTTGAATGTCGCATAAGCATCATGATGTTCTACATCTGGATTAGAAATATGATATTCCATGACACTTGGTGGTATTGTAAAATCATCTTCCCCTACTGTGAAATGAATCAACTTATACATATCTTTCCTAAATTCAGGATTACATCTTGTAAGACAGTGGAATAACTCATGCCAGAAAAATATAGTTAGAAAATTTTGAACAGCTGCCTTTTGTTTTTCATCTCCCTTTACCGCGGTTTCTACTAATGGTCCCCAAATATATATTTGCGTTCCATGCGTGTACCCACTTGCACTAGGCTCTTCTTCCATCGTCGTCTTGATCATTGTGATTTCATCTATTTCAGGTAAAACGTAACCCTTCTCCTTCAACTCTTTATTCATCGCATCAAAACAAGAGTTAACTAACGTTTTTTCTTCCTCTGTAAACTCTAAAACCTGTTCTCCTGCAAAAGCCTGGTATTCCTCCATTGTTGCATTGACCTTTTGCATTTTATAATCGAGGTCATTTTGCGAAAAGCCTTCATAGTATTCATGATTAGCGAGCATCAATTCTTTTCCTTCTTCTTTTGTAGCAAAACGATGCGTAATTGTAGATTCCTTTTTTGGTTGTGCAAATCCACACGCATTCAACAAAAGTGTCGAAGCCATAAGAATTATCGATACTATTCTTTTTCTATTTTTTTTCATCGTTGTTTCCACCTCTTTCTCCCATTATAAATTCATTTAAAAGGATTTTTATAAATGAAGTAACAATCCTGTTTATTATCCTTTTACATTTTATCAGCCCTATTGCTAGTTCGTGTGATTGATTTTAAAAAGCAGAACAACATTACCTAAACTTTTCTTCAACTAACAATTTTTTAAGAGTATTAATAAAAACCGCGTTTGACGTGCGGTTTCTAAACGAGAATAAATTGATTTAGGTAGAACAATCTTATTTGAATTGTCTGGTACAATCAGTACACATATAGAACGAATATTCATAAGGGAACCCATAATTAGTAACGTTGATGAAAGTGGTTTTATTACTGCCACAGTAAGGACAATTTGGTTCATTCCCATAGAGACCTCCTCCCACGATCTTTTGGAGATCTTCTTCTGTTAATTTGAATTCATCTTCTTTTTCGATTAGCGTGAATTCTTTCTTTTCATTATTATTTTCCATGATACTTCTCCTTTAATGTAATCATATATTGGTATTAAGCTGTTCGAAAAGTACATACTTTTATCCCTATAAACCCTTTAAATATATGCATAAATACTATACATAGGGCATTTATAAGGGTATAATAACTAAGCAATGCCGACTTAGCTCAGCTGGTAGAGCAACTCATTCGTAATGAGTAGGTCGCTGGTTCGAATCCGGTAGTCGGCACCACTTCAAAAAGTAAATATCCGTAGGGCACGCCTTACGGATATTTTTAGGGGATTTCCTCGCTTAACTTTATATGCAATCATCTCAAACTTTATTTCGTGATAATCGTACCTGTTGTTCCTCTCAATCCTTCTTTTGCACATTCTAAAGAAGTGATTAATGCCGTATGGCCTGTTTCATTGACATACTTAACACAAGCTTCTACTTTTGGAAGCATACTTCCTTTAGCAAATTGCTGTTGAGATATATACTCTCTTACTTCTGCAACAGTCATCGTATCAAGTTCCTTTTGATCTGGTTTTTTGTAATTGATACATACCTTTTCTACTGCCGTTAGGATTACAAGTCGTTCTGCATTTAAATCAATCGCTAAACGTGCAGAAGCATTGTCTTTATCAATCACCGCAGAGACACCTTGTAATTCTCCATTTTCTTCAATCACCGGTATGCCTCCCCCACCTATCGCAATCACGATTGCACCGGAATCAGATAACGTTTTAATGAGTTCTAATTCTTGTATGCGAATCGGAAGAGGCGATGCCACCACTTTTCTATATCCTCTCCCAGCATCTTCAACATAAATATCTCCCGTATCTGCCATTTTCTTTTTGGCCTCTTCTTCGGTATAGAATATGCCCACCGGTTTTGTTGGATTCGAAAAACCCGGATCATCTTTTTCTACTACAACTTGTGTGATAACGGTTACACATTTTATATTTGATTGCCTCTTTGCGAGTTCATTTTGAATTGCTTGTTGGAGATGATAACCAATGTATCCTTGACTCATTGCACCACATTCCGCAAAAGGCATTTCTGGTGTATTGCCACCATTGTTAGCGGAATAAGCCATGGCATTATTAATCATTCCCACTTGTGGACCGTTGCCATGTCCAATGACTACTTTATAGCCTTCTAAAGCCAAATCCACAATTGCTCCAGCAGTATTTTTTACTAATTCTAATTGTGCAGCTGGTGTATTACCTAATGCATTTCCACCTAACGCCACAACTACAGTCTGTTTTTCCATTATTAGTCCTCAAATTGATCTGCAAATGCAATAATTGCTTTACGGAAACACTCAAATGGTGGTGTAACAAGACCAGCGCCAATTTGTCCAATTCCTGCTTTTTTATGCGCGATCCCAGAATTGATGATTGGCAACACTCCCGATTCAATCACTTTTCTAATATCAATCCCTAATGCAGAAGGTTTGAAATCTAAAGCTGGTAATGTGAAGTTTGGATTGTTAGACCATGTAATTTCTTGCATAGATTGTGAATAGTTAAAAGCATCTGCGACTGTGCCACCAACGAATTTTACGATTGCTGGGCTTGCAGCCATTGCAAAACCACCAATTCCATTTGTTTCTGTAATACAACTATCTCCTAAGTCCGGTGCTGCATCTTCTTCTGAATAACCTGGGAAATATAATCCCTTTACCATAAGTGCTGGTGCAACAAACCATTCATCTGGTAAACACGAAATCTTAATCCCAAATTCATAACCATTTCGACTCATGATTGTTACGATAGATGCATTTTTTACACCTGTTCCAGCTAATTGTGCCAGCTTACAATAAGGCATCGAAAGATTTAAGAAATAATGTTCGTTGTTCGTAATAAACGCAAGCGCTTTTTCTTTTTGTTCTTCTGGGAAACTGGTTTTCATAATTGGAATGGTTATTTCGCGGAAGAATAAACTAGTTGCTGCTTTATTTCGATTATGGCATTCATCTCCCATATTTAATGCTTGCATAATGATGTTTCGTACATCTATGCCACCACATATTTTTAATGCCTCTGCTAACACTGGCATAAAATCATTTTTCATCCATAATAAGCGTTCAATAACATCCGGTGTATTCTTCCCAAAACGCAAGACACCACCAAGACCTTCATTTAATGGACAGTATGCATATGTATCATTCACTTCATCATATAAGACATGCACCGGCATCGACGGAGATACAACACCTGCCATTGGCCCAACTGAATTAAGATGATGGTTTGGGCTGAAAATAATTTCATGTGTCTTTAGATATTCTTCTGCTTCTTCCACAGTGCTCGCCCATCCTTCAAAAACAATTGCGCCTAAAACTGCCCCTTTTTGAGGATCCGCCATATGTTCCCAATCCTGGACTGGACCGGAATGTAAAATCATATTGGGTTTCATTCCTGGAATGGCATCAATTGCTTTTTTACAATCTACAAGTTTCCCTTGTGCTGCCTTTACTTTCGCAACTACTTCATCATTTGCTTTATCTATTTCTTCTTTATGTCTTTCTAATTTATCCAAGACTTTAATGAGTTCTACATCTCCGTGTGCAGGAGGTGCCCATTCAAGATTTTCGTATTTTACATTTTGTGAATCTAAATCTTTTAAGAATGTAGGTGAACCAATATTTACAACATATAAATCTTTTCCAAACAATTCATTGATTTTCATTTTATTGAACCTCCTTGCATACATTTACTGCCAATGTAGCAGCTTGCTCATTTGTGTTCGTAACTATAACACTGTTCTCTTCTAACAGTTTTTTAGCCGTTGTATAACTTTGTTTTTCTTTTTCCGTACCACAAATATATGCCACAAACACTAAGTAACGCCCTTCATTCTCTGCAATTTGTCTTGCTTCTTGGATTGCATCGATGGTAATCCCAACTGGATCATCATGTGACCCATATCCAAGTTCAAAATCTAATAGTATCACTGCAGTCGTCGGGTCTTTTGCTTCTTGAACGATTCGGTCTAAACGAATAGAGGGCTCAATCATTGGATGTGGTTTCCCATTCGTAAAGAAATCATCTCCCATATCAATGATAGTATTGTATTCACTTACAAGAGGATCGCTTAGTTTTTCTTCCTCTTTTTTTGCCAAATTTGATTTCACTTTTTTTAAAACGCCTCTTGTAATACTTAAAGCTTCGGAACACAATGTTCCTCCACAATAAAGAGCTCTAAGATACTTTTGGTTTGGCGTCAATTTTGATTGCTCTCTAGCACATACATCTAAAACATCAGACGATAAATCAAATGATGTCTTTAAAGAATGATTGGTCACTTCGACTGCTTTACATGCACCTTCCGATAGCTTTGAACAATAATATACTCCATTTTCATCTTCTCTTGGTTGCCCATCAATAAAAATCAAAACTACTGGCTTACTCAGTGTTCGCGCCAATTGTACAACTTTTTCTTCAACATCACTTGCTGGTGGTTTTGATACAACTACAATCGTACTTGTCTGCTCATCCTGGTCTAATGCTTTCATGCATTGCATTGTCATCAAACCACCAATTTCAGAATGCAAATCTCTACCGCCAACTCCGAGTGCTTGCGAAATGCCTCCTCCTTGTTTGTCAATCAATACCGTTACTTCTTGCAATCCTGTTCCAGAAGCACCCACGATACCAATATTCCCGCGCGTGACATTGTTTGCAAAACATAATCCAACCCCGTTTAAGATGGTTGTACCACAATCTGGCCCCATCAATAAAAGTTCTTTCTCGCATGCGAGCTGTTTTAAAGAAAGCTCTTCCTCTTCGGTGACATTATCTGAAAACAACATCACATGTTTACCGTTTTCAAGCGCAATCTTTGCCTCTCTTGCAGCATATTTACCTGGGGCAGATATCACCACAATATTTGGATCTTCTTCTTTGTAAAATTGTGCTTGTGTGTGATAAACAACTTCTTTCTTTTCCTTTTTTTGATTATTTCCATCTTCTAGTTCTTTAACAATTCGATTAACAATTTCCTCAGCATCTCCATCACACGCAACCCCAATAACACAATCGTTTTGTCCGGCGTTTAGCACATCATCTGTGCCCAACCCAACTTTACTAATTAAGTCTTTATTCATATCGGTTGCCATTAATACGGTCACTTCACTTGCCTTTGTCTCTTTTTTTATCTTTGCAGACAATGACATTAAAGTGACCGAATCAAAGTAGCTATCTTTCAATACTTTTGTAAACTTAGACATTTTGACTCCTTCTTTCTAAATAATTCTTTAATCCTAATAAAATTCCATAACCTGACGAACTACCATAGTGCAATATTTCTGAAATATAATCATCCACATTTTTTTCATCTACAAATAAGCACTTTCCCAGCTTATATAAAGCATCCGATATCCTTTGTTGATTCATATGGTATAAAAACTCTGAACTAATAAGTGTCGTTTTTTCTTTCGCAATTGAATAGATATCCGGAATACTAGTATCAAACAAATTCATCCCAAACAAATAACCAAAGATACAATCATCTCCTAAAGGTGTTAATCCCATACCAAATCCTAATAAGGATTCAAGTTGTCCTTGTTTTAAATTTGTTTTAATTGTTTCTACAATTAATTGATCTACTTTGCTATGAGAATCAAAGAGTTCCTGTTCTTGTTGCTGTAATCGTTTGCCCAAATATGCAATGACGCATTGTACTTTGTCATAATGAAACGATAACTTCAATGATTTTGCTTTCCATAGTTCATATGGTATAGCTTCATCTGAAATATGCAAATTTCGTTCGCAAATTCTTAGTGCTTCATATTTATTAGTGGTTAAGAAATCTATATCCTCATCAAGTTGAATTCTTGCCGGCCCTCTTGAAATAGAGGCATTCACAACGGATACAATGGCACGATTCTCATTCACAAAATTAAGCACTTTTTTATATCCACTATGCAGATGGTAGATACCTTGATATCTACCATCTGATAATAAATATTCATCAACTGATATCACTTCAATACCTTCAATACTTCCTTAGATGTTGTTGTCCAGCCAAAGATACCACCTTGCTGATTGATCATGCGAATTGCAGCTTCTTGATCTTTCGGATCAAAAGCAGCCGTTCCATCTTCTATCATCAAACAATTGAAACCTCTATCGTTCGCTGCACGGATTGTTGTGTGTACACAAACATGTGTGGTAACCCCACAAACAATAAGATTTCGAATATCTTTGTTTCGTAGAATTAACTCCAAATCTGTCATATAAAAGGCATCTTTACCTGGTTTGTCTATTACCGGTTCTCCATCGATTGGTTGTAATTCATCCACAATATCATGTCCATATTCCCCGCGTACAAGAATCCGACCCATAGGGCCGATTGTACCAATCGAAGAACTCCTAGCCATTTTTGCTGGAGGACAATCCGATAAATCGGGACGATGGCCTTCTCGAGTATGGATGACAAACATCTTCTTTTTGCGAGCTGCTTTTAAGATTTTTTCAACAGTTGGGATAATAGAGAAAGTAGGTGTCACATCATTTCCTAATGATTCTCCAAATCCGCCCTTATAACAAAAATCTCTTTGCATATCAATAATGATTAGCGCTGTATGTTTAAAATCAAAATCAAATGAAAATGGTTTCGCTTTTACAGAATACTTTGCCATACTTACTCACCTTCCTTTTTTAAAGTTAATGGTTGATCTTTCTCTTTGAAATAGTAATATGCAAATAAGGCGATTGTAATCGCATAGCCTACTGTAACACTAGGACTTACATTAATGCCAATTGAACCTGCACCATGGATGAAACCAAAGAAACTTAAGACTGCTCCAATTCCGGAAGTAATCATAGCTTTCTTCCAGTCGTGATCCATAATGAATACCATTAAACTACCTAGAATCATCCCTACGATGATTGACCCTGCACCCAACACACTCATGCCGTTATATACTACGCCACCACTAATAAGCGCATCTAAACCAACTACCCCTGCAGAAGTACCAGCTGCACTCAATGCATTATCCGCAACATTCTTCGACCAGTCAGCTAAGTGTGGTAAGAGCGAAACAATTGCGGCAGGAACATATTTAATATCACTTGAAGTAAACGCTTGCGATGTTATCGTTACTCCAATATACGTTAAGATTGGGTAAATACCTACAACTGGAATAACATTAAGAATCAAAGAAAATAACCCTGTAAATGTTAAGATGAGAATCATGACTCCTGTTAAAATGGAATATCCAATATGTGCTCCGGCTTCTTTCCAACCAGATTGGCCAATATAGCAAGCCGTTGGGAATGGACTACCAAATAACCCTGCAATAAAGGAAGTAATCCCATCATTTAACATTGCTTCTTGGGTTGGGTAATCATCTCCAGTTACCGAAGCAGATTCCAAATTATCCATAGTTTCGAATGCATTATAAATACCTAATGGGATTGCAGCAACTAAGTATTTTGAAGCTTCTGTAAACCCGTTGATAATTCTAGAAATAGAAGGAATTGGAATCGAGAAGCGAACGTTTGCTAAAGAATCAACGACTGCACCCCAATTCATATAGCCTGTTGCCCATCCTAATACTGTCGCAAAAATAATAGCTACTAATCCAACCGGCAACCCAGCAGGCATTCTTATTTTTCCAACAAATCCCATCATGACAATCATGAGACATACAATACCAATGTAAGATACTGCAAAGGTATTAAATGTAGGGTTCAAAGAAATGTAGGTTAATGATAATCCCGCAAGCGATCCTAGCATTGCAACACGTGGTATTCTTTCTCGAATTTGTTTGCCGACAAAAGACATTATGATTTCTATTACAGCTTCAATCACACACCAAGCAATACCCGCATTCCATGCAAGATCTACATTACCAGTCGTCCAATAAACAGGTCCTAAAATCATGAACACAATTAAGAACATATGTGTTACAGAAGGACCACCTGGCATTGCAGTAACATCATTTCTACCTGTTTTTTTCGCCAATTTATATGCCATATATGCATAATAAACATTAATGATAAAAACAGATAGCCCCGATGCTGGTAGGATTGTTCCATAGACTACTTCACTTGGAAATCCTACAACTACGGTCAGTAAGCTTGCCATAACAAGGAAGTTTGTTAGGCAGTTGGTAAATAGTCCAAAAAAACCATTTAAATCACTTTTTACCCATAATTTTACTTTCATAATTCAATCTCCCTTTAATTAGCGCATTAACTTAGGCCTAAATTCAGTATTTGCACTTGTTCTATAGTTATAACTTAATATAAAAATTACATTTATACTTCATTGAAAGAGGACGATTTGAAACCCCTTACATTGTCCTTTTTTGACAATTGATTTATACTGTTTTCATAAACTTGGAGAGGACTTATATGACATTACAAGATTTAATTAATCAACATATTTTTGAATCCTACGAGGTAATCACAAAGGCAGATTTAGATAAAACGGTGAAGAAAGTATCTATTCTTGAAACTCCTGATTTCGATAAATACATTTTCGAAAACTCCCTTATTTTAACAACCTTTTATTTAATACAAAGAGACCGTAATTTATTCACGAGTTTAGTGGATGTGATGAAAGAAAAGCAGACAGCTGGTATTGTGATATCGCATACTCGTTTCGGGGATGAAATCCCACAAAATATTATTGAAACAGCAAATGATAATGATATTCCAATTATTCTATTACATTATGAAGCAAATCTTTCTTCCGTCTTCACTTCAATTCATAGTGAACTGCAGACGAACGTCTATAATCAACATCAGTTCCATACTCGTTTTAATGAATGCATGGATTTAATCCAGAAAAACCCCTCTCCTCAAATATTAATTGATATGGCACACGACATTAGTGGCTTTGATGTTGTTTTGTATTCTTATCAAGAAGATAAAAATTATTATACAGATAGTTCTTTACTGCCATATTTGGAAGATACGAATATCCAAGAGAATATCTTGCAAAAGGTAAATAATTATTTGGTATACAAAGAAGAAATCACATTTAATGATCAGCACATCTATCGTATCGTATTGCGCTCGGATAACGATAATCGACAAATCATTCATACAAATATTGAGGTAATAAAAATTTTATTAAAACAAGTTCATCAAAGAAGAACCGATTTAGCAATGCACCTAGATCAATTTTTGATGAACTTCGTCATCAACTTTACCTCTTCCTATTCTACAAACCAAGATATTATCGAAGAAGGAAAAATCTATAATTGGCATATCGAATTTCCAATGTTGATGATATTAGTCACATCCAGAAAAACAAAAAAAGATTTGCCAAATAATGGTGTTATTGTAAATCAATTAAAATCGGACATTATCAAAGAATATGGCATCAAGTTTGAAGAAGTAAAATATATCTCTTTCCAAAATAAAGTGACTTTTTTACTGAATTCAAAATTTAATGAATTAATCTCCACGGAAAAAGTTAAAAATATTATTAACTCTGATCCTGTTTATGATGATTATTTATTCGCTGTTACTAAGCCAATTGATGACGCTGGCCAACTTCCTATCCGATACCGTCAAATCATGGATGCTAGTCAATATATCATTGAAAACAATCCCGACACTTTTATTATTCCCCCTGATTTTATTGATTTTTACCGCATTATTAAAACTATGGATAAAAATGATTTAAGTAGTCTTGTGAACGATTTGATACGCCCTCTTGTTGAGTTTGAAAAGAATCATGATATCCCGTTAATCAAAACACTTCTTGTATATATACAATCCCACTTCAACATCAAACAAGCTTCGCACTATTTATATATTCATTACAACACCCTAAAATATCGATTAGGTATCATCAAAAATCTTGGATATGATATCAATGATACAACTTATTCCTTTTTACCTTTGTATATGTCTTTATACTTGTATGATATTGGTTTAATCCAAATCTAAAAAAAGATTGTCACGAAATGTGACAATCATTTTTTTACTGCGATAATGAATCTTATCGAACAAAGAATGAAGCAATTACTAAGATTGCTAGACCACACAATACATATTTCATGTTGTCTTTAACAATCTTGAAAATATCCACTTTAAATCCATCTGATAATGCCGCAACGTTAATTTGCACTGGTGAAACTTGTGTTCCAAAACCAGCTGCAATTGCAACTAAACCCATCGCTGTAGAAGGAAGACCTAATGCGGATAATGTAGGAAGTACCAGCGCTAATACGCCAGCACAGAATGCTCCCGAAGGAATCGCGATTAAGAACGCAAGAATAATTGCTGCTGGAACAATTAAAATGGAGGGCGCTTTGCCAGCGAGTGCTGCCAATTGTTCAAATGTGCCTAGTTCGGCAACAACTTGAATAAATCCTAAGAAGATACCTACACCAAATAATGTTGTTAATATAAAGCGAGAACCATCAATCAAGTTATCACAGACATCTTTCACTGATGTTTTGCAGCAAACAACACATAAAATGGCAGCTACTAATACATTCACAACCGGTGCGAATAAGGATAAACCAGTTAAACCATTAATTTTCCCACCAAAAATAACTAAGATAACAAGTACTAGTGCTGGAACTGCTTGAACAAGACTTGTTTTTTCACGTGTTTCATCAGAAACTACATTTTCATTTAGCATTGTGCCACGTTTGGTTACACCCCAAACTGCTAATGCAGCTCCTAATAACACAAAGATTAATGTAAATGGAAGCATTGCGCTTGAATGCTCCGCTACATCACGAGCAGCAGCTTCTGCAGCTAAAACTGTCTCTGTAGATGCTGGAGATGTTGTGAAACATGCTGCAGTTGCAATCGCCATACCAGCAATAACCTCTGGAACAGCGCCAACAACCGCCGCAACTAGTGGAGCAATAACCATTGTGTTACCAGCTCCCATACCTGCCATATAAGTTGCTAGTGCTTGGATTAATACTAATACACCAGCAATCCATGCCACTTTACCTTTGAGTTTTTCTTGTGCAAAATCTACTAAAGCATTAAAACTACCTGATTTTGAAACCATCATTGCTGCAGCTGCATATAACACAGGTGCTAAATATCCTAACATGGTTCCAATACTACTTTGAACGATACCAGCTGCATGTGCAGGCGTCATTCCGCCAATTACCATGGCGACGACTCCTCCAGCTAATCCAGCAACGAGCATATGTTGTTTTAATACTAACAATACGACGATGACGATTAGTGGAAGAAGATTTAGAAATAAATTCATATTTTCCCTCTTTTCTTAAATTGCGTATAAAACGCTTGCTTGTGAAATGATGGCTTCATCTTTTGTATTCGCGTCTAATACGACTACTTGTGCTTTCTCCCCTTCATTGTATGTGGGTTGAAACCCCATCATCTTCATAGGAATGGAACTAATCATATCAAACAAGTCTTCTAGATCCTGCACGCCACCCATATGACATGCATGTGCAGTAATTAATGCTGTTTGTAATGGGTTTCCATTCCCAAATGGATTAAATGGATCTCGGATATTGTCAGAAGCAATCGCCACATCTATTCTGTATTCTTGATACATCATTTTGATTGGAGCTATCCCTCTGCGTATGATTCCGATATCATTTCTTCCTTCTAGATAGAGATTGGTTGAAGGCAATGAAATGATTTTGATTTGTGCTTCTTTGATTCTTTCAAGAACTTCTTGAATGACTTCCAATTTGCTCGAGCCCAAACTACATAAATGTCCAGCCAAAACTCTTCCTTGATAGTTATTTGCAATTGTTTGTTTGATTAACTCCAAAATTGTTAAACTATCTGGATTATCATTTTCATCAATATGCATATCGATATCGACATCATATTTCTTAGCTAAATCAAAGATCATCTCAATATGCTTTTTTGGATTTGCCTCATTGGCAGGTATTCCACCAATGATAGATGCCCCATCTTTGAGTGCTTGTTCTAAAGCAAGATAGTTTTCATTATTTTGTAAGATGCCTTCTTGTGGAAAAGCAATCAAATCGAGATATAACTTATCTTGATATTCATTTTTTAAAGTAGATAGTACTTTGATAGATCTAGATTGAATATTATTGTCTACATCTACATGTGTCCTAAGATATCGAGTGCCATTTCGATAACACATTTCTATTACTTTTTTCGCCCTTGAGTAAATCTCTTCATCGCTCATATTTGCTTTGTATTTACCCATTATGTCAATCGCTTCTTGTAATGTTCCAGATTCGTTTTTAACGTAATCTGTAACCATAGCTTTATCCAAATGTGTATGAATATCTGCAAATCCTTTAAAAACAATCTTCCCTTTTAAATCAACTATCTGATCCCAATGAATGGCATTCTCTTTCAATGGGAAGTGTATCTTTCCATCGACAATTCCTATATCTGCTATTCTTTCATTTGCAATAATATTGGCATTTTGAAATAAACAGTTCATTTTATTTTTCGATGATTACCGCAACTGGTCCACCACCATCTGGTCCTTGATGTTCTCCACCACCAGAAACGTAAACCATTGGATCACCAACTATCGCACCAATAACACCATTAACCACTGCTCTTGCATGTCTTGTGTGATTGATATCAGAATCCGTATGCATTGTATTTCTTCTGCCACGAACATATCCTGTAGAATCTGCTTCTGCTTTTGCCAAAACATTTACAATCTTTTTGTTTTGTTCATCAGTAGGAACTTTGTCCACTTTCATACCTGCATTTTCAATTGCTTCAACAACTGCTTTATAATCGATTGGATCTTTCATAACAGAATGCCCAATGGAGAAGTTACTTTGAGCTTTTGTAGAATTACCCATCAAAATGATTTCGCACTTTTGTAATTCGATACCTGCAGATGTACTTGCAACTTTGGAATACAATGACCAATCCTTACAAATTTTGTCATCCGTTACACTTCCTTCTGGTATTTCACCTAACGCTAATGCAACACCTAAAGCACTTGCACCACGGTTATATCCCATTGATTCATACGTGTCATGCGTGCATACATCTTTTCCTCTTGCTTTAGCTTCTAAAATTCTTTCTGATGTTAACAGAGGACATTTGATTTGTACAAAATGGACATCTGCTGGATCATCAATTCCTGCTTCTTTCATCAACTCTAGCGTCACCCTCTTAACTTCTTCTACTTCAGCAACAGTGCCTTGTTCCTCAGGTAAGAAATCACGGGTATAGCCAGAAGCAACTGCTAATGATTTTTCTCCAGTTTCTTCCGTAACTTCATCGTTTTTTGTGAAGATTGTTGCATGAGGAGCCATAACACCTTCTGTCCCCCCAGACATGACAAACGCCACTTTTTTAACGACTTCGTCTTCGCTCATTCCTGTTTCTTCAGCTAATAAGCGCTTAAAGGAGACAGTAGCTAATGCGCGTGTAAAATCATTTACACAACCGTTTCCTTCTGTTTTTCCTAGAACTGCAATGATTTCATTTGGATTGATTTCGCCACTATCGATTAAACGTTTTAGTTCACGAACATCATCTGGTGAAGACATTTCAATTCTATACACTCCAACTCTCATAGTTTTCTTCCTTCCTTTCTAGATTATGAATTTCAAGTGCTTTTGTGATATTCAAATAATATCATCTGATTTTTTTACGAGTCATTGTCTATTAACAACAAATAAATTTAATTTTCTTATAATAATTTCACAATTATTAATGAATTTAAATTGATGGTTATTGTATATTTATGATTTTCAATCCATCTGTTTGTCACATTTCAACAATTGAAGCGTCAAATCTTTATCCATAATTATTAATGTTTAATTGAATGCCATAGAAACCATTATTGCCAATTATCAAAAAAGCGCCTTCTTTACGAAGACACTACTTTTAAGCTTCTCTAAATACAAACTAAATAATTGAAATAAAAAGATACTCCAATATTTTGTTTGTAGATACTAATTCACAGAAAAACAAACTACATAAGATAAGAAGATAAGAGATTCTTCATATCATAAAACATCATAATCGTATCCTTTTCCCCAACATTCTCTGATGAAAAGCGATACATATCTTGTGCATTGAAAGTGTCTCTAAACTTAATCACATACTTCATTCCATCTAAACCAGGGCCCTTTCGAATCATTAACCCTTTCAAGTGATACTTACGCACAATCTCCATTGCCTTTTTATATGCCTCAAAAGGAACTAGTTTTTGCGTACACGTTTCACTTTCACTACCCCCATTACGATATTCTTCTAAAAGAAGCTCCTTTGTATTGTAGGCATAAAGTGCTAACTCATAATAGGGGCTCTCCACACCCTTTTCATAATAATCCATTACTAAATTTAAACCTTTTGAATTATAGGTTTTGGGGTTTGTATTGTCACTTCCTTTATCTAGTAAACTACCGCATTCTGGACAGTACTTTAGATTTATGTCAGTTATTTTATACCCGCATGTAGGACAGTATTTCATAATTCATTCTCTCCTTCATCCTTTATTATTGTTTACTCGCCTTGAATGCACTCACTTTTCGACGTGTCTCTTCATCCATATTCCATAAGAATTTAAAGGATGCCCAAGATCCTAAAACTAAGATGCCTGGTAATAAAACGCAGAGTGCTTTAATGCCATTAATGGTAAAGGCGGATTGGATGGCTAGTGCGCCATTATAGCCAGTCATGCCAAGTAAGAACATCGCTGCAGAATTGCCAATGGTTTGACCAACACGACGACTTAAATTAAAGGTTCCATAGATTGACCCTTCTGTTCTTTTTCCTGTAATCATTTCATTATAGTCAATCGCTTCGCCTACTAAGCCCCATTGCATATAAATGGAAATAAACGCAAAACCCATTGCCGTATTACTACAAATCGCATAGACCCATGGATTGATATTAAATAACATCAAAGCCACAAATAATAATACATACATCACGCAACTAATGAGTAAGCCATAACGAATCAGTTTTTCTAGACCAATCTTCTTCGCAATCATTGGGCCGGTAATAAAGATAAGAATCATCGCTGGTGCACTAAAGAGGGTGCCATATCCAGCAATCGAAATATCACCCAATACATCCGCATACATATAATTATTTAATGTATTCCCCACATATTGCATCATACAGATGAATAAGCCATGAACGCAAAGTGCCACAAAAGGCCGATTCACCTTAATAACTTCAAGAATATCTCTTAACTTGATATCATCTTCATTTGTGGAATGATTGGTCTTGTGTCTTTCTTCTGTCATGTAATAATGTGCCATACACATCGCAAATCCAATGAGTGCACATACCGATGCCCCAATCGCATAACCTATCGCATTGCTTTCGCCAAAGCGCTTCAAGAATAAAGGCATGATGAATAAAGCGATGAGTGTCGCCCCTGCACTCCCAATGCCTCTAGCAGAAGATAAAGAAGCACGCTCTTCATCGGTATCTGCCATGGCAGATAATAAAGAGCCCATAGGAATATTAAACATCGTATAAGCGCCTTCATATAAAATCTTTAAACCAAACAAAAGACAAAGCCTAGCTAAGCCCTCAAATAAACTTGGAACCGACCATAAGGCAATAAATGTCACCAACAAGAGTGGTGTTGCCCGCAAAATCCATGGCCGAAATTTCCCTTTGGAATTTGTGCTATGCGCATAGCTTTTATCAATATAAGCACCCATTAAAGGATCGTTAATAAAGTCCCATATATTCCAGATGAGTAATAAGATCGCAATCGTGCCTGGCTTAATGCCTAAGGCATCTGTACAATACATAGAGAAGGTACTACTCATAAGCGCAAAGGTCATAACACCTCCCGCATCACCTAAACCATAACCAATCTTATGTTTTAAAGTTAATCCACCCTTCTTTTTTTCCATATGTTATTCTTCCTCTCTATATTCTTCAAACCAAATTGGTAAATCGTTTATTGTACAAGTGATTTGAATCGTACTACCTGCTGGAAATACTTCTCCTTCTCCTCTTAATCGATATGAATGATATTTTGGTAAAGTGATAGTTAATTCCTTAACCCCTTCATCAAAAATTGGGCATACAAGTATGCTATCTCCACACATAAAATAATCCGAATCACGATCATACGTGTCATCCTTTAAAAATACCGGTGTGATAAGCGGATAATTGTTTTGAATGCATTGATTCATTTGCTTCTTTAAATAAGGTATGAGTTTTTCTCTTAAGTCAAAGATTTCTTTTACACAATCCATCTTCTCTTCATAAAGCCATGGCATCGTCGAAGCTTCTCCAATCTTCCAGGAATGTAAGACAAAGCGTGGTAAAAAGACGCCATATTGAAGCCAACGCATAAATAATTCTTCACTTGGTTTCGGTCCAGAAAAACCTCCAATATCTGGTCCAAAGAAACTAAAACCAGATAATGTCATCGTCATAGCTTGGTAATGGTTATAACGTAGTTCTTTAAAGCTTGTGTAATTATCTCCTGTCCAAGTCGTACAAATACGTTGACTTCCCGCAATTGCACAACGACTCACATTAAAGGGTTCCGGATTCACTTCTAGACATGCTTCTCGACTTGCCTTTGCCATTAAATAAGAGAATAAAGGTTTAATAAGTCGTGCTGGAATCTCTTTTGTAAACCCATGCGCATATACATCCTTGTCATGAATATCATATTCATTATTGTCATTCCAAATATTTGTATAACCTTCTTCGACTAACACTTCCCGCACACATTTCTTCCAAAACGCATATGCCTCTGGATTTGTGAAATCTAAATAACTCGCATCCCCACCCCAAAATGGAAACTTCGCAGGTGTTCCATCTTGATAATGTAAAAACCAACCATTCTTTGCGATTTCTTCATACAAAGGATGATTATCCAAGAATGCAGGTTTCACATTGGGGATGATTTCTAGATTTTTACTTTTGAAATAAGTAGCTAATTCTTTTGGGTTTGGAATTTTCTCTTTATTCCAATGGAATACGTAGCGCTTATCCTTAATTTGGGTATAGCCACTCGACATATAGAATCCACCCGCAGTTATTTCATGTGTTTCACATTGTTCAATAAATTCACGTAAGCGATGATCCGCATCCTTTGCATCCGTATATTCCATTGTTGACCCACAATATTGAAAAGCCCATTCTGGCACTCTACCAATACCACCGGTCATTTGAATAAAGCGTTGTACGATTTCTTTTACACTTCCAAAAAGAAGGTAGAAAACCATGTTTTCTTCTTCATATCTAATCGAATTAAAGAGTTCATAATAATTATCATGTTCTTTGCCAAAATCTATTTCCCCTTCACTATAGGTATCGTAATAGATGCCATAGCTACCTACTTTGTTTTCGCAAATATAGAATGGTAAATATTTATAAAGCGGATCACTGTATTCTGCTTTAAAGCCCATCGCATCATTAGTGTCTAATTTATAATGTGCGTGGTTCTTGTTTACTTTCCCAGCTTTATCACCTAAGCCATAAATATATTGGTCTTCTGTACGCCTTGTGTAATGAAAAGACCCATCTCCTAATTCCCCATCAAAGTTATAGGCTAATCCATTACGATCTTGGTAAAGAATACCTTTTTCATTTTGTATGGTGATACGAAAGTTCATCAAATCAATTTCAAAATCATAATCGCAATGTTTAAAACGGATTCCATTATCCTCTTCTATCACTTCTGGATTAGCTAGCGTAAATCCTTCTAAGGACAGTTTTTCTCTTCCATTATTTGGCATTTCATTATGACTTGGATTGATACTAAAAGTAGGAAGGATGTCTGCATTCTTAATTAAAGATACGCGAAGCATATCTTGAATAAAATCAATGCGCATAAGTATCCCATTGCTTTGATAAATTCTGGTATTCGCATTTGTCTCTTTTAGGTGGAACGGATGTTTGAATTTCATGCCTTAGGATCTCCTTTATGCAACATATTCCATAGTAGTTTTATGTAAGATGGTTTCCCCATTTTGGTTTCATTCAATTCAAAACATAAGACGGAATGGGCTTGTTTCGTAGTTTTATTCCAAAGTGGTAAATCCTTGCCATTGGGATTTCCGCTTTGACAGAAATAAGAAAGATAATCCATCATTTGATTCGAAACTTCTTTATCCCGCTTTCGATAAGGGCGCCAAGAAGTATCGAGTGTACCAAACATATAGCGTAAGTCGCTAGAATGGAAAGCTCCGTTATGATCACCTGGTTGATCAATATCAAAGTAATAGACATATGCATTATTTTCTCTTGCGTATTGATTGGCAATATACGCTAACATTGGCGCATACATATCATTACTTGTATAGCTAAGCATATAATCAAGATGTAACGGATTCTTGATTAAGTCTCCTACATTCTCTTTTAGTAAATATGCATCCACCACTGGCATCATATGATTGATACTATCTTTTCGTCTCTTCTTTATTTCATCATACGCATCATGCATGGTTTTTAAATCCACATTCTGAAATTCTTCAAAGCTTTGGCAACCTGCTAAGTCCATTAATTCTTTCCAGTATCCATATGTTTCTTCTGGCTTTTTCGGTAAGGCAAATTTCGGGAATAAGCCACCACCTGACATCATACATGCTCTCTTGAAAAGACCTTCGTTATCCTGGTTTAAACAATGATATTGCACGGATATCGCCCCTGCACTTTGTCCACTAATGGTGAGGTTATCTTTGTCTCCTCCAAATTCTTGAATATGGTCTTTTACCCAGTGGATTGCTTGAAGTTGATCATCTAAACCATAGTTTCCATTGCGTCCATATTTCTTTTCAATTTCCTCATGACAAAAATAACCAAGTACTCCAACCCGATAATTCGCAAATATGGTAATGATTCCTCTACGAGCTAATTCGTATCCTTTAAAAGGATCTTCATTATTAGATCCAGAATTGAAACCTCCCCCATGAAAGAAAAGAAGGACAGGACAATTGGAGGCATTTTTAGGAATATAAATATTCAAATTTAAACAATCTTCATCGTATTGAAAATCGATTCCTTCACGGAATTCTTTATAGTAGAAAAGACGCTCTGGGTTTTCTAAATGCGGATGATATTGACGAAATTGGGGACACGAATTCCCCCTTCTGGTCGCATTAAATTCTCCTTCATAGGAATTAATTCTCTCACTATATTCAAAACGTTTTGCCCTTGCATAAGGAATGCCTAAAAATTCATAAACATCATTATGTTCATTGCCTATAAATGTTCCAATTGCTGTTTTATGGATTCTTGTATCCACGGTTGCTTTATTTCCTTTCTAAAGAAAGACAATATCAATTCTTGTAAGCTTGATTTATTAAATGATTAATTTCATTTTATCATATGGAAAGTAACGTAAATGGATAAAAAATATGCTTGCTACGATATGTTAAAATGGTTGTATACGCTTTAAGAATTACGAATTGAAAATTTTGAAGGAGATTAACTATTAAGAGTCAAGAAGGAATTTCATAAAAATGAAAATCCATGACAAAAAGAATCACAAAAGTGATAGTTAAGAAAAAAGATTGAAATGATGATAATTACTTCATCTTATTCATATCAAAGTCGACATC
>JAGAVW010000039.1 GCA_017941735.1 Solobacterium sp. | reverse complement strand
GATGAACCCGATGCCTTTCCATTCAAAGGAAATGAAGTGCTTTTTGGGATTGCGTTAACTGCCTGTCGAGGAAGGAAGATTTATTTAACCGCAACACCCGATGCACGTTTAATGGCACAAGTAAAAAAACACCAATTGGTTGAACTGAAATTGAATCAACGTCCCCATGGGAAACCTTTACCGGTGCCATCCATTAAATGGGGTGGTTTCTTTCTGTTATCCATCTATTTATTCCGTTGGCTTCAAACGCATGAAGCCTATCCGCGCATGATTTTTGTGCCAACGATTGCTCTAGCAAAAAGGATGCAGAAGTGGCTTTGTTTATTTTATCCATGCGAAATATGTACAAGCAAAGTAGAAAACAAAGATGAAGTGATTGCCCGCTTTCGTAACCAAAAAAATGGCATCATCATCACGACAACCATATTGGAAAGAGGTGTGACTATTCCTAATGTAGAGATTTGTGTATTTCAAGCGCAACACGCCGTCTTTGATGAAGCAAGTTTAATCCAAATTGCTGGACGCGCAGGAAGAACGATGGAATATCCAAGAGGAGAGGTTTTGTTTTTGGCGAAAAACCAAAGTGATGCGATGGATGCATGTGTTAAGAAAATCAAGGAGGCCAATCAAGATGCGATGTCTTTTGTGTCATAAAGAAATTGGGACAAATCCTTCCTTTCGCGAAATCTTTTGGGAGGAAGATGTGCTTTGTTATGGTTGTAGGAAGGCATGGAAAAAGGAAAAAGCAGTACGCGTCATTGCGGGATGTAAAGTGGAAACCTATTGGGCATATAATGACGCATTTCAAAAGGCACTCATTCAATTTAAAGAGTGCTATGATGAAGCACTGAAAGAGATATTCCTTTATCCATTACGCAACTATTTTCCCTTTAAATATTTTGGATATACATTGTTGCTATTACCTAGTGCGAAAGAAAAATTAGAAGCACGTGGTTTTTCGCATCTAAAAGAAATGTATTCGTTATTTCAAATGCCCATGCTGGAACCATTTGAAATGCTTTCCAATCAAGAACAAAAACAGATGTCTCAAAAAAGTCGTCTACAAAGAAAAAAACAAATCCGTTTGAAGGCGAATATTACTTTGCCAAAGAAAGTTTTACTAGTCGATGATGTTATTACAACGGGTGCCACAATGGAAGGGGCAATCCACGCTTTAAATGGAATGCCATTAAAGTTAAAGTGTTTTGCATGCGCGAATGTAAAGAAAAAACAACTATATTAAAAAGAATTATGATAAAATTTTTCTAACGAGTTTGTGTGATCGTTTACCGTTACAGACAATAGAAAGGGAGAGATTATGTCAAAATTATTAGAATTTAAAGTCGACCAAAATGCTTGGGATAAGTACCAAAATGGTCTTGTGAAAGACATTCTTGAAGACGAGCTCAAACTTTCCAAATGGCAAATTTTAGGCTTACGTTTATTTGGAAAGATTTTGGTGAATGACGAAAAAGCCGGAATTTTTGATCATGCAGCTGTAGGAGACACAGTGAAAGTAGAATTATCCGATGATTGGACTGCTGAACCAGCTGTAAAACTAGATCCAGAAATTCTTTATGAAGAAGATGACTTTGTCATCGTTAATAAGCCAAGTGGAATTCCTACGAATGCCAATAAAGGCTATCAAGGAATCTCTGTTGAATCCATCTTAAAGGGGTTCTATGACAAGCTAGGGAAAGAGGTGTCTTTACGTGCATTAGATAGCTTAGGATCCACAACCAGTGGCTTAGAAATTTTTGCGAAAAACGCACCTGCATTTGAGAAATTATCGGAGCTCTTAAATGAAGGGAAATTAAAGAAGAATTATTTAGGAATTGTCCAAGGACTGCTTGCGGATAAGATTGGTGTTATTGATAAACCAATCAAAAAAGTAGATGGACAAATCGAACGTATTGTTGCGGAAGATGGCGAACCCGCAATCACAAACTATGAAGTGTTAGAAGAACGCACCATTAATGGAGAACCATACTCTGTATTATCGGTAAACCCAGACACAAGAAGATCTCATCAAATTCGCACACACTTAAAGGCAATTGGACATCCACTTTTAGGGGATGAACTCTATGGTGGAAAGAAGACCTTTATTGATCGTCCTGCGTTGCATGGGCTTTATACAAAATTCATTTCCCCATTCACGAATAAAGAAGTCGAAGCAAAAGCACCATTACCATGGGATTTTGAAGACTTACTCAGCAATGGCGTTGATGTAAAAACGTATAAATCATGGCTCACAGATAACGACACCGTACTCACCAAAGGTTTATTAGGTGGTGGTGCACTTGCAGCAGGTGCAGGTTTATTAAAGGGTCTTGATTTCGATAAACCAAAAGAAGTTGTTAATGAAAAAGTGGCAGACATTGATGCATCGTTAAAAGAAATCCAAGAAGCAGCAGATGTCAAACTGGATGATGTTGATTTGAATATCAAAAAACCAATTGATGAAAAGCTTGCGGCAGGTGCAGCGGCAGTTGGCTTAGCTGGAGCGGCACTCAAAGATAAAGTGGGCGATGTCAAAGCGGATCTTGGGGATGTTGCACTCAACCTTAAAGATAAAGTTGGAGATGTAAAGGCAGACCTAGGAGAAGTTGCGCTCAATGTCAAAGGCACAGTCGATGATGTCAAAGCAGATCTAGGCGCAGCAGCAGGGACTGTAAAAGACAAAGTGGATGATGCGATTGATGGTGTCAAAGCAAAACTTGATGATGTCAATGTAGAAGCACCTAAAGTAGATTTAGAAGCACCAAAAGTTGAAGTAGAACGTGGTGTAACTAAAGAAACAGGGAAAAAAGGTGGCTTCTGGAAATGGCTCATACCACTCTTATTGTTGTGCTTACTTGGTTTATTAGGATTACGTGGATGCGGCAACAATGGCGCAACTGCAAATAATGCAGCAGCACCTGCAAAACGTACACAAGAAGAAATTTATGAATCCTTAAAAGCAGAGTTCGATCCAAACGCAAACATTGAATATGGAAAGTCTTGGGATTTGAATTCCATCTTAAAAGGTCATGAAGGCGATGTCTCTATCATCAAAGACATTGACCCAACCAAAGTTGGACCACAAGAACTTACCATTCGTTTAACAACGAAGGATGATGATGGAAATGATGTAACACGTGATTACACACAAACCGTCAATATTGCGGATACAAAATTACCAGAAATCAAATTCAATGCGCCAGAAGTGAAGATTGGTGTAGGAGAAACATTCGATCCTTCCACAAATCTTTCCGTTTCTGACCCAGTAGATGGCGTATTGAAACTCGGTGATTCCTTAACCAATGGTGGTTATGTCGTACGCTCGAATGTAGATACAGCAGTACCTGGTACCTATGATGTTGAAGTATCTGCAAAAGATGCGAATGGAAATGAATCCAATGGTTCCTTCAAAGTCGTTGTTGGAGATGGTGGCGCAGATGCTTCTGCAACCGCAGGCTCTGGTAGTGGCGATGGTTCTTCTACAGCAGGTTCTGGAAGTGGAACAAGCACTGATGCAAATGCCGCAACAAGTGGTAGTGGAACAACAGGAAGTGGCACAACTGGTGGAAGTGATTCTAATAGTGATGGAACTTCCTTACCAAATACATTAACCTCTGGAAATTAAGAGGCACAAAAGCAAGGCAAATCAAAGCCTTGCTTTTTTTATGAACACGCAAAAAAACAATGAAAAATTGTACTTGTTCATTTACTCACATGTTTACAGAGTGGTATAATTATTACGCAATTAAGGAGGATTTTTGCAATTATGGCTAAAGTTACAGTCAAGGATTTAGATGTAAAAGGGAAACGCGTTATTATGCGTGTCGACTTTAATGTCCCACACAAAAATGGCGTAATTACGGATGACAACCGTGTTCGTGCAGCGCTTCCTACCATTAACTATCTAACGGAAAATGGAGCGAAAGTGATTCTTCTTTCTCACTTAGGTAAAGTGAAGAGCGAAGAAGACAAAGCAAAGAACGATATGAGTATCGTTGCGGATTGCTTAGCTAGTTTACAAAGTGCACCAGTTACATTCGTTAATGCAACACGTGGACCAGAATTAGAAGAAGCAGTCGCGAACCTCAAAGAGGGCGAAATCGTTCTCATGCAAAACACACGTTATGAAGACTTAGATGGTAAGAAAGAAAGCGGTAATGACGAAGAATTAGGAAAATATTGGGCTAGTTTAGCTGACCTCTTCGTAGAAGATGCATTTGGTTCTGTTCATAGAGCACATGCTAGTACGGTTGGTATTCCATCCAATATTCCTGGCGCATTAGGCTTCTTAGTCGAAAAAGAAGTAGAAGTATTAGGCGGCGCATTAAATGCTCCAAAGCGTCCATTTGTCGCAATCCTTGGTGGAGCTAAAGTTAGTGATAAGATTGGTGTAATTGAAAACTTATTGAAGATTGCTGATAAAGTATTAATTGGTGGTGGTATGGCTTATACCTTCTCCGTAGCACAAGGTGGTAAGATTGGTAATTCTTTATTAGAAGAAGACAAAGTAGATCTTGCGAAAGAATTCCTTGCTAAAGGTGAAGGCAAATTGTTCCTACCAGTTGATACCGTTTGTGCAAACGATTTCGATAACCCAACCGAATGTGTAACCGTAGATGCAGGAGAAATTCCAGATGGATTTATGGGTATGGATATTGGTCCAAAGACAGTAGAACTATTCCAAAAAGAATTAGAAGGCGCAAAAACAGTCTTCTGGAATGGCCCAATGGGTGTCTTTGAAAAACCAGAATTCGCAAAGGGTACTGAAGCAATTTGTGAAACCTTAGCAGGTTTAGAAGATGCAACAACCATCATCGGTGGTGGAGATAGCGCAAGTGCTGCGAAGAACTTAGGTTTCGCAGAAAAATTCAGCCACATTTCTACAGGTGGTGGCGCAAGCTTAGAATACATGGAAGGGAAAGACCTCCCAGGTGTATCCATTATTCCGGAGAAATAATCATGGCAAGAAAACCAATTATTGTAGGAAACTGGAAAATGAATAAACTCCGCAGTGAAGCAGAAGAATTCATGAACGGAGTGGAAGCACATTTAACCGGTGAAGAAAAAGCAGATTATGGAATCGCTGCTCCATACACATGTGTGGATACCTGTGTGAAAAATGCAAAACACTTAATTGTTGCAGCAGAAAACTGCAATGAAAAAGATAGTGGCGCCTATACAGGTGAAGTAAGCGTTCCAATGTTAGAAGAATTAGGGATTACTTATTGTATTATTGGACACTCGGAACGTCGTACCTATTACAATGAGACAAATGAAGCTTGTGCATTAAAGGCAAAACGTTTGTTAGATTCCAATATCATTCCAATTCTTTGTATTGGTGAAACCGAAGCACAATACGATGCTGGGGAAACAGAAAATGTCATTAAGACACAATTGAATGGATCCTTAGCAGGATTAACTGGCGAAGAAGTTGCACGTTTGGTCATTGCTTATGAACCAATTTGGGCAATTGGAACTGGTAAATCCGCAGATGAAAAGACAGCACAAGATTGCTGCAAATTAGTTCGTGATACCGTATGTGCAATGTACGATGAAGCAACTGCAGAAGCAGTACGTGTACAATATGGTGGTTCAGTTAAACCAACCAATATTAAAGAATATATGGCGTGCCCAGACATTGATGGGGCGCTCATCGGTGGTGCATCATTAAAAGTGGATTCCTTCTTGGAAATCATTGATGCAACAAAAGAATAATTCTAACGGGTAAGACCGAGGAATAATCAATTTAGGTAATAAGGAGGATATATACGGATGCCTAGTATTGTAAGTGTTTATGCACGTGAAATTATTGATTCACGCGGAAACCCAACAGTTGAATGTGAAGTTGTAACTGAATCCGGAGCATTTGGAAGAGCAATGGTTCCATCTGGAGCTTCTACAGGAGAACGTGAAGCTGTTGAATTACGTGATGGTGACAAGAACCGTTTCAATGGGCAAGGTGTGTTAAAAGCAGTTGCGAATGTTAACACAAAGATTGCACCAAAGATTTTGGGTATGGATGTCACAGATCAAACTGCAATTGATGAAACATTAATCAAATTGGATGGCACAGCATTCAAGTCTAAACTTGGTGCAAATGCTACATTATCTGTATCTCTTGCATGCGCAAGAGCAGCTGCAGATTTCTATGGAGAACCTCTCTATAAGTACATTGGTGGTGTAAACGCAAAAGTTATGCCTAACCCTATGATGAATGTCTTGAACGGTGGGAAACACGCAGATTCTACCGTTGACCTGCAAGAATTCATGATTATGCCTGTAGGCGCGAAGAGTATTCATGAAGCTGTTCGTATGGGTGCGGAAGTATTCCATGCCTTAAAGACAATCTTGAAAAAAGCAGGATATAACACAAACGTTGGTGACGAAGGTGGATACGCTCCTTCTTGCACAAAGGGGAACGAAGAACCTCTCGAACTTATGACAGCTGCTGTAAAAGCTGCTGGTTATAAGCCAGGTAAAGACGTTTGCTTCGCAATCGATGCTGCTGCTTCTGAATTCTACAATGCGAAGACAAAGAAGTATGAATTAAAGCGTTCTGGCGAAGGCGTTAAGACAACGGAACAAATGATTGACATGTATGAAGCATGGGTCAAGAAGTATCCTATTGTTTCCATTGAAGATGGATTAGGTGAAAATGACTGGGACGGTTGGAAACTCTTAACCGAACGGATTGGTGACCGTGTTCAATTAGTTGGTGACGACTTATTCGTTACAAACACAACCTTCTTAAAGAAAGGTATTGACCTTGGTATCGCTAACTCCATTTTGATTAAAGTTAACCAAATCGGAACATTAACAGAAACACTTGATGCAATTGAAATGGCAAAAGAAGCAGGATACACTGCAGTCGTATCACATCGTTCTGGTGAAACTGAAGATAGCACGATCGCTGATCTCGTAGTTGGTGTCAATGCAGGACAAATCAAGACCGGTTCCATGAGCCGTACAGATCGTATTGCAAAATACAACCAATTGATGAGAATTGAAGACGAATTAGGTGCAGTTGCGCAATATAAGGGCAAAGATGCATTCTATAACGTCACATTAAAGTAAGATTCTTCAGTCAAGTAAGAAAAGGACCTCCTCATTAGGGGGTCTTTTTATGTAAAATAGGTTTACATTCCACGTGCAGTTCGCTATAATAACTAAGCACGAGCGGAAGGAGGGAAATCCATGCTAAGAGCGTTATTGATGATTGATTCTGCGGTGTTGATTATCTTATCTTTATTACAAAGTGGTAAATCAGATGGCATTTCAGGCGCATTTACTGGAAATGGTGGATTAAACCTTTTCGCAAATGTGAAAGAAAGAGGCTCAGAACGAGTAATCTCCAATCTGACGATGATATTGGGTGTGCTCTTCTTTGTCCTAGTCATCGCAATACACATTACAGGATAAATCAAGCCGGTGAAAACCGGTTCTTTTTTTGAGAGGAATTCCATTGAAGCAGAAGATTTTAGATTATTTAAAAACCCAAAATCAGGGTTTAACCTTAAAACAAATTGAAGAGGCATTAGGCATTGAAACTTCAAGTGATTTTATTGTGTTTTCTAAAACAATGGAACAACTCGAAGAAGAAGCACAGATTCTACGCAAAAAAGATAACACCTATATTACACCAGATAAAAATGGATATCTTGTCACAACCATTTCCATCCATGGGCGCGGGTATGGCATTTTTAGAATCAATGAAGAAGAGTTTCATGTGGAAGCTTCCAAGCTTAATGGAGCGATGGATGGGGATACGGTTGTCGTTCATAAAAATCCCAAATCAGGTGCTTTTGAAGTAGTGGGTATCCAAGCCCATGCCCATGAGATGTTTGTGGGCACCTTTGTGTCAAAGAATGGGAAATTGAAATGCGTCTTAGAAGACACAAAAGTGGCAAAACTGAATTACAGCATTCGTATTCCAAAAACATTTCATCCATCGGAAGGCTTACGCATACTCCTTAAAGTGGTAGAGTATGGCAACGTAGTAAAACTGGAATATGTGCGCGAGATTGGGCATAAAGATGACCCCAATGTGGATATTCTTTCGGTTTTGTTGCCACATGGGATTGATCCTGTATTCCCTGAGGAAGTCCTTTATGAGGCAAACTTATTACCACAAGAAGTTTTAGTAGAAGAAATGGAAGGTCGTAAAGATGAACGTAATATATCCTTTATTACAATTGATGGAGCAGATTCAAAGGATTTTGATGATGCGGTATACATTGAGAAAGATGGAAAAGGATGGTCACTAAGTGTTGCGATTGCGGATGTATCGCACTATGTAGAAGCACAATCCCAACTAGATAAAGAGGCTTATCGTAGAGGTACCTCGACCTATGCGGTGCAATCGGTTGTACCGATGTTACCACATGTTTTAAGTAATGGCATCTGTAGTTTGAATCCAGAAGTGGATCGTTTAACGATTACTTGTAAGATGAGAATCCGTGAAGATGGAAAAGTTAAAGCTTATGAAGTATATCCATCTGTGATTCACTCGCATGCTAGGATGACCTATGGCGATGTCAATAAGATTTATGACGGAGATGTAAAACTTCGTAAACAATATGATTCTTTGGTAGACATGTTAGAAATGATGAAGACATGTGCTTTTGCGATACGTGCCGCACGCAAACAAAAGGGTGCAATTGATTTTGATACGGAAGAATCGGAAGTTATCGTAAATGAGCGTGGCTATCCAATTGAGATTAAAAAAAGAGAACGTGGGGTTGGGGAGCGCGTCATTGAAGATTTTATGATTGCGACGAATGTCACCATTGCCCACTTAATGCATGAAAAGAATCTTCCATGTGTTTATCGTGTACATGGAGAACCAGATATCAAGAAGTTACGCAGTTTCAAAGAGGTTTCGGGGTTACTTGGGAGTCCTTTATTGATAAAAGGTTCTTCTATTACCCCTAAACAACTACAACTTTATTTAGAAGAGAATCAGAATCATGAGACCTATCCAATTCTTGCGAATTTATTGTTGCGGTCCATGCAAAAAGCTACATACGAAAGTGAATGCATTGGGCACTATGGAATTGCAGAAGAGGAATATTTGCACTTCACATCACCCATACGGCGCTATCCGGATCTTATTGTCCATCGGATGTTACGCAAGTACTACTTTGATAAGCATCCCCAAGACAGGGAATATGTTTTGGATATGCAGCTAATGAAAGATTTAGCACTGCAATCTTCCGTTCGCGAGCGTGAAAGCATGGTGGCAGAGCGTGAAGCGGAAGATATGAAGAAAGCAGAATACATGTATAGCCAATTAGGAGCGCGCTTTACAGGTGTGATTTCTTCTGTTTTATATTATGGTTTTTATGTACAATTAGAGAATACCGTAGAAGGTTTTGTTTCCGTTCATGATTTAGACCATGATTATTATATTTATGATGAAGTGCGCCACTGTTTGGTGGGACAAAATCATCATAAACGGTACCAACTTGGAGATAAGATTGAGATTCGTGTTAAAAACGCGAATAAAGATTTACGCATCGTGGATTTTGAACTTGTGGAACAGCCTACGCATAGCGTAGCGCCTAGTAAGCAACATAAGACACGTTCACGTGCAGCAAAAGCAAAGGATCGAAAGAGCAATGGCAAAGGAAACCAAAGAAAAAACCGTCGCCGTTAATCGTCGTGCTTCCCACGATTATTTTCTGGAAGAACGCTATGAAGCAGGCATTGCGCTAACTGGTACAGAAATTAAATCTGTACGGGATGGACGCGTGCAATTTAAAGATGCCTTTGTCTCTATCTATAAAGGGGAAGCTTGGATTAAGGGGATGCATATATCACCTTATAAGTATGGAAATATCTTTAATGTGGATGAGACACGAGATCGTAAGTTATTATTGCATAAATACGAAATACGAAAACTCTATGATAAAGTGCGTTTAAAAGGGTATACCTTAATTCCTACCCGTATGTATTTAGTAAAAGGGAAGGCAAAGATGGAAATTGCATTAGCAAAAGGAAAAGACCTTTATGATAAACGTGAAGCCGAAAAACTGCGTGATGCAAAACGTGAAATGGAAAAGGCATTAAAGTTCAGAGGGTAATATGAGTGAATTACAAGAAATATTTGCGTTGCATTTAGAGCGTTATCCCCAAATGCAACCACAAGATTGTGTCAAATTGTTATATCAAAATGAATTTGGGCCAGGCCATTCGATTACCAATGAAAACGAAGCATTGGAATGGTTAAAACAAGAAAAAGAACTTCTTATACCAAATGAAGAAGAATTGTTTTTACCGATTGGGAATTATCTCTATCGCGTGGATCTATTCCAAGCATTAAAACAATACTCTTTGGAACAAATTAACACATGGTTTACACAAACCGCCAATGAACAAAGAGGGTCATTGGCTTCCTATATGAAGAAACTCAAAGAAATGAAAACCATCGTAGCATCACTACCATTTTCTTTCTCTCAAGAAGAATATGATAGTTATATCGCATATTATCGTGGGGCAGCATATCCTGCGGTTCATCATAGTGAGAAATACCAAAGTACCTACAATCCCCATTATCGCGTTGTTAGAAAGAATATTTGGAACCAATAAGAAATCCGGGACGAGGGATCCCGGATTGTTTTCTTAACTTCATCCCGACAAGGAATAAAGTGTATCTGTTTTACATATCGCTCAGGAGAACATCTTGAATAAGACAGAGTTTGAAGGAGTGCAAGCTCTATGTACACAGAAGTTAGTATTATCTAACTAGCTATATATTACCAACTCTTACATCATATGTCAACTACAGATTGACATATACCCCCTAGGGGTATAATATAAGGGCGGAGGAGAACGATGAAAAAGGGTTGTTGTAATGTGATTGATGAGGAAAGACATAAAGTTCGCACACATGAAGAACAAAAAGATCTCATCACACGTCTTAATAAAATTGAAGGGCAAATTCGAGGGATTCACAAAATGGTAGAGGACAATATTTATTGTCCAGATATCCTGATCCAAGTTTCTGCTGTGACAAGTGCTTTAAATAGTTTTAATAAAGTCTTACTCGCAAGCCATATCAAAGGATGTGTAACGGAAGATATTAAAGCAGGCCAAGAAGAAGCGGTGGATGAACTTGTCACCGTGTTACAAAAATTAATGAAATAGAAAGGCAATTATGGAGCAATATACAATTACAGGAATGAGTTGTGCCGCATGTCAAACGCGCGTAGAAAAGGCTGTTTCTAAAGTGCCAGGAGTATCTTCGTGCGCTGTGAGCTTACTGACAAACTCAATGGGCGTAGAAGGAAGTGCGACTCCAGAAGCCATTATTAAAGCAGTCGAAGATGCAGGATATGGGGCTTCTAAAAAAGGAGTGGAACAGACCAAAAAGAAAAAGGGTGAAGTAGAGGAGTTGGTGGATTTAGAAACACCGGTTCTTAAGAAACGCTTAATCTCTTCGTTGTTTTTCTTATTGCTTCTTATGTATATCACGATGGGCCATCATATGTTGCATTGGCCACTTCCCACTTTTTTTAACCATAACCATATTGGTTTAGGAATTTTACAGATGTTATTAGCGATTATCGTCATGATGATTAATAAAAAGTTCTTTACGTCTGGCTTTAAAGCACTAAGAGCAGGCGCACCAAACATGGACACGCTTGTTGCCTTAGGCTCAAGTGTATCGTTTGGATGGAGTCTATTTGTATTATTTCAAATGACAGGCATGCAAGCGCAAGGCGCAAGTGCAGAAGAAATTATGCGCGTTTATCACAATGAATTGTATTTTGAATCAGCTGCGATGATTCCTTCTTTAATCACGGTTGGAAAAATGCTCGAAGCAAAATCCAAAGGGCGTACCACGGATGCTTTAAAATCCTTAATGAAACTTTCCCCTAAAATGGCGACGATTCTTAGAGAAAACCAAGAAGTAGAAGTACCAATCGAAGAAGTGCAAATTGGAGACTTCTTTGTGGTAAAGCCAGGTGAAAACATTCCGGTTGATGGAATTGTGGAAGAAGGCGAAAGTGCAGTCAATGAAGCAGCCTTAACTGGAGAATCCATTCCTGTTGATAAGCAAGTAGGAGATAAAGTGAGTGCTGCTACAACCAATCAATCGGGATATTTAAAGTGTCGTGCAACACGGGTTGGAGAAGATACAACCTTATCACAAATCATTCAAATGGTTAGTGATGCAGCCGCAACCAAAGCTCCTATTGCGAAAAAAGCAGACCAAGTATCTGCCATCTTTGTACCAGCTGTAATGGCGATTGCCTTACTTACAATGCTTCTTTGGTTAGTGTTAGGTAGACCTTTAAGCTTTGCGTTAGCTCGAGGCATTGCGGTATTAGTCATTTCTTGCCCCTGTGCCCTTGGCTTAGCAACACCCGTTGCGATTATGGTAGGAAATGGGGTAGGAGCGAAGAATGGAATTCTATTTAAGACGGCTGAAACATTAGAAGTTACAGGCAATACCCAAATTGTTGCCTTAGATAAAACCGGAACCATCACCAAAGGCGAACCACAGGTAACCGATATTGTTCCAATTAATAGAAATGAAGATACATTATTACAATACGCTTATTCCTTGGAAAAGAATTCTGAACATCCTTTGGCGAAAGCCATTGTCCAAAAGGCAAATGAAAAAGGATTGTCTGCCCTTGCGGTAGATAATTTCTCGATATTACCCGGGAATGGATTAAAAGCGATGATTGGTGGGGAAGAAATCTATGGAGGAAACCGTAGTTATATAGAAACCATCTTACCGATTTCAAAAGAAATGGAAGAGAGCGCAAAGAATTTTGCAAAAGAAGGAAAAACGCCACTCTATTTTGCGAGTGAGAAAGAATTATTGGGGATGATTGTTGTTGCGGATGTAATAAAAGAAGATTCACCAAAGGCAATCAAAGAATTACAGAATATGGGAATTGAAGTCGTGATGCTTACGGGCGATAACGAATTAACCGCAAAAGCCATTGGCGCACAAGCAGGGGTCGATGAAGTGATTGCGGGCGTATTACCAGATGGGAAAGAGGCCATCATTAAAGACCTACAAACACGTGGGAAAGTCGCAATGGTAGGCGATGGCATCAATGATGCGCCAGCCTTAACACGTGCAGATACAGGGATTGCGATTGGGGCAGGTACAGATGTTGCGATTGATGCCGCTGATGTCGTATTAAGAAAAAGTGTATTAACGGATGTACCAGCAGCCATTCGTTTATCACGCGCAACTAAAAGGAACATTCATGAAAACTTGTTCTGGGCCTTTTTCTATAACTTATTATGTATTCCAATTGCGGCTGGGGCACTGACACGATTTGGTTTTACATTAAATCCAATGTGGGGAGCGGCAGCTATGAGTTTATCTAGTTTCTTTGTGGTGACGAATGCGTTACGATTAAATTGGTTCCCAATCTATGATGCAAAAAGGGATACAAAAATAAAACCAGCATTACCTAAAACAGAAAGAAAGGAGGTTGTTACCTTGAAAAAGACATTAAAAGTAGAAGGAATGATGTGCGAACATTGTGAAGCAACAGTTAAAAAAGCACTAGAAAGTGTGGATGGCGTTATGAGCGCAACTGCGGATCACAATGCGAATGAGGCAATTGTTGAATTATCAAAAGAAGTGGATAATGAGACATTAAAACAAGCTGTTGAAGCAAAGGATTATAAAGTAGTAGAGGTATTATAATGAATGCAATTTTTCACCGCGTCAGTATTCGTCAATTTAAAGAGGATGCAATAAACGAACAACAAATTGAATCCATAATGCGTGCGGCTATGGCAGCACCCTCCGCAATGAACCAACAACCATGGGAATTCTATGTGGTTGAAAACAAAGAGATGATTCAAAAGCTCGCAGCCTGTGGGGAAAACACCGCTTGTGCAGCAGGGGCACCCCTTGTGATTGTGCCTTGTTATAAGAAAGAGGATATCTTGGCACCAGGTTTAGAAATGGTTGATATGAGTGCAGCGACAGAGAATCTCTTATTAGAGGTGGATACTCTTGGGCTTGGTGCGGTATGGCTTGGGATTGCGCCACGCGAAGAAGCGATGAATTATGTGCGTGATGCTTTACAAATCGAAGCACGCCTAGTTCCCTTTGCGATGATTGCGGTAGGTTATCCAGCTGAAGAAAAACAACAAGAGGATCGTTTTGATCCCAAACGAATCCATTTCGTTAAATAAATAGAAAGCTTTATCCCTTGTAAATATGCATATTTGATAGTTTAATATAGTCTATGCATCGTTACATTGGGGATAAAGTTTTTATTAAGCGTGTTTTGTTGGTAGCATTACCTATGATGTTACAACAACTCATTAGCATGTCTGTAAACTTAGTAGATAATTTGATGGTGGGTTCGCTCGGGGATGCGGCGATTGGCAGTGTTGCGGCGGTCAATAAGTATTATGTGATTGCTGCCTTTGCGATCAATGGTTTGGCTGCAGCCACAGCTGTATTTATTGCGCAATTTCATGGCGCAAACGAACCTGAAAAAATGCGCCAGAGTTTTCGGGTGTTATTGATCATTTCTTTTGTCATCATGGTTTTATTTATGGTGGTTTCGTTCTTTTTCCCACGTCAAATTTTGTTATACTTCACAAAAGATGAAGCAGTCATTGAAGATGGAATCATTTATTTACGCATCGTCTTATGGTCATTTGTACCTTCGGCAATCATTCTTAGTACATATTTTTCAATGCGTGCGATAGGTGAAATGAAACTCCCGTTACGCACTAGTGTCATCTCTGTATTAACAAATGCAGTCTTAAACTATTGTTTGATTTTAGGAAATTTTGGCTTTCCACGTTTGGAATTAAAAGGAGCAGCTATCGCAACTCTCGTGGCACGCTTATTTGAAATGACTTTAGCGCTCTATGTTTTAAAGAAATATGATTTTCCGTTTAAAACACGATTGCTTGAGATATTTCAATTCTCCAAAAATATTTGGAAGGATATCCTTTCAAAAGCAGCACCTTTAATGTTGAATGAAGTTCTTTGGTCATTTGGGATGGCAACGCTTTTTAAATTTTATGCAACAAGAGGAAGTGATGTCATGTCTGGCTATTCCATTTCGGGTACCGTCAGTGACTTGTTTTTCACTCTATTTAGTGGAATGGCAGCCGCAACTACGGTACTTGTTTCTACTCCGTTAGGGGCAAATAAACTAGAAGAAGCAAGAAAAAATGCATATCAATTAATTGGCTTTAGCATGGTGCTTTCTTTATTGTTTGGTTTTTTAATGTATCTTTCGACCTTCCTTGTGCCGATTCTTTATCGAAACATTTCCCCGGCATCACAACATGTCGCAATTCAATATCTATATGTACAAAGTGTGATGTTTTGGATTTATATGGGAACGACACAGTGTTATTTCATATTGCGCGCAGGTGGTGACATGCGCCATACATTGATTATGGATAGTGGCTTTATGTGGACCATTTTTATTCCGTTTGTGGCCATTTTAACTTACTTTACCAATATGAATTATTTGATGCTCTATATTATGGGACAGCTAACGGATGTGGTTAAACTGTTGTTTGCGTATTATATTATTCGTAAAGAAAAATGGGTAGTAAATCTAACAA
The DNA here is from genome assembly GCA_017941735.1 of Solobacterium sp. Taxonomy (GTDB): domain Bacteria; phylum Bacillota_I; class Bacilli_A; order Erysipelotrichales; family Erysipelotrichaceae; genus Bulleidia. The sequence goes on along the minus strand of JAGAVW010000039.1, from coordinate 142 downwards.
TGTTACTATTCACCGAATAATAGTAGCCTAACACGCACCACATAATTTTTTATAGTATTTAAAGCAGTCTCGATGTATTATTTTACTGTATGAAAAAACTACTCACAGTCGATGAACTCATTGAACACGTAAAAGCAAAAGG
>JAGAVW010000038.1 GCA_017941735.1 Solobacterium sp. | reverse complement strand
CAGATAAAGAAGAACTAAGATTATTTATTGAAATGTGCTTTGATCCCAAATCACCAATGAATCAAAAATTAAAGGAATCATTATTCAATATGGTAGAGGATAATTTATCAGGTAAAAAGATAAAGAAGTAATAGGAAGGAGGAGATAGATTGAAAGCTGTAATATATGCGAGATATTCTTCTGATAACCAAAGAGAAGAATCTATTGAAGGTCAAATTAGAGAATGTAGTGCTTTTGCGCAAAAGAATGATATTACAATTCTTACGCATTATATTGACAGAGCCTTTTCTGCTAAAACAGATAATCGACCAGAATTTCAAAGGATGATTAAAGATTCTAGCCAAGGCTTATTTGATGTGGTTTTAGTGTGGAAGTTGGATAGATTCGCTAGGAATAGATACGATAGTGCTCACTATAAACATTTATTAAAGAAAAATGGCGTTAAAGTTATCTCTGCTACAGAGTTAATATCTGAAGGTGCTGAAGGTATTATTCTTGAATCAGTATTGGAAGGATATGCGGAATATTATTCAGTTGATTTATCTGAAAAGATAAGAAGAGGGCAAAAGGAAAATGCCTTAAAGTGTGTTTCTAATGGCGCACCTTGCCCTTTAGGTTATAAAGTTGATGAAAATAGACATTTCATCATCGATCCTTTAACTGCTCCTTTTTTTTAGAAACCTTCCAGATGTATAACAAAGGTAAAACAATTAAAGAAATCGTTGAGTATCTAAATGAAAAAGGTTTAAGAAATAGTATCGGAAATCAAATGAAACCTAATGGTATTTCTAAAATATTGAGAAATAAAAGATATACTGGTGAATTTAGATATGGTGATGTTGTAATACCTAATGGCATACCTCAAATTGTTGGTGAAGATTTATTTGAAGATGTTCAAAGAAAATTAGATAAAAATAAAAGAGCTCCTGCTAGAAAAAGAGCTGAAGAAGAATATTTATTATCAACTAAACTATATTGTGGTTATTGTGGTGTTTATATGAATGGTGAAAGTGGCACAAGCCATACTTCAAAAATTCATAGATATTATAAGTGCAGCAATGCTAAGAAAAGAAAAAGCTGTCATAAGAAAACAGTTAAAAAGGAATGGATTGAAGATTTGGTAGTGGAAGAAACCAAGAATCTTATTATGGATGATAAAGCTATCGAAGCAATTGTTTATTCAGTTCTAGATTATTTAGATTCTAATCAAAACATTCCATATTATGATGAACAATTAAAAGAAGTTCAAAAAGCTATTGATAATATGTTAAATGCTATCCAACAAGGCATCCTTACTTCTTCTACCAAACAAAGACTTGAAGAATTAGAAGGAAGAAAAAAGGAATTAGAAGATAACATTACATTAGACGAATTATCAAAACCTAAATTAAGTGAAGAATTCATTACATTCTATATTCAGCAATTCAGAAAACTAGATATTGATAACATTGAGCATAGAAAAGCATTAATAGATACATTCGTAAATGCAATATATCTATATGATGATAAAATAGTAATAACTTTTAATTATAAAGATGGTACAAAAACAATTTCATTAAATGATATTGATGCTGCATTAATGAATTATAATCCAAGGTTCGACTATGGAATGCTCAGCTCCACCATGAACAATAAGACAGGACTATAACAGTCCTGTTTTTGTATAATTAATACAGAGAGAAATTGGTCTTTGGGGTGGTGATTTCATTGCATAACATCTTTTATGAAATGATATTTAAGAGAAAGTCGTTTCATATTTTCAGAAATGTTGGAAACGAATCAATCAGTGAAGACGAACGTAACGAAATACAAAATGCATATGCAACGTTTACTCCCCTGAAGTCTGAAATTAAAACTGCCATTCGCATTGTTCCTGAAAAGGAGACCACCTGCTCTCGAGGAGGAGAATACTGCATTCTGCTTTATAGCGAAAAGAAAGATGGCTATCTACAAAACATTGGCTATCTTGGTGAACAACTTGACCTTTATCTTGTATCTCGAAATATTGGTACTCTCTGGTTTGGAATAGGCAAAACAAAAGAAGAACCATTTGAGGATATGGAGTTCGTCATAATGTTTTCCATCCGAAAAATCAGTGATACCTCTAAGTACCGTAAGGATATGTTTAAGAGCAAAAGAAAAAGCGTTGAGGAAATATGGGAAGGCGAACAGATATCGGGTGTGAGTGATATTGTTCGGTTTGCACCAAGCGCATGTAACTCTCAACCTTGGCTTGTAAAAAACGATGGTGAGCTATTAGTTTATAGATACAAAAAGCCCGGTAAAAGAGGGATCATGCCTGCGGATAAAGTTTCATTCTATAATTGCATTGATATGGGCATCTTCCTCTGCTTTATGGATATTTGCCTAGAGCATAGCAGTATTGTTTTTGAAAAAGTACTATATCCGGATACTGGTGAAGATAAAGAATACGTTCTAAATGCAAAGTATAGACTTGAATGATACATTCCTATTTTGGAGGATCTATGAAGAAGACACTATTTTTTTACAAACCGGAATATGCTGATCTTGCAATTAAACTGTGCGATAACTATCGTGCTCATAATCATGCAGTCGATATCATTTCTGTAGAAGAACATGACGATATTGAATACGCTAAAAAATTGCAGTATGACGAAGCCGTTTTTATAGAGGATTGTAATACGGTTACTTTCCATGACATAGAATCAGGATATACAAACAGCCTTCCAGTTTCAGATGTGTTTTATAACGATTCAAAGCTCAATACCCATAAAGGCATCACTAGCAAAGATGCGCTCAACATACTAGCAGATGCCATATCCGATGTAGGATCATGGTGGAGCTATTATGTAGGTGACGATATGCTTCAGCTGGAGTTTTGTGATGTGCAGCTTTATGATGAAACAAAAGCCGAAAAAGAAACGCATACAACGGAGGTTTTGGCTATACGCTTCTATGGTCATGCCTTTGCGGTCTTTCTTGATAATTTGAATGATAAAAACTGGCATGAACGTTTCCGTGATAATGATTCGATTCTTTATCCTATCGATACATATGACATGGCCTTCGACGATAAGAAAGCGGCTATGTCATTGTTGGACGATTACAGAAACCAGGTCCCCATTAAAGACTTCAAAGGTGCGGAAACTCTAACAACCGCAAAACACATCCTCTATGCACGATCTAAGGAAGTTGGCTTTATCGTTGGTGGCGATGAAATAAAGATCGTAGGAACAAAGGGCAACTATAGCGAAGAAGAAATCGAACCATTATCAAGAAAGTGGTGGAAATACTGGGAAGATTACTGGCGCTTAAGAGGAACCCGTGATGCCTTACCTAAAGACTATGCTTGCGAAGTGACAATTCCTGTGAATAAGGAAGACCCACAGGGAAATTGGTAGTATAAGAAGACAAATTCTAACTTACGAGGATAAAATAAAACAAGATGAAACGCGCAAAAGAACTTTTCATACAATATAGCGGGAACCGCTTTTACATGGATCTTAATGGAGATAGAAAGGAATATGACAGTTACGCTATTCCTAAGGAAATAGAGGAGGAATGGCGCAAAGAATATTTGTCTCAGTTTTTTGCGCAGAAGAAGTATGGAAAAGATGCGCTCATCTCGTATGGGCATGCAATTGGCTTTTTGAAGCGTGATATGAGGGATGATTATTGGGAAAGACTGTTATATTATCCACTTCGTTCTGATTGGCTCGATGATGTAACAGTCCTATTCATGCTTCCAATTAGCTTCCAACTAGCAGAACAATGGGCAAACAAAGGAAAATTCTCTCGGGATGCTGCCCTTCGATATATGCGTGCTTCGGATGATCATGTTCAAAATATTATGAAACGTGTGAATACTGGTATGTTAACAAGAGCGGATGACTACAGTCCACAGGATTTCAGAGATGAAGCCTATATAGCAAGTTACCTGAAAGATTTGCAACAAAAATGGACCGAGTTATCTCAGAAGTTAAAGAAATAAACAAATCAAATTTGAGGATATTGAAAATGACAAAAGAAGAAAGAAAATTAACAAAAGCAGAGGAAAAGAGATTACAGAATTTTAATAACGTATCGAAATCTTTGGAGCAAGAAGGATATGTTAAATATGATTTAACAACCTCCGTAGAAAAAGCAAATATGCTAGGAGCACTTTATGGGCTTATCGTAGCAATTCCATTTATTGTCATCTTTTTCTTTGGTAATAAAAGTTCAGCAATCATTTTTGAAGAGAACTTTTTTAGAAATTGGATAATCTTCTTTGTGACAATGCTGTTATTGATTGTGGTACATGAACTAATTCATGGATTCACCTGGGCCATGTTTGCAAAGTCCCATTTCAAAGCCATCGAGTTTGGCGTGATATGGAAAATGCTTACCCCATACTGTACATGTAAAGAACCACTTAATAGAACGCAATATATGCTTGGAACACTCATGCCATGTATTGTATTAGGCATTCTTCCTTGTGTGATTTCATGGTTTAACCACAACCTTTGGTTTTTAGAAATGGGTGCCATTATGATTCTAAGCGCAGGTGGTGATTTGCTTATTTGTAAGATGATTTTAAACAAGAAGACAAATCTTCCAGCTTTGTATTTGGATCATCCAACATCCGTTGGCTTAGCCATGTTTATAAAAGAAAACAACAAATAAATGGATATGGGGAAGGATTATGAAAAAGATATTATGTTACTTAGGTTTATTGTTGATAACCATTAGCTTATGTTCCTGTGGAGGGAATGCGAAGAATGCGGAAACCCATGAAGTCCCCTCCAATTTATATTCCCAAGAAGAGATTTCTGCAGCCATTAATACAATCAAGAATGAATTTCAATCAAATTGGAAAGGTTGCGCATTAAAGGAAATCTATTATGCAGGAGATGATGTTACAAGTGGTTATCAAGAATGGGCGGACCGGAATAATGCAGATGAAGTGATTGTCTTACTTTCCAGCTTTGATGTGGATGCTTCTGGTGGTGATGGGTCACTCAATCCAAATAGCACGTATACAGGGTGGAATTGGATTCTTGTTCGAAAAGATAAAGGCGCATGGAAACACGTAGACCATGGCTATTAATTTAAAACAATGAAGGGTGTTTATGAATCTTAAAGAATTTGATCAACAATGTGTTCGCATCACTACGACAGATGGCGAAGTTTATGAAGGAATCGTCTCTTTTGATAGTGCAGAATATGTCTATCATGAATATGGACGTAAGGAAGAAGCTTTAAGAATGACACCCCTTCTCTTTTATAAAAGAGATATCGCAAATATCAAAAGTCTAGAAGAGGTAAATGGACCCTATGGACATTATTCTGAAAAATATGGCCTCTTTGAAAAAAAGTGTTTTGATTGGGGGACAGACTTAATCGAAGAAGTATTGGATTGTGAAGATGATATTCAGATTTATAGAATGTTGTTATATATGGATGATCATTTTCCGCTTCTAATAGAAAGAGCGAATGCTACAGAAGACACATTAAAAGATGAACAAGGCCCCATCGATTTAGAAGATTTGAAAAAGATGTTACATTCACTAATTAAATACAATCAAAATTCATCTGTACTAGAAGAAGCAAAGCATCTACTCACCCGTTTAGAAAACCTTCCTTCTTAAAAAATACGGATTGTCTAAGACAATCCGTTTTATTCTTTTTTATATAAAAAGTTGAGATAACCTGTTACAAGTGCTACCGGTAAAGGAATCAACCAACTTATTGAAAATGGTGTTTTTGAAAACCAAGTGACATAGAGATATTCCAATATATTCCAAAGCACAACAAACGCAATCACATAGATCACAAAATGGACATATTTATTCTTCATAGCTTTCCTCCATGATTAGTTTTATTATAGCGTATCGAAATGGATCGTATGCTACTTGCGCACTAAAATAATCGACTTTACAATGATTTTATTAGGAAGGAATTTTCTATGGATACAATACGATTTGGAATCATTGGACTTGGTATACAAGGCTCTTTATATAAGAACTTATTTTTAGGAAATATATATGGCACAACCATCGTGGCGCCAAAACAATGTCGTTTAACTACCATTTGCGATCCTTCTATTCATGCCCAAGAAGTCGCCAATGAGTTACAGATTCCCTATTTTAGTGATTACCATAAACTCATTGAATCCGATGCTTGTGATGCGATTGTGATTACAGTTCCACATTTATTCCATAAAGAAATCACAATGGATGCTTTGTGTCATGGAAAACATGTCTTATGTGAAAAGCCCACTGCCTTACGTGCAAGCGATGTAAAGGAAATGCAAGAAGCAGCTACTCCCCAAACCAAATTTGGTATTATGCATCATTTGCGTGCACATCCTTTATTTCAATCCATCAAACAGATTCTCACTTCTAAGGAATTAGGACAATTTCGTAATGGCATCTGGATTTCAAACCAGTATTATCGACCTGACACTTACTATAGCGAAAAAGCGTGGCGTGGCACATGGGATGGCGAAGGTGGTGGAATCTTAGTCAATCAAATTCCTCATCAACTAGATTTATTATTATGGTTTTTAGGAATCCCTTCGGCTGTTACTTGTCACTTAGGGGAAGGAAGATATCGCCAAATAGAAGTCGATAATGAACTAACCGCAATCCTTCAATATCCTAATCAAACAACCATGACACTTACCGCTAATACCTATGACCCGCTTGGTACCGAGCGTCTTGAATTAAACTTTTCAAAAGGAAAACTCGTGATGGAAAATAACCAGACTATAACCATTACCCGTTTTAAAGAAGAGGAAACGACTTGGAACACAAACTATACCTATCTTGAATTCATGAATCAAAAAAGAATGGACGCCACTTCTCTTTATACGCAAGAAGAAAAAACATTTGAAGTTCCCTTCTTCTTACCTTATATCACCATGTTTGAGAATTTTGCGGATACAGTATTAAAGGATGTCCCTCTTATCGCAAGTGCAGAAGATGGATTTCAAGAAGTATCGCTTGCGAATTCGCTTTATCTTTCTAGTTGGCAAAATACAACCATTGCCCATCCATCCAGTATGGATACCTTTAATCAATTGTATGAAAAGAAGATTCAATAAATCTTATTATTACTTCTAAGTTTTCTAAAAATACCAATGCATAGAAAGCATCGGTATTTTTATTCTTATTAATCCACACCAAAGAGTAATTCTTTATAGGTAGGCATTGGCCAAATGGAACGGTCACATAAACATTCCATTGCATCGACGTTTTCTCGAATCTCACCCATTATTGCGATACATTTATCATGATAAAGAAATGCGCTCTTTAATAATTCTGTTTCTTCTGCTTTTGCTAGTACGATTTCTAACTCATGCATCTTTTTGCACACTGCCTTTTCTAAAGATACTAGCTTTTTTAATGTACTTTCTTCATATGTCTCTTTGGTATTCATCCCTAATTCTCTCTTTTGCAATAAATCCCGACTAAGATGTGTAGAAAACATAGATACCGCCGGTAAAATATCTTTTCGCAATAAATCAAGCATGGTGCAAGCTTCAATATGAATTGTCTTACAATACTTATCTAATTCAATTTCATAACGTGAATGACATTCACTTTCACTCAGCACATGATTCTTCACAAAGACTTCTACATTTTTCTTATCGAGATAATGCGCTAACGCTTCTGGGGTTGAGGCATAATTACTCAACCCTCTTCTTTTTGCTTCTTTAATCCAAGAAGCATCGTAGCCATTGCCATTAAATATAATACGAGAATGTTTTTGTAGCGTTTTTTTAATTAATGCATGAACGGCTTCAGGCAGATGTTGTTTGCCTTCTAATTCATCCGCAAATTCTTTTAAGCTTTGTGCAACTACGGTATTTAAAACCATGTTTGGGGTGGCAATGGAAGCGCTGGATCCAGGCATACGAAACTCAAACTTATTTCCAGTAAAGGCAAATGGAGAAGTACGATTGCGATCCGTATTATCTTTAGGGAAGCTTGGAATGGTATGAACTCCGATTTGAATGGAAGCTTTTCCTTTATTATGATAGTCCGTACTATTTTTAATACTTGTAAGTATGGCTTCCAGTTCTTCTCCTAAAAAGATTGAAACAATCGCAGGTGGTGCTTCCGAAGCACCTAAGCGATGGTCATTGCCTGCCGAAGAAATAGAAATACGCAATAAATCTTGATAGGTATCAACTGCTTTTATGATTGCGGTTAAGAATAATAAGAATTGTGCGTTTTCTTCCGGTGTTTCTCCTGGCTCTAATAAGTTTAGTCCTGTATCGGTTTTTAAGGACCAGTTATTGTGTTTGCCAGAACCATTCACTCCTAAGAATGGTTTTTCATGTAATAGACATTCTAATCCATGTTTTTTGGCTGTTTTTTTCATAATCTCCATGGTCAAATTGTTTTGATCCACCGACACATTTGTCGTTAGGAAATTATTGGCCAATTCATGTTGGGAAGGTGCCACTTCATTGTGCTCCGTTTTCGCTTGAATTCCTACTTTCCATAATTCTTCATTTAAATCTTTCATAAAGGAAGCCACACTTGTTTTGATTGAACCATAGTAATGGTCGTTCATTTCCTGCCCTTTTGGCGGCATCGCCCCAAATAAAGTTCTACCTGTAAAAAGTAAATCTTCTCTTTGATCGAAATATTTCTTATCTACCAAAAAGTATTCTTGTTCGGCACCCACGGTGGATTTGACGTGTTGTACATCTTTATTTCCAAAGAGTCGTAAAATGCGCATGGCTTGTTCATTTAAGGCATCCATCGAACGCAATAATGGCGTCTTATGGTCCAGTGCCTCTCCTGAATACGAACAAAAGATGGTTGGGATACATAAAATATTATCTTTGATAAAGGCATAGGAAGTTGGATCCCATGCGGTATAACCACGTGCTTCAAAGGTATCCCGCAAGCCACCAGATGGAAAGGAAGAAGCATCAGCTTCCCCACGCACTAAGTTATTGGGAGAGAATTCTAAGAGAATCTTTCCACCACCTGCTGTTGAAACAAAACTCTCATGTTTCTCTGCGGTTGCTCCACTTAGTGGATGAAACCAATGGGTAAAATGCGTTGCTCCATTTTCAATTGCCCAATCTTTCATGGCATTCGCCACTTCTTTCGCAATGGTTCGATTTAATGTTTCCCCATTTTTTATCGTTTGACGCAATTCATTGTAGGTCTTTTTACTTAACCGTTCTTTCATCACGGCATCATTAAAAACGTTCCTACCGAAGGTATCTTGAATTGTTTTCATCACATAACCTCATTTCTTTGTGTTGTTTGTTCGATATGTGATGGCATTTCTTTCTTTACTATTCGACTGTAACGACTTTCGCTAAATTTCTTGGTTTGTCTACATTCAAACCTTTCTCACATGCGACATAGTAAGAAAGTAATTGAAATGCGACAATGGTTGGAAAGACCATCAGGTCTTCTGGTAAATCATTTAGAAGTGTGATTGATATCTTTTGTTCGATGTTATTTTTTAAGGAAGGTTTCAATAATCCATATACCTTTGCGCCTCTTGCGCGTACTTCTTTGATGTTGGATGATTCTTTTGCGATTAAAGCACTTTGTGTCATACACGAAAGAACCTTTGTGCCTTCCTCAATCAAAGCAATTGGCCCATGTTTCAATTCCCCTGAAGCATACGCTTCTGTATGGATATACGAGATTTCTTTCATCTTTAAAGCAGCTTCAAGAAGAATGTAATAATCAAGCCCTCTACCAATCATGTATAGATCTTTTTCTTGATGGATTTCTTTTGCTAAATCATGAAATACTTCTTTCCGATGGTATATTTCTGCTACGGAATGTGGCACCTTTTTAAGATGGAGCACGCATTCTTGTACTTCCTCTTTCGAAAGCATTTTTTTATGATAAGCAAATTGATAAACCAATAACAAAAGCACCATGATTTGGCAGGTATATGCCTTCGTCGAAGCAACTGCGATTTCAGGCCCTGCATACGTATAAAGTGTTGCATCACTTTCTTTTGCAATCGAAGACCCCTTCACATTCACAATCGCAAGAGTTGGATAACCGAGTTCTTTGGAATGACGCAATGCTTCTAGCGTATCAATGGTTTCTCCAGATTGCGAAATCACAAGAACAAGTGGATTCTCTTCCACCACTGGATTTTGATAAATGAATTCCGAAGCAAGATAGACATCTGTTTTTAACCGCGCCACTTTTTCAAACAACAATTTCGCATACAATCCCGCATGATACGACGTTCCACACGCCACAATCACAAGATGTTTCGTTGTTTGAAAGACTTTGTCAGCCAAGCCTTCTTTTTGAAAACTTGGAAGTCCCTCTTCAAGATAGGCAAATAGGGTTCGTTGAATGACTTCTTCTTGTTCTGCAATTTCTTTTTCCATGTAACATGGATAACCTTGCGTACCAATTTGTTCAATATCCCAATCTAGTTTTTCCATTTCTACCTTTACTTGTTTACCATCCAAATCAAATAAACATATTTTTTCTTCATCCATCTTTAAAATAGTGTTTTCTGGAAGGGTAAAGTATTCTTTACTAATTCTAGATAGGGGCATCACATCGGATGCCAACATGCGCTCATTCTCATTTTCACTTACGACAATTGGTGAAACTTTCCGTATCGCATAGATTTCCTCTTGGCGATCGTCAAAAATCATGACTAACGCATAGGTTCCTTCAATCACTTCGCATGTCTTCTTGATTGCTTCCATAGGATTGCCTTGATAAAAGAAATCCAACAAAGCACATGCGACTTCGCTGTCTCCTGTTGAAACAAGTTTATTTTCTAAATGATATGTATGTATTAATTCTTTGTAATTTTCAATAATTCCATTGTGTACCAATGTGACATGACCTACTTGATGTGGATGACTGTTTTTATAACTTACCGATCCATGGGTTGCCCATCTTGTATGACCAATCCCTACTTTTGCATCTTGTCCGTTGGAATTGACTAATTCTCTTAAAACAGATACACGATCTGCACACTTAAAAACATGTACGTTTTTTCCACTACAAAAAGCAACTCCTGCACTATCGTAACCACGATATTCTAAGAGTTCCAAACTATCTAAAAGTATGTCAGCGGTCTTATTGGTACCAATATAACCAATAATCCCACACATAATTAATCTCTCGACTTTCTTTTATAATTGAATCATCCTTCATAGCGAATCTGTTTTGAGATTACTCTCATATTTGCCGCTATGTTCGCACAGGACCGTACGTAAGGGCGTCCGCCGAATATTTCGATAACCCTTATCCTCGTTAACCTATTTTCATAGGTGCATGGCGCTAGAAGAGAAACATATCACATATCGATGTCAAAGAACAAACAACAAAGAAATTATAAAGCGCTACATTTTATTTGTAAATTAGAGGCGTTTAAAAATATATAAAAGGACGATTTTGTTATAATGATTCAAAAGGAAATGAGGAGGCTTCATGTTTCAAAGAGATGATATCGTACAACACTTTAAAAGAGAACTTTTGAGTGAAGAAGAAAAAAAGACCAATCGTTATCTTTACCGGATTGTTGGGGTGGCAGAACACACCGAAACAGGCGAAGAGATGATGGTCTATCAAGCTTTATATGATTCGATGCGTCTTTATGTACGCCCTCTTTCCATGTTTCTAGAGGAAGTAGACCACGAAAAATATCCAAATATTAAGCAAGTTCATCGCTTTGAAAAAGTTTAGAACTATCTTCGCATATAGATGTCATATTCTTTCTCTTGCATATCTTTGATTAATTGTATGCTCGTATCATACATATCACTTAAGTGCCCAATCACATAGATGGGCTCTTTTTGTTTTGTATCTTCATAGAAGAAAAGGAGTTCATTTGTATTGGCATCATAACCTAATGCCCCTTTGCTTATTTCTGTACTTGGATTGATACCTGTCACATCAATGGAAATAGGACTCTTTGTTGCTTGGGCATAATCTTCTTTATGATAAAAGGGCTTATTTCCTAATTGCTCTAAAAAAGCATCGATATTATTAAACTCTTCTAGCTCATACCCTTCTTGATACCCATCTAAAATTAACGCAATCTCATGTGGTTCAATTTCTACCGTTGGTTCGCCAACCGCAAAATTTGCTAATGTGTTAGTAATTTCGCGGGTATGTTCCATTTCTTTACGTGATAAATCTTGTGTATCACTAACTGAGAAATATGTGCCATCTTCAAAGGAAAAGGAAACGGTACATGTTTCAGCGTCAAGAGCTTGGATGGGGCTTTGTCCTTTTTTACTTGCGCGGTATAAATCATAGCGTATGACTAAATCTTTTATCAGTTCTAAATCTTCTTCTTTCGCTAGATAGGCTTTTGTCACAAGACGCTCATTATGAACTGCCTTATTTTCTGTAACATAAACGACCTTGTTCCCTTCTTTCTTTAGCGTCTGTGAAGAGTAGCCACCCAACATGCCCCCTCCACAAGAAACACGACAGGATGTTAAGTTTGTCTGTTTTAGATTTTGATTTTTAAAGTACGGAATTCCCATATAAAAACCTCCAATCCCTAACGCTATGATTAAGATGATCCAAATCCATTTCTTTTTCATCTACCTTCATTATAAAAAAAGATATAGATAAGAATCTATATCTTTATAAAGGTTTTGGACCTGCTTGCTTAATGGTATCAGGCATATTGGGGTATTTCTTCTCGAAATTCTCTTTGAACATCCCCGCAAGCTTATTCGCTTGTGCATCATAGGCCTCTTTATCTTCCCAGGTATCTCTTGGATTCATGATTTCACTTGGTACCCCTGGACAGCTTTGTGGTACTTCCAGGTTGAAGCGTTCATCATGCACAAAGTCTGCTTCTTCTAAAGATCCATTTAGCGCGGCTGTTACCATAGCCCGCGTATAAGATAGCTTCATACGGCTTCCTACCCCATAAGGGCCCCCTGTCCACCCTGTATTCACTAGATAAACTTTCGTGCCATACGTTTCAATGCGCTCTCCTAACATCGTCGCATAAACACTTGCGTCCATCGGCATAAAAGGTTCACCAAATAAAGTCGAGAACGTAGGTTGTGGTTCGGTAACGCCAATTTCTGTACCCGCTACTTTACTAGTAAAACCGGTAACGAATTGATACATCGCTGCTTCATTGGACAAACGACTAATGGGAGGTAATACACCAAAGGAATCGGCCGTTAAAAATAAGATGACCTTTGGGGTTCCACCAACACTTGGTACAACCGCATTTGGAATATATTCAATTGGATAGCCAACCCGACTATTTTCGGCTAAAGAGGCATCATCATAGTCTGGAACTCTTGTCTCTTCATCAATGACGACATTTTCAGCTAATGCACCAAATTGAATCGCATGATAGATTTGTGGTTCGCCTTCTTCACTTAGATGAATACATTTCGCATAACATCCACCTTCAATATTGAAGATGCCATCCTTTGACCAACCATGTTCATCATCCCCAATTAATAAACGATTCGGATCTGCTGATAAGGTAGTTTTTCCCGTTCCACTTAAACCAAAGAATATGGCAGTTTCCTTTGTTTCAGGATCCATATTCGCAGAAGAATGCATCGGCAATACCCCACGTTGTGGTAAGAAATAGTTCATGGTTGAAAAGACGGTCTTCTTAATTTCTCCAGCATATTGGGTTCCCACAATGATGGCCATCTTTTGTTCATAATCCAAAAGAATTGCTGCTTCACTTCGTGTCCCATCTACTTCTGGATCACAATGGAATCCCGGTGCCGCAAGAATCACAAATTCCGCTTCCCCAAAATTTTCTAATTCTTCCTTTGTCGGACGAATTAATAAGTTTCTTATAAATAGGTTTTGACTTGCGAGCTCATTGACGACGCGAAATTTCATCGCATAGCTTGGATCTGCGCCCGCAATGCCATCAAATAAATACACATCTTTTTCATTAAAATACGCAAGAACCTTTTCTTTAATCGCATTAAACTTCTCTTGTGAAAAAGGAACATTCACACTTCCCCAGGCAATCTTATCATGCACACTTGGGGCATCGACGATGAACTTATCCTTTGCGCTTCTTCCTGTATATTTCCCTGTTTTAACGACCAGGGCTCCATTATCCATCAACACGCCTTCTTTTTTTTCTAAGGCAATCTCCACAAGGCGTGCTTGGGATAAATTACGTTGTACGGATTTAGGATTGGTAATCCCTAATTTTTCTAAACCATAGTGTTCCATCGTTTGATACTCCTAACTAATTGCGATTATCATATCCTTTTTTAACATAGGTTTCAAGAAAAAAAGCCTTCCGAAGAAGGCTTATTCTTAGTTATCTGACCAATTACAGATTTGATAATACAATTCCTCATAGACGCTTGCGCTCTTTGCCCATGAGACATCTGTGTTCAAGGCATTCTTCACAAGTGCTTTCCATGCCGGTTTATTTTGATAGAACACATTGACCGCATAACGAATGGTATATACCATATCATCCGCATTTGCTGCATAGAAGCTAAAGCCATTTCCTTCCCCTGTATATTGGTTATATGGTTGCACGGTATCTTTTAAACCACCGGTTTCACGCACAAGAGGTAAGGTCCCATAATGCATCGCAATCAATTGTCCAATACCACAAGGTTCATATAAAGATGGCATTAAGAATAGGTCTGCCCCTGCATAGATGCGGTGGGCGAGTTCTTCGTTATATCCACAATAGTAAACCGCTTTTCCTTTATACGCACTTTCCATCCACTTAAAGGCATTTTCTGCTGCTTCTTCACCAGTACCTAATACAACAAATTGAATATCATTCCCAAGAATCTCATTCAATTTTTCGGTAATGAGGTAAACCCCTTTTTGGTTGGTTAAACGCGATACTAAGCCAATTAAACAAACATCTGGGTTGACTTGTAAGCCAAGTTCTTTTTGAAGTGCTTCTTTATTTGCCTTTTTACCAGATACCCAAGATTGTTTCGTATAATTCTTAGCGAGTAATGGGTCTTTGTTTGGATTCCAAACATTCACATCAATTCCATTTACGATGCCCCACAAATCTTCACGGCGATATCGTAAAACAGGATCTAAGCGTTCCCCACCAAGTTGCGTGAGGATTTCCTGGGAATAGGTTGGGGATACGGTTGTTACTTTATCCGCATACACAATTCCTGCCTTCATAAAGCTAATTCCTGTATCAAAACGAATGGAACCATTATCGAAGTATTCATAACCAAGACCTAAACAGGTTGGTAACATTTCAACTCCGAAATTTCCTTGGAAAGCTAAGTTATGAATGGTATAAACATGTTTAATATTTTGGTAACGATAATCATCCCCATAACAAGCGTGTGCCATAAGAGGAATCATACCTGTTTGCCAATCGTTACTATTGATGATGTTTGGCCACCAATCAATGAAGTAAATCATATCGAGAACGGCACGTTGGAAGAACGCAAAGCGCTCACCATCGTCTTCATATCCATAAAGCCCTTCTCTTTCAAAATAGCCTTGGTGTTCTACAAAGTAATACATGACGCCGTCAACATTTGCCTTGTAGTAGGTAGCAGGTTGATCAATCCAACCAGAATGAACTTGAATGGTTCCAATCCGTTCTAATTGATCGTAATACTTATCGATAATTTGTTTGTATAAAGGAATTGCGACACGGACATCATGACCACGGTCTAATAATGCTTTTGGTAAACTCCCAATCACATCCGCAAGGCCACCTGTCTTAATAAATGGCAATCCTTCTCCAGCCACAAATAGAATTGATCTCCCCATATTCTTTCCTCCTAAATACGATCTCTACGTTTTACATATACTGGTGCTTCATCCGTACCTTCAAGTTTATTGACATGATGCACCATCGCATATTTATCTACGACCACATGATCTAACTTTGCGCCTTTTCCAATATAGGAATCGGTCATGATAATGGAGTTTTTAACGACTGCCCCTTCACGAATCGTTACATTACGGCCAATGATGGAACCTTCTACTTTTCCTTCAATGACGCATCCATTCGCAATCACGCTCTCCTTCGCGGAAGAGTTTAACGCAAACCGTGTTGGACAGGAGTCGTTGGTTTGGGTGTAAACTGGCCAACCTGCTTTAAAGAGTTGGTCTGCTTTTTCACGATCTCTTAATTCCATACTAATACGGAAATATTCTGGTAAGGAGTTAAGACATGCGACATAACCACGTACGCCATACCCACGAATCTTCAAGTCTTTTACAGAATCTTTCAAGATATCTTTAAACCAATAGAGGGAACTCGCTTCACTTGCCTTTTCGATGAGTTCAATGAATAACGCTTTCGATAAGACATATGCTTCCATAGAGATTTGTTTGTTTTTGGTGTTACCACGGTTTTTATCAAAGGATTGAATCCGTTTGTTTTTACCCATAGTAATCACATCACAACCTAAGAATTCTGTTTTTGCTTTATTCGTATTGGTATAAAGAACCGTTACATCTGCTTTGCTATCTAAGTGTTGTTTTAGCACTTCATTAAAATCAAATTGATAAATGAAATAACTTGGTGCCACAATCACATAAGGATTTGGATCTGCTTCAATATATTGCATATTGAGCGCAAAGTTTGCGATATCCGTATTGTAGATTGGCGAACTAAATGGTTTTTCTCCATAGAGGATGCGCAGCTTTCCACGCTTGGAGTTAATGTTATAGCGTGCCCCCTGTCCTAAGTGATCAATTAAGTTTCTTGGTTTTTCTTTACAATAGACTTGGACACTATTGATGCCACTATTTGTCATATTGGAAAGAATGAAGTCAATGACACGGTAACGGCCAAGAAAGGTCATTGCCGCGACAGGTCTATAATCTCCCAACCCATCAATGGTCGCTGTGTTATCTTCAAAATTGATAATTCCTAATGCGTTCATGATCTCTTGTCCTTTCTACTCTGCCACCAAAGTGATATGTTCACTATTCTTATCGCCCACTTTTGCACCTGGTGGGATTTCTACCCCATCGGCCACAATACAGCGGTTCACCACCGCACCTTCGCCAACTTTCACACCTGGCATAATGACAGAATCATATACCTTTGCGCCTTGTTCAACGCGACAATTGGTACCAAGTACGGAATTCTTAACGCGTCCTAAAATGACACTTCCTTGGGTGATATAACAGTTATCAATATTGGCTTCTTTGCCAATGAATTGTGGTAAGGCATTCGCATCTTCGGTATAGATTTTCCATTCTGGATCACCTAAATCAAGTTCACTATTTTCTTTTAAAAGATCCATATTTGCTTCCCAAAGGGAATCCACCGTACCAACATCCTTCCAATAACCACGGAAACGATATGCATAAAGTTTCTTATGATCTTTTAAATACATAGGAATGATATCTTTTCCAAAATCATGAGAAGAATTTGGATTCTTCGCATCCGCAACTAAATACTTCCGTAAGAGTTTATAAGAGAAAATATAAATACCCATACTTGCCAAATTACTCTTTGGCTTCGCAGGTTTTTCTTCAAATTCAACAATACGATCATTACGATTCGTATTCATAATTCCAAAGCGACTTGCTTCACGTAATGGTACTTCAAGTACTGCGATTGTCGCATCGGCATTGCGAACTTTGTGGTAGCCCAACATATTCGCATAGTTCATTTTATAGATGTGGTCACCCGATAAAATCAAAACATATTCTGGATCGAGAGAATCCAAGAAATCAATGTTTTGGGTAATCGCATCCGCGGTACCTTGGAACGCTTCAAAATCTGCTTGATCCTTTTCACGTGGGGTTAACACATAGACGCCACCATTTTTAACATCTAAGCCCCAGTTTTGATCACGTGCTACATAAGCGTTCAATAAAATAGATTCGTATTGGGTTAATACACCCACGGTCGAAACATCAGAGTTTGCACAATTGCTTAATGGGAAATCGATAATACGATACTTCCCTCCAAAGTGCACAGCAGGCTTTGCCACTTTTTTGGTCAAGTCAAAAAGCCGTGTACCTCTACCACCGGCTAAAATCATAGCAACCATATTATTTGATCTCATGAAGATGGTCTCCTTTCTGCCCTATCATTACTATTATTATATTACAAGCGCTTTCATTTTTGGCTTTGATTTTCGCCTTTTTATAAATTTGGAATTTGCCAATCAATAGGCGCTCTACCATGTTCCTTTAAATACGTATTCGCTTTTGAGAAATGATGACACCCGAAAAAGCCATGGTATGCGCTAAGAGGAGAAGGATGTGCTGCTTCTAAGACAAGATGTTTTTTCGTATCAATCATCTCTTTTTTATCACGCGCATTACGACCCCAAAGTAAAAATACAACTCCGTCCTCTTTTTCGTTTATCTTTTCAATCGCATGATTGGTAAAGATTTCCCAACCTTGTTTGGCGTGACTTAATGGATGTGAATCTTCTACTGTTAAAATCGTATTCAATAAGAATACGCCTTGTTTTGCCCAAGGTAAGAGATATCCATTATTTGGAATATAACATCCTAAATCATCTTGTAATTCTTTATAAATGTTTTGAAGACTTGGTGGTGTAACAACCCCTGGATTAACGGAAAAACACATTCCGTGTGCTTGTCCTTTTTGGTGATAAGGATCTTGTCCTAAAATCACCACTTTGATATCTGGATAATCCACCGTTTCAAAGGCATTAAAAACTTGTACCTTAGGAGGATACACCTTTTTATGTTCATACGCTTCATGCACAAAGTGTGCTAGCTTCTTAAAATAATCTTGCTCAAATTCATTTCTGAGCCAAGGTGTCCAATGATTTACTTTCATCGCCTTCTTACATCCTTTGTAATATCTTTGCCATTCATCCAATCAACAATATCCACTAAAACCGTTTCATTAAACTGCTCCCCATCACTAAAACGCGTGACTCTTGGATATCCTTTCACTACACTTGCCTTACGTCCGTTAAGATATTGTCTCCAAGTTGTATCGGCAGTTTGCGTATTTAATACCGCAATCTTTTGATTCACATAACCAATATAATTTTGTGGAGTTACACTATTCCACTCTTTCCAATAGCTAAATGGGTATCCTCCAATTAATCCTTCTATGACTTCTTTATGTTTAATCGCCTCTTGGATATCAGAAATATTTACTTCACTTGCGCCATGTAAATTTTGGCAGACTTGTAAGCCTGTTCCACTTGGTGGATTCAACATTAAGATGCCACCCGTAATTTCAAAATGATGATAAACCGAAGTCAATCCAAAATAGCCACCGAGGCCTTCCCCAATGAAATGTATCGCCCCTGCATTGACTGGATAATGTTCTAACATATGTGTTACTGCTGCAAAATCTTCAAAATAGAATTCATTTAGTGAAAAGGAATATGGGTCTTCATAACGCTTAGGCATTTGGTATAAACGCATATCATAGCGTACACTGGCGATTCCTTTTTCTGCTAGGCCATGCGCAAGTGCCTTCATGGCATCGCTTGATGCATCTAAATGATTGGGCACAAGAATTGCGACCATTGGATTATCTTTATTGGTTGGGAGTGTTAAGACACCATAGCGTGTAGGGACAGATCCAATAGGAAGGATTTCTTCTTGGTACGCATTACTCTCTTCTAAAATAGGCGCTTCAGGTAAATCCATCATCTCATAAGATTGAATATTTGCTTCTTCATCCCATAACACATGAAGCCATTTTTCTTGCCCATCACATAGAAATACTTCTTCTTCTACATAGGTATCTTCCACATGAAGTAAACTGGATTCTTTCACGCTACATCCTTGTAAGGAATTTGAAAAACTTCCTTCCTTTAAATGCGCATTAAAAGAATCGACTTGTCCATCGATAAGCCCTTGGGTGATGGACATGGTTTTTTCTTTCATATAAGCTTGATCAATCATGATTTCTTGTTCTTCTTCTACCACTTCTACTTCTTCTTGGCAGGCAAAAAGAAAGCTTGCTAAAAGAAGAACGACAATACTATTTTTTAAACGGATTCGCCTTTGCATGTTTTCTGAGTCGCCATAAAATAAACAGTGCGAATAAACCACTTACCCCAGCTATCCCATAAAGTATTGGTTTTGATACCATGGTAGCGAGTGGTTTCGGTTTGTAATTTGGTTCGGTTGAACTAAATGGATTTGTAGTTGAAGAAACACCACCCGTTCCAATCGATTTCATATACCAATCGTAATAAGAGTAATCCGTAGGGATTTCTTTTCCTTTTTCTTTAATATACGCATCCACATCGCGCTCTACCACTTCAAATGGACGATCTCCATTTTCAAGTAAGACACGATTGAATTCCACAACATCAAACGCATCGCCTAATGCTTCTTCTGCTTTTCCACGTAAGCGGAAGAATTGCGCCATGCCAATTCCATAAGGAAGAATGGATGCAGGTCTACCAATCACAAAATCATAGAGACTTTGTGCATTTTCTGGATTGAGGTCAAGCGCTTCCAATTCTCTTTCAACATCTTCAATGGTCCATCCAAGCCCATTTACACCTAAATCAATCCACGCATCCATGATGTAACCAACAAGTAAATCAAGCATATGCATTTCCGCTATATCTGCACGCACCCCACTGATCTTCCATCCATAAGACATCGCATACATTGCCCAGCCTTCAGTATAACCAATACTGCCAACGATGCTACGAATTGGATGAGGCTTGGTATTTAAGTACCATGTCACTTGATAGAGGTGACCTGGATAGCCTTCGTGGGCTAGCGTTTCATATAGACTGTTGATATCTTCTACCGCTTCGCCATTAATACGAATGACGTTATTTTCGGTATCGTCAATACAAGGTGTCATATAATAAGCCACAACATTCTCATTTGTAACACTTGGATCTAAATAAGAACTAATAAAGTTTTTGGAATTGCCTTCTGGGAATTCTGGTAAATCATCGCGCAAATAAGTAAGCACCTCTTCTGGTGTTTCAAAGTTAACCGACTCACTATAGTAGCTCATCATCACATCTATATCCGAGGCATAATTGATATAGCGATCAATTGCTTCACGTAAGACTTCTTTACACATATCCGCAAGCTCTTCCACGGAAGCATCTGTGCTTGATTTCATGCGGGCTAAAGCAGCATAGTACTCTTTCCCATTTGGATAGTTGATGACACCACCTTCATACTTCCCACTGCCACGTAAACTCTCTAATTCTCTTCCTACCATCTCATAAGCAGGAATGACTGTATTTAATACAACCTCACGATTGCGTGCTTTATAATCAGAACGTTCTTGCTCACTTAAGACTTCCAAATCATCCATGCGTCCATTGAAAATTTGGATAAGCGCATTATCTTCTCTCTTTTCAGTAAACTTATTTATATAGTCAAGGGTTTCATTTAAAAGCGCATCACTTAAGAAGATTCCTTCGGAAGCTTGCTGTTTGGTTAATTCAACCGCATCTCGTAAATAGACATCCGTATCTTTTACAACCACCAAATAATCTTCAATATCCTCTTTATCATTGAAAACAAATTCCGATAAATTAGTAACAATACTATCTAATACGCCCGTATAAGGATTGAAAACTTGATCTAACATTGGATGCTTGTTTAATTCAATCGAATTTTCAAGATAAAACTTCAAAACATCATAATCGACCTTTTGTTTCTCACTTAAAGAGTTGTAGTCAAAGGCAGTCAATTCATTTAAAACACGGGTGTTTTCATCAATGGCGTCTTGGTAAGATTGTAAACTCGCATCACCAAAAATAAGTGCTGGTTTTTCAATATCAAAATTCTGATAATTCTTGACTGTATAATGCATCGTCAAGTAATCCGCTTCCATGGAATCTAAGAATTCATCGGTTAAGAATTGGTCGAATTCTGAATTTCCCTCTTCAGCATAAAGCGGTTCTAAAAACGAAAGATTTGTTAGGACGAGCAGTGTCGCACATAAAACTTGAATGATTCTTTTCATAAATGTCCTCCTATGCTTTCGTAATTACAACAACACTACATCCTGGAACATAGTATTCTTGAAATGGTTCTTTTGAAGCGTTCCCGTTTTCATCTAATAACGTTACCCATGGTTCTTCAAAGTTATAGAGATGGTGCTGAGAACTTGGATTTATCATAACACGGATGTCCGTATCATCATCGAAAAGTTCATAAATCAAATCTCCGTTTTCACATACGATTAATGAGACATGTTTACGAATTTCTTCTTCACTTGTTAAACGGAATAAAGATTCGCGACGTCGTAAGGCAATACATTTTTTTGTATAACTTACAATGTTTTCGTTATGGTCTGCCCGTTGCCAATTCATGCCATTGATTTCATCGCCACTCATATAGGAATTGGAGATATCTTTTTTTGTTCCACAATATTCCATGCCCGCATGGATGAATGGCACCCCTTGGCTTAATAACGTAAGCGCAATCATCATCTTTTGTCTTTTTTGCCGTTGGTCTCTTGGTTCTTCCCCACAGCACGCATGCATCTTATCCCATGTCGTCGCATTGTCATGGGTTTCAATCGCATTAATGCTTTGGGTTGGTGCACTAAAGCGCTTATAGTAAGGCTCTCCTACACTATGCCCAAGGAGCGCACTACACGCATCAAACGAAGCACTTAAATCACCCGTTAGATATCCTTTTAAAAAGCGCTCAGTATCACTTGTCTTTCCTTTTAACACATCACGATATACATCATTAAAGTGTCCAATATTTGGCATATGCACTTGGTTATAAAGGGAGGCTTTTTCTTCTGGTGCTAATGCGGTAGGCATATCCCACCCTTCGCCATATATTAACGCATCTTTTTTATAACTATGTGTGAGACGCTCAATTTCATTCATGGTTTCAATATCCATGATTCCCATCAAATCAAAGCGGAACCCATCTACTCCATATAGCTCCATAAACACCTTGATGCCTCTTAAAAAGAGTTTACGCATCATTGGTTTTTGTGTATCTAAATCATTCCCACAATAGGACCCATTGGAATAATATCCACTCTCATAAAAGCGGAAATAATAATAAGGTACGGTACGATTTAAAGGCGAAGTTTCGACATCATACATATGATTCCAAACCAAATCTAATATCACGCGAATATTACGTTGGTGTAAGGTACACACTAATTCTTTAAACTCTTTCATCCTGACATAAGGTTGATTGGGTTTACTTGCGTAAGAGCCTTCTAAGGCAAAGATTTGTGCCGGGTCATAGCCCCAGTTATAGTTTTTCGTTGGGAATACTTCATCCACCGTCGCAAAATCAACAACAGGTTGTAATTGGACATGCGTCACTCCTAAAGAAGAAAGATAATCTAAACCGGTTGGCGTTTGTTTAAAGGATGTCCCTGCTTCGCATAGTGCTTTAAAGGTGCGACTATCTGTGGTGCCGGTTAACGGATGACTTGTCATATCACGCACACTGCACTCATAAATAACCGCATCGCATGGCGAATCTAGTTCCATAAGTTTCGCATGGTCTTCGATTTCCAATATCTCATTGACATCGATGACTGCACTTTCTTTACTATTCGCATTACTGCTTAAACCATAGGGATCTAAGGTATCAATTATCTTTCCATTGATTTCTAATACATAAATATAGGTAGCGTTTTTTAAATTTCCTTCTACGCGCACACGAAATACACCACGCTCAGTCCGTTTCATCGTATATACATTGACATTTTTTCCAAGACGCAGTTTCAAACGTGCTTCAATTGCGGTTGGTGCCCATAAGGCAAAATCGGTATGTGTGGGTTGATAATTCGCACCCAAATCATCCCGTGTATACGTAAACATTTCATCAAAGGTTTTACTTTTCACAATGAAGCGTAGTTCTAACTCACACGTTTTCCCATGCTCTTCATGCATGTAGTAACGCTTCCCAAACTCCAAATCAGCAGGCGCAGTTAAAACATAGATGATTTCTTGGCTGTGTTCTTCCCGATAACGCACCAAACAATCCCCATAAAAGTCATCTTCTCCTGTGATATAAAAACCTTTTGTATCTCCGCCATAGAAACTTCTACTTACAACGACTGTAATTTTACCGAAGTCATCTACGAACGCACGCATTACACTCATTGATTGCCTCAGACCTTAATTGGTTTTAAGCCCCAAATTTCTTCTGCATATTGTTTAATCGTACGATCGCTTGAGAAGTAAGCAGATTGCGCAATATTGATTAAACAACTACGTGCCCATGCGTATTTATCATTATATTTTTCTTCAATTGCTTCATGTGCTCTGACATAAGAATCAAAGTCCGCAAGCACAAGATATTCATCGTTCTTGGTAAGAATTTCATCATAGATGACACGGAAGTCATCTTTACTTCCATTCCAAGATCCATCAATCAATGAGTTCAAAGCCATCATTAAACGTGGATCTTCAGAGTATGCATCCCAAGCGCGATAGTTTTCTTTGAAGGCTGGGATTTCATCGACAGTAAGGCCAAAGATGACATCGTTTTCTCTACCAACAAGACGGTCAATTTCAACCGTTGCGCCATCTAGTGTACCAAGGGTAATTGCCCCATTCATCATGAATTTCATATTCCCTGTTCCACTTGCTTCTTTTCCAGCAGTACTGATTTGTTCACTGACATCCGTACCTGGCATTAAGACTTCTGACATACTAACGCTATAGTTTGGTAAGAAGACAACCTTCAACATGTCTTTGGTTTCTGGATCATGATTCACCACATTCCCAACTGCATTGATTAATTTGATTACCGCTTTTGCGAACGTATATGCAGGTGCTGCTTTTGCCGCAAAGATATAGGTATGTGGCGTAATCTTAAAGGTTGGATCTTCTTTCATCCTTTGATAAAGATAAATCACATGTAAGATATTCAATAGTTGACGCTTATAGGCATGTAGACGTTTCGCTTGGGCGTCAAAGATAGAGTCCGGGTCAACCGTAATTCCCGTTTGTCTTCCAATGTAATCCGCAAGTTCTTTTTTCTTCTTCGCTTTTACTTTCAAGAATTCTTTTTGCACTTTCTTGTCATCGACATATTTCATTAATTTCTTCACTTTTGAGAAATCTTTTTCAATCGAACAACCAATGGTTTTTTCAATGAAAGCTAAAAGCTCTGGGTTACTATAGAACATCCATCTACGTGGTGTAATTCCGTTTGTCTTATTGGAGAAGCGTGTTGGCCACATTTTGTTATAGTCACGGAAGACATCATCCAAAAGAATTTGGGTATGGATTTCCGCAACCCCGTTAATACGGTGCGAGCCAACGACAGCTAAACGTGCCATATGCACCATGCCATCATGAATAATACGAACACGGTTAATCATATGGAACTTTTCTGGATAACGTGCTTGAACATACTTCACAAAGCGCGCATCAATTTCTTCAATAATCATATAGATTCTTGGTAAGAGCCGTTGAATATAGGCAACTGGCCAAGTTTCAAGTGCTTCTTGCATAACGGTATGGTTGGTATAGGACATAATATCCACCACCATGCGTTGTGCTTTATCCCATGTGTAATTGTATTCATCCATTAAGACACGCATAAGTTCTGGAATCGCTAATACAGGATGCGTATCATTTAATTGGATGGCGACTTTTTCAGCTAAGTTATCTAGTGTTTTATAAGTACGCATATGTGTCTTAATGATGGTACTAATACCTGCTGAAACAAAGAAATATTGTTGTTTCAAACGTAAGAATTTCCCATGTTCACTGGAATCATCTGGATAAACGTTTAAACAGATTTCTGAAATCTCTTGAAGATATTTTCCATAGTCTTTATCTGGTGGCACAACATCAGATGGTTCTGCAGACCATAAGCGCAATGTGTTGACCATCTTGGTGTTAGCCCCAATCATAGGCATATCATATGGAACCGCACGGATGTGTTGTGCATTGGCGAGGGAGAAATGAAGATTTCCCTTTTCATCCGCATGCATTTCAATATTTCCATAGAACTTCACATCAACCGCTAGTTTTGGTTTACGAATTTCCCATGGGTTTCCAATACGAAGCCACATATCTGGTACTTCAATTTGGTTTCCTTCTGGATCAATCATTTGACGGAACAATCCATATTGGTAACGAATACAGTTTCCATTAACTGGTAAATTGTTGGAAGCTGCCGAATCCATAAAACAAGCTGCGAGCCGGCCTAACCCACCGTTTCCTAAACCTGCATCGGTTTCAATACTCGCAAGCTTTTGATAATCAATATCTAAATCTTTTAAGCCTTCCACAACCACATCATAAATACCTAAATTCTTTAAGTTGCTGGTTAAGCTTCTTCCCAAAAGGAATTCCATTGAGAAATAATATACTTGTTTGGACTCTTGTTTGGCATTTGCGATTTTCGTATCACGCCAATTTAAGTTCGCATATTCACGTACCATTTCTCCCAATACCAAATACTTTTCCGTTTCGTGTGTATGCGCAACGGTTGTACCATATTTGGTTTCTAATCGATTGTTAAATTCTTTCTTAAACTCTTTCTTGTTTTTAAACATCCTAGTCGCTTCTCCTTCCTTAAGCGTTGTGACCTTTCTTTTTCTTCACCGTGAACCAAATGGCCGCAAATGGTGCGATACGAATATGAATCTCATTTGCGAACTTCGCATCCGCCTGTTTACACGCAACACTTTTCACCGGTTCATAGTTACACATATTACACCCATCATAAATATCCTTTTCGGAATTCAAGATTTCGGTATATGTGCCCTTTTGCGGAACGCCTAAGACAAAATCCTCATAAGAAGCGCTTGTCAAATTCATCACACAAAGTAAGTACTCTTTTTCATCTTCACGATAAAACGAAAAGATAGACTGTTCTTTATTATCCGCATCAATCCATTTGAAACTACTATAGTCGTAATCTTTTTCATATAGACATGGATGCGCGAGATATATCTTATTCAAATCGGTCATATAACGCAAGAAGGAATCGTGACGTGGATACTCTAATAAGAACCAATCCAGTTCTTTCTCCTCATCAAATTCACGGAAACTTGCGAGTTCATTACCCATAAAATTCAGCTTTTTGCCAGGATGCGCAAACATATACGCATATAAGTTACGTACTTGGGAAAACTTTTGGTCATAGTTTCCCCACATGCGATCCACAATAGTCTTTTTTCCATGCACATTTTCATCATGGCTTAGTGGCATAATGAAGCGCTCACTATAAAAGTAAGCCATTGAGAAAGTGAGTTTATTATGGTCCCAAATGCGATAAATAGGATCTGTCGCATAGTATTTCAAGGTATCATTCATCCACCCTAAATCCCATTTATAATCAAACCCAAGTCCACCATCTTCCGTAGGCGCGGTTACTTTTGGATAATCACTACTATCTTCCGCAATCAACATGACGCTTGGATATTCCTTATTTAAATAATAGTTAAAACG
This sequence comes from Solobacterium sp., assembly GCA_017941735.1. Lineage (GTDB taxonomy): Bacteria > Bacillota_I > Bacilli_A > Erysipelotrichales > Erysipelotrichaceae > Bulleidia. The sequence continues at coordinate 10,054 of JAGAVW010000038.1, read as the reverse complement.
TTTAATGAAATCTAAAGAGCCTTCATTGGTTCCGCGATCCCGATTTCCGCCCCAATAGATGAGGTTGCTGACGGCATCAATCCGAATGCCATCGATGTGATAAATCGAAATCCAATAAGAGGCCGCACTCATCAAGAACGAGCGCACTTCTTCGCTCCATAAGTTGAAGTTCAAGGTTCCCCATTCCGATTCTGCATCGCTTTGTTTTTGGTATTCATAAAGAGGTTCCCCATCAAACAGACGTAACCCATGCGCATCCTTTACAAAATGCACAGGCACCATATCCATAATGACGCCAATCCCCTCTTTGTGACACGCATCCACAAAAGCCGCAAATTCAGTTGGATTTCCATAACGTGATGTCAAAGAGAAATAGCCATTAGCTTGATAGCCCCAAGAGCCATCAAATGGATATTCATTCAATGGCATCATTTCAATATGGGTAAAGCCATGTTCTTTCACATAAGGAATGAGATTTTCACGCATCATATCATAGGTATAAGGATATTCCCCATTGCGCTTCCATCCACCCGCATACACTTCATAAATACTGATTGGTTTATCAAATCCTTTGGTACGCTTTTCTAACCACTTATGGTCATGCCATTCCAGTTGGTTGATATCGTACACTTTAGAAGCTGTCATCGGTCTCGTTTCACTATAAAAAGCATAGGGATCTGCTTTATCAAGATAATTTCCATTGCGATCTTCTATGCGATATTTATAGGAGTCCCATTCTTGCACTCCACCAATAAAACAACTCCAAATACCAGTAAATCCAGTGCGTTCCATATAATAAGCACCTTCATTTCCCCAGTCATTGAAGCTTCCGATAACTGATACACTCTTGGCGTGTGGGGCATAAACAGTAAAACGAACCCCTTCACATCCTTCATACGCAAAATGCGCACCAAATAACCGATAGGCGTCTATACAACAGCCTTGATGAAACTGTTCTATGATTCTCTCTTGGTCCATCGTAACCTCCCTATTTGTTACCGTATTATTCTAACACGAATTAATCTTCTATTACGAATTTCACACGCTTTTACTGTAATATAAAATTCGTAATTAGCGTACTAGCGTACGGTATTATCGTACACTTCTATTGTAATCGCTTACATTGGATGCTATATTTCAAGTAACAAACAAGGTTATTTATGGCAAAAGAAGAAACCAAAAATAAATCGAGTAATCATATTCAATCGGTCGAGCGCGCTATTACACTCATTGATGTCATCGCAAGTAAACAAGATGGATTAACTCTGAGTCAAATCGCGCAAAAAGTAGGATGGCCAAAAAGTACTGTACATGGGTTATTAACTACCCTACGCGATTACAACTATATTGAACAATCCAACGAGGATGGCCGTTACCGGTTAGGAATACGTTTATTTGAATTAGGAAGTCGTGTCGCACGCTCCTTTGACATCAAGGATGTAGCCGTTCCAGTTATGAAGCGTCTTAATAAGCGCTTTGGGGAAACGGTACATCTAGGCGCAGAAGACAATGGCGAAATCCTCTATTTAGAAAAAGTCGCAGCAGATTCCCTAGTATCGATTATGTCGGAAGTTGGTATTCGCCTACCGATGCATTGTAGTGGACTTGGAAAAGTCTTACTCGCGCAAAAAAGCGAAGCAGAACTCAAACGTCTTATTTCACAAAAAGGACTACCAGCTCTTACAAAAAGAACCATCACCACCAAGACAAAGCTTGATGAAGAATTAGAAAAGGTTCGCAAACAAGGTTATGCCTTAGATGATGGTGAAATTATGGAAGGCTTGCGTTGCGTAGCTGCTCCAGTCAATGATGCGAATGGCAAAACACGCTATGCCATCAGTGTATCTGGGCAAGTACGTGATCTATATGGAAAACGCTTGGAACAAATCATTAAAGAGACCATCCAAGCCGCAAACGAAATCTCAAAAGCTATGTTGCAGAAATAAAGGTTAAAAAAGGAGGACAATCACAATGACACAGCAAAGACCTGAAATCGCCAACAGCATTCAAACGGGTGCCTTTAAGACAAATTATCACGATCTCGGTGAAGGATTCCCAGTCGTATTCCTTCACGGTTCCGGGCCAGGCGTTACTGCTTATGCAAACTGGAACAAAGTATTCCCATTATTAAAAGATGAATATCGTGTTATCGCACCAGACCTTGTCGGATTTGGTTACACAGAACGTGTAGAGGGACAAACCTATGGCATGCGTGTTTGGGTAAAACAAACGAAAGAATTATTTGATGCATTAGGCATCGAAAAAGCAAACCTAGTCGGTAACTCGTTCGGCGGTGCGCTCGCATTAAGCTTCGCAATTAACTATCCAGAGCGCGTTAATAAGCTCGTACTTATGGGCGCAATGGGTGTAAGCTTCCCTATCACTTATGGTTTAGACCAAGTTTGGGGTTATACACCTTCTCCAGAAAACATGGAACGTTTACTCAACATCTTCACCTACGACCACTCCAACGCAACACCTGAACTTGCGGAAAGTCGTTACCAAGGAAGTATCCAACCTGGCTTCCAAGAAAGTTTCTCCTCCATGTTCCCAGAGCCAAGACAAAATGGTGTTGAAGATATGGCCGATGATCAACAATACATCCGTGATATCCAACATGAAACCTTGATTATCCATGGACGTGAAGACCGTGTCATTCCACTCGATAATTCTTATAAGTTATTACAACTCATTCCAAACGCACAATTACATGTATTTGGAAAATGTGGACACTGGACACAAATTGAACATACACAAGAATTCGCAGATCAATTAAAGCTATTCTTCGCTCGTAAATAAAATCTTCTAAATCAAAAATTGAATAACTTAAAGGTAGATGTTTTTCGTGTACCCAAAATGAGGAAAATTTATGGAAAAAGAAATACAAAAATACGCAAATATGCTTTATGAAGCAGAAGCAACTCGACAAGCCATTCCCCCACTTACAGATTTGGATTCCACTTTAGATATTGATGATGCATACGCAATCCAACTCGCAAATGTGAATCGCGTAGTGGAAGAAGGCCATATCATTTCTGGTAAAAAGATTGGTTTAACTTCTGAAGGCATCCAAAAACAATTAGGTGTCAATGAACCAGATTATGGACATTTATTCCAAGCAATGGATTGTCCAAATGGGGAATGTAAGATTGATGAACTCATGCAACCAAAAATCGAAGGTGAAATTGCCTTTGTATTAAAGGAAGACTTAACCGGTGGCAAAGTTACCGTCGAAGATGTACGTAAGGCAACGGATTATGTAGTAGCTGCCTTCGAAATTGTAGATAGCCGTGTTGCTGATTGGAAAATCAAATTAGTGGATACCGTTTCGGATAATGCCTCTTCTGGTCGCTATGTCTTAGGTACTAAGAAGATGAAATTAGAAGACGTTGACTTACCAAATGTCCCAATGACCCTCACGAAAAATGGTGAAGTTGTTGGAACAGGAACCGGTGCCGCTGTACTAGGTGACCCTGCTATCGCTGTGGCGTGGCTCGCAAATCGTTTATGGGGCTATGGCGTAGTGCTAAAGAAAGGTGAAGTGATCCTATCGGGTGCTTTCTCCGCTGCACCGGAAGCAAAAAAAGGAGATGAATTTATCGCAGACTTTGGAGAAATGGGAACCGTTTCCGCGAAGTTTATATAGGAAGGAGGACAAATGGCAGAACGAATAAAAGTCGCAATTATTGGGCCAGGAAACATCGGGAGTGACTTGATGTATAAAATCTTTCGCAGCAAACACCTCGAACTAGCTATGATGTGTGGGATTGCGGAATCAGAAGGCATCAAACGTGCACGTTCGAAAGGTATTCCAACCACCATTGAAGGTGTGGATGGCTTAATCAAAGACGGTGATCCGGATATCAAAATTGTCTTTGACGCAACCAGCGCCGCAGCACACCTGAAATTCAATGGCCCAAAATTAAAAGAACACAATAAAATCGCAATTGATTTAACCCCTGCCGCAATTGGACCTTACTGTGTACCGGTAGTGAATCTAAAGGATTTAGAAGAAGCACCAAATATCAATATGGTTACATGCGGTGGGCAAGCAACAATCCCAATTGTATATGCCGTATCTCGCGTTGCGGGAGCAGAATATGCTGAAATCATCTCTTGTATTTCATCCAAGAGTGCTGGTCCTGGAACCCGTGCTAACATGGATGAATTCACAGAGACAACCGCAAAAGCAATTGAAGTGGTAGGTGGCGCAGATAAGGGAAAAGCAATCATTATCCTCAACCCTGCAGAACCACCGCTCATGATGACGGATACCATTCACGTAAAAGTAAAAGATACATCGGTTCCATTTGAAACCATACGTGATTCGGTTGAAGAAATGGTTAAAGAACTACAACAATATGTGCCTGGATACATCTTACGTGTCCCACCGGTGATGGAAGGAGATAAGGTGACTGTCATCGCCCAAGTGGAAGGCCAAGCTGATTTCTTACCAGCTTATAGTGGAAATCTAGATATCATCAATTCTGCAGCCATTGCCGCAGCAGAAAAATTCGCTGAAAAAATGTTGAAAGAAGGGAGTAACGCATAATGGCAAATAAAAAAGTAACAATTGTAGATACCACATTGCGTGATGGAAGCCATGCCATTAGACATAGTTACACCGAAGAACAAGTCGCAGCGATTGCCGGTGGCTTAGATGCTGCAGGCGTAGATATCATAGAACTCACCCATGGGGATGGATTAGGTGGATCTAGTTATAACTACGGTTTCTCTAAAGTAAGTGAATTTGACTTACTAACCGCAGCAAGTGCAAAAATCAAAAACGCAAAATTAGCAGTCTTACTTCTCCCAGGTATTGGAACCATCGCCGATTTAAAACAAGCACAAAAATGTGGCGCAACCGCAGTTCGTGTTGCTACCCATGTGACCGAAGCCGATGTCAGTGCCCAACACATCTATGCCGCAAAAGATTTAGGCATGATGGCTGTAGGTTTCTTGATGATGACACACATGGCTTCCCCAGAGCGCATCGTAGAAGAAGCGCTCAAGATGGAAAGCTATGGTGCAGATTATATTAACCTCGCCGATTCTGCTGGTTATCTCTTACCAGCTGATGTCAAGGCACGCATTGAAGCCGTCAAGAATGCGGTAAAGATTCCGGTTGGATTCCATGCCCATAACAATTTGGGTCTTGCAATCGCAAATTCCTTAGCAGCCATTGAAAGTGGCGCATCCTACATCGATGGCACGTTAAGAGGACTTGGGGCTGGCGCAGGAAACGCGCAGATTGAAGTACTAAGTGGCGTACTTAAAAGAAGTGGATATGAGATTGGTGCCGATTTCTATCAACTAATGGACATCGCCCAAGAACACATCGATGATATTATGTTACGACCACAAACAATTGATAACGGTTCTCTCATGCTCGGTTATGCGGGCGTCTACTCCAGTTTCTTATTACATGTCTATGATGCGGTTAAAACCTATGAGTTAGACCCACGTGACATTATGGTAGAACTCGGTAAGCGCGGAATGGTTGGTGGGCAAGAAGATATGATAATCGATGTGGCTTATCAACTAAAACAAAACCTAGAGAAATAATGATGGAATATGAAATTATAGATGCTTCTACAAATGAAAGCTTCACTTGTAGAGAAGATGAACCCCTTCTATCTGCTATGAAACGAACCCATAAAGGTCCCATCCAATATGGATGTGGTGGCGGAGGATGTGGCGTTTGTAAAATCGAAGTATTAAGTGGGGAATACAACGCCTTCAAAAACATGTCACGCGCGCATGTGAGTGAAGAAGAGCGTAAGAACAATATCGTTCTCTCTTGTTGTATCAAACCTACTAGTAACTTAACAATTAAAAAATTTAGCCAAAACTAAAGAATAATTATAGGAGGAAAAATAGTATGGCAATCAGCAAAACAATTCGACCAGGTTTAATCCAACTACGCGTCTTAGATCTAGACGAAACCCTGAATTTCTACAAAACTGTTGTCGGTCTTGATGAAGTAGGCCGCACAAGCGATGGCCGCGTCATGCTGAAAACGTATGATGAATTCGACCACCACTCTGTAGTTTTACGTAAAGCAGACGAAGCAGGCTTAGATTATGTTGCATTCAAAGTCGTAAGCCCAGAAGTCTTAGAAGAACTCAAAGTTGCAACCGAAGAATTTGGATATCCAGTAAAAGTTGCGGAAGATGAACAACCAGGTTATGGCAAGCGTTATGCATTCATGCTTCCAACCGGCCACTGCATTCAACTCTATGCAGAAGTAGAACTCGCAGCAGATATTCCAATGTTAAGAAACCCAGATCCATGGAAAGAAGAGCCACGTGGAATGCGTGCACAACGCTTTGACCACCTCCTCTGCTATGGACCAAACATCGCAGAAGCAGAACGTTATTTCATTGAAGTATTAGGTATGTATGCACCAGAAGTTTGTAACACAGAAGATGGCAAGCGCTTTGCTACATGGTTAACCGGTGGAAATAAAGCACACGATATCGCATTCGTAGAATACGACAAGCCAGGCAAAATGCATCACTTCGCATTCTATCTCCAAGACTGGAATGATATTGGACACGCAGCTGACCTCATTGGTAAATATCGCGTTAAACGTGATGTAGGTCCAACACGTCATGCAATTACACGTGGACAAACCATTTACTTCTTCGAACCAAGTGGAAACCGTATTGAAACCTATGCAGGTGGATATGCAGCTTATCCTGATAACCCACAACGTGTATGGGATGTCGCAGAAGTTGGTAGAGGCTTATTCTACTATGAAGGCGAACTCATTCCTTCCTTCTTAGAAGTCGTAAGTTAAGAAACATCCCCCCAAACATAAAAACAGTGGTTGCGAACGCAATCACTGTTTTCTTTTTGTTTCATTCCTTCTATTGATGTTCCTTTAAGAAGGCTTGTATTTCTTTAATTGTCGTAATGCCACCACGAGGCCCTTCCTTTGTGATAGACATCGCTGCTGCCGCATTTGCTAAACGTAACGCTTCTTCTACGTCATACCCCAACATACAACAAGCCATGAACGTCGCATTAATCGTATCCCCTGCCCCCGTACAATCTACAATATCTACTTGATAAGCAGGTAAGCTAATGTCGAGTCCATCTTTTGTTAAAAGGCGACACCCCTTTTCTCCTAATGTTAATAAGAGATTTTGAATGCCTAGTCCAAAGAGTTCTTGAATAAAAGCTTCCTCTTCTAACCCTGCACCTTTACGGAATGTTTCTAAGCCCCACTCATTCATACTTACGGTATAAGCACAAGAAATAAAATCACGCCAATCTTCACGATAATAGTTGGATTCTACATCAAAGAATAATTTGACCCCATTTTCTTTTAAGGTATTCATCAATGCTTTTACATCATCCACCATATCCCCATAACCAATGGTTCCATAAACATATTCCGCTTGTTTCAAGAAAGCCATTTGATCTTCATTAAGGTGATATCTTGCGGGTTCTGGATTGACGCAGACAATGGAGCGATCCCCGTCTGGGAATTGGAAGATAATACAACGATTATCTTCTTTTCCTTCTAAGCGTAAAACCATAGATGTTTCCACATGATTCGCCTTCAAATCTTCATAAAGGAAGTCTTGATTTGCTGCTGCACTACAGATATCAAACATATGGGTTTTCACACCATAACCTGCACAAACACATGCTGCATTCGCAATCATGCCACCTGCTACTGGTCCTACATATTTAGCGTTCGCTTTTTCGCCTACTGCTGGCCAAACGGACATCTTGTAGTATTCATCTACACATGCAAAGCCCATGAATACTGCATACTTTTCTTGTTCACTCATACTTCTAATTCACTCACCCTTTTTGCTACATCATAAATCGCAAAGCCATTTACATCGGTCAATAAATCAAGATGATATTGTCCATTTTCAATGCCAGAGAAACCACGATACGCACCCGCCATTGCGCCTGCAATCGCTCCTACCGTATCCGTATCATCTCCTGCATTCACTGCTAAGTGCACTGCTTTTAAGACATCGCCTTGGGCAGCGACTAAGAATCCAAAGGCAGATGGAATCGCTTCGGTTGCTCGAATTCCTAAACCAATTAAATCATTCATTTCTTGAATACAGCGATCAAAGTCATCACTGTATTTTAAGCCAATGGAAATTGCCATCTTCATCCGTTCCACCACATCACTTCCTGGAACCGATGGATAGAGTTTCGATGCACGTGCAAAGCCCTCTTTGGCACCATAGAATCCCGCATCAATCACTTCATCCAATGTTGAATTCTCTTTCATCGCGATTGCGGTTGCTGCTGCAACTGCTGCGCCAGCGGATAACGCGATACGATTTGGATGGGTTACGCTTGCATAAACGATCAAGTCATCAATTGCTTTATCGACATTTTCTGGATTAAATACACCTGCCACAAATGCTTTCATACCTGCACCATTTGTAGATGTTTTACCCATTTCATAGCTGCCATGTTTACCATCATCTGGTACATAGGGACGATTGTTTTCTAAGGCATAATAACCAACCATGCGCGCAATTGCTTCTCTTGTGGATGGGCCTGAATGAGGGATGAAATATTCATCGTATTTTGTCCATTCTAAGACCGCTTTTTCAGCAGCTTCTTTTGTGATTTTCCCTTCTTCTAAAAAAGCTAAGGCAGAAAGAATACTCACCGATAAGTCATCCGTGCAGATTCCCTTGCGTAGTGCTGAAGGACATTCTGCGATTAGTGTTGTCTTTAAAGGCTCCGTGTAATCGAACACATAATCGCCATTTCCGATATCTTTTTTGATTAAATAGTTTGGTCTAGTTTCGGTAGGTGCACCCATGGCATCTCCGATTCCACAACCAAGAAACGCTCCTAATGTACGATCAAAACGCGTATTCATACATGCACCTCCTAACCTAACATGGCATCAATTTGTAATGCCATTTTTTCTAAATCAAAGTGATTCTTTTCATTGATTAAATCAAGATAAGAAGAAACTGCTTCTGCACCTTCTAACGCACCAACAATATAACCAGCCATACATCCGACTGTATCCGTATCATCCCCTGCATTGACTGCCATTAAGATGGTCTTCCACGCATCCCCTTTGGTTGCGGTAATCATTCCATATGCAGCAGGAACTGCTTCATTAGCAGGTAATCCAGTTCCAATCCGCTTTGATAATTCTTGCATAGCCAAATCGAAATTATCTTGGTATTCCATGCCTAAATCAATCGCATACTCCATGCGTCTCTCTACCATAGCACCACATGTTGGAAATGCAGTTTCAAATGAGCGGCGATAGCCTTCTTTTGCGCCATAGAAGCCAGCTTGTACTACTTCAATCCAAGACACACGATCTTCCATTGCTTTTGCGGTGGATGCTGCAATGGCACAAGCGCCTGATAAAGCAATCGCGTTATCATGCGTTACTTTACACATCGTAATTGCATCATCAATTGCTTTATCGACATTCCCCGCATTTAATAAACCAACACAACCAACCTTCATCGCAGCACCATTACTTGCTTCACGATTCCGTGTGACAAGATTGTCTTGTTTTGTGTGTGGCATCGGAATTCCTTTGAGTCGGTTGTATGCAGCTCTTGAGGTTGGGCCTGCATAACGAATGTATTTGGAATTTGGTTCTTCAAACCAACGTATTACAGCACGCTTTGCGCCTTCTTCGGTTACACCACCATCTTTCAAAAACTCTTCTAAACTATAATAAGAAATTGAAAAATCATCTGTAACAACCCCTTTTTCACTTCCTCCGTGTGGAAAGGAACCTTCTGGCATATCGACGACGTCTTCACAATAGCCTCCAAAGTAGTTTTGGATGGTTTCAATCGAACCATTTTCTGTGCAGCATCCCATTGCATCCGCAACGGAAGCCGCCAATAAAGAACCTAAAATTTTTGATTGTCTTTGATTCATAACCTCCTCGTATTATCTAATTAGGTCAGGTTAGATAATAATTCCTTTCTTGGCCTTAAACATATTTACAGGCATACAGTAGGCCAAACTGCTATGCTTGTATTGTGTACTGTGGATTTGTTCCTATAACTGTTCAGACAGTATT
>JAGAVW010000037.1 GCA_017941735.1 Solobacterium sp. | reverse complement strand
GGTTCAAATCCTGTCATTCCGACCAGAATAAGAAAAACCCATTTGAAATGGGTTTTTTCTATCTTCGTTTCTTTTTATATGCATCGATTGCCTCTTGAATGGTCGTATAATCTCTTTCAAATAGAGTTTCTAATAATTGTTTGTGCAATGTTTCTTCATCCACTTTTTCTAAGAGCTTCGCTTGTACAAAGGCCTTCGATTTTTCTTTATATTTGGGCAGCTGATTGCGCTCTTGTAGGTGCGCTAGTTCCGGTCGCCACAAAATCGTAATCTGTTTTTTTAAATTGATTTTAGGATTTCGCGTAGGTTTACGTACTTCATAGAAATCAATATAATCGCCCTCATATTCGACTGTGATAATCCCCCACCAGTCTGGCACATGTTCTTCAATGTGATAGGCATGTTTTGTGCCAATCACCACATAGTTATAGTCGTAATACTGATTGTATTCTTTTACTTGGCGTGCTAAGCGTGCATAGGTATCTTGGTCACTTTTGATTTCAATCCCATAGAGGGCTTCTTCAGTAATCATCACCACATCGGCGCGTGCACGCCCCATTGTCTTTTCTTCTAGAATACGAATTTTCCCATATTGCGATTCTAAAAAATCGAACAATGGTTCCCGAATATCTTTGTCGTATAAAATCATATTATTTTAAATCATCCGGTGTCGTAATCTTTTTATTTTCAAATGTCCCTTCGACAACACGAATACGCACATCACTATAACGTTCCACTAACATACAATCATCTGTCCCTAAAAAGCCCTCTTCGTTCGCTTGGGCCATACAAGTGCGAATGAGTTCCGTCTTAAAACATTGTGGCGTTTGGGCTGCCCGCAATTCCTGACGTGGAATGGTTTGGACAATATAATCTCCTTCTACACGTTTAATCGTATCCTTACATGGAACCATCAAACATGCCGCATCTTCTACTTCCATTGCCTCTTTTAGATGTTCTAAACTTTCTTTTGCTAAGAAAGGACGCGCTCCATCATGAATAAAGACATAATCACAAATGACCGCTTCTAATCCATTTGTCACACTTTCTTGTCTAGTTTCCCCACCTTTAGCGATAACGACTTTCCCGGTTGTTCCTTCGCTTACACTTTTATGGTAATCATCACTATTTGTGACAACCACTATTTGTTTACAATCTGGATCATTTAAAAAAATATCCATGGTCGTCTCTAAAATCGGTTGCCCATCAATCTTATAGTAAACTTTATTGTATCCCAGTTGCATTCGTGTGCCTTTACCAGCGGCCACAATGACAGCACTATATTCCATAATATCCCTCAATCGTTTCTCAAATTATAATTGAAACACACCATAAGATAAAGAAGTCATAATAATCGTAGCTAAAATGATTCCTAATAAAATAGAAATACTCGCCTCTTTTAAATCCATATCAAAGACAGCTGCCACAAGACTTCCCGTCCATGCGCCTGTTCCAGGCAGTGGAATTCCCACAAAGAGCGTTAAGCCCCAAAATCCATATTTTGCAATCTTTGGGCGATTCTTCTCTGCTTTTTCCATCAATTTACTAACAATCCCACCCATGTGGTGTTTCGCCATCCAGTGAAAGATACGCTTAATAAAGAATAAAATGAAAGGAATGGGAATGATATTTCCAAGCACACAGAAAAAAATGGCCTTCCACATAGGCATCATCAACATACGTGCAACGATGATTCCTCCACGTAATTCAATTAATGGCAACATGCTCACAAGCATCACCGATAATTCTGGTGAAATGTGCTGCCCAATCGTGGACATAAACCAATTCACAAATCCTTCCATGCACTCCTCCACATTCAACGCTCCCCACTTTACCATAGGAACCCTTTTCTAGCAAATACACACTTTTAATTTAGTTCTTAAAAGGCATTGACATTACAAGACCTCTTTGTTATATTGTATAAGCACGTTTGGGAATGGGCCTGTAGCTCAGGTGGTTAGAGCGCACCCCTGATAAGGGTGAGGTCGTTGGTTCAAGTCCATTCAGGCCCACCATTTTCAAACCAATTGGGGTTTTAGCTCAGCTGGGAGAGCACCTGCTTTGCAAGCAGGGGGTCAGCGGTTCGATCCCGCTAAGCTCCACCATTAGTAAGAAAATCCGAACACATCATCGATGCGCTTCGGATTTTTTCTATTTAAGACGCGCCTAAAAACAATATCCAAATCAAAGAAAGAATATTTAAACTATAGATTAAATCATGCCACTTCTATGTTTTTAAACGTATATAATTAAAACAGGAGGAAGATATGAACAAGAATTCTTTAAATGATGACAAATTAGAAGAAGTTTCCGGTGGTGTAGCATCCCCAGAATTTCTTGCAGCATGGAATGCGGAATATGAAACTTATAAAAGTGAGCTCATTCCTGGTTCGATTGTTGGTGGATATGTGACTGCGATTGAAGAAATTGGCACACTTGTAGAAATGATTCCTGGCACAAAACTCATTGGTTTATCCTTTGAAAATCCAGGTGCACAACCAGGAGACTATGTGAGTGTATACATTAAATCCATCTTGCCTGAAAAAGCGAAGATTAAAATTCGAATTGATGATTATTTTCCTGGTGGAAAACCAAGATAATTAGAGAGTGTAACCTAAAGTGTGTAAGTTCAAAAAGCCAGTAATGGAGTAAAGAACTTACACACTTAGGTTGACACTCCCGACAATCGTGACATTTTTCATCATGTCTTGATTGTCTTGTTTATTTAATTTGAGTAAATATGTGTAATTGTTATATGTAATATTCAATCACTTACACAGTTTACTTGACAAAGTCCATTTCTCTGAAGATAGTAAAATAGATAAATCGATGTAATAACAGAGTTTACAAAAGCACTTCTTCTTGTTTTATGTTAGATAATCTGTCAATCTCTCTCTGCCACGCTTGAACAATTTCGGGTGTTATTTTATCTTCGTTTCCAGCTTTTCTAACTCTCTCCCATCGTTCTTCCATTGTTGATACATGTTCAATTTTTTCGCTGTTGCACTCATTAACAAACTCTTCAAATGAATCTGTTAATTTTTTGTTTTTCTCATATTTGTCGTGCGTTATTAACCATATGCTATTATCATCCTGTATTCGTATGCATATATAATCACCAAATTCAGTTTCGCCTATTGGAAAAAAACCAAGATCAATAATTTTCTCTGTATTTTCATAATTAATAATAGTCAACAAATCATATCCATTTTCAGATTTTAAAGGATATAAAAGCCTAACATTAACAGAATTTCTAAACTTTGTTTTTATGGTTCTTCCTCCATTATATTTTAAAAGAAAGAATTTATATTTTTCTGGCAAATCTATCCCAAGTTTTTCTGTAAATGTATTTATATCTTCAACAGTTATAAAGACATCATTTTTAACAATTAACATATAATTCCCTCTACTTTCCTGCGAACAATTTTAAACCACCTACATGCGAAAATTGTGCATGAATTTTTATACATCATCTGTTGCTTTTAGTTGACTGTTATAAATATTTGTAATAATCGCGTATCCAGCTTTCACCTTTCCTTCATAAAAACTTAAACATTGTCCTTCGCTTAAAGAGTGTAAAAAGAGAGCTGGAAACATAAAAGATATTTTTCCATATTTTACATCACTAATTTCTTCGCTTGTATAAGTATGGATGCCGGTGGTTAGTTCGCCGTTGATTGTTTTGTGTGCTGGCCTATAACCGCTATAAATCTACTTACCTCTTTTTCTACCAATAAACACGAAAATCGCTTCAACATCATAATCCTTTGTCATTTTATTACCTCGCAAACATTTCCCTTATATAAAATGTTGATGTAGTTGACTATTTTTTTTGGTAAAGTCTTAAATACCCTTTTTTATTCCATTCTTTTAACGTCATTTCAGCATTAAATGAAAATATTCCATATTCTTTGTTTTTAGATATACTTTTGAGATTTTCGATTGCTTCATCTATTCTGTAATTGAGTGATAAGCAATATGCTGCCACTTCAATTCTTATAACAACGTTATCAATAGACATTAATTTATCGATGCAATCTTCGCCAAAATCTCTGTCTTTCTTAAAAAACATAAACAGTTTTCTTAGTTTTTTAATCTCTCTATTATTTGTTTTGTAATCACCGTTAATTGTAGCTAAATACATCAAATCTCCCGCTGCTTTATATATCTCTACAATTCTATCAATTTCTAAATCTCTCATTTAATCGCTCCGAACATTTTCAATACTTCAATACCAAACTCAAACTGTTCATTATAACTTTGGCCAGCCAACCAGTCCCTAACTGATAACCCTTCAGTAAAAGGGAAACTCTTAGTGTTATAGTAACCCGTTACTTTCATATGTATTTCATGCTTTATAGAAACAGTATTATTCTTATTATGAATTAATTTCGGGTCAAATCCAGTTTTTTTGTTTAGCTTGTGTTACCTTAACTTTTGCTTGTGCTATAGTTTGAGTTATTACTTTACCAGCACTATCTATAAAAGACATCTTTGCAGTAGCTACGGATTCTAGAACTACATAAGAAATGGGGTGAGCGTCTAATTAGTAATTGGCCTATCGTTAGAAATCAACTTCTAATCAACGATGATTTCAAGAATCGTATGGCAAAATATGAAAATTTCTATAACACTAAATTTAAGAACTTACATACTTTAGATTACACTTTCCTTAGTCAACCTTTAAATCGAATTCTTTTGGGTGACTATCTCCAATAACGGTTAATAACCTATAATCATTTTTATTATCTACTATTGAATTCGATACATACCATCTACCTTTCTTTTTATACTTTCCACACATAAACTTTTTTAATTCTTTAAAAGCTTCTATCTTTTTATCATTAACAAATATAGTAGAAATTCTGCCAAATAGAATCATATTATCTTCATAGGAACAGGCTTTTACATCTATACCATTACAATTGATATCCGATGGAGCAAGCGTGTAAATTTTTTCATTTTCGCTGCTATCTAGTCTCTCTTTAATACTTGTTTTATTGTCAAAACTTAAGAAATATTGATTTTGAATATTTGCCTTTCTATAAGATTTTCTTAATTCTTGGTCAATTGATTTCACTAAAAAATCATTTTTGTTCTTTCTGGCTCCCCAAATATAAACAAATAAACAATTGGTGTCGATTAAATGCTTAAGTAGCAATTTTTGTTCTTCATATGTTGCAAAATAATTAATATCTAGATTCATGTTATTTCACTCCTACTTGTCCATAACTTTCAATTATTCCCGTTAAATCGAGGAATTGAGAACTTCGAAAAATTTGTTCAGCGAAAATCCAACAGGATTAACATACATCCCTTTTGATTTTTCTATCTTTTCATATATTTTATAATCGAATTCTGCTAATTCATTAGTTAAGAAAGAATCATCAATCCAACATATTTTTTGCATTTCGATTGGCAACATTTCAATATTAGAGCAATGGTAGTATTGCTCATAAAATGATTTTTCAACAACATATTCAAACTTATACTTTTTGCCACAATCAACTTTATTGTTAACAAAATCGATAGTTGCCTTTAAATCACAAAAATAATCTTCAAGAACAAAAATTAAATTATAAGAATATGATGCGTATGCAATGATTTCTTGATTCGATGTTTTATCTGGTACTTGTGTTTTGATTGGCAACCACGAATTTCTTTTCGAGTATCTCGCGTCGTCTATATCCCATTTCCCTATTCTACCAATTGTTCCTTCTAAACTATAATAGTTGTTTTTACTTTTTTAAATTCTACACTAGAAAAATCTTTCATAATATCAATTCCCTTTAAATACATAGTGATATATTTGATTGGTTTTTGGATTTATTACTATTTCATAGATTCCATTCGAACCATTCATTGTACCTTTCTTTAGTCTGGTAACTAAATCATAAAGGCTTGTCTCTCTCTTTTTCATACCCCTTAAGACCGTTTACACATAATTATTGTAGGTCTCGAATAACAACTGTATTATATTTTTATTATTAATGTGTGTTTTCATTTTTATAATAATCAACTCCAATATTTATATTAATAATGTCATTTTCATCATCTCCATAAAGTTTGGAAAACATATACAGATCCGGGGATAGATAATCCATACTTTTTTTGCTGTTTTTATGAAGGTTGAATATTTCTTTTCGTAAATTCATCAAATTCCTCTTTTAGTTCGGTCATTTCATTAATGTTTATTTTTTTCATAATTCGATTGTAAACATTTTTATTTCCGCCGTTCACTCCATACTTAAAAAAACCATTATCATATTCTTCAAATCTTAAATTAGTCGTACAGTGATAGTGAAAATCAGATGAGTCAAGCCATATGACAAAAAAGTAATTGTAAATATCCAATTTAACTTTAATACCATTTTCGAAATATAATATTGTGCCAATTATTTTATTTGGGCTGTTTTCTCCATAAACATATATATTTGCTCTATCGTTTTCTACAATACAAATATTGCATTCATTATCACTGATATATTCAGTGCAAGGATACAATTTGTTATCAACATTACTATGAATACTATTTGTGCTATTATCTTTAAACAAAAGTAATATTACCATACTAATTACTAGAACAATAGTGCAAAACCACAATAAGTTATTAACATTTTTTCTCATTTTACTAGTTCCTCAATTAGGTAAGACATACAAAACCTGTGCTAATATTTAATAAATTTTGAGACATTATCTATTTGGATTCACAATTAATGTGTGTAAACCACATCAATTATGGTTTCTCTATTATTTCCACTATTTCCCATTTTCCGTCTTTTTTTTCAATCAGCCATTTTGATGGTGCATTGCTACCACCAAAAATTTCATTGTCATCATAGTAGCGAACACGATATATCACATTTATCTCTCCTTTTTTTAAATCATGAAAAATCCATCCCTTGTAGACATTTACATCACAATTAAATTTGTCTACATCTATCGGATAAACAGCAATTGGATGGAAGTGTTCATATATCGTTCCTTCAACTTCTTCTAATGGTATCTCATTATTCATTATTCTATACACATAGTTAATTAAGCTTTTTGTGGAAATAATCATAGCGGTTCGAAACATCAGGCAACAAGATACCACCACCAATATAAATAGAAATACTTTATTTTTCATCGTACACCTCAATTAAATCATTAATTCTCAATATTATTACGTTCTGATTATTATCATTTATAACTTGAGTTTTTACCTAAAATCTTCTCGGTACGCAAGGAAATCTTTTTATTTTCCTGATTCTATCTTTTCTAATGTATCTGCTAATATTTCTTTTCTTACTTCTAGAAGCCAAGAAGAAAAAGCTACGGTATCAAACGCATAAGTTTTATTGAGTTCATATTCATTTTCTGCCCATGTCTCAATGGGTGATTCGTTATGTTGGATGAGTGCTTCTAGTTTATCTAAAGACTTGTATAACTTTGCTTCTTTTGTTTCTTGCGCATCCATTTCTTTATATAATTCCGCCATTTCATTCGATAATCCCTCAGGAAGAGATTCGACCCATTGATTCAGTAACGAGTCTTCCACTTTTCGATCTTCATCGGTTTTCTTAAAGGTAGGAATATCCCCCGTAAAGCATTCGCCTAAATCGTGAATGAGGCACATATCTACTACTTTATCGATATCGATATCAGGAAATTCATGTCGCAAAAGAAATGCCATGAGTGAAACACGCCAACTATGTTCCGCCACACTTTCGGTTCGACCTTTTGTTGTAGTACAGTGGCGTGGTGTATCTTTTAATCTTTCTGCCACATGTAAAATGTCTAAATATTCTCTAGGTTTCATAGGTACTACCTCAACTTAGTTCATCATAACATGATTGATGAGTTTCTATACGTAATAGATGGTTCACATTTTAACCTTTTGCCATTGCTTGTTGAAGTTCTTCGTCTACTTCTTGTTTTTGAGAAATGATTAGTGTCAATTGTGCTTCCCCTATGTTATGAGATGCATCTTTTACTTCATAATGAATTTCATGTGTTCCGATTTCAAATTGTCCACTTTCACAATTCACTTCGTTTTTTAAATCTTCCCCACTATCATCAATGACTTGTTCAACATATGCCTTACAGGAAAATTCCTGCCCTTCCTCTAATACCACTTCTCGATTCGTTAGATGGATTTCTGGAGGATTTACATCAACCACATGAACAATTAAAGAACGATAGGCAATTTGTTCGTTTAATTCTAATTCATATAACGCTAAAAAGGTCTTTGGAACACGTGTTGAAACATTCTTAGGTAAAGTGAGTTTGGCTTTGGGATTACTGGATTGTTTTATGATATAGGCGCGTGGTTCAAACAAATCGCCACAAGATAATGTGATTTCTTCTGCACTTAATTCTAAAACTGGTTTTTCTAAGCGCATTAAATAAAGAAAGGCAACAAACAACAAAACGCATACACAGGAAAGAACGCCAATGCTATACCAGGTATTTTTTTGTAAGCCACCTGGTAAAGTCGTAGGGATTGCGTCGCGGTCTCCTAGTTTCATGCATTTTCGAAATTCTTCCATTTGTTGTGGGGATAACCAGCGTTTTGCGTACTGTTTCACCTCTTTCTCAGATAAACCACTTTCAAATCCTAAGCGCAATTCCTTCATCTGGAGATGATTGAAATATGGTTTCGATATCACTTTAATTTCAGAGGGCAATAAGCCATGGTTCACTGCGGCATCGATTTCTTGTTGCTGAAGAATACTAAATTGTCGTTTCATTCTTTTCTCCCTTCCCTTTCTTATTCGCCATTTGGTTCCCTTTCCCTTCGAGTGGTAAAATAGAAGACAAGAAGGTGAATGCAATGCAATTAAATAACCTAAAAAAGTATGACGAGACATCCTTTCAAAATTGGCCCGATCCATTTTATGAAACCGATGATATCAATGAAAGAGAGCGTCTCTTACTTGCGCACATGGAAGCTCATCCAAATGAAGAAGATGAAGAACGTTTACGCATCTTTAAACAACGCTTTGAAGATGGGCAAGGACGTCCAGATTGTTTTATGCGCGCGTGGTTATTGATTCCTGTTGCACACCAAAATCTTTCTACGCTCTTTTCAAGAAAATCTGCGCTTAAAGATCTTCATGAAAACTATCAAATTCTAGGTATTTCTAAGAAAGAACCAACCGAACCTCTCTTAGAAGAGTGGCGTGCATTTGCCAAAAAACTCATCTATGTGGATGCGACTGACCCACAATATAATTCGCTTATTTTTGGTCTAGGGAAAATGTCGGATAAAACCGCTGCTAAAAAAATACTGTCAGAAATTGACAGTATTACAAGGCTCATTCCTAGAGAATTAGGACTGGAAGCACAATGTGCGAAACTTCATAACATCATGTTACAAACATATGTTCAAATGATTCCAGATGGACATCAATACTTAAGTGATTTAGAAGATTAAGATGCTTTATCGACTTTATGCTTTCGATTAAGATTACGCCATAAAATAATAATTACAATGGTCGCAAGAACGATAAAGAGAAAGCCAACAAGAGAATTAAAATAAAGAAGTGCACAATAAATAAACATGCATCCTGCATATACAGCAAGGTAAATCCCTGCTGTTTTTGTATAGCCTTCTGGATCGATCTTCGCTTTGAAATTCTTACTAATTACCGCGCTTTGATCTTTTAAGACAAGCGCACGAATTGCGAAATAAAGCACTATAAAGGCAGCAATTAAAGGAAACAATATAACATCAAACACGCTTTGCATCTTTTTACCTCCGTCGATTTCTACGTAATAAACTTCTTATAAACAGGATTAATAATACGATAAATACAATCCATAAACCAATCACAAGTGGATATTTGATGAGTAGATCTTGGAAGGTCTCTACTTCAATCACATTTGGTGTTGGCGTTGGCGTTTCTACAACTTCTGGTTCTGGTAAATAGGTATCAATCGTAATCGAGGCTGCTTCTAAGCCTTCTGCTTCCGCGGTAATTGTCATTGTCCCTACTTCTTTTGTGCTTTGAATAATCGCAAGTGCCTTTCCATGGAAGGCATTTCGTGTATTCGATTGGAATGAAGTTAAATCGGTAGGATCCCCATTATCACTTGCTAGGAAGGTCCCTATCCCACTTGTCGTAAATGTGATTGCTTCATTTGCTAGAGGGACAGGTTGATTATTCTCATCCAGGATATTTGCTTCGATATAGGCTAGTGCTTTTCCATCCGCAAGGATTTCTTCTGTACTTGTGGTAAGAAGAATCTTTTTTGAGGCACCTGAAGTTTGTACAACATTTCGACCCATGGTATTTTCCATTGGATTTCCTTGTGCATCATAGGCGATGGCTTCAAGTGTCCCTTCCACAAATGGCACACTCCATGATAAGGACATATCCCCCTCATAAGTTTGATAGGTATAGCCTTGTTCGGTGGTATGTGGTTCAAAGGATTTTAAACCAAGTGACTCTCCATTTAGGAAAAGTTCAACACTTGCGGCATCACTATAAACAACCACCTGTACATTACCATCTTCCCCTTTTATAATGGCCTCTTCATTCCATACTGGCAAAATATGTAATGTATTTACATTTTTATTCCATTGGCTTTGATAGAAATAATAGGCATCCTTTGGAAATCCACAGGTATCAAGCACACCAAAATAAGATGAGCGTGGAGATGGCTCAGTACCCGTAACCGAGCCAACCTGATAGCCATTCCAAGGCTCTGGTTCCCCTAGATAATCAAAGCCAATCCAAATGAATTCACCTGCCACAAAATCACGTGAAATCACTTCATACCACGCATCTTGTGCTGTACTCCCCCATTCGACGGTGGAATGATCGTATGCACTGACTTGGTGCACTTCGTTATTCACCCCATAGCTTTGGTAATAACCGCGACTTCCATAGGTGGATGCCGTTTCAGAACCATAGAGTTTCCATGCGGGATGCGCTGCATGTGCCTCATCATAAAAACCATCTTTTGCATAGTTATATCCGACAATGCCATTTGCTCCAGCAAGTGCTTCATCAATTCCATCTTGAATAGGATCTTCTCTAGTGATATTGCCAATGGTAACTGGACGTGTACGGTCTTCTGTTTCAATCCAATGGATTAAATCACGTGCATTTTGTGGATACCCACTTGTATCTCCACCAATATTTCCTAATACTTCATTTCCAATGGACCAAGCGATAATACATGGATGATTTCTTCCACGTCGTACCATAGCTTTAGCATCAAATTCTGCCCATGGCATGCCTTCTTTTGCGTACAATAAATGGTTATTTGCTTCAATGGGCATTTGGAAATAGCGACTATAATCTGCAAAGTTAAAATTCTTTGGCATCGTCCATGTATCTAATAATTCTTCAATGACTAAAAAGCCCATCTCATTACATAAGCGTAACAACGTATCACTTGCGGGATTATGCGTACTACGAATCGCATTGACCCCCATTTCCTTCAACAAGGTCAGTTGCCTACGAATCGCACTTTCATTTTCTATGGCACCCAGCGCTCCTTGATCATGATGCATACAAACCCCTTGGATTTTTAATGGTTCCCCATTTAAGGAAAAGCCCGTATTCGCATCAAATTCACTATATCGATAGCCAAATGGAATCTCTTTAGAATCCAGTAATGTTTGATTTTGTTTAATTTCAATGCGCAATTGATATAGATTGGGATCATCAACAGACCATAGGTTTGGGGTCTTTACATGTAATGCTTGTGAGATGGTATTGGTTTGTTTGGCGAGTAATTGTAAACGCGTTTCACTTGAATCAGATATTGGATTCCCATCATAGTAAATCGTACTAATGACGCTCACCATTTCCTCTTGATCGGTATGGTTTTCTACCGTTGCGGAAACAATGGTCTCTACTTCTTCCTCTTTTTGCCTTTTAAGGCGAGGCGAAACAACAACAATCCCTTCGGGTTGAAAGGAAACAATATCTTCGACATATAATGTGACATCGCGATATATTCCACTTCCAGAATACCAACGTGAACTTGCCTCTGTATTTTCTACCTTAATTAATAAGGTATTCTCACTCCCATCAAAATTAAGATAGTCCGTTAAATTCACATAGAATGGCGTATATCCATAAGGATGGTAAGCCACAAATTCACCATTCACATAAAGAGACGCATTCATATAAATGCCACCAAAGCGAATTCGTACACATTTAGGTGGATTTTCCTCATCAAAGCGAAGGGTTTTGCGATACCAACCAACACCACCTAATAGGAAACCACTTTCTGCTTCTCCTTCAATGGTAAAGGGTGTTTCAATTGACCAATCATGCGGTAAGTTAACAGATTTCCACTCTACTTCTGGGTTTGTTAAAGGGTCTTCTTCACCAAGATAAAAAAGCCAATCTTCGTTGATGCATTGCGATGCGTCGATGACTTCTGCTTGCTCCGCAATTACAAATTGGCTTATCGGAAATAGAGAGAACAGTATGCCAAGACTGATAACGAGCTTTTCAATCTTTTTCATCTTTATGAGCGTACCACAAATAATAGAGTTGGCTTTTCTGTTGCATATGCACTTTCATAAACATTTACTTCTTTCGAGCCATCTTCCAATTCATTATCCGAAACGCGGGCATATTCTTTTGTTTCTACCACGCCATTTTTACAGGTTGTTATTTTAAATTTACCACTTTCAAGTAGTTGAATATCGATTACTTCTTTTACTTTTGTCCCTTCGTAAAAGACAATGCGTTGACAACTATAAACCCCTTGCTTAATCATTCTTGAAAAATCATTATAGGCTGGAACATTTAACGTTTTCCCATCCACAATCACAACCCAGCCTTTTTCCATCGCAATATCTTTCGTGATGGAATCATCAACTTCTTCGATTTTTCCAAATGGCCATGCCACTTCATCATCATAAGTCCACCCTTCACAGGCATTCCCTTTTTCATAACGATAGGTCAAGGAATGCATCAACATCCCATCAATTATGAAATCGGTATAGCTGACATCATTCTCTTTGTCATAGAAATATTTATTCCCATAACAAGATTTTTCTTCATAAGAATGAAGCGCATTCTCCGCATCTTTTCCTAGGGAATAAGCACTGCGTGGGCTACGAAAATGAATCCCTTCTGCATCTTGATTTACATAGGTTGTGCCAAACGGAACACGAAAAGTATGCCCCTTATCATCCTTTGTTTCAACCGTAATAAATGGCATAAAGTATAAGGCAATCAGTACGACTAAGCCTATGATTTCTCGTTTGGCAATAAATTTCAACGCGTGCTCCTATTCCTTGTGATTGCGTTTTTCGACATCCATAATCATTGCGACGCGACGTGCATGACGTCCACCCTCAAATTCCGCTGTTAAGAATTCATCGCATAACATTTTTGCGGTATCTGGGCCAATCACACGTGCCCCAAAGGCAATAATATTGCAGTCATTATGCAAACGTGAATAACGTGCTGTATACGCATCCGAACAAACGCAAGCACGAATTCCATTTACTTTGTTACAAGTTAATCCAATTCCGTTTCCAGTACCACAAATCGCAATTCCACGTTCCACTTCCCCATTTGCTACCGCATTGGCTAGTTTTTCACCCCAAATTGCATAATCGGTACTTTCTTTTTCATCGGTTCCAAAATTCACAATTTCATGACCAAGTCCTTCTAGATAATCAATTAATTCAAATTTTAAATCGACCCCTGCATGATCATTCGCAATACCTAGTTTCATAGAATGGAAACCTCCTTTTTTCTTGCCTGAAACATTAATATCAATCCACCTAGTAATGTAAAAATACATAGGAATTGCGATGTGGACAACATACCAATAAACCCACGCTCGCGATCCCCACGTAAGAATTCAATTAAGAATCTTCCGATGCTATATAGAATCATATAAGCCGCAATTACATATTTGCGCGTTTTCTTATCGTTATAGAGATTAAACAAAACAATAAATAACACAAAATCCCCAAAGGCGGATAATAATTGCGTAGGAATTAAACGTGCCCCTGCTTCGGTATAGCCATTTGCTGGAAAGACGATACCAAATGGAGAGGTGGTATGTTTTCCATAACAACACCCCGCAAAAAAGCACCCAATACGGCCAAACGCTTGTGCCAAGGCAACTTCTGGGAAAATCAAATTCGCATATTCCATAAAGTTTAACTTTTTATAGCGACAATATAGATAGGCACCAAATGCACCACCTAAGATACCACCAATCACAACCCAACCAGATCCTGTCAATAAGAAATGAATGGGATCTTGAATGAAATCTTTCCAATTAATGATGGTATAGGTGATTTTTGAAAATAACCAACCTGAAATGAGGGCTACATAAACAATATTATCGACTTCACTTGGATTAAGCCCATTTTTCTTTGCTTGCCGTTCCGCAATCCAGAATCCAACCAATATGCCAAGGGCAATCATGAACCCATATCCGTGAATCGTAAAATTTCCTATAGTAAACCAATCGTTATACATAAATCCTCCTTTCAAATTTTACGGTATTTCTTACTTTCCAACAAGATACACCTATGAAATTGAAACTTTTTTCTGAAAACAATTGACAATCATTTTTCTTTTGATAAGATACTTACATAAGCGTTGAAAAGAAGAGTAGTTTTATTGGCATGGCTAAGAGAGTCCGGGTTGCTGAGAACGGATGCAGAAAAATAAAACGAACATGGTCTTGGAGCTGTATGGTCGAAATGTAGATCATACCGGGTGGTCCCGTTATAGGCATAGAGTATATCTGATCTTAATTCAGCGTACTTGAAGAGGAAATGATTGTGAAATCATTTTGAAGTAAGGTGGTAACACGTAAAAACACTACGTCCTTATATGGACGTAGTTTTATTTTCAACTCCACCTCTACCCCTTTTCAAGCAAAAGAAAAAGGAGGAATCACGCATGAAAAAAACAATCAGTACAATCTTAACCATTGGTTTATCCATTCTACCAACTGCATGTGGTAATGTCGGTAGTTCCGACAAAACCATCAAAGTTGGGGTCAACCCTGTTCCCCATGCCGAAATCTTAGAGAACGTTGTAAAAGATGTTCTAGCAAAAGATGGATGGAATCTTGAAGTTGTTGTCTTTGAAGATTATGTCCTTCCTAACCGTTCCTTAGAAGATGGCGAACTCGATGCGAATTATTTCCAAACATTAGGTTACTTAAATCAACAAAATGAAGATTTAGGTTATCACCTTGTTGCGGTTGCTGGTGTGCATATTGAACCAATGGGTTTATATTCCGAATCCTTACAAAGCATTGGCGATTTGCAAGATGGCGCAACCATCGGTGTTCCAAATGATCCTGATAACTGTGAGCGTGCATTAGACTTTTTAGTACAAAAAGGATTATTAACTTCAAAAGGAGAATATGGAACAAACGATAGTTATACAACGGATTCTCTTTCAAAAGATACAGCTGCTAACCCTCATGGCTATACCATCACCGCTTTAGAAGCTGCAAACTTACCACTCAGCTTACCTGACTTGGATGCGGCAGTCATCAATGGAAACTACGCTTTAGGTGCAGAATTACCTTCCAATCATCCTGCTTTATCCATTGAGGCATTTGATGAAGAAACAACGATTCGCCGCACAAATTTTGTGGTTGTCAAAGAACAAGATAAAGAGAGTGAAAAAACAAAAGCACTCATTCAAGCGATTCAATCGCAAGAAGTCCAAAACTACATCGATACCACTTATCGTGGTGCGGTAGTTACTTCCTTTATTGATCCAGAATAAGGAGTTTTACATGATTACGCTTAAGAATGTACGTAAGAATTTTGAAAATTTAGAGGTATTAAAAGATATTTCTCTAACGATTCAGGATGGAGAGATTTATGGCATCATTGGACAAAGTGGGGCTGGTAAATCTACCCTTTTACGTTGCATCAATGGGCTTGAAACCTACCAATCTGGTGAAATCTTAGTCAATGGCCAACTTGTTTCCAATAAACAAGAAGAGAAATTGCGTCTTCTTCAAAAAGAAATGGGTATGATTTTTCAAAGCTTTAATCTATTAAATCGATTAAACGTCTATGATAACATCGCCCTTCCCTTAAAATTCTGGGGCATTAATCCTAAGAGTGAAGAAGCAAAGAAAAAAATCTTATCTCTTATTGAACTTGTTGGTTTATCGGATAAAAAGAACGCCAAACCAAGAGAATTATCAGGTGGGCAAAAACAGCGGGTTGCGATTGCGCGTGCACTTGTCTTAGATCCTAAGATTCTTCTTTGTGACGAGGCAACTTCTGCCCTTGACCCTGAAATCACAAGAGAAATTCTTAGCTTATTACAAAAGATTAACGAAGAACTTGGTATCACTATGGTTGTGGTCACACACCAAATGGAAGTAGTAAAACAGATTTGTGAGCGCGTTGCCTTTATCAAAGATGGGAAAGTGCTTGCGGAAGGAAAGCCAGAAGAACTCTTTGTGAAACCCGATAAAGACGTTAAGAGTTTCTTACAAGAAGAAAGTGGTCTCTTGCCACAAGAAGGCGTAAACATTCAACTCTTCTTTAGTGATGAAAGTGCCGATGAGCCTGTCATCACAAAGATGGCACGTGATCTCGATATCAATTTCAGTATTTGTTGGGCGAAATTGGAAGATTTCCGCTCCCACGTATATGGAAGCTTAGTTATCAATGTCCCGACAGAAGAGCAAGAAAAAGTATGTGCTTATTTAAATAAAGAACATGTCTTATGGGAGGTGTTAAGTTAATATGTTATCCGTAATATTACCTGCTTTTTGGCAAACCCTCTATATGGTATTTTGGTCGACGCTTATCGCTGTTGTGCTCGGACTGATTCCAGCTATCATCTTAACTTTAACGGCACCCGATGGCTTAAGGCCAAATAAGGTGGTCTATGAAACACTCAGTTTAATCGTCAACATCTTTCGTAGTTTTCCCTTCATCATCTTATTAGTTCTCTTAATTCCTTTCACAAGAGCTATCGTTGGTCGCTCCATTGGCACAACCGCTGCCATCGTACCATTAACCGTTTCCGCAATTCCCTATATTGCGCGCGTCTTTGAAACGAGTTTAAGAGAAACCGATCCGGGTGTCATTGAAGCAGCACGCTCCTTTGGTGCTTCCGATTGGCAAATCCTCTATCGCGTGTATATCAAAGAATCCATTCCTAGAATGGTGAGTGGTATTGTCTTATTGATCATTAGCTTAGTTGGATATTCTGCTATGGCAGGTACGGTTGGTGGAGGCGGAATTGGCGATGTTGCAATCCGCTATGGTTACCAACAATACAAACAAGATTACTTATTTGTGAGTGCCTTGATTCTGATTGTTTTAGTACAACTCATCCAAATGGTGGGCAATTATATATACAAAAAGTTATCCTAGAGTTCAATCACATTGAACTCTTTTTTTATTTCCACTACAATTATTCGTAGTTATGAAACGAGTTTTAACACCTTTACAGGAAATCGAACGCAGCATCTATAAAAAATTTAGAGACGAATTATGGGCTCCTTTTTTAACGGCTATTAAAACCTATGACTTGATTCAAGAAAACGATCATATTGCGGTATGCATTAGTGGCGGGAAAGATTCCATGTTGATGGCAAAGCTCTTTCAAGAGTTACATAAGCATACCATCATCCCCTTTTCTCTAACTTTTTTGGTGATGGATCCTGGTTATAACCAAGAAAACCGAAAAAAGATTGAAGAAAACGCCACCCTTTTAGGCCTTCCAATTCAAATTTTTGAGACGCCTATTTTTGAAATTGCGAACAAAGAAGAAAAGAATCCATGTTACCTTTGTGCACGTATGCGTAGAGGGCATTTATACAATAAAGCAAAAGCGCTTGGATGCAATAAAATTGCTTTAGGACATCATCTGAACGATGCCATTGAAACAACGGTCATGGCGATGTTTTATAGCAGTAAACTAGAAACCATTGTCCCAAAAGCACATAGTGAAAATTTCCCGGGTATGGAACTCATCCGCCCAATGTATCGGATTAAAGAAGAGGATATTATTCATTGGTGCAATTATAATCATTTAGAATTCATCCGTTGCGCTTGCCGTTTCACAGAAAATAGCACAAATGAAGAAAGTGGTATTTCTTCTAAGCGCCTTGAAACTAAACTTTTAATTAAAGAATTACGTAAAACAAATCCGGAGATTGAAGACAATATATTCCGGGCGCTTCATGCGGTACGCTTGGAGTCTTTTCCAGGTTATAAAGCAAATAAAAAAATGCATAGCTTTTTAGAAAACTATGCCAATGAGGATTCTTCGGATAGCGAAAGTTGATATTCACTTCCCTTGACTTCTTTCAGTTGATATACCCCATCTCTAACAACCATCACATCTGCTTTAAAGGGCTGTGTTTTTTGAAATCCTTGTTTCAATAATACCTTTTGCATAGGAAGATTATCTTCATGTACATAAGCAACAATCTCATTACACCAATTTTCTTTTTGTATTAATTCAAGAAACTTTTGAAGGGCTTCACTCCCCTTCTTTTGATTACAATGTTCTTTGCGTAAAACAAAATCCAATTCTCCAATACCTTCTTCAATGCTTAGTTCTATTTTCCCAATAATCGCATCTTCTTCTATAATCGCAAAAGTTTTGAGCACTTTATCTTGGGTATGTTCCATTTGAATTGCTTCATAATAAGCAATCGTTTCTTGTTTTGGTAAAGGTACAGGTAAAGCAACCAAACAATTCGTTTGGTCTACATCGGCATATAAATCTTCTAAATCTTGTATCGTTTTGGTACGCCAAGATAATAACGAAATCATGTTTCATCCTCCTTTACGCTTTCTTCATTGTATAGCACTGCATTCTTCGCAACTGGACCAGAATGCGCAAATAACAAACGCTTAAAATCACTTTGTTTCACAGTTCCATTATAGGAATAAAGATCATAATCCACTTCAAAGAAATAATAATGGAATGATAATTTTTCAAATCCGTGGTTTTTATAAAACTGCACTCTTCGTTTTCGCTCTTCATAATTAGGAGCTTCTTCTTCTAAACGCTCCACATCAATGAGGATGGTCTTATCTTTATAATGCTGTTTTAATAATTCTAGGATTTCTCCACCATATCCATGCGATTGTTTTGATTCTTCTATAACTAGATAACCTAAATAGATATAGGTCTCAAAGAAAAAAAGATAGGTCATCCCGATGAGCTCTTCCGCCTCATAATAACAATCAATACAACGGGTATGATCCAAACTTTCTAATAAACGAGGCCAAGGAATACGTTCCTCAATTGGAAAATTCGCTTCATAGAGACGCTTTAATTCCGATGGAATTGGCCTATCTTGGTGTAAACGGACGCGTTTTAACATATTATCCTTGGTAGGTCTGAAGCTTTCTTTCTAAATACATTTTATAGGCAATGGCACGCGCAATATACGCTAGGATTTGTTCTTCGTTTTGAGATGGAAATGTATTCTTTTGTTGGAAAGAAGATAATGCTTCGTGTAAGATATGCGTAAACTCTTTATATTGTGTTTCAAAAGAATCTTTTTCATTTTGTTTGATTAATATGCGAATATGGTCCATAGAAATGACGGTTTTGGCCATGGCGATAAAAAAGAATAAGGCAATTTGTTCACGCACATAAGTCTTTTTATTAATGCGTTTGACAAGTTTTAATTTGACATAGTTTGTAAGCATGGAAGCTGTTACGTTCATTTCTGGAAACGCAACAAAATAAGAGTTGATGTATTTCACAACTTGGTCTAAATATAAGCCAATATCTGGAATTTCTTCATAGGTTGGCAAACGAAACTCTGCCAATGCTTTTTTAATTTCTGTATCTTGTTTCATGAGACAACTATATAACGAAATGCGCAAACCGTCAAAAAATACCTCTTGACAAGTTATTGAATAACCGATATGTTAAAGGTGAATCAGTTATTAAATAACCGATAAGGAGATAATTGTGACTACATTGAATTATCAAAACTATGTAAAACAGAATACCGAATTTTGTTTTAAGCCTAAAGATCCAATGAGTGCTTTAACGCATCTGATTGGGGTTTTCTTATCCCTTATCGGTATGCCTATCCTTTTAATCTGTGCTGCACAACACGAACATAGTGTTTTTGAATTAAGCTCCTATGCAATCTATATGTTTACGATGATTCTGCTTTATTCCGCGAGTACTTCCTATCATAGTTTCCATTGTGATACAAAAATAAACCGTATCTTAAAAACCATTGATCATATTTCGATTTTCTACTTAATTGCGGGATCTTATACCCCCATCTGCATTAATCTTTTACCAAAACCAACCGGTATTTACCTCTTAATTGGTATTTGGGCAATTGCCTTGATTGGAACAATTTTTAAGTTATTCTTTGTCTATTGTCCAAAATGGGTTTCTTCTATCATTTATTGTCTTATGGGATGGGTTGTTTTATCCGTATTACCGGATTTATTAGCGGTGATTCCTTTCTCTGGATTCTTATTATTACTCTTAGGTGGGATTTTCTATACCGTTGGGGCTATTCTCTATGCCTTAAAACTCAGTATCTTCCATAATGCTTATTTTGGAAATCACGAGCTCTTCCACTGTTTTGTCTTACTTGGTAGTATCTGTCATTATCTCTTCATGTTCTTCTATGCCATTTAAAAAATCCGTTCTAAGAACGGATCTTTTTAGAATACGAGCGAATCCACTTCATCTAATAATTCAAGAATGTGATTCTTACAGTTTTCAATCACTGCTTTTCCATTTTCATCTTCAAGTCCACCACGGCGAATCGAGCGACGCATAATTCTTGTATAGCCAATCAACTTGGCTTTCTTTTCGATTTCTTTAATTTCTTCATCGGAGCGATCAGCAAAGTAGAGTTTTAACGTCTTCTCCCAGAATTCTTTGCCTGCTTCATAAGGAATCCCTAAGAAGCTTTCAATATTCTTGTGGTCTAATTCGGCATAGCCTTGATATGCATTGAATATGGATGCGAATTCAAAGATTGGATGACCTGTGCATAGGGTATCCATATCAATCAACAAGACTTCATCATTTTGCATCATGACATTCTTAATGTGATAATCGCCATGCATCATATGGAAATCTTGTGGTACCTCATCAACAAGTCGATGTAGTTTGTTGTATTTATCTTCAGGAAGATATGGTTGTAAGAATTCAACCCAATCTAACGCAACAGCTTTCATGTCTGGCATAATACCAGGTTTTACTTCCGTACTATGGATCTTCTTTAATAAATCCACCGACATTTTAACGACTTCATCAAGCTTATCTAGATTATTCGCTAAGAGTTTTGCGAAGGATTTCGCATTAAGTAACTCGAATACAGAACCATAGCCTTCCCCAACTTTTACTACATCATAAGGAATCGCAGTTGGAATACCTAAGATAAGTGCTGTACGCGCAAGTTCTCTTTCTCTTTGAATATCCGGTAAAGAATCTGGATTCAAATAAACTTTTACAATCGTATCTGGATCAATGCGATATACCTTTCCATTTGCGCCTTGTCCAATCACTTCACAACCTTCTACCGAAATCTCACGATAGGCTTTTTCTACCGTCATCATTTCCGCAAAGCCTGTGATATCAAAGATTTCATAGACTTCACTTGAGGCATTAATTACTTTTAAATCTGGAAATTCTTTTTTCAAACGTAAGATAACACGTAGGCCAGCACTGGAAATATATTTCAATTCCTTTGCATCGATAATCATATTTGTGCATGGTTCTGATTCTTTACATGCATTAATCTCTTTTTCCACTTCCCCAGCGTTTGCTGAATCAATGTGGCCTTTTAATTCAATTATCAATGTATCTTTATCTCTTCTTGCGCCAATATTCTCCATCATGTCCTCCTCAAATTAAATATGTTTCTTAATCTTTAAGATGTTTTTGCCATCTTTATATTCATATGTCACATCATCCATTGTCTTTTTCACTAAGAACACGCCTAAACCACCCACTTCTCTTTCTTCCGCACCAAGTGTGATATCTGGGTCTTCATTTTTAAGTGGGTCATATGGCATTCCATGGTCAATAAACGTGATGACAACCGCCATTGGATTCTCTTCCACCTCCACACGAACCGTAGCGGGTCCGGTTTCAGGGTGATAAGCATAGTTTGCGATGTTGCTGAAAAGTTCATCAATAGCAACATCAATTTGCATCTGCGCTTTCATTGGACAATCTAACTCTTCCAATTTCTTATCCACAAATTCTGTTACGGTAGGAATATTGTCGATCGTTGCATCAATTGTTAGTTCTTCCATATTTCTTTCTCCTAAATAGCGTACTGCTAACATCGTTATATCATCGAATTGAGGTGCATCCCCTACGAATGCATCAATCGCTTCTTTTACATTTGTTAAGATTTGTTTTGGGCTTCCCGTTGGATTGCTGTTTAATGCTTCTAATAATCGTTGGTTTCCAAATAGTTCTTCGTTTGCATTGGTTGCTTCGGTTACCCCATCTGTATAAACGAAGAAGCCATCCCCCGGTTTGAGTTGTACTTCATAGGAAGTATATTTGCTATCGGCAAATCCTCCTAATACGAGGCCATGCTTATCTCTCAGCATTTCAAACTTTTCATTTGTTAAGGTAATGCATGGATATTCATGCCCTGCATTGGCTGCCTTTAGTATGCCTGTCTTTAAGTCAAGAATTCCTAACCATACGGTCACAAACATTTCGGCAGGATTGCTCTTAGTAATTTGTTTGTTGACGATTGTAAGCACTTTAGCAGGATCATAGATTCCCATGGTGGCAACATTGTTAATCACAATTTTCGATCCCATCATGAAGAGTGCAGCCGGAATTCCTTTCCCAGAAACATCGGCCATGACGATTGCCAAGTGCTCTTCATCCATCAAGAAGAAATCATAGAAATCTCCCCCAACCTCTTTAGCTGTTTGCATTGTCGCATAGATGTCAAATTCTTGTTTATCTGGGAAAGCTGGGAAAATATTTGGTAACACGCCTTCTTGAATTTGGCTTGCTACATTTAATTCCGCCCCAATCTTTTCCTTTTCCGCAGATACCGCTTCTAAGTCGCGTACGTTTTCTTTGAGATCTTTTTCCATATCTGCCATGATGAGTGATAAGCTTTCAATTTCATCTCCGGTGTGGATATCTAGTTTATCAAAGTAAGTTTCCTCATCCAAAAGGTTTCTTCCCCGTGCTTTAATAAAATCACGTGCTGCTTCATTCATACTTGCTATAGGGTGAACCACTTGTTTCTTCATTCGTTGAATGATTAAGAAATCTAATAGTAATGTCACTATTAAGATTAAGACCCAATATTGAATCAAGAAACGGCGTGCTTGTTGTGATTCGGCATTTAAGTCTACATCTGTAAATGCGGCAATGATGTAATCCCCTTTTTCACGTAAGATACTATAGCTTGTAAGTAGATAGCCATATTTATCCGTTCTTTCAATAATTGCTGGCTTTGTGTTCGGGTCATTTAGTTCTAATGGGTTTACATCTACTGGATCCCAATAACCTGGATGACAAGCCGTCAAAGTATCATCAGAATCTATAATATAGATCAAGCGATGATTCACTCGATCATAGGCCGCAATATAGAGAGATTCCATTTCATTTTCTTTTTGGATTGAATTGAACGTTTTGCGAATCCGTTCGTATTTCTCATCACGGACTTCCGCAAACTTAGAAAGGTAAGCTTCCGATTCCACCTGTAGACGTATGTCTTCGGGAATGGATTGATAAATATCTAACACTTTATCAATATAGGAATCCGCATTTTCTTCTTGGAAAACGATATTCGTTGTTTTAGCAACATTATGAGCAATCGAAGTATATTGTTCGCGTAAGGTTCTTGTATACAAATAAAAACCAAAACCCACTGCAAATAGACTCAGAATAAGAGAAAACTGCAGAATCAAATGAAACATTTTTGCCGAGAGAGAATTATGCTGTCTCTCGAGAAAATTCATTTCGCGAACACTTTTCTTAGGCATGGAGAACTCCAATTAGTTTTCTACATCGAGTATGTCTAAGAATCCCGTAATGTTTAGAATCTCCATTACCACATCATTCACATGAACGATACGTAAACTCCCGCCATTTTTTAACTTCTTATGTGTCGCAAGAAGCACACGTAATGCGGCAGAAGAAATATACTCTACCTTTTCAAAATCGAGGACAAGATTTGTATCTTCTTCGATATTCTGATTAATGGTTTCCTCGAATTCAGGGGACGTGTTCGTATCAATGCGTCCCGATACAAAAAGTGTTACATTACTCTCCTGTTTTTCAACTTGAATGTCCATAATAAAACCTCGCTTCTTCTTTTATTATATATCAAATCATTAGGAAAAAACGGAATTCAAAAGAAAGCACTGCCTTAGCAGTGCTTGTTTGAATTATTTGAGCAATTCGTTTACTTTTGCTTGGACTTCATCGTAATTGTAGCCAAGTTTCTCTAGAGCGGCTTTACGATCTGCGCCATTGCCATAGTCCCCACGAATGACTTCTTTTGCGATTTCTTCAAGTGGTTTTAGTCCAGCTGGAGCAGCTGCAGGTTTTGCGCCACTTAAGATTTCATTTACTTTTGCTTGCACTTCATCATAGTTGAAGCCTGCTTTTTCAAGAGCAACTTTGCGATCTTCGCCATTCCCATATTCACCGCGAATGACTTTGTTCGCAACTTCCATCAAATCAACGGCAGGTTTTGGTGTTTCTAATTGATTTTCACCACCCTTGAACGATGCAACTGGTTGCACATGTTCGGTTACTTCTTTACCACCTTTGAATGATGCGACTGGTTTTACATGTTCTGTAACTTCCTTGCCTCCTTTGAATGAAGCAACTGGTTTTACATGTTCTGTTGTTTCCTTTCCACCTTTGAATGAAGCAATTGGTTGTACATGTTCTTTTACTTCCGCAGCAACCTCTTTTACTTCTTCTTTTACTTGTTCAACATTATCTTTCTTTTTGAACAAATCTTTTAATCCCATAAGAAAACCTCCTTTTGTTAATTATACTTTAGCATAATTCTCCCTTTTTACGTGAAGGTTTTCTGAACTTTTAAGAGGCATCTAATTGATAGAGAGAATCAATCACAAATTTCGCAAACGCGCGATTGCCTTCCTCATTTAAATGAATCCGATCGGCCACAAAATATTCTGGATGCTCTTGATACATATGCTCCCAACTAGCAACCGTCACATTTGGATAGTTCCCAACAATTGCATCAATGTTTTGGTTCGTTTCATTCTCCTTTAATCCGGGTATCTTCACAATCAAAACTTTGGATTCTGGCAGTAATTCTAAAATATGCTTCAGTTCTTCTTGGGAAATCGTTTCTGCATTTCCAAGTGAAAGGAAGACTTTAGAAGGAATATCTTCCAGTTCTCTTAAGGACTGAATTGCTTGTTCAACAGCTGAAACATTTAAGTTTTCTTGCGCAATGATATAACAATCTTCTAATCCCTGATTGAGATATTCTAAAGCCGATAACACATAGGCTTCTCCGATTCCAACCACACGATCTCCCGATTCTTTATAGACTTTACGACCTTTTAAATCTGCATCTATCGTATCTAAAATGTATTGGCAATATGCTTTTCTTCCTTCATCCGTCAAATGAATGCCATCGACATAAAAATAGTTTTCATGATCTTGCGCATAAGCACCCCAATCAATGACCGTTACATTGTGGAATTCTAGTCCCATTTCTCGTATCGTACCACTATTTTCAAACTGCCAATCATTGGTGGTTGTAAGCCAATAGACATAACGGTCTCCACACTCTTTTACAATTTCGCGACATGCATCAATCGGCATAACACCATTGGTACCTACTCCAAGTAAAACAGGGTTTCCAAGTGTATTATTCTGAATTCGACTATCCAACATTTCAGGTACTGCCGAATATTGTCGACTTTGTGCTGCATCAAAATCCCCATTTGGGAAAGTCTCATACAGTTCTTTGATTGCCCCTAACATGACCGAATCGCCTATACCGGTAATCGGTAAGGTGTTGGTTCCCTCTTCTTCTGCAATCCATGCGGGGTCTTTCATGAGTTCAAATTCTTCTTTCCGCTTTTCAAGATAGGAAGCTTGCATTTGATTTAACAATGCTTCATTTGCAGCTAATTGTTCTTTTAACTCTTCCATTTCTTCCCTATGATCTTTAGCTAAGCGAATATCATTTGCTCCATGTACACTCAAATATAAAACCCCACAAAACAAAGCAAGACGCCCCATATTGGCTGGGGTAAAGATTTTCTTTCCACGCAATTTAACCTGCAATGCTTCATGCAACAAAATCGAACATATAAGCACCGCAATACAATAAAGAATTCTCATCCCAAAAGTGAATTCTCCTTTTGCTAAAGCAAAAAAGAGTAGAGGATAATGTGTCAAATATACTTCAAAACTAATGGAAGCTAAAAGTTTAATGATCGGTAAGGAAAAAGAGCGGAAGACTGGATAATACTTATTAGATAATAAAGCAATTAATACAATCCCTAATAAAGAAGCATAAAGAAAACTATTTTGATACCAAGAGGAAGTATTATCGATTGTAAAAAGCATATAACCAAGTAAAGCAAATAAACATGCCACAAGTAATTCTGAAATCCCTTTATTGCGCAAAAATGGAATAGTGAAATGCAGGCCAATTCCATGTAATAAACCAAGCGATACTCCCATTAGCACAGAAAAGATACGTGCATCTGTGCCAAAATAGATGCGCATTTCAGGTGCTTGGCTTTGAAATAAATAGGGCATAACGAAGCTTGATGCAACTGTTAGACCTAAAAAAAGCAGCCAAGCAGTCCAAAAAGACAATCTCTTCTTAATCCAAAGGAACATCTGATACAACCACGGCAACAACAGCTCTATTTGTAGCAACATGGAAAGATACCACATTGGAATAAAAGGAGAATCGGTTAGGCGCGTAAAATACGACTGATTCGCCGCAATTTGCCACCAGTTGTTATAACCACCCAATACGCTTAAAGTCTCTGGTTTTTCATTTAGCCATATGACATCTGGGGTAAACCGCAAACAAAAAACAGAAATGGCGACCACAATAAACATCGGTACATATAAACGCCAAAAACGTTTCCCATAATAGGAAAGAATGGAAAAAGAGCGTTGTTTCGAAGCAGAAAGCGCAAACAAATACCCATGCATGACTAAAAATAGGCATACTGCTAAATAGCCACCAGGTAATGCCTTACTAGAAATATGATATACGAGTACTGCAATAGTACTTATAATACGTAATAAATCTAATCCATAATAATAGTCTCGATTTTTACTCATAATTCTTACTTTTCTTTATTTGCGCATAAAAACTAGGATAGCGATTCAATAAAATAGAATGAAACGAAATCTTAACGATGATTCAATCATCTTAATAACTGTTCTATTAGGAAACTACACTTATTTAACGCGTGTATAGATAAACTGAATGACTGCATACTGTGCATCCGCAGAATCATTTTTGATTTCACGAACCAAAGTATCCTCACTCTTATTGTAGGTAAAGACTTCCGCTTCCAAAGAATCCATCTCAACGCGATAGGATCCATCACTCTCTTTCGTCCATTTTCCAGAATAATCGACCTGTGCGCCAGTTCCATCAGCCATGGTTTGAACCGCGGTTTGATCCGCATTCAAGGAATAATACGTTTCTCCTTCCCCAAATAATGATTGATTTTCTTCTTTGGTTTTTTCTTGTAACGCTTGGCCTGGTTCACTCGCCATGACCTTCGAGAGTGTCCATTTTCCAACGACTTCGTCTTGTTTTGAACTACATCCCATAAATGTTAGAGCAGATACTACTAGTCCAACTCCAAGTAAGCAACGAAATACTTTTTTCATCTGTTTCATGTTTAACTTCCTCACCTTGTCATTATAACAATAATCAGTACATGAAAGTAGGTGCTTAAAGGAATTCTTTGTGGATTCATTTACTACTTCAAACAAAAGCAATGGATTCGTTTTCTATGTTATATTAAAACTAATAAATACAAGTTTTCATACAAGTAGGAATCATTATGAAATGCCCCTATTGCAATGAACCTATGGAAAAAGGAATCATTGAAAGTTCTGAACCCATCAATTTCATGAAAGAAGTTCGCTTTGTGAACAAGGCAAAAGAGAATAAAGGAGAAATCAATCTCGCCACCCCACCATTTGGAGGCCGTGCGCATGTGGATGTATGTCTCTGTAGAAATTGTAGAAAAATTATAATTGATTATTAACCAATCCCAAATTTTAGATATTTTTAATAAATTTATTTAATGCGATTTTTGCGATTTCATCCCATCTATTTTTTTGTGTTTCATTGTTGAGAATCAATCTGATTTCACTTGCCTCTTCCTTCAAATCTTCTGCACTTGCGCCTTTTTTAACTTTCTTTTTGAGTAAAGCAGCGAATAATGTCTGAAGTTTCGTGCCTGGGGAAGCGTCATATTCCCGTTCATAGTTTTCAATAAAAGTCATCCATTCAATCATTTCTTCTTTGCATATGGAAGGATTGGTGTTTAATCTAGGTGCTGGAATGATATCCAATTCTGTAATCGCATAGATTTCTGGATATGTTTTAAATAGTTTTGGATAATCTGGAATACGCAGAATGATATTTTTTAAAGCCGAAATATACCATTCTCTTTCACTTTCTTGTAGTTTTTCATTTTCATAGGCATGCACAAATCTTGCCGAATACGCGTAAAATCGATGAGCGCAAAAGATATAGTCATAATCATTCATGGGACTGGATTGATTTAAATAACAATCTATTTGTTCTCGAAGTGCAATCAGTTCATTTTTCGATCTTTCAAAAGAATACTCCGATGTAGCAGATCCTTCTCTTTGTAAGTAATAGTAATATGCAGAATCTTCTATCGCAAACGAATGTGCGCCTTTACAAAGACGCAATAAAAATGTGGTATCGCATGCACTTGGTGAAGTCCCATATCGAATCCCTTCATCTAAAATAGCGCGCTTATAAATGATGGTTGTATGCTCATAATGAAAATTCAGATAGAGTGGCTCCCCTTTGGCCAAACTCGTTACCAAAACTTCATTCAAATTACTACGTGGGGGTATCTCTTCTTGAGTTTTTTCGTCAATCTTAATTCTTGTCCCTTTTACAATATCGGCCGAAGTTTCAATTGCTTTTGCATAAAGTAATTCATAATAATTTTCTGAAACCCAATCATCTGGGTCAATAGAATTAATATAAATCCCTTGGGCTTCTTCGATTCCTCGGTTCCGTGAGCCTCCTTCACCTAAGTTTATTTCGTTTCGCACGACCTTTACTCGCGTATCTTCCCTAGCCCAATCGTTAATCACTTCAATGCTACGATCCATCGAACAATCATCCACAATTATAAACTCCAAATCCTTTAGCGTTTGCGCTTTTAGACTATCAATACAGTGATGAATATATGGATAAGCATTATAAACAGGTATCACAATTGATATTTTTGGTGCTTGCTTATTATCCATATCAAAATCCCCCTCCTAACATTTGATTTTTTGACTCCTTCATTGAAATAATAAATCGCTATCGAATCTCAATACCCATATTATCACACGGTACTTTGAGAAGATTAATACAGCACCCATAGTCTTTATTCTTTTTTTGGCATCGAAGTTCCCATATCCACCAAATGTAGATTGATTATTAACCAATCCCAAATTTTACATATTTTTAATAAATTTATTTAATGCGATTCCATCCCACCTATTTTTTGTGTTTTATCCAATTAATATCCCTTAAAACATGCTGGAAAGGAAGCAATAAGCTGACGCTTCTTTTCTTCAACCTCTACTGAGGATACCTTATAACCGTTAATGATTTCTTGCGAAGATATTGTAAGAATATCATCTAGTTTAAGTGCCGGATCAACCAAATTAAATGCTGAATAATAATCCCTGAATTTGTAGGATCCACCTTTAGGAATCTCCGTAAGCCTAACATGGACATTGGGAATATGCAGACTGTCAGAAAACACGAGACCATGAAGACTGCTTGAAACAATAGTTTCGCATTGTTGAATTTCTCTTATAACTTCCGTCGGCGATTGGGTAATATCGATAAAATGCATGCTCTTGTTCGCGTTGAGAATGCGTGTTACCTCCTGGGTATCAAGCTCTCTGTAATGAGGAATAAATCCAATACTATACCGTTTATCCTCGTTTGGGCCAGCCAAAATAGATGCCATAAGCCCTGGATCAGCAAGGGGCAAATCTATGGGCAAATCCTTGCCTAAAAGACCCGACAACTTCTCTTTACTAAGCTGTCCTCTTAATGCATGTACGATTAGATTCGGTCTGCATAGCGATTCATCTAAATCATCTCCGTAAAGAAATCCCAAGCCCCAAATATGAATCGTATCATCCGTGATGGGCCGTTCAGGATTCTGCAGTGAACTGATTGCTCCTCCCAGCATGAGTAGTTCCGCATTTGCGGCAATGCGAACAGGCTCTACCTTAATATGAAAGTATTCCAATAGATCGTAATTAAATAGATCCCCTGCATTTTTTAAATCAGGAATATAAACTTTCACGATTTTTTGAATATTTCTTTCCATAATTTTTTACCCCAACATATTTCTTGACTCGGTGTTGATTCACGATAGGAAGAACGTTTTTCAAATTCTTCAACTATTTCTCGCGAATATTCATCTTTATCTGCCCATTTATAGATAGACTCCTTATATTCATCAAAGTGCTCGTAAAACTCATGAAGATCAAAAACGCTTCCATACTTATCAACTTTTCCAAGCAGGTAAAGTTCCATAAGTGTCCTAATGCACTTTGGACATTCTCCACAGTTTTTCAACTCACGCCAACAAACATTGAGATGCTTTTGGACCAATGGGTAATCTACGATATCTTGCAATTTCTGCAAGCGCGTTTTATCACCACCATAGGATGCTAAATCCACATATTCTGTAGAAAGCCATGGACAGAGTTTAGACTCAACAAATCCTGTAGCCTTATTTAATCTGGAAGGGTCATATTTCGTTTGACCTGATGCATAATAGTATCGATTGAAATAGGAACCACAGGCTAACACTGCAGAAAGGGAACAAAATGCGTGCACTAGCGCAAAAGGAACTTGATGGCGACAAAGATACTCTCCAATATTAGAGTCAACAACTAGTAATGGGAGTCCTAGTTCTTCGGCACATTTCATATTCATATCTAGTCGTTGCTGAAACAGCCTCCGGGACTCTTCATCACCAAAGCCGGAAGTTGATCGATGTGACCCGACGTTAAAAAAGGTCAGCACATCCAGTGGTGTTTCATCATGCTTTTGCGAAAGTGAAAGAATGGTGTAAAAGGAATCTACCCCACATGAAAGACCTGTCCCAACATGCCCATGGCAGCAATCTGGAGCAAAAAGCTTATTGGCTACAAGTTTGATAGGATGGTATATGTCCGTATTATTACTCAATAAGGGAATAACGTTATCTAATAAGGAATGGTAAAGCTTTTCTGATACGCAACCTTTCAGTTCAAGATTGCAGCCTTTCATCGATACGATTGGCAGAACAGCCACAAGAAAGGCGTCTAAGCAATCAGAGAACAAATATCTTTC
This sequence comes from Solobacterium sp., assembly GCA_017941735.1. Classification (GTDB taxonomy): domain Bacteria; phylum Bacillota_I; class Bacilli_A; order Erysipelotrichales; family Erysipelotrichaceae; genus Bulleidia. Next base: position 1,552 of record JAGAVW010000037.1, on the reverse strand, counting down.
AATGGAATCTGGTACTTCATACCAAAGTTCATATTCTTTATCGCTTTCCCAAAGGATGGCTGTGATACGAACAGTCCCTTCTTTCTTTATAAATGTTGGATTTGAAATAGCCCATGAACTCAAAGCGTATTCTCCTTTCAACTTGCCACCAAAGAATGGTTTACAGTTTTTTCTTGTGTAGATGGATTGAGTAGTATTTATTAAAAACTCGAGCCTCCGCATTACTACAGAAGTTCGAATAAAACACTTTTAGTGGAGCCGAAAAGGACGCAGATGCACCCTATACAGCCACAAATAATGATTTAATCATGAGTGTATCAATTCGATAAAGCAGAATTTGTATTGTGTATTATGATTCCGTTATCTGGTTTACAAATACTCTGATTTCCTGGCCGATATTTTTGCATTCATCCTCTCGGCAAACTCACGTGCATGGTCAATCCATCCAGAAGAAACCTGCTTGCCATCAGACACAAACATCAGCATTGGGCAGCTCTTCATTTTCCACCCAAATCCACTTTTGTTTGGACGCGAGTTCGACCTTAATCATATTCACCACGACAGGGCTATCGCACAATAAAAATTTCTTCACCGGTCCCTTTGAAGCATGTTGACATCTATCGTTCAAATGGTGTCTCTTTTTTGCGCCTTAGTAGTTTTTAGGGTTACGGAGTCTTGCATGACATTCCTGACATTCAAAGTACTCTTCACCATCAACTACTCCTATAGAAAGCATATTATTCTTTCCTGCAGTGCAGAACGGGCAAGCCTGTCCATAATGCCATCCGCCTGCGACTTTCTCGAGTTCCTCTTTTGATAATTTGATTTTTTTATATTCTGACATGCTCTTTTCCTCCTTCTCAACTTGTATATTCTTATACCTCGTTGACACAACCATGTATCTTATCAAAACTATAGCATACCGACCAAGGATCTCTAGATTCCTCTAAAAGCTACAACGAGCTTCTTCTACTTCATAACATCACACATTCCATATCTAATCCGGGATGCCCTACTGAAAACGGGGCAATGGAAGCCATCAATGGTTGAATCAAAAAAAGAATGATTCATTGATTTTCACATCCAAGAATTTGATGATGTGACAGCTTTCATCAAGAAGTATATTGAATACTTCAATGAAGCTCGCCCAGCATATTCCTTGATGTATCTTACACCTAAGGAATATAAGCTAAGAGATTATCAAAAGAAAGGCGACTCAAGTGTACCAGACGAAGTGTCTACTTTTACTTCACTAGTACAGAGGAGGGCTCAGGCGGACCCTATATAGTAACAAGTAATTATTTAATCACGAGTGTATCAATTCGATAAACTGGAATTTAGCGATTAGAGCTTCATGAAAGACTTGATTTCTTGTTCCAAGAGACGAAATACGTTTGCGACCAGGTACCCGTCAGCGATTGCATGATTTAGACGAACGGTCACAGGCATGACAAGCCTACCGTTTTCTTCTCTGTATTTTCCCCAGTTAATGATCGGCGCAAAATATAGATTTCCATCGGGAAGTTCAAGATGAAGTGAATCATAGGAAAGC
>JAGAVW010000036.1 GCA_017941735.1 Solobacterium sp. | reverse complement strand
TATCTCCATCGGTTAATATATGAATCCAACAGTTTTTACCATTCACTCGAAATCCAGTCTCATCCACATGGAGTATAGGATTGTTTAATAATTCTTGTAAGCGTAATTCTCTATCGGACTTATGAGTTTCAGCATAATCAAACACCCAATCAACAATAGTAGACGGCTTTATATCCAATCTGTTTTTAGAAAGAGTGCATAACATTCGACTGAGTCGATCGAACGCAATAATTCCTTTCGAATACAGATACAAAACATCTTTTTTTAGATTATCGCTATAAACAACAGGATTGATTTTGAATTGATTCATAATCCTGTTTGAAAGCATTATTCCATCTTGAGATAAATAGTATCGGTATTCTGTAATTACAGTTTTAAAAGAGGCATCAATTACCTGTGTTGCATAATATATATTTCCATTATCATCGACACATTTTACGGCACCAGTGGGAACATTCTTCACATATTTTGGGATAATCCTATCTGGTTTTAATAATCTGCTTTTATGTAATGGGTGTCCTGCTTGTCCTCCCTTTCGTTTATCAGAAATAGATCTATTATTCGCGTTAGCCTTAAACATAACAAAGGAGGATGGAATATTAGAATTCGTATTATCTTTTGACTTTGGCTGATTTAATCTAAAATACTCAACTTCTGATTTAAGCAGATTATTTTCTTCTGTAAGCCGCTCATTTTCAACTATCATTTTCTCTATTTCTTTATAGAAGTCTTTGTTTACTTTTGAGGCATATTTCAGTTCATCTAACATCACCTTTTGTATTTTTACTTTTCCTCTAAGTTTATAAATAGTAGCGTCATAAATAAGGCATTTTTCTTTTAGTTTTTGGATTTGATCCTGTTGTCTTTCCAATAACGTAATAAGAGCAGAATCGAAATACTCTTTATGCGAATAGTACATGTCATAACTTAATTTAATCGGCTTCATGGGACTTAAGCGTACAAACAAAAGAAGCACATTTCAAATCTATAATGCGCTTCTTGAATCATGTATAATTATTATCTTTGTTTCTTACTATCGGTGAATAGTAACCTAACAATCGAATAAAAGACTTGTGTAAATAAGAATTATAAGTTAGAATAATTCATGCATTGCGGCATAGCCAAGCGGTAAGGCAACGGACTTTGACTCCGTCATCTCGCAAGTTCGAATCTTGCTGCCGCAGCCATTAAAATAAAAAGACTGCTTAGCAGTCTTTTTGTTTTTTAGAATATACCTTGTTTCATCATTGCATCCGCAATTTTCATAAAGCCAGCTAGATTTGCACCCTTCACAAGATCATCTTTGAAGCCATTGGCATTTGCTGCTTCATAGGAAGCACGTACAATATTCTGCATGATTTCTTTTAAGCGCGCATCGACTTCTTCTTCACTCCAAGCTAGGCGCATCGCATTTTGTGTCATCTCTAAGGCAGATACCGCAACGCCACCCGCATTCACTGCTTTGGCAGGGCCTACAATTACACCATGTTCTTGTAAGTAGGCGAGGGCTTCATTGGTTGTTGGCATGTTCGAAACTTCAAAATAATATTTGGCACCACTATTAACAATTGCCTTCGCATCTTCTAAATGCACTTCATTTTGGGTTGCACAAGGCATATAGATATCCGCTTTCACTTGGTCCCATGGTTTCTTTCCTTCAAAGAATTCACAACCGAATTTATCCGCATACATTTTGACATCCATATCTTTGGAAGCACGCATTTCTAAAAGATAATCAATCTTTTCATCGGTAATGATGCCATCTGGATCATAAACATATCCATTAGGACCAGAAATCGTAATTGCTTTCCCACCTAATTGGGCAATCTTTTTAATGGTTCCCCAGGCAACATTCCCAAAGCCGGATATCGCAAAGGTCTTTCCTTTGACGGTATCCTTTTCATGTTTCATGACTTCTTGTACATAATAAAGAGCGCCATAGCCGGTTGCACTCGGTCTACCTAAACTGCCTCCATAAACAGGATCTTTCCCTGTGAGCACACCATTTTCATAAATATTCTTTAAACGACGATATTGGCCATAAAGGTATCCAATTTCTCTACCACCTACACCAATATCCCCTGCAGGGACATCTAAACTTGGTCCAATATGACGATACAATTCACTCATGAATGCTTGGCAAAAGCGCATGATTTCTTTATCCGATTTTCCTAGGGGATCAAAATCAGAGCCACCTTTTCCTCCTCCAATGGGTAGGGTGGTTAGACTGTTCTTGAAGATTTGTTCAAAACCAAGGAATTTAAGAACGGAAAGATTCACAGAAGGGTCAAAGCGTAAGCCTCCTTTGTATGGGCCTAAGGCACCATTGAATTGAACGCGGTAACCTTTATTAACCTGGATATTTCCATTATCATCTTCCCATGTTACACGGAATTGAATGATTCTTTCTGGTTCGACAAGACGCTCTAATAAGGCAGCTTGTTCGTACTCGGGATGTGCATCAATTAAGGGTTCTAAAGAAGTTAATACTTCTTCTACCGTTTGTAAGAATTCGGGTTCATTGGCGTTTTTTTCTTTGGTCTTTTTTAAGACGCGTTCTAAATAAGTATTCATTTTGTTACTCCTTTGGAATGATTTCCATTCCGATTGCTTGTTGCACCTGGGCAAGCTTCTTAGCCGCAAGAATTTGTGCTTTTTTCGCACCTTCTTGGAGCGTTGTCTCAATTAAGTCTGAACTTGTGATGCGGTTGTATTCGGTTTGGATTACTTCTAGTTTAGCACATACCACATCCGCAACTGCACGTTTGAAATCCCCATAGCCTTTACCTTCAAATTCTTGCTCAATTTCACCAATGGGACGGTTATTGGAAAGGGAAGAGAGGATTTGTAAGAGATTGGAAATCCCAGGTTGAAGTTCAGGATCATAGTGCACTTTCGCAAGACTATCCGTTACACTTCCCATCACTTTTTTACGAGCGATCTCTAATGGATCTAATAAATAGATACAACCTTTATTAGTTTCATCTGACTTCGACATTTTTTTATCTGGTTCGGTCAAAGACATAATGCGTGCACCCACCTTTGGAATGAGTGGCTCAGGTACTTTGAAGAGGTCCCCATAGCGGTGATTCATACGAATGGCAACATCTCTTGTTAATTCGACGTGTTGTTTTTGGTCTTCGCCAACCGGTACATAATCCGCATCATAAAGAAGAATGTCGGCAGCCATTAAAGTAGGGTAAGTATAAAGACCTCCAGAAAGGTTGCTTTCTCCTTTTGCTTGTTTGTCTTTAAACTGCGTCATGCGGTTTAATTCACCTAAATAAGTATGACAGCACATAATAAAGCCTAATTGTGCATGTTCTTTGACATCGGTTTGTAAGAAAATGGTTGATTTTTTAGGATCTAAGCCACAAGCCAAATACAAGGCTACACAATCATGTAGATTCTTCTGCAGTTCACTTGGTTCTAATGGAACCGTGATGCAATGGAGGTTTGCGATAAACGCAATCATCTCAAATTCTTCTTGCGATTCGACAAAATGGGAAAGGGCGCCAATATAGTTTCCTAAATGGAGTTGCCCGGTTGGCTTGATGCCACTTAACATTCGTTTCATAACTTTGGTCTCCTTAACAAAAAAACGTCACTTCCAATGAAGGGACGCATACGAGCGTGGTACCACCCCAATTACTTGTATTTAAACAAGTCACTCTAGGGATAACGGACCGACCGCTTTTTAAACAAAGGTGCTCCTAGACTCCAACGAGTAAAGTTTGATTAATAGCTCACATCAACCGCTATCTTTCTTGAAATCGCTTCTTTACTTTCGCATCTAATCAAAGCACTTTTATTTAATCATAAAGTGCGCATACAATCAATCATAGAATAAGAACGCAGCGCGTTCTTATTCTGGTTTTTCACTTTCTTCTGGTTCAGCCTGTTTCTTTTGCCAATTGGTTGCGGCTAGGATTGCTTCGCTTGGTTTATTCTCTTCGTTGTCCCATGGTTTTAAATAGAGGCAATAGAATTCATCATAAGTAAGTCCAGAAGCAACAACCGCTTGGGCAAGTTCTTTTCCTAAATAGCGATAATGCCAAGATTCAAAGATATAGCCTGTAATCTGCTCTTTGCCTTCTGGGAAACGGATAATCCAACCATAATCTTGGCAATTGGATTTGGTCCATTGATATGCAAGGGTATCTTCGAAGTTTTCTTTATCATCTTCATTGACGGCAGCAATATCCACGGTTAATCCCGTTTGATGTTCGCTATATCCGGCACGTGCACTGCGCTCATCTGCCCATTCTTCCCCATAGCTTTTTACATACATATCGTGAAGAGCCACTTGGTCTTCATAAGAACGGAAGGAACTTGTGATAAAGAAGCGAACGCCTACGTTTTGACCTGCATCTGCGAATTCTTCAAACGCTCTAGCCGCAACGGAAGAGAGTTGTCGATCTTCAGCGGCATAAACACGCGACATGGTTTCAAGATCATTTGGACGGAAGCCATCTGGCAAATAATAGGTCTTATTCACTAACATATCAATACTATTTGGATCACTTACTTCAATTGGATTTGCATAGTGGGTGTAATAGTTATTTGTTAATACAAAGTGATCTTTCGAATTTGTCTCACGATTGTTGAGGCAATCTTCAATGTATTTGGTTTCAATGATTTGATAATCAAACACCAGTAATGGTGTCATTTCATAGCGACGAAGACTATGGAAGAGATTGAGTAATTGTTCTTCGGTATAACCACGATCTAAAAGACGGTTATAAAGTAAGAAATCTTGTTCATCTAAGGAGCCATCTTCAGAAATGACGGTATAAAGACTGAGATAATCTTTATTGAGCGTACCATCTTTGATGGAATTTGCGAGGAAAGGAGAATAGTATTCCTTTTCAATTAACTCATTTGCGAGATTCTCTTTGCGAATGGCCGCAATTTCATCTTTTTTATAACCAAGTTTCTTTAAACGACTTGTTTGTAAGTGGCGTGGAATGAAAAACAACAAGAAAAGCGCAAAAAGAGCGACAAGTAAATAAAGCACTTCTTTACGAATCTTTAATTTCCGACGCTTTAAACGCAGTTTAGAGTTTTTCCAAGGCCAAACAAGCTTGTATCTTTTTCGACGTTTTCTAACGACTTTTTTTTGTGTCATAGTACGTTCACCTCAAATTCTTTCCATTGTTCCATTGGCGGAATTGCTTTTAGAGTAATGATTTCTTTTGTGGTTGGATGTGGGAAAGATAATTGATAAGCCCACAATCCGATGGGTCCTTTTTTAGGACTTGGATGATAACGTTGATCATTTAATAAAGGATAACCCCGACTGGAAAATTGTACCCGTATTTGGTGGGAGCGTCCAGTCACAAGGTGGATTTGCACAAGGGCATGGTTGTTATGTGTAGCTAGAACTTGATAGGAGAGTTCTGCATATTTTCCATGTGCTTGATCAGAAACTGTTACGGTATTGGTTTTGGTATCTTTGTATAAATAATCAATTAAGGTATCTTCTTGTTTTGGTGGAATTCCATCTAATATCGCAAGATAGGTTTTTTGAAATTGATTCTCCTGCATGGCTTTTGTTAAGCGAGAAGCGGCTTTACTTGTTTTCGCTAAGACCATAACACCACCAACAGGTCGATCTAAGCGATGCACAAGACCCACATAGACATTTCCTGGCTTTTGATAGGTCTCTTTGAGATATTGTTTTGCGTAGCGCAAGACATCTAGGTCTTTACTCTCATCTTCTTGAACAGGCATATTACAAGGCTTGACGATGCCAAGAAGATGATTATCTTCATATAGAATCTCAAACATTCCGTTCCCATCTCCCATAGATGCCACAAGGTAAGTCAATTTCCCGTGTTTGAATTGGGATAGCAACTTCCCCAGTATATACCTTTCCATTTGGATGCTGCTTCGCAAGGATTGTCTGCATTAAGTTTCGTAAAGTAATGGAAGAAAAACCAGTGGTATAGGAGTTGATGAGGAAGAAGAGGGCATTCTCATCTAAGATTTCGCTACACGAAGAAATCAAATGCGCAATCTCTTTTTCAAATTTCCACATTTCTCCATTGGGACCTCTTCCATAGGAAGGAGGATCCATCAAGATGCCGTGATACGTGCGCCCACGTCGTTTCTCTCGGGCTACAAATTTTTCCGCATCATCCACTAGGAAACGAATATTAGCTTCTTGTAAACCCGATAAATCACGATTTTCTTTTGCCCATTGAATCATCCCTTTTGCCGCATCGACATGGACGACTTCCGCAGCTCCTGCTTTTGCACAAGCTAGCGTTGCACCTCCTGTATAGGCAAATAAGTTCAAGATGCGTAAGGATTCTTGTTTGTGGGAGCTGATTAAGCCATTCATCCAATCCCAGTTAACGGCTTGTTCTGGAAATAAACCAGTATGTTTAAAACCAGTTGGAGATACTTTAAAAGTTAAATTCTTATATTGAATGGTCCAATATTCAGGTAGTTTCTTACGGAATTCCCAATGCCCACCACCACTTTTTGAACGATGATAAATCGCATCGGCTTGTTGCCAAAGTTTTTGATTTTCCATAGGCCAAATGGCTTGGGGGTCAGGGCGTCGTAAGATGTAATCACCCCAACGTTCAAGCTTTTCACCTTCTCCTGCATCAAGGCATTGATAATCATTCCAATTTTCTGCACGTAATAACATAAAAACATTATATAACATTCCGCAAAGATTTAATGCTACGGAGTGAATGTCAAGACTCATTTAAACGATTGTACGATGGTATAATAGTTCCGTATGATTGATTTTGTAGAGTTAAATGAAGCCCAAAAAGAAGCTGTTCTAGATGAGGCGAAATATTTGCGTATTGTGGCTGGTGCAGGAAGTGGAAAAACACGTGTTTTAACCATGCGTATTGCACATCTCATTGATGAAGTGGGCGTTAAGGCAAACAAAATTCTTGCGATTACCTTTACGAATAAAGCAGCGAATGAAATGAAAGAGCGGATTCGAAAGATGGTAGAAGAAGAGAATAACCATGTGTGGATTAGTACAATTCACTCTTTATGTGTTCGGATTCTAAGAGAAGACATCCAATGTATGGGATGGCCACGCAATTTCACGGTACTAGATGCGGAAGATCAAAAGGCGATTTTAAAAGAAGCTTATAAAGAAATGAAATTAGATGCGACAACCTATCCATATGGCGCATTGCTGGATTATATTTCGAATAATAAAAGTGCGGAGATTTCCGTAGAACGTGCTTATACGCTAGCAGGTTCTTATACGGGCGATAAAACAAAAGCACAAGTCTATGAGTATTATGTCAAACGTCAAGAAGCCTTATTAGCCCTTGATTTTGATGATTTGATTCTTTGGACGGTGCGCATGTTTAAGAAGTATTCTGAAGTCTTAAGCAAGTGGCAAAGTCGCTATGAATATATCCATGTGGATGAGTTCCAGGATATTGACCCCATTCAATACACATTGATTAAACAATTAACAGGTCCTTACAATCATCTTTATGTCGTTGGGGACCCAGATCAAACGATATACACATGGCGTGGGGCGGATGTAAACATCATCTTGAATTTTGAAAAAGACTTCAAAGGCACAAAAACCATCTACCTGAATGAAAACTATCGTTCTACGATGCCAATCTTAAATGGGGCCAATTCCGTCATTCGCAATAACCATTACCGCTTAGAAAAAGATTTATATACCAAGCGGAAAAGCGAAGAGAAAATCACCCATTATTCTAGCGCAAGCGATGAATACCAAGCGATGTGGATTGCGAATAAAGTAAAAGAATTGCATCGACAAGGAAAACCCTATATTGATATGGCTGTGCTATATCGTTCGAACTATCTTTCGCGCTCACTTGAAAAGGCACTGTTGGATGAAAGAATTCCCTATGTCATTTATGGTGGCGTACGTTTCTATGAGCGTGCAGAAGTAAAAGATGCGCTTTGTTATTTACGTATGGCAATTACAAGTGATGATTTAGCATTACAACGTATCTTAAATAAACCACGGCGTGGCATTGGGAATAAGAGTATGGATGCGATTGTAAAAGCCGCAAACGAAAAGAATTGTTCGATGTATGAAGTACTCAAAACCCAAGCACTCTTTTCGGGTAAATTGCAGGCGACCATTGATCAATTTGTGCGAATGGTTGAAGGATGGAAAGCGATTATTGCGGAAGGGAAAACCGAAGTATTCCGTCTTTTTGAACAGATTTTGGATGACTCCGGGTATCGTGCAATGTTAGAAGAGAATCAAGAAATTGATCGCATTGAAAACTTAAAGGAACTCATTGATGATGTCAAAGAGTTTTCGGAGAATAATCCAGATAGTGATTTAGAAGAATACTTACAAACCGTATCCTTGTACGGTGATCGCGAAGAAACGATGAGTAGTGATTTCTTACAATTGATGACGGTTCATGCCGCAAAAGGATTAGAGTTTGATACGGTCTTTGTGAGTGATATGAATGATGGAATATTCCCAAATGAAAGAGCGATGAATGATGGTCGCAAAGGGGTTGAAGAAGAAAGACGACTTGCGTATGTGGCATTTACACGTGCCAAAAACAAGCTCTATCTCACCGATGCGGGTGGTTATAGTTATGTATTACAACGCGTTCGTGTTCCTTCTCGTTTCATTGAAGAAATCGATCCCAATTACATTGAACACATTGGCGTCAATGCCGAAAATGGACAATTTAAAGAGCACAATCTCAGTAATATTTTATTTGATACAAAAGAAGAGGCGTTCTTTGAAAAGTTAGAGCGCACTAGTACAACTGCGTATCGCAAAGGGGAACTTGTGGTACATGATAAGTTTGGAGAAGGGGTTGTCTTAAAGGTAGATGGAGGATTTGTGGAGATTGCCTTCCCATTCCCTCATGGCGTTAAGAAGTTAATGGCAGCACATCCTTCCCTCAAGAAAAAAGAGGAGATTGTGAATTGAGAAAGTACGTTTTAAGGTTTTTTATATTGTTGTTGCTAGGGGGATGGACGATTCACGCGGATGAAGAATTGAATGTCACCATGGTTTATCACCAAAATACGACAAGTGAGGATACCACCACGAGCACACAAACCTTTCAAGGCCGTTTGGAATCTTATCGTCTTGCTCCACAACCATTCCATAATGAAGGGCATATTTTAGCAGGCTATAATACAAAACCAGATGGAAGTGGAGATTATTATATTCCACGCAGTTATATGGCTTATTTTGACTTAGTTGACCATATGCCAGAGTTCCATCTCTATGCCCAATGGTGGCCAATGGATTCAACTTATGGGGGCGTCATCTTTATTGGGGATTCGTATTCGATTCATGCCAATTGGGCAGACTATGCGGCTAAAGAAATAGGATTATCTGGTTATCTTATCAGCGATTTAGGTGGCACTGGTTTTGTGAATGAGATATGGGAACAACCAAAAGATAAGCCTACTAATTTTGAAGTGTTACTAGAAGATGCAGCCATTCTTGCGGGCGAAGAATCGAACCGTGCGCAATACCACTATATTGTTGTGGAAGGGGGATACAACGATCAATATTATGAAGAAGAGCGTGTTATCGAAGCGATTTCTTCCTTTGTACAAAAGGCACGTGAATTATTCCCTAATGCACGTATTGTTGTTGGTATGAATGGGGAACATACGACGAATCCCGACGTGCAACTCATGATGAAAAACGTCACGCTTACCTATAAAAAAGCTTGTGAACAAAATGGGATAGCTTATTTAGAAGGAATCGAAACGGTATTAGAACAAAACCCAGAATACTTTTCGGAAGATGGCTTTCATCCAAATCAAGCAGGGGGCGCAAAAATTGGTGCTTATACAGCCGCATACTTAAAACAAATGCAACAAGATACAACGATGCCAACCACTCCGATTTCAACCCAAACCAAAGGGATGATGGGAGGATGGGTATTTCTGCCTATTGGGATGTTATTAGCTGGGGGACTTTTATATCTCAAGCATAGAAAGAGAAGTGCTTTATAATAAGTGCAGGTGAAGTTTATGGAAGATAAAAAGAAATTGATGCAGGAATATATTGGGCAATTAAATGCCGCTTCGGATGCCTATTATAATGGACGATCCGAATTAATGAGTGACTATGAATGGGATGCGATGTTTGATGCACTCAAAAAGTTAGAAGAAGAAACCGGAATTGTATTAGAAGAAAGTCCTACGCATAAAGTCTCGGAAGATGAAATTGTAGGCCAAAAAGAAGAACATGAATTCTCTGCACTATCTTTAGCGAAAACAAAAAAAGTAGAAGATTTAGTCAAGTGGGCAGAAGGCAAACCAATTTGGTTATCTTGGAAATTAGATGGTTTGACACTTGTTGTGACCTATGATGATGGCAAGTTAAGCAAGGTGGTTACGCGTGGAGATGGACATCGGGGTACCAATATTACCCATTTAGCCCCTGCCATCACCGGCATCTTACCGAAAATAGAAGAAAAAGGGCATCTTGTCATACGTGGAGAAGCCGTCATTTCCTATGATGATTTTGAACAATTTCGAATGGAATCAGAAGAAGATTACGCAAACCCAAGAAATCTAGCTTCTGGTTCGTTATCCCTCAAAGATATCGAAGAAGTCAAACGTCGTAAGATTCATTGGTTACCTTTTACGCTTGTTTATTGTGAAAAGGAGATCAATTCTTGGGGAGTACGCATGGCATGGCTAGAAGAGTTAGGCTTTACGTGTGTAGAAAGAGAGTGTATCACACACCCAAGTCAAGAAGAAATCACAAAGACCATTGATGCCTGGACAAAGCGTGTCACCAGTCGCGAAAACCCATATCCTGTGGATGGACTTGTGATTAGTTATGATGATGTTTTATATGCCCAAACTGGCTCCATCACTGGACACCATGCGACGAAAGCTGGTTATGCGTTTAAGTGGGCTGATGAATCGGCATCCACGCAACTTGATTATGTGGAGTGGTCCTGTGCTGCTTCGACCATTACCCCAGTTGCGGTCTTTGAACCAGTCGAATTAGAAGGGACCATTGTAAAACGGGCATCCCTTTGTAATATCAGTGAATGTGAGCGTTTAGGCATTGGTGGCAAAGGAACCCAAATCGAAGTCATCAAAGCCAATAAGATCATTCCCAAGGTCATTAAAGTGACACAAACCAATGGGAACTTTGAGATTCCAGGTGTTTGTCCAGTATGCCAAGCGCCAACCCGGGTGCAAGTCAGTAAAGAAAGTGGCACCAAAACACTACGCTGTACCAATGAGCACTGTCCCGCCAAGCAATTAAAAAAATTCACACGGTTTGTATCCAAAGCAGGTATGGATATCGATGGTATAAGTGAAATGACCTTAGCACGTTTTATTAATGAAGGTTGGATTAAAGAATATGCGGATATTTATCGCTTAAAAGAACATGAAGAAGAGATTGTGCAATTAGAGGGATTTGGGGAAAAATCAATGCAGAATATCGATGCCTCGATTGAAAAGGCTAGAAAAGTCAATGCGCAAAAGTTCTTATATGCCTTAAATATTCCTCTCATTGGGCAAGATGTGGCAAAGCGCTTATTGTCGAGTTATACATTGGTTGATTTGATTAATACCGCAAAAAATGCGGACAATGAAGAAGTATTTGCCCACATTGATGGCATAGGAAAAGAGAAATCTTCTACCTTTGTGCGTTTCTTTCAAAAAGAAGAAAATGTTTTGATGGTAGAGAATTTATTAAAACAGATTCAAGTAGAAGAGGTGGATGTAGCACCTAGCAGTAATCGCCTTGAGAATCTTGTCTTTGTGGTAACAGGAGATGTACATCATTATCAAAATCGGAATGAATTAAAGGCATATATTGAGGACAATGGTGGGAAGGTAACAGGCTCGGTTTCCAAATCGACCAGTTATCTTATCAATAATGATGTCACAAGTGCGTCAAGTAAGAATCAAAAAGCGAAGGAATTAAACATTCCCATCATCTCTGAAGACGAATTTATCGAGCGCTTTGCCTCGTAATAAGGTTGCAAAGAAGTCGCGAGATATATAATATAGAACAGGAAAACGAGGAAGCATTATGGAAGAAAAGAAAGATCAAGCTTATTTTCGCAAATTAGCAAATCAACTCATGTTTGATTTGAGTGACGAAGAAGCCAATGCGATTGTAAAAGAATTTGAAGTATTAACAAAGCAATTAGAACTTTTAGATGCGGTTGATACCGAAGGCGTAGAAGAAATGATTTATCCATTTGAGGAAGATACTTTTTTCTTACGGAAAGATGAAGTAACCCATGTGATTTCACAAGAAGATGCACTCGTGAATGTGAAAGATAAGATTGAAGGGCATTTTGTTTTGCCAAAGGTGGTGAAATAATGATTCGTGAAATAGTAGAAAACAAAGCACAAGTCGAAGAAACTTGTACAAAGGCATATGAAAAAGCAAAGGCATATCAAGATAAGCTAAATGCGGTTATCACCTTTGTCGATCCAAAAGAGCAACTTGAAAACTTACCAGAAGAAGGTTTAATGCGTGGGGTTCCCATTGCGTTAAAAGATAATGTCAATACGAAGGGTATTTTAACCACAGCTGGTTCAAGAATTCTTTCCAATTATGTGCCAATTTATGATGCCGCAATTGCGGAAAAACTAAAAGCAGCAGGAGCGGTTGTGATTGCGAAAGCAAGCATGGATGAATTGGCAATGGGTGGTACAAATAAAACCGCTTATATTGGACCTTGTTTAAACCCATGGGATACAAGCCGTATTACTGGCGGCTCTTCTGGTGGAAGTGCTGCCCTTGTCGCAAGTGGCGTTGTACCAATGGCTATTGGTTCTGATACAGGGGACTCGGTGCGAAAGCCCGCAAGCTTCTGTGGCATTGTCGGCATCAAGCCAACCTATGGAAGAATTAGCCGTTATGGAATCATTCCTTATTCCTCAAGTTTAGACCATGTGGGATATTTTACACGTTCTATTGAAGATGCATGTATCACATTACAAGTACTTGCGGGAAGAGATGATCGAGATATGACTTCTTCCTATCGTGAAGTACCAGATTATCGTGCTTTATTAAATGCAGATATGAAGGGAAAAAAGATTGCGATTTTTGGAAATGTGTTAGATGCGATTGCGAATGAAAATACAAAAGCGTTATTTTTCGATTTAGTAGAAAAACTAAAGGAAAAAGGTGCAATCGTGGATACCTTCTATTTCAATGAAGATTTAATGAAGGCCATGTTACCAACGTATTATTTGATTGCGAATTGTGAAGCAACAAGTAATCATTCCAATTTGGATGGGCTTCGTTTTGGGGTGCGTGAGACAGGTGCTTCGATGGAAGAAATCATGACCAATTCGCGTACCAAAGGATTTGGCCCATTAATTCGGAAGCGTTTCGTTATTGGCTCTTATGGTTTGTTTGAAGAGAACCAAGATAAACTATTCCGTAAAGCACAAAAAGTAAGACGTAAGATTGTGGATGAATTGAATGTTTGTTTAAAAGATTATGATTGCTTACTTGCTCCTGCAAGCAGTACCATCGCGCCTCGTCTTGATGAAGCAAGTGGAGATGAATTGAGTGATGGATATTTGGTTGCGGAGAATCATATGGTCATTGGAAACTTCAGTGGCTATCCATCGATGACCGTACCAATGGGATTTGAAGAAGGTTGCCCAATTGGTGTAAACCTTACATGTCGCGCATTTGAAGAAGATATGATGTTTAACATTGGTAAGGCAATTGAAGAGATTACTGGGTATGAAAACCTCATTGCGGAGGTGAAATAAGATGAATTATATCGTAACAATCGGAATTGAAATTCACTGTGAATTAAAAACGGTAACCAAGATGTTTTCTGGAGCCCCATGTAGCTTTGGAAGAAAAGCAAATACGTGCGTGAATGAAATTGATTTAGGACATCCTGGAACCATGCCTTGTGTGAACCAAGAAGCAGTCGCAAAGGCAATTCAAGCATGTACTGCCCTCCATTTAGAAATTGACCCTTTGGTGAAGTTTGATCGGAAAAACTATTACTATTCCGATTTACCAAAAGGTTTCCAAATCACACAACAATTCCATCCGATTGGAAGAAATGGATATGTGACGATTCACGTGGATGGCGAAAGTAAAAAGATTCGCATTAATCGAATTCATATGGAAGAAGATACCGCAAAACAATTTCATCTTAGCACCAAAACATTATTAGACTATAACCGTGCTGGAACCCCATTAATTGAAATTGTGAGTGAGCCGGATATGCAAAGTGGTGCTGAGGCACAAGCTTATGCGGAAGCGATTCGCCAAACGTTATATTACATTGGTGTTTCGGATGTCAAAATGGAAGAAGGTTCTATGCGTTGTGATGTCAATGTATCGTTGCGTCCTGAGGGCTCGGATGTTTATGGTACCAAAAATGAAATCAAGAACTTGAACTCGATTTCCAACATTGGGAAAGCTATTGATTTTGAAGTCGAGCGTCAAAAGAAGATTCTTGAATCGGGCGGGGTCATTGAACAAGAGACAAGACGTTATGATGATAAAACAGGGGAAACCATCCTCATGCGTAAAAAGGAAGGAAATGTCGACTACAAGTTCTTCCCAGAACCAAATATCTTCCCAATTCGTTTAGATGCGGAGTGGATTAAAGACATCCAAGACCATATGCCAGAATTACCAGAAGAGCGTATGGCGCGTTATCAAGAAACCTATCATTTAAACGACCATGATATTCATATCTTGATTGCGAATAAAGAGATGTGTCAATTCTTTGAAGATGCAATGCAGACATCTAGTAATGCCAAAGGCATCGTAAACTGGTTATTAGGGGATGTGAGTGGATGGCTCAATAAGAACAATGCCAGTATTGAAACATGTAATCTTAAACCAGAGGCATTAGTAAAACTTGTTAAGATGATTGATGAGGGCAAGATTTCAAGTGCACAAGCGAAAGAACTTGTCGAAGATCTCATGGCTGGAAAAGATCCAGAAGAAAGTGCAAAAGAGAAGGGCTTAGCACAAGTGAGTGATGCTGGCGCCCTTGAAGCACTAGTCCAATCGGTATTAGAAGAAAACCCACAAGCAATTGAAGATTTCAGGGCAGGGAAAGACCGTGCGGTTGGATTCTTAGTTGGCCAAGTGATGAAGAAATCAAAAGGGCAAGCAAATCCTGGGCTTGTAAGCCAAATGATGCAAGAAAAACTCAAGCAATATCAATAGTAGAAAAAAGAGGGTAAAAAGAGTAAAATAGTATCGCTATGACAACACCAAAGAAGAAAGTAAAACGTAGTGTAACCAAAAAACAAATGCGTCGTGTACGGATTATCTTTTGGGTGTGTTTGTTGTTGCTATTGATTCCTGTACTTATCTTTGGTTGGATTCTATTATCCGCCGCTTTGGATACAGGCTCGCCAATTTTAGGAGATCGCTATAAAGATGATTTAGATCCTGCCATCACAAAAGCAGAACTCGATCAAATACGAGATAATGTGGCAGATTTATCAGGTGTAGAGAAGTCAGAAGTTCATATGGCAACAGCGACATTACGTGTTTACGCGGATATTAGCGATAGTGCTTCAATTGATACCGCAAAGTCAACGGCTGATCGTGTATACCAAACCGTGACCGCAGTCTTAGATCCAAGCGTTTATTTCACGCAAACGGATAGTAAAAAGATGTATGACTTAGAAGTCCACGTCTATAACAAAGTATCCGAAGCAGATGACGATTCGGTGGTCTATGTGGTTGAAACAAAAACCTCCTCCATGGAAGCACCTGTTTCACAAGTTGTCAGTGAACCGATTGATGCCGAACTTGCCCAACAGTTACGTGACAATGTTGAAAACCGTGGTAAGCCAACGCCAACGCCAGATGAAAGTGGCGAGATGACACTGACAGGCGAAGAAATGGAAACGCCACAAGAAGAGGAAGAAGTTACAGATCAAGGTTAAAGGAAAGATGGCATGTTTTACATGCCATTTCAATTATGGAAAAGAATCGTACATTTATTGGCACATGTGAAGCGTATACGTATGATGGACTCGGTGTTGTCCATCATGAGGATTTCGTATTCTTTGTGCCACGTTTATTGGTTGGGGAAACAGCCGAACTCGCAACGACAAAGTGGAAGAAACGTTTTGGTTATGCGCGTATTGTAAAACTTTTAGAAACCTCAAAGCATCGCCAAGAACCCATTTGTTCTGTAGCGAAACAATGTGGAGGTTGTCAGCTACTCCATATGGATGAAGCGGAACAAAAGATTTTTAAAGAAGATAAAGTACGTGGTTGTTTTCGAATGAATGCAGGGATAGATGTCGATGTTTTACCAATCATTACAAGTAATCCCACGGTAGGTTATCGCAATAAGGTACAAGTGCCCGTGGATGTGGTCAATAACCAGGTCGAAATGGGCTTTTATCATTCGCGTAGTAACCAAATTGTTTCTTATGATTACTGCCATATGCAAAGTGCTTTATCGAACGCCATCACAAAAGATATTAAAAAATGGATTACGCAATCTCATTGTGGAAAAGCATTTCGTCATGTCTTAGTAAAACACGCGCACAAGAGTGGCGAAGTCATGGTTTGTTTTGTGGTGAAGAAACATGAATTTAAAGGTTTAAACGAAATCGTTAATCATCTACTAGAAACCTATCCAGATATTAAGACCATCACCACAATTGAAAATAGGCGCAGTGATAATGTCATTTTGGATGGAACTGAGCGTATTCTTTATGGGGAAGGGTATATTCAAGAAGAATTATTAGGAAAAGAATTCCGCATCAGTGCGAAATCCTTTTTCCAGATTAATCCTTATACCACCGCAAAGTTATACCAAAAGGCACTTGAACTAGCAAAACTGGATGAAACGCAAACGGTGATTGATCTTTATTGTGGTACGGGAACGATTGGATTATTAGCCTCAGAAAAGTGTAAGAAAGTCTATGGCATTGAAATTGTAGAAGAAGCAATTAAAGATGCCAAGAAGAATGCGGAAATCAACCAAATCCATAACATTTCATTCTTAGTGGGTGATGCAGGAAAAGGCGCAAATCAATTGATTAAGAATCATATCCAACCAAATGTGGTCATTGTTGACCCACCACGTAAGGGGTGTTCCAAAGATACTTTAGATGCCATTGTTAAAATGAATCCAGAACGAATCGTATATATTTCTTGTGACCCTGCAACCTTAGCTAGGGATTGTAAGTATTTACTAGAAAAAGAGTATAACCTCGAAATCGTTCAACCATTTGATATGTTCCCAAATAGTGTGCATGTGGAGACAGTGATTTTGCTATGTCGAGCAGTATGCTGAAAATCTTTGATTTTACGCTATTTCATCCACATATGACATTCAAGATTTCACCTGAAGGAAACCGCAGAAAAGCGATTAAGAACGAAATTTCTGTAAAAGTATTCTTGGATGTCGAGACTGTTAACATAGAAGATGAATACGATTTAGAAGACGACATTTGGAATAAACCAAGTCCATAAAGAGGACATTTCCAAAATTGCCAAGACGGTGGGCTCGACGGAATTTACTGATTTTTCCGAAATCACGTAAAAACTCACCTCGAAAAATCCGAAAACATGTAAAAACTCGCCTTGATATTTCCGAAAAAATATATATTATACGTAAGAGGTGATACAGCATGGAATTAAGAAGGCATATTGATGAATGGCTCAGTGAATTACTTAGAATAACTCAAGTTCATAAATAAGGCGTTTTCTAATAAGGTAGCGCCTTTTTTGTGGACAGCAAGCTTCTTTTAAGTATAATTAGTTATACAAATCATACTTATGGAGGATAGCAACATGACTACACCAAAAGGAAAATATGCATGGACTGCTACGGTCGGAGAGAAGGGGCAGATTGTGATTCCAAAACAAGCCAGAGACATTTTCAATATAAAACCGGGAGACACATTACTTATTCTTGGTGATGAGGAACGTGGAATTGCAATCCCGAACAGCGGTGCGTTTTCGGAACTGTTCGATGCTGCCTTTATGCAAAACAAGGGCGGTAATAAAAAATGAGAATTGCCTGGTTCTCCATTCCTGCATATGGACATACAAATCCAACGATTGGTGTGGTAAAAGAGTTGGTTTCGCGAGGTCATGAAGTATATTATTATAGCTTCAACCAATTTAAAGATGTCATTGAAGATGCCGGTGCGCAGTTTATCAGTTGTGACGAATTTGATGTAGGGCTTGAACAAAAGCCCGATATGGCTGAGCGCATCGGAAAGGATATGGTTCTATCCACACAGGTCATCGTAAACGCAACTCTTTCCATGGATGAAAAACTGGAAAAAGACATGGCAGAGATAAAGCCGGATGTAATCGTAGCAGACTCAGTTGCCTACTGGGGAAAGCTTCTTGCGATGAAACACGGCATTCCTTTTGTTTCTTCTACGACAACATTTGCTTTTAATAAAGAGTCTGCGGCAATTATGAAACCTTCATGGAAAGAACTACTCAAGATGATTATGGATATCCCGAAGACAAATAAGCTGCTGAAACCACTTAGGGATAAAGGCTATCCTGCTAAAAACATCTTAACGATCATCCAGAATGACAATGATACAACGACCATCGTTTATACTTCAAAGATGTTTCAACCTCATGCAGACAGCTTCTCCGATCGATATACATTTGTAGGTGCTATTCCGAAAGACGTGCGGGAGAGTTTTAACAAAACCAAAGAAAAACTGGTATATATCGCTCTGGGTACGGTGGACAATAAACATCCGGACTTTTACAAGAATTGCATTGAAGCATTCCGCGGAACTGATTATCAAGTGATCATGTCTGTGGGGAAAGAAACTGATTTATCTTCATTCAATGATGTACCAGAGAATGTTGAGATATATGCGTTTGTGGACCAGGTGGCGGTACTCAGGGAAGCGGATGTTTTTCTCACACACTGTGGCATGAATAGTACAAGTGAAAGCCTGTATTATGGCGTGCCGCTTGTTCTGTTTCCACAGACTCCCGAGCAGGGTGGTGTAGCAAATAGAATCGAAGAACTTAGCGCAGGAAAGAAGTTAACGGATAAGGATTCCAAGTCGATTAGAGAATGTGTGGAGGATGTACTTCTCGATTCGCGCTATCGTGAACAGGCGCAAAAACTGGGAGATAGTTTAAGGAATTGTCCTGGCGCTGTCGGTGCGGCAGATACTATCGAACGGGCATTTCGTAAAAATGAAAACTGAAAAATGTTCAAATCACGCAGTCGAGGGTAATCTATTATGTTCTAATCATAATGACGACATATGTGGTAATGTGATTAGCACAACAGGGGAGGCAGTAGTGAGCTGCTGTGGCATAACATTGCCGCCGCTTGATGCAGAGCCTGAAGATGGTGAACACGACATCAAGACCGAGATCGTTGAGGATGAATATTATGTTTCTGTCAGTATTCCTATGACAAAAGATCACTACATCTCATTTCTTGAAGCAGTCTCGGATCATGGAGTGCAGTTTGTGAAGCTGTTACCTGAAGGGAACGCTGAAGCGAGATTCAAGATCAACAGAATCAGGAAACTGTACGCTTACTGCAACCGGCACGGATTATTTCAATTGAAGCAGTGAAGCTCGGGGGCAACAGTGCGTTGCTTGTCAGGTTTGCGCATGCACTTCATACTATAAGTGAATAATGAACATGGAGGTGCGGATAAATGACAGTACAGGATACAATTAAGAATCTGCGTGAAAAGCACGGCTTATCTCAGGGCCAGCTTGCAGAACGCGTTATGGTAACAAGACAGGCGGTAAGTCGCTGGGAGACAGGGGAAACACAGCCAAACACAGAAACACTCAAACTTTTGTCGAAGGAATTTGATGTCTCGATCAATACGCTTCTCGGCAGTCCGCGGCAGCTTAAATGTCAGTGCTGCGGGATGCCTCTGAACGAGGACGAGGTTATCAGCAAAGAATCCGACGGCACTTTTAATGAGGACTACTGTAAGTGGTGTTATGCAGACGGAACCTACACTTACAGTGATATGGATGAACTTATCGATGTCTGCGTCGGTCAGATGGCCAATGAAGACTTTTCGGAAGAACAGGCTCGTGCGTATTTGCAGCAACTTCTACCAACGTTGGATTACTGGAAGAGATATGAAGAATTGAGTGATGATGGACAGTTTGATGCTTTCAAGCAAAAAGTCATTGAAGAAATCAATCAGCTTCATATCGAGGGTATGCCCAAGGTAGAAAGGCTGAATGCGCTTGTCGGAAAATATGTGAATCTTGAGTACAGATTACCAAATGGGATGAAGGCGAAATTCCTGAATGATCATACGACATATCTTGGGAATCAGATGCCATCAGAGTTCGGAGGAGAGAGATGCTTTGGCATTCTTGCCAACATGGATTTCATATTGATCTGTACCTACGAAAAAGATGGAGAGAATCCGGAGCTCGTTCTGTATAAAAAACGG
>JAGAVW010000035.1 GCA_017941735.1 Solobacterium sp. | reverse complement strand
GGCATAAATTACTCTTCAATTCGTCCGTTTGTATAAACCTTATTGACATCGTCTACTTCATTTAACATGTTAATTAGTTTTTGGAATGCTTCAATATCTTCTGGATCGGTTAAGGTTACCGTTTCATTTGGTAACATGGTTGCTTCACAAATTTCAAATTCCACTTCTGGAATCAACTTTTCAATTGCTTCTTGGCCTTTACCAAAATCTTGGAATGCAGTTGTGACTGTCATTGTACCATCTTCTACCGTAATATCTTGTACATCTACTTCTGCTTCCATTAACGCATCGAGCATTGCTTCTTCATCTTCATAAGGGAACACGAATAAGCCAACATGCTCGTAGTTATACGAGACACTACCTGCATTCGCAATCTTACAGTTATGGCACTTGTTGAAACAGGTCTTTACATCTGTAAAGGAACGGTTTTGATTATCGGTTAAACAATCGACAATTACCGTACTGTTTCCAGGCCCAAACCCTTCATAGCGGCACTCCGTATAGTTTTCTTCCGTACCACCTTTTGCCTTTTCGATGGCACGTTTAATGACATCTGCAGGCACTTGGTTTGATTTTGCTTCAGCGATTTTACGCTTGAGCGCTAAGTTCATATCTGGATCAGGAACACCAGATTTTGCGGCAATATATAATTCTTTTCCAAAGCGAGAATATAGTTTTGATTTCATTGCGGCTGTCTTTGCCATTGATGCAGCACGCACTTCATGAGCTCTTCCCATAATTCATACCACCCTTCAAATAACGTAATTATTATAGCAATTTGCCCTTTTCAAGTAAATGAAGACCAATCATGTTAAAATAGGTACATGGCAATTTATGTCGTCAGTGATCTACATGGCTGTAAAGATGAGTTTGATCTTTTATTAGAAAAGATCTCTTTTAATGATTATGACGAAATGTATATCATAGGTGATGTTTGTGATCGTGGGGCAATGCCCATTCCTCTTTTACAAGAGATTATGGCGCACAAAAATATGCACCTCTTATTAGGCAATCACGATCTTTGGCTAAAGAAATATATTCCTGACATGATTGAAGAAAAGCGAAGTCCTGGCTCCTTGACAGTGAACCATGATTTGTTTACTTGGCTTCACTATAATGGTGGCTTACAAACCTTGGATCAATTTTTAGAACTGGATTTCCCGATTTGTTATGATATCCAAGAATACATGGAAAAGCTCCCCATCTATGAGCGTATTTCCCTTCAAGGAACAAACTATCTCCTTGTCCATGCTGGGCTAGGCGAATATGCGAAAAAAGGTGTCAATATCGCGACCGTACCCGAAGAGGTGCTTGTTTGGGCACATATTGGCATTGATGAGAACCCCTTTGAGAAAGAAACGATGATTGTCGGACACTTACCAACCTTCCACTATGACCAAGAATATGATGGGAAAATGATCTTACGAGAAAAAAGTCGATTGTTTCATATCGACTGTGGTTGTGTTTATGGACGCGCATTAGGTTGTCTTCGCTTAAATGATTTAGAAGAATTCTATATCCCTTCTAGTTACCCTTATTTACAATTCCGTTAGTGACTAGAAATCCAATTTTCTATATACGCAATCAACGCATTCGTATTACTTGTATACATAGCCGGGGTAAAATCCTTGGCTTTTTTAATTGCTTCGCCAAGCTCTTCTAAATCCTTGACGTAAATCAAATAGCCTTCTTTTTCAAATGATTCTAGTAATTGAATCTGATGGTCATTGACGTGTTCTTGGTATTTGGCTAAACGGGCAACCCCAATGATGGGCTTATGTAATTTCAAAGCCGTCATAATGGTACCTACCCCACCATGGGTAATAATGATGCGTGCTTCTTTAAGTAAAGCTTCAAATTCATCTTGCGGATAAGAAGCTTCCACACGCATAAGCGAAGAAGAAAACTTTGTGTAGCCAGCTTGCACCACAACTTCTTCTTGAATCGTTCCATCTTTGATGCAAGCTTCAACCGCATCCAAAAGTCTTACAAACGATTTATCATTTGTCCCAAGTGTTACAAATAGCATTAGAAAATCCATCCTTTATAGGTTGCCTTTGGATATACCTCTAGCATACTTTCCCATTGCACTAAAAATAAATCGGCGATGGGATAAATCATCTGACCCGCTTTGGTAGGTGTTTTCGCATTCGCAAAAGTCTCAATCCAAATCACTTTTTTGCCATGACGGTGCGCAATTTGGCATATGGGAACTGCGGTATGGGTTCCTGTTGTAATAACAACATCTGGTTTAATCTTACGGAATAGTTGGATTGATTTGAAATAGTTATAGGCAAACTTAAAAACATAAGAGAATAAATGCGACCGTGTCCCATAGACTAGATAATCTACACGCTCTTCTCCATAGGTTTTTGTAAGCCATTGGTTTGCGTTGGTATTCTCGGTAATAATATGAAAATCACAATGTTCAAACATTGGTTTCAGTTGTAATAATTCGGTCAAATGCCCACCGGTACTTGAGATAAACAATATCTTTTTCATAAAAAAATCAAGGGTATTTCACCCTTGATTATACATTATTTCTGAAGTGCTTTTTCAACCAGTGCGACAACTTCTTCCATCGTATCTTGTTCTAAAGCTTCCGAGGCAAGTTTTTGCATCTCCGCATAGTTTAGATTGTTGATGATCTTACGTGCACCTAAGATCGAAGTTGCACTCATGGAGAATTCATCAAGACCTAAACCTAATAAGACAGGAGCTGCCAGTTCATCGCCTGCCATCTCACCACACATACCACACCATTTACCACTTGCATGTGCACCATCAATTGCCATTTTAATTAGACGTAATACAGATGGATTAAGTGGTTGATAGAGATAGGAAACATTCTCACTCATACGGTCTGCTGCCATGGAGTATTGGACTAAATCGTTTGTGCCAATAGAGAAGAAGTCTACTTCTTTTGCTAGACGATCCGCAAGCACTGCGGCTGCTGGAATTTCAATCATAATTCCAACTTCAACATCATCCCCAACCTTTACGCCTTCTTGAATGAGTTTTTCACGTTCTTCATTGTAAACTTGTTTTGCTTCACGGAATTCATTCATGGTCGCAATCATTGGGAACATAATTGCTAATTTCCCAAATGCACTTGCACGTAGTAAGGCACGTAATTGGGTGCGGAAGATATCTTTACGCATTAAGCAGAAACGCACAGCACGAACGCCTAAGAATGGGTTCATTTCTTCAGCAAATTGATAATATTTCAGCTTCTTATCGCCACCAATATCAAGTGTACGGATGACAACCTTTTTCCCTTGCATGCCTTCTAATACTGCTTTATATGCTTCAAATTGTGTTTCTTCATCAGGGAAATCTTCTTCACTTTGCATATAAAGGAATTCGGTACGGAATAAACCAACTCCTTCGCCACCGTTTTCTAATACACCAGCCACATCTTCCACAGAACCAATATTTCCAACAAGTTCTACGCGGTGCCCGTCTAGGGAAACAGAAGGTTCATCTTTCAATGCTTTGAGGGCATCCTTTTCTTTTTGGAATTCTTCTGCTTTCTTTTCATACATTGCTTTTTCTTCTGCAGTTGGATTTAATAATACTTCTCCAGCTAATGCATCCAATATGATTTCATCACCTGATTTAGCAGCTTCCAAGATTCCTTTAGTACCTACAACAGCTGGAATCTCAAGTGAGCGCGCCATGATTGCACTATGGCTTGTTCTACCACCAATTTCCGTGACAAATCCTTTCGCAAATTCTTTATTCAATGATCCGGTATCACTTGGGGTTAAATCCTTCGCAACAATTACGACCGGTTCACTCAGTGTACTTAAGTTTGGAATTTCTACACCTGCTAAATTGCAGTTTAAGCGATAAGTAACATCTCTTACATCGGCAGCACGTGCTTTAAAATATTCATCTTCCATGGATTCAAACATATTGACCATGTTTGTCGCAACTACATCCGCCGCATAATCTGCATTGACTTTTTCCTCTTGAATCATCGCAACAATCTGATCCTTGAATTCTGGATCATTTGCCATCATCAAATGGGCATCGAAAATCGCCAATTCTTCTTCGCCTAAATTCTTAGACGCAACCTCTTTAATCCGTTCGATGTCTGCAACGGTCTTTGCTAATGCAACATCCAATTTCCCAATCTCTTCTTCTGGATTGGATTCTTTTTTGACAACGTTTAATACTGGTGGTTCTAACTTGTAGACTTTCGCAATCGCAATTCCTTGTGAAGCAGCAATACCTTTTAACATAATTCCCTCCTAAATAAATACACGACTATAGTAAGACTACCATAGTCGTGATGTGGCTATGTTATGGCATCAATTGCCATGTCCTAACACTAGTTCATACTAGCATTTTAGGCTTCGTAAGGCAATCCACAAACTCAAGAACTGCCTCTTTACGCAACCGATAATATTGTGACTTTCCATAATGGACGCGATACCACCAACGATCATTCATTTCTAAGAAGTCTTTGCGAATGATTTTTTGGGTATTTGGTTTACAATTTTCAAGGACTTGGTCAATTTTCTTCACATAATTGCGTCCGTCTTCGTATTCTTGTTGATTCTCTCGGACACAATTCGCATAGACATAATATTCTACTTTTTGCGTACTTAAGCGGTAAACTTCCACCACTTTTTTCACGATTAAAAGAGCAGCTTCATAATTATATTTCATTATTACCATTTCTCCTTTCATTATAATTTGTGAAGCTTTTGTAAAAAGGAGGCCCCCTTATACGCTTCATGCATCCCTTGGTTATTGTAATTTAACCAAATAGGGAAATGAAAAACTCTCTTGCAAAGCAGAGAGCCTTCCATTAATATTATTCGCAGGAGACCAAAATCTCCTATTTCTATTATGCGTACAACTTATCAATCTCGTTTATCTTATAAACGCATCTTAATATCTCTCTTATTTATTGTTTTGATGCGGCCAATCGCAAATCTTGTGAATCTGCTTGTCGATGATTTTACGATTTCTTATACCTTTTCGTTTAATTTCGTTGCCGGTTTACTCATTTTTTATGATTGGAATTTATTTGGCATTCACTATAACCGGATGAAGGCAAACTTATCCGATTTCTTCATTTATACAATCATTGGGCTCATCTTATTTGGGATATGGGTCTATTTTAACTATCGTTTATTAGGTGGCTATGTCTTAGTCCCCGATCCAAAGACCATTCAAAACTACCTATTCGCAAGCCCCGCCATCCATTTTGCCTTCAGTTTCTCGCAATCCCTAATCATCAGTATTGGCTTTAAATGTTTAACCGATCATCTTGATATTCGCGAAAAAGAATTATTGATTATTTTAGCTTCGGGATTTTTATTCGGACTCTTCTATACCGTATTATTTATCCCTTATACATTAGAAGCTTTTGTTAGAACCTATTTATACAATGTGATTGTGGTAAGTATTATGTCTTATTTATATAACCAATCCAGTTCCTTTTTACCTGGCACTTTTGCCTATGGAATTGTTTTATTACTCTTTCAATTATTCTAGATATCAATCTTTCGATAATAACGACGGGTTGTTAATGGATGTTGGAGAAATAGCTCCATATACGTATCAACACGCGCATTCACAGCTCGTAAGATAAGATGAGATATGCTACCACGGAATGCTTCCCGTATTCCGTCCATCGCATATTTTTTTGTATCAATCACAATATAATTCTTCGAAATCTTTTCTAAAAAACGTTCTACCCGCTTTGCTAAGGGTCTTTGTTCGTCTTCTCCCATAAATAATGTGACTGGTGTATCTGCATCAATGATTTCAAATGTCCCATGGAAAAAATCTTGGCAAGAAATGGATTTCGTACGTACCCATAGCTGCTCTTCCCAATAACACATCGCATAGGAATACGTCGCTCCATATAAGTTTCCAGAGCCAATAAAATAATGTGGTAAATCTGGATGGGCTTGGATTTCTTCACACGTCTTTTTCGCATATTCATATGCCCATGCATCCGCTTCTTTTTCAACCGCAATTAATCCATCTGCTAGATGCATTTCCATTTCTTTGTTGTAATCGTCATAAGCATCAAATTCATGATTTTTGTACATGAGATAGTTTGCGACCATATAGAATTTGAGCTGTTCATTTTGTGGATAGACAATTAAATAATCTTGTTTGTCTTTTTGGGTTAAGGTGGAATTTGGCGTATCAATAAAACTAAACACCCGTGCACCTATTTGATGTACACAATCCACAAGTTCTACCATTTCTTTGGTGTCACCTGAAACCGAAGATAAAATCACAACCGAATCCTTCGTAAAGCGCTTATTACCCGTTGTTAAGAATTCTGCTGCATTTTCGACATATACAGGTAGCGTACTTTTTCCTCGCATATATACTTCCACTTGCATCGCACTCGCATATGTGCCACCAATACCCATAAAATAAATCCCATCAAAGCCCTCTTCATAAATCGCATCGATGATTGTTTCAATCTCTTTGCGAAGTTTGAGCGCCCCTTGTAGGCTATTGCGTATCTTTTCTTCTTCAAAGTTACGCAAATATGCGCCCTTGCACATTTCTAATTCTTTTTTTAAATCCATTTCACTCATTGTTACCACGCTCCATAATACGTTAATGTTTGACTCGCCACTTCGCTTCCCTTTTTCATCGCTTTCGAAATCGAATGTTCCAATTGATATTGATAAAGAAAGCCTGCCATATAGCTATCTCCTGCCCCCATGGTATCTACCACTTTTTCTACAGGGACAATCCCTTCTTCCTGCCACGCTTTTCCATCAAAGGCAAGACTTCCTACTTCTCCTCGTGTTGCGATTACTAAAGAAGGCCCACAAGCTAAAAGACGTTTCAT
This sequence comes from Solobacterium sp., assembly GCA_017941735.1. Lineage (GTDB taxonomy): Bacteria > Bacillota_I > Bacilli_A > Erysipelotrichales > Erysipelotrichaceae > Bulleidia. The sequence goes on along the minus strand of JAGAVW010000035.1, from coordinate 13,189 downwards.
TTCCTCTTTTAAATCGTTTTCTTCTAAGTCACTTGAAAAGAAAAGCATATCCACAAAAGGAATCGCCATTTCTGCCCGCTTATCGTTTTGATAATTGGCGCAATCAAAAGCAATCTTGATTCCTCTTCTTTTTAATGTTTCGAATTGTGCTTCCATATGGCCCCATATATCACAGATAACCACATCAAAATGTTCTAAATAGGTTAAATCTTCTTCCGAAAGAGAAAACGCTTCTAAAACTCCTTCTTCATATTCGCCAAGGATTCGCTCTTCCTTGTCTAATGTGACATGGGTAATGGCGGTTTTCCCCTCTAAGATATGCACATGTGAAAGATCGACCCCTTCTTTTTTTACCTTTTCAATGAGAAAAGAACCATATTCATCCTTACCAACAGCCCCAACATAAGCACTACATGCGCCTAGACGACGCAAATAAACAGCCACATTGATAGGACCACCTCCCGCATAGGGAATCTTCTTATCGCCAATATGATATAAGTCAATACAGTTACTGCCAATTGATGCGAATTTCAAAACCTTACCTCTATTATTACTAATTATACCTGTTCATAAAAAAAGAAGCAGTGCTTCTTTTTTGGTTATTTTGTTTCGATTAAGCCATAACCACCATCACGCCGACGATAGACCACAGAGATATTCCCTGTCTCTTCATCTGTATAAATGAAGAAGTTATGTCCTAAGAGTTCCATCTGCATAATTGCTTCATCCAAATCCATTTCATCCGCATGGATGGTTTTGGTGCGAACTGGAATATCCTTCTCTTCCTCTTCCATCTCTTCTTCAAGGAAGGTTTCCGCTAAGGATTCTTTATGTCTTCTTGATAAGCGTGTCTTTTGACGACGAATTTGATCTTCCAATTTATCAATCGCTAAGTCAATCGCGGCATATAAGTCATCGTTTTCCACTTCCGTACGTAGTAAGCCTACTTTGGTTGGAATGGTCACTTCAATCTTCTGCGTATTTGGGTACACTCTAGCAACCACTCGCGCAATGGTATCTTCATCAATCAAAAGATATTTGTGTAAATTGGATAGCTTTGTTTCAATCTTCTCACGCATTGCCTCCGTTACTGTAATGTTCTTCCCTACAATTTCAAAACGCATATTCATTCCTCTCTTTCTGCGCATGGAAAAGACTGGAACACTTCCAGAGGTTCAAGATCGTGAATTTCACGGTTTGTGAGCCACAATCCATATCATTGTCCTTTCCATCTTTTGTTAACTTTATTATAGCAAATCTAAAAGCCATTGGTACACAATCAACATCGAATACGTATCCATCCCACAATAGGCCTTTAATCCCTCAATGATACGCTCCTTTTCGTCGGTCACTTCTTCACTATCTAGTAAGCGCCATTCAAATACCGCATCCATCCCTTGTGAGATATCCAAGTCTTGATATGATTTATCATTCATAAAAGACATGATTGTTTTTAAAGACCATTGTCCACGCATGCGTGTATCATAGACTACCCCATTTAAAAATGGTTCTTGTAGATCAATCATGCGAGTATTCATATCTAACAAGGTCGCTTTTAAGTCCGCAAATTGATTGGCTAATTCTTCAATGCGAATCGCTTCGGCCCCAAAGGCATTATAGGCAATAATGCTACCTTCTTTAGGTAACCATGCGCATAAAGTTTCCGCTAGTTCACGACGATCATCATGCACACTTAAATAAACTTTATGGTCCACATCACCGTTTTCAGAAAGCACATGCAAACTAAATTCAAAAGGTAAGACATCATAGGGTTTCATGCCTTTATAAGGTGGAATCGCATAACGGTCCCATTCAAAGTCTAAAAAGGCAATGGGATAAGAAATCTGTTGAAGCCAAGTGCCTAAGGCATTTTGGTCAACATAAAGACCCCCATTTCGATCTGCCATAATTTGGGCATATTGTTGTGGGGTTCCTTCCAATAATGAAAGATCCGCATCTTTTAAATAGGTGATTCCTTTTTCTAGCATCGCATATTTATGTTGGGAAGTAATCAGTGTCAGGATGGAATTATCTGGCATCTCTTTTTCTTCGGGGAAACAATCATAATAAAAACGACAGCGCTGTCTACCTAAACACCTTGCTCCACGCACGGGTTCACCTAGTTCATCATGTTGATAGTGCTCCATCCGGTCCAACAATGGCGAAAGATCACGATAGTTTTCTTCAATCGCCTCTTTTACAGAAATCGATGGATTATGATTCTTATTATAGAAACATTCGGAAATCACAAAGAGCTCATCTAAATCGAGTGTTTCTTTACGTACATAATCCGCATTTAAATGGATCAAATAAATATGATTGAGTTTTATGCCTTCTTGTTCTAAAACCCATACATTATCACAATAAAACTGCATATCATTCGCAAGAGGATATAGCCCAATCCATAAAAAATACAAATCCCAAGCATCTCCAACGCGATGTAAAAAAGGAACTTTGATACGTAATTGTTCATGCTCAAAGCGCGCTTTCACAAGCCACTCATATTGTTCTAGCGCCTCTTTCGTCCTTTCATAAGGATCGTTTCTTTCTCCTAAAAAATACTCCTTTACACCTAGTTTTTCTAATGCCAAAGAAGTAATCATTTCATCCATACGAATGTAGCGTGGATAGACCTCTTTTTCTGCTTCTAAATCTTTGAAATAGAAATGGGGACAGCGATTAAACTTTTTTAAGTCGGAAATATGAAACATCTTAGTTCTCCCCAACCACATGACCAAGTAAATGCATTCCTGCTACCTTGGTGATTTCCACATCCACAAATGTGCCCATTGGGATATCTTGTTCTGATTGAAAACGAACACTTCCATCAATCCCATCTGGTGCCTGTAAAGCGCAACGCCCAATATACATTTTTGTTAAGGCATCTTTTGCTTCCACAAGCACTTCTACTTTTGTGCCAACCCATTCCTTACGACGCATCTCCATGATCTTTTCTTGATGCATCAATAATTCATTTTTGCGCCGCTCTTTTTCTTCTTCACGCACATTATCCTCTAATTCGTAACTTGGCGTATCCTCTTCTTTTGAATAGGTAAAGACACCAAGATGGTCCCACCCAATCTCATCTAAAAAGGAAACATTTTCTTCATGTGCTTCTAATGATTCACCTGGAAATCCCGTTAGGATGGTCGTACGTAAAATAGGACGTTCAAAAGAGGCACGTATGCGCGCAACACGGTTACGAATCTCTTCTTGATTACTGCGTCTATGCATCGCTTGTAGCATCGCATCACATCCATGTTGGATGGGAATATCAAAATAAGGCAAAATGTGCTTAGAAGCTTGAATCGTTGCAATTAAATCATCAGGTATTTCATCTGGATATAAATACAAAATACGAATCCAATGGACTCCCTCTAGCGCATCTAATCGTTTTAAAAGATGCGAAAGATGAAGCTTTTGATCCCAATCATATCCATAGCGCGAACTATCTTGCGCAATGAGATTTAACTCTTTGACACCAGATGCCACTAGGCGCTTTGCTTCTTCTACCAATGCATCTTCCGCAACCGAACGCATCGGGCCTCGTATTAAGGGGATGGCACAATAGGCACACCGATTATCACAACCATCCGCAATTCGTAAATACGCCATCCATGGTTTACCCGATAAAAGACGTGGTACTTTTCCATAGGTTTTAGGAATTGTGATGTCCAAAGCCTTTGATAAGATTTGATTTAAATGCTTGTATTCCTCAATCGCAATAAAACAATCGACTTCTGGCATCTCTTTTTCAAGTTCTGGTTTATAGCGTTGCGCTAAACAACCCATGACAATTAATTTCTTTAAATTCGCTTGTTTATAATCCGCAACTTCTAATATCGTATTAATGGCTTCTTCTTTTGCAGGCGCAATAAAACCGCAAGTATTAATAATAATCGCTTCCGCTTCTTGATAAGAGGTCGTCAATTCTTGTCCACTTGCGTTTAATAAACCTAACAAGTTTTCTGTATCGACTAAGTTTTTCGCACAACCTAGTGATATTACACCAATTTTCATCGTATTTTATTTTACACTAATCTTTCTTTGATTCCACCTATTAAGCAGCTTCCTCTGGAACAATACGCGTGCCCGTTTTTCCAGCAAGTCCTTCTTTTGCCTTTTCTAAGGAAGTAATCAAAGCTTCTTTCCCACTTTCCTCTACAAAGCGTAAGCACGCTTCCATTTTTGGTAGCATGGAGCCTGGTGCAAATTCACCAGCTTCAATATATTGTTTTGCCTCGCTTACCGTCATTTCGTTTAAGTATTCTTGGTTATCTTGATGGAAATGAATACTCACTTGTTCAACTGCGGTTAATATGACTAAACGATCTGCACCCATATCAATCGCTAAACGTGCACTTGCGTTATCTTTATCAATAACGGCGGACACCCCTTTTAATTGTCCATTTTCATCTTCAATCACGGGGATGCCACCACCTCCAATCGTAATCACTATGGTTTCTGGATTTACCAAAGCTTTAAGAATGGGTAATTCTTGAATACGGATGGGTAAAGGCGAAGCGACGACCTTACGATAACCACGTCCCGCATCTTCTTTATAAACATCGCCAGTTTCTTCCATCAACCTTTGTGCTTCTTCTTTGGAATAGAAAATACCGACTGGTTTTGTTGGATGATTAAATGCAGGATCTTTTTCATCGACGACTACTTGCGTTACAAGACAACAACAGTTTTTCTTACTATGACGTGCTTTGAGTTCATTTTGAATGGCTTGTTGGAGATGATAGCCTATATAGCCTTGACTCATCGCACCACATTCCGCAAATGGAATTTCTGGCGTATTCCCACCATTTTGATGTGAAAAGCTCATCGCATTATGAATCATACCCACTTGTGGGCCATTGCCATGACTGACAATGACTTGGTAACCTTCTTGCGCTAAATCGACGATGGTTGAAGCGGTTTTCGTCACAAGTTGTAATTGTTCTTCTGGTGTATTTCCTAACGCATTACCCCCTAAGGCAACCACGATTTTTTTCTCTTCCATGCATCCTCCTTGCGTGTGATTCCTATATTTTTATTTATTCTTGCTCAATCATATCAACTTTTTCTTAGCTCGTATACGCTAAATAAGAAAAGACGCCTTGGGGCGTCTTTAACTTAATCGGCTAAGGAACCAAATGGATCCCATGGTTCGAGCTCTTTTGGTTTTGTCTTTAAAGCTGCTTTTTGTTTTGCAGTGAGATACTTTTTATGTACGACGGCTTCATAAACATACTTTTCAAACCATGTATCCGAGCAGATATAATAGCCCTTATTTGCGACCTTATCTCCCCATGAGTTTTCAATCTTCCATCTAGTTGGTTTCCCATTGACAAGATTGACCCCCGTAAAGACCATTGCATGGTTCATCGCACTTTGTCTTGTATCAAGCATTTCTTCTTTGCTCATATCAAGTTGCATATCAAAAGTATCGCCATAAGCAAATTGCTGATCATCCCATAATCCTGTCTCACGGTTTCCATCGACACTACAATCGCATCCAAACCAAACAAGATTCTTATCTTTCAATTGTTTTAATAATAATTCTTTGAAATCTTTCATTGGTAGATTCAAGAACGAGATTGGATTTCCATCTACGACATTCCCAAGGTATTTTACGGTATACATCTTATAGAAAGGTTTATCCTTTGTTGGACCATGAATAATCCCAACGTAGTTATCCAAATCTTCTTTGAGATATTCTTCATAGAACTTTTGTGGTGTTAAATTCCGATGTGCATGGTAATTCTTTTTCTTATCATAGTATTCAAATGTGAATTTTTGTGGTGGCACCCCAAAACAAGAACAAATCATCCCATAGCACTCATTTAAGCATTCTTCTTTTAAAGCAGGAACTTCTTGCTTTTTCCCCTTTTTGATTAATGCTTTTGCATCTGCCACAAACTTACGTAAGCGACGATTTAATAAGCTTGTCATCGTAAACGTATGACTTGATTGATAGGTTTCTGGCATTGCTGTTTTTGGGCATAATCCATACTTCTTAATAAGAGATACTAACATATCCCATTGGCCACCATCGCCAATTCCCATCGTCAATAAATAACGTAAAGTTTCATCATTATAAGGTTTATCAATTTCTTGTAAGACCGATTCCAAGAAATAGTTGACCTTTTCTAATTTGTCATAGAAGGCAACATAGTTTTGTGATAATTCAAAATTTTCAATTTTATACTTTTTCGCAATGATTTCACGCATGACATTGAGAGCCGAGAAAATCCAACAACGCCCTGAATTCATTTGATTCGTTACTGGCATCGTTTCAATATCGATGGAAAAGAGATTTGGATTTGCGCTTTGGGCCTCAAAGACATTTGAAATCTTTTTAATATCGGTATTGGTCAATGCATTACGCACAATACGTGCCTTATCATTTTCCAAATACGCTTGACGCATTTTTTCCAACTGTTTTGTTTGGATTGGTTTCATTTTTGCCATATACTTCCCTACTTTCTATGTATCACTTTACACCATTGTTTAAAATGGTTTCAAGAAAAAGAAGTGCTGCCACTTCCCCACCACTTAAAATATAATCCCCAACCGAAAGCATTTGATCCACTTCTTCATAGATTCTTGCATCCACGCCTTCATAATGACCACAAATCAATAACACATCTTCTTTTCGTCTTAGATTAGCAATGACATCTTGATTTAACATATCTCCAATTGGGGTAAGTAATATCACATGTGTGTTTTCTTTCCGTAATGAAACAAGTGCTTCATGTAACACATCATACCGTAATACCATCCCTGCACCTCCACCGTAAGGATTCTCATCAATATGACGATAACTCCCTTTTGCGTAGGTTCGTAAATCAATGATTTCAACCTCTAGATAACGGGCTTTAAAGATTTCTAAACTTTCTGGAAAGATGGTAAGAATACGTATCATTTAAGTTTTATTCCTTGATCGCATCAAAACCAATCGCATAAGTACTACGTAATTCTTCTACTTCTTCTTGTGTCATTTTCCGCTCGGTTGCATCATGGTCTGCGGTTGTTCCTTCATGGTAGTAGACCACTTCCCCATTTTTCACAAAGACAACAAAGGGAACATAGAGATGATGTTTCCCTTCATCATCTAATGAAAAAGTAGAACCGATTGCCTCTAATAATAAATCATAGTCTGGTATTTCCGTATTAGATTTAACCGAACTATTTGGGCGTGTATTGACATAGAGAATGGTTTGTTGGTTGGCTTTGGATAATTCATTTAGAATAGGTAAGGCTTCATTGCACCATGGGCAATTCGCAAAGCCAAAAAAGGCAACGCATGTTTCTTTATTCTCGATGCGATTAACTAGATCCTTCACATCCGAATTCACAAACAAATGTTCGGTCTCTTGAAAGCCTTCATAACCACTAAAATCCGCTTTTTCACCAATCGTATTTCCCTTTGCACAACCAAACATCATACAAAAACATAATAGACAAACAATTCTCTTTAACATATTACTTACCCCCACTCGATTCGACTATACAAGTAATTGTAGCGCATCTTTGGCAATACGGATGGTCGCATCCGTGGTTTTACTATGGACTTCCCCATCCGTTTGGACCCACATTGGTTCTGCACAATGTACGCGAACCTGTGTATCACGCTCTTCATATACGCCATCAAACTTCACATGGTTCCCTTTATAGGCATAAGGGAAAATCCGATAAAAATCGATATTTTTCACATGATCAGCGATACATAAATCAATTTTTTGATCGGTTGGATCGGCTTTTGGCGCAAACATGAAGCCGCCTCCTTGATAACGATGATTCATCCCATCCACAAATAAACATTCTGTATATTCTTTTGTTCCACTTTCATAATCGACCCGTACGACATAGCGCTTCGCATTAAGAATGCCATGGAGTGCTTCAAAAATATACACAAGTTTCCCTAAATGGATTTTATTCAAGCCTTTTTTGATTCGTGATGTCTCCACGTAATAACAGATTTCCGCATCAAAGCCAATTCCAGCCCCATTCACAAAACGACGTACATAATCTCTTGCGTATTCATTCTTATCGATTTTTTTACGCATGGGATCAAAGACATCCATTTCTGTATGAAAGATTATTTCCCCTACATCATGTGCACGTCGTACTTTTCCTTCTAAAATACGTGCCACAATTTCTTGATGGGCTTTAGGAAGATCTAAATCACGCGCAAAATCATTTCCAGATCCACATGGTATAAAACCAAGTCGTGTATGTTTAAAGTCTTGGATGCCATTGATGGCTGCATTTAAGGTGCCATCCCCACCAATCACAACTAAATTCAAGTCTTCCTTTAGATGACTGGTCAACTCCTTGCATATTTCTTCAATTCCGTGTGTCAAAGTGGATTCATGTAGCGAATACGTATGGTCTTTAAAAAGAGGCATAACTTTTTTCCATGCCTCTTTGACTGCTCCAGAAGCACCATTTGGGTTGATGACAATTTCAAATTTCATAATCCTTATTATAACAAAATAGGGGCATTTGCCCCTATTCTATTCGTTTGTTAAATCTTCCCCAAAGTATTTAATGGAAATTTCTTGTAGTTTTCCACTTTGACGCATGGCTTCTAATGCTTCGTCGATTGCCTTTAAGAGGGATTCGTTATCTGCCTCTTTCTTAAGTGGAATCGCGTAAGGTGTGACATCTTTTGATTTTGCGACTACTTTCACACGGGTTTCTCCAGTTGTCTTAAGATAATCTTGCACTGAGGTATTCGCATTAATGGTCGCATCTGCTTGGCCATTGATAACCATCGTCATTGTTTCAGCTAAGGTATCTACCCCACTTACGGTTGCTCCATAAGATTCACCAATCTCCATATAAGTAGAACCAATGGAGTTTGCGGTTGTTTTGCCATTTAAATCTTCAAAACTCTTAATAGATTCATTATCTGCAGCCACAACCACAACCGTACGGTCATAGGCATAAGGAGTAGAGAAATCATATGTCTTTTGACGCTCTTCGGTAATGTCTACGCCATTTACGACAATGTCATAGGTTCCTGCACTCATTCCCGCAAATAAACCATCCCATGGGCCTTCAATGATTTCTGCTTCAACGCCAATATGTTCCGCAATTCCTTTTGCGATTTCGACATCTAAGCCTACTAATTCATCGTTTTCATTATGGAAGGAAAATGGTTGCCAATCGCCTTCCAAACCCACTTTAATCTTTCCTTCTTTACGAATGCGTGCTAAATGGTCTTCTGAATTAGAAGATGTCGTTTGGGAACACCCTACCAATGTGAGTGCTAATGTCAATGTAAGAATACTGCTTAATACTTTTTTCATACTACCTCCTGCTATTTCTTACGATCTTCCATACGCAAGAATGCTTTGGTACGCTCTTGTGTTGGATTCTCAAATATATCTCTTGGACTTCCTTGCTCAATGATGTCTCCATGTTCCATAAAGATTACTTTACTTGAAACATCTTTCGCAAAATCCATTTCATGTGTTACCACAATCATGGTATATCCATCTTTTGCTAAATCTTTCATAACTTCAAGCACTTCCCCAATTAATTCTGGGTCAAGCGCAGAAGTTGGCTCATCAAAGTAAATAATCTTGGGCTTTGTTGCTAAGGCACGGGCAATTGCTACACGTTGTTGTTGGCCACCAGATAGTTGGCTAGGATAATAATCCTTTCGATCTAGCATGCCTACCCGCTCCAACATCTTTTCCGCAATTTCATTCGCTTCGTGTTTTGGCATTTTACGGGCCACAATTAAGCCTTCTGTTACATTTTCTAATGCGGTTTTATTTTTAAATAGGTTGTAGTTTTGAAACACAAAGCCTGTCTTTCGCCGCACTTCCGCAATCTCATCCCGATTTACATTATGTAAATCATACGCTTTCCCATCAAAATAGATGGTTCCTTCATCCGCGATTTCTAAAAAGTTCAAACAACGCAATAACGTCGTCTTTCCAGAACCACTTGGCCCAAGAATCGCAACGACATCGCCCTGTTCCACTGCAAAGCTAATCCCATCTAATACATTCATCCCCTCAAAGGATTTATGGATATTTCTGACTTCTAGTAATGTCATTATCCTTTGTTTCCTCCATATTCATTTAAGCGTTTTTCTCCATAGCGTTGAATCCATGTCAAAATGGTCGAAAACATTAAGTAGATAAACGCAAGTTCTAAATAAAGTGCCATGAATTGATAGGTTCTTCCCGCAATTCGTTGGGTCGCAAAAAACATTTCCGCTACCGTAATATTCGACGCTAAGGAAGTATCTTTGACCATCCCAATTAAAGAGTTAAATAAAGGTGGAAACGCAGTACGAAAGGCTTGCGGTAAGATAATACGTCGCATAATTTGGATATAATTCATCCCCACACAATAGCCGGCTTCCATTTGTCCATGGGGAACCGATTCAATCGCTGCCCGCATTGTTTCTGCACAATATGCGCCTTCATTAATTGAAAACACCAATACGGCCGCTTGAAATGGGGTAAAGATATGGATGCCAATGCTTGGTAATCCAAAAAAGACCACATATAACTGAACTAATAATGGTGTGCCTCGAATCACCCAGATATAAAAGCGTGCAATTTGGCTTAAAATAGGCACTTTTGCGTATTGAATCATCGCCACAATAATCGCAATGACTAACGCAAAGGCAAAAGAAAGGATTGTCAATGGAATGGTCATTTTCAATCCAGGTAACAAAATCTTCCAAAAGGAATCTACTAATAGTGCCAAAATATCACTTGTACTCATAATGCCTCATATACAAGTTATTATTATACAGCATTTGTCAAGTCTAACTCGTTGGGTTCTTTTAAAAGTCCATGCCACAAGCGATAATAGGTTCCTTGTTTGTTAAGGAGTGTTTCATGGTTGCCGATTTCTTCAATTCCATTCTTTCCAATGACGATAATCCGATTCGCATTACGAATGGTTGTTAAGCGGTGCGCGATGGTTAAGGTCGTACGCCCTTTGGATAGTTTTTCTAGGCTTTTTTCAATATAGATTTCACTTTCATTATCGAGCGCAGAAGTTGCCTCGTCTAATAATAGAATCGGTGGGTTCTTCAAAAAGACACGGGCAATGGAGATTCTCTGTTTTTGGCCTCCTGACAATTTCACGCCTCGCTCCCCTACATAAGAGTCATAGCCATTTGGAAGCTCATGCACAAACGTATCCACGCCTGCCATCTTCGCAGCTTCGATAATCTCTTCTCTTGTGGCATTCGGTTTTCCATAAGCGATATTTTCTAATACCGTACCTGAAAATAAGTAGACATCTTGTTGAACAATACCAATATTTGAGCGCAAACTATGTAGCGTCACATCTTTAATATTTTGCCCATCGATGTAAATATTCCCTTCCGTCGGATCATAGAAGCGAGGAATCAAAGAAGAAAGTGTTGTCTTTCCTCCTCCACTCTCCCCAACAAGGGCCACATTTTCTCCAGGCATAATCTCTAAATTCAAATCACTTAAGACGCGATTATGATCATCTGGATACTCAAACGTGACATGATCAAACACAATATGTCCACCTTTTACTTCTAATGGTTTCGCATTTTCCGCATCCTTTATATCAACTGGTGTATCCATGATTTCTAAAAAGCGTTCAATTCCCGTCATTCCCGATTGGAATTGTTCCGCAAATTCCACAATGCGACGAATCGTCACAATCATCGTTTGTACATAAAGAATATAAGCTACTAAATCGCCTGCTAGAATTCTTCCATGCACTAAGAATAAACCACCCGCAAGAATCGTAATCACATACATCAACCCATCAAAGAAACGCGTTGACATACTGTAATTAGCCATTGCGATATAGCGCTCTTTTTTGATTTCTTTAAATTTTTGATTATCCTTTTCCAACTTTTCTAATTCATATGCTTCTGCTGTAAAAGCTTTAACAACACGCTCCCCTAATAAAGAATCTTCTACTTGCGCATTCAATTCCCCAATTTGTTTGCGTTGGGATTTGGTTGCTCTACGATACCGATGGCTTAATTGAATGGAAACATATAGCATCACCGGTAAACACGCAAAGATGATTACCGTTAATAATAAGTTTGAGCGACTTAATATCACAAAGGAAATCACCGCCTTGATACCCGCAATAAAGAATTCTTCTGGGCAATGGTGCGCAAACTCCGTGATATCAAATAAATCACTGGTAATGCGGCCCATGATTTGTCCTACTTTTGTATTCGCAAAATAACTATCACTTAAGCGTTCTAAATGTTCAAAGGCATCTTTACGCATATCGGTTTCAATATTTACACCCATGATATGCCCTTGCGACATCATATAGTAATACGCAAAAGCATCCACAATACGTAAAAGACCATAAATTAAAGCTAAACGTAATACCAGCGAAACGGTTAACGTAGCTGGCTCATATAAAGCCACATTTGTAAGACGCCCCATAATACGAGGAAGCGTAACATCACAAAGGGTTGTTAAGGCAGCACAAAACAAATCAAAAATTAAGAGTTTCTTATACTTAAATAAATACGGGGAAAAACGACGCCATAATTCGCTTGTTGGATACTGTTTCTCTTTTGTGTAGCTCATGTTATTGATTATTGTACCATTCACACAAGGCCTTGTGTTCATTTTTTAATAAATAGGCTTTTCTCTTTATGCCTCCGGCGTAACCTGTTAATGCCTCACTTTTCGAAATTACACGATGACATGGGATAAGAATCGAAATGGGATTTTTCGCAATTGCTTGTCCAATGGCTCGAGCAGATGTCAGAATTCCCTTTTCAGATAAACGCTTTTTCACATCGCTATAAGTCCAAATATCCCCATAAGGGATTTCTTGAAGAATAGCATAAACTTCATTTTGAAAGGGTGTCCCTTTTAATGCATAGGAAAAAGATGGATGTATTGGTTTTTCAAATCGAAAATAGGCATCCAAATAAGCCTTTACTTTTGCAAGTAAAATCGGGTTCTGGATTTCATTGGCATCGAAGGTACGTTGATAGTACGCTTGATCACAAAACCATAACCCTGTTACACTCGTTTCGTTTGTGGAAAGAAAAATCTCCCCTAGTGAACTGACCCCAATTATTTGGACAAGTTAAGTTCTAAGAACTCATTAAGGCTTGATTCCTATATTCTATAGGAGTTAAGCCTTTTAATCTGCTTTTAATTCTATCATTGTTGTAGTAATAAATATATTCTTCAATTGC
>JAGAVW010000034.1 GCA_017941735.1 Solobacterium sp. | reverse complement strand
GTCAATGAAATACTAGGAGAAAAACAATGATTGATATTATCGAAAAAATTGGGTGGTTTATGTTCGTGCTTGGCGCGTGGTTAAGTTTAGTTGGTTTCTTAACATGGGCATTTGCGCAAATGTGGTAGGAGAAGAAGAATGAAAGATTATACTTGGTGGTTACAACAAAAACGCAGAGTGCAAAAAAAGTATACGCTTTTCTTGGGTTGGTATCTATCACCAAAAGAACGCAAAGAATGGTATAAGAGGTTGATGAAGGCAAAAAAGCCTATCAAAAGAAGGAGAATAGAAAATGAGTAAAGCGACATTAAATAAACGTAAATTATTACACATAATAGACCTGTTTGTTGGAATTTTTGAGGAAGAAGACAATGATTATCCCGATTATCGAGTTATTAGCAACAAAGAAAGGGGTATTGTTAAAACTTTAAAAAGCATGAACCTCGATAAAGACGATGACGAATATCTTTATGATTTTTTAGACAAAAATAAGTTTAATTATTATGCGAATATATTTGATAAATTAAGAAAGGAAGGTTATTCAATCGAATGAAAGCAATAATAATAGTGGAAATTCCCGATGAGTTTAAAAAATCATATGCAGATATAACAATATTTGAAGATGAGCCTCCGTATGGAATAACTGAACGAATAGAATATTTAAAACCATTACCACGAAAGAAAGATATAAACATAGCAGAAAAGAAAAAAGGATTCTATGAGATTTATAGCAAGAACTATGTACAAGGTTGGAATGATTGCTTATACGAAATTTTAGGAGAAGATAATGTTTAGATATGTAAATTATCAAGAACAGGCGAAAGAGTTAGCAAGAGTTAGCGTTCTGTTATTACAAGAGTTAAACAATCTAAACATAGATACTGTTTATGCCGAAATCTTGTGTAGAAAGTTATACAAGTACGGATACATCAACATGGATGGTGATAGATACGTATTGGAGTTCATAGAAAGTGGAATGCAAAACGCAAGAAGTAGAGACAGAAAAGGTAAGTAGTTAACATAAGTAATTATGTTAACTGCACATTTTGCGACATTTCATAAAGTGGCTATATTTAAACACTTATTGGTAATGTAAACCATTTTAAACAGTTCACATAAATATGATTCGGTTAACTACTTTGAAGGGAGGTGACCATGGTAAAAGGAGAGGAAAGGTTGTTTATCGATGACTTAAAAAACCTTAATCTGTTAAAGTCATCGTTAATTGATAAAAAGAAGCAATTAGATAAGATTGAGTATAAGATGGCAGGTGTAGTTGGGTTAGATCCAACAAAAGAAGTTAGCAATGGATCCGGGAACGAAAGAGATGTTTTAATCATCACTTTAAGTCCCATTTGCGATGAGCTAAAAAAAGAAATAATGGTATTAGAAGGGAGAATATCATTTGTAGAAAATGTATTATCACGAATGGAACCTGAATACAGATGCTTAGTTACAGATGTGTACGCAAATGGAATGAGTTATGAAGATGCAGCTTTAATGAAAGGGTATTCTGATAAGCAGTTAAAAAGAATAGTTACTAAAGTGATTAGGCGCGCTATCGCTCAATAAAAGTAGTTAACAAAAAATGTCCCTCAGGACATTTTCTAAGGTGTTAATATAATAAAGTAAATTATTGTGGAAAACGGTGGGTGCATAAGTTGCTCCACCTTTTTCATGCCTAGCCAGAATATAGGTCATTATTTCCTCTATTGAATGCCAATCAAGAAGTTAAGGCTAGGCAATATATGTTAATAACACTAAAGTGTATTGATAAAGTTATGGTACGTAAAGGTAAATCACAAAGAAACGACAAATCACGACCAGATCAGACAGGCTCTCATAGAGGAGCGTTTGAGAAAAATAAAAAGAAGATATTATTAACTCAGTCTGTTTGTGGAATATGCGGACAGCCTGTGGATAAAAAATTGAAGTACCCACATCCAATGTCACCGTGCATAGATCATATTATACCTATAGCAAAAGGAGGCCACCCCAGTGACATGGCCAATCTGCAACTTGCTCACTGGTCATGCAACAGGCAAAAGTCAGATAAGATATTACGCTCTGGTAATGAAAATATAGTGGTTATCGAAGAGACTATATCGAATAGAAATCTACCTCAAAGCTGTGATTGGAAGAGTTATAGAGCGCGCAAGAACAATGTAAAAATTAGTGATAAAGAGGATGCGTCAAATAAACAGACAACGCAAGGCGAGCCTAAACCAAGAACTAAGAAAAGACAACGAATCATGATCTAGTTTCAATATTCAAAGAGGGGGGATATCTCCCTCCCCGTACCTTCAAACGATCTTCGCGCAGTCACTACACAAAAAAACACACGCTATCTTGTTATGCCCTTGTGACAGTTACAAGATTTTTATTTATTTTTAAGAAAGGATTTAAAAACTATGGCCGAATTAAAAGGGATTGAATATCTTCGTAGGAAGCTAGAATCAAAGCGCATAGGAGTATTGAAAAGATATAAATACTATGAAATGAAGAATATTGCTTTTGATTTTGGGATATCATCACCACCATCTTTGAAAACATGGAACTCAATCATTGGGTGGAATGCAAAGGCGGTGGATGCATTAGCGGATAGATTGATATTCAGGGAGTTTTCAGATGATAATCTTGGTTTAAATGAAATCTTTCAAATGAATAATCCAGATGTTCTTTTTGATTCATCTATTTTAGGAGCATTAATTAGTTCATGCAATTTCATTTATATTTCAGCTGATGAAGATGGATATCCACGCTTGCAAGCGATTGATGGTGCTAATGCAACAGGAATTATTGATCCATTTACAGGATTATTGCTAGAGGGATATGCAGTATTAGAGCGCGATTCAGAGAACGACAGTCCGATTGTTGAAGCATATTTTGAACCTGGAGCTACAACTTTCTATTATCGCTATGAAGATGAAGCGGAAGTCATCACTAATAAGGCACCATATCCATTATTGGTGCCAATTATTAATAGACCTGATGCTGTTAGACCATTTGGCCATTCTAGGATTAGTAGAGCGTGCATGTCTTTGACTGGATCAGCACTTCGAACGATTAAAAGAAGTGAGATTTCAGCAGAATTTTTTGCATATCCACAGAGATATGTGACAGGGCTAGATCAGGATGCGGAACAGATGAATAATTGGAAAGCAGCCATGTCATCATTTATGGCTTTTACTGTCAATGAGGATGGAACAGATAATGTTAAATTAGGACAATTTGCTCAACAGTCAATGGAACCGCATTTAGCACAGCTCAGAATGTTTGCTTCGCTATTTGCGGGAGAGACGGGTTTGACATTAGACGATATGGGATTTCCTACAGATAATCCATCTAGTGCGGAAGCAATTAAAGCAGCTCACGAGAACTTGCGGTTATCAGCGCGAAAAGCACAGCGAACATTTGGGAGTGGATTCCTTAATGCAGGATACTTAGCGGCGTGCGTTAGAGATAATTTTGCTTTTAGAAGAGATGTACTATATCTGACAAAACCGGAGTGGCAACCAGTATTTGAACCGGATTCAGCAATGTTGTCGTCAATTGGCGATGGAATTATCAAAATCAATCAAGCAATACCTGGATATTTCGATAAGGAAAACACTGTCACTCTAACAGGTATAGATAGTGGTGAATAGTCATGGCTGATGCGCATGAGATTAAAGATGAATTGATGTCGTTATTCAGAAAAAAGTATGAGAACGACAAAAAACTAGAATCAATATCTAATGCTTTATCTGATGGTGATTACAATACAGCAAATGAGTATTCAATTAGACTAGGCGAATTATTAGGCACAACCTTCAAAGAAGGTCTAAGCAAAGAGCAATTCCCAGAAGGAATAACATATGAAGAGGCAATCGAAATTCTACCTTCATTGTTTGGGAAAGATCATGAAATGGTATCAAATGCATGTGTAACAGTTCAAAACAATTTGAACAAAAGCGCAAAAATAGGAATAAAGGCTATCAAACCTGAATATAATGCGGATCGTGTATATGGGTTAGCTAAAAAAATATCTTCTTATGATGATTTTGATAATGCATTGTGGGTTCTTGAAGAACCATGTGTCAATTTTAGTCAAGACATTGTTAGCGATAGCATGGAAGAAAATATTGAATTTCAATACGAATCAGGTATGAGCCCTAAAATAGTGCGTATTGCAGAGAGCGGTTGCTGCGAATGGTGTGCAGGCCTTGAGGGTGAGTATGATTATGATGAAGTTAAAAATGGTGGGATTAATGTATTTGCTAGACACGCAAATTGTAGGTGTACCGTCACCTATGAACCCGGTAATGGCAGAAGGCAAAATGTCCATACTAAACGTTGGATTGATGTAGAAGAATTAGAGAGTCGTAAACAGTTTTCAAGAAATGTCACTCACAAAACTATTAAACAACGAGAGTTTGAAGCTGTCATTTCAAAATATGGGAAAGATAATCTAGGACAAGCAATCATTGAAAATCATGAAAAGTTGGGGGAGTATACTCCTGCAACACTAAAAGATATGTTAGAAAACAAGGGATTTACCACAAAGCCATTGACTAGAAGTAAAATGAAAAATGTTAATAAAGTTCCATTCGAGGAGGGAGGAGGATATAAAGTGAATTTCGGAGGGGATGGCATCTTCCAATATCATCCAGAAGGCGGAAGGCACACAACAGCGTATTATAAAATATCTACTGGTAAGACTGGTAAAAAAAGGTATAATTTAGATGGAAGTGAAAAAGATGATTGATTACAGAAAAGAAATAGAAGATAGATTAGCCACTCGATTTGATAGTGTGGTTATTAATAATCAAATATGCTTTGACACAAACAATGCCATTATTCATGTTGATGCCATACCTTACGATGATGGGGTTCACAATATTGTCATAGAATATGCGGACACATTAGAAGATGCGAAAAACAATGCGTTTGAGGATGGCAATCAGTATTATCCATACGATTTTTCTTCAGTTGATGATATGTATTTTGCGATATTAAAAGAAATAACTATGTGATAACTATTGGCGCTTTTTGATTTACATTGAACACTCTATAGAGTGTTTTCTTTTGAAACTATAGTACATTTATAAATATTGGGAGGTAGGTGAATGGCGAAGCCTAGAATAGGACGTCAAACACCCACTCAATCCGTTGTGTTACCTTACAAACACACATTAGGACAGGAGGCGATAGATCTATACAATACTACAGGGAGAACAGCTCAAGAGTGGCAAGTTCTTCAAGAATATGACATATTAGCAACAAATAAAGATGGCTTATGGACGCACTCTAAATACGGATATGCAGTTCCTAGAAGAAACGGTAAGAATGAAGTTGTGGCGATTCGTGAAATGTATGGATTAGTTAAAGGTGAACATATACTACACACAGCTCATCGAGTAACAACAACGCATGCCTCATGGGAAAGATTATATGACTTACTTACTAAAGCTGGCATAGAAATAACTTCTAGTTATAGAGCGTATGGTAAAGAACACATTGAAATAGCAGATGGAGGTAAAATCGAATTTAGAACCAGGACATCAAAAGGAGGTCTTGGTGAAGGATTCGATTTATTGATTATTGACGAGGCGCAGGAATATCAAGATGATCAAGAGAGCGCATTAAAATATGTGGTCACTGATAGTAAAAATCCACAAACGATATTTTGTGGAACTCCACCAACTCCAGTAAGTAGTGGCACTGTATTTACCAAGATGCGTGAATCTGCATTGCGTGGCGAATCCTATAACACTGGATGGGCTGAATGGTCAGTTGAAACTCAAAAAGATCCACATGATGTAGATGCGTGGTATGAAACAAATCCATCTCTTGGTACGATACTTACTGAACGTGCAATTATGGATGAGGTTGGTTCAGATGTCGTTGATTTCAATATCCAACGACTCGGATATTGGATTCAATACAACTTAAAGAGTGCCATAAGCAAATCTGAGTGGGAAGAGTTGAAAGTTGAGAAACTTCCAAAACTCAGGAGCAAATTATTTGTTGGTATTAAATACGGTAATGACGGAACTAATGTTGCAATGTCCGTTGCTGCCAAAACGTATGACAATCGGATATTTATAGAAGGAATTGATTGCCAGTCTACTCGAACAGGGACTAGATGGTTAATCAATTTTTTGCGTGAGGCTGATGTGAAAACCGTGGTTATTGATGGGGCAAATGGGCAGAAAAAACTAGCAGATGACATGAAGAGAGTTGGATTGCGCAAACCAATATTGCCAACTGTCAAAGAGGTTATTGCTAGTAATTATGGATTCGAACAAGCAATATTTGAAAAAACAATATGTCATAAAAATCAACCATCATTAATGCAAATAGTCAGTAATTGTGAGCATCGGGCAATTGGCAGTAATGGAGGATATGGTTTCAAAGCTATTAGAGAGGGTATGGAAATCGCACTACTTGATAGTGCGTGTTTAGCCTTCTGGGCGGCAAGTGAGAGTAAGGAAACAAAAACACAGAAGATTAGTTACTAAACGCTTAGAACGTTAGTAATAAATGACCGATACCACCGGGTTAAGTGGGAAAAGGAGACAAAATGACTGATTTTAAAGCAATTAACACGCAGGAAGAATTTGATGCAGCTATTGGAGCTAGATTAACACGCGAAAGGGAAACAATCACCAAGCAGTATACGGGTGACATTGAATCCCTTAAAACACAACTCAAAGAGTATCAAGATAAGAGTTCAAGATATGAAAAACAAATTGCAGATTACACAAAGCAGTTAGAAGAGAACGCAGCCAAACTTTCAAAGCACGATAGCATTGTTGAAGAACTGAATGCGAAACTCAAGGGTTACGAGACCGACTCGGTAAAAACGCGAATTGCCCTTGAAGAAGGTTTGCCATACGAAATGGCAAAGCGTTTATCTGGAGATGATGAAGATTCTATTCGTAAAGATGCCAAATCAATTTTTGCAATTATGGGTGCAAAAAAAGTGGAAGCACCGATTAAAAAAGAATCAGCACCACCAAAGGATAATGCAGATGAAGCGTTACGAAGAACAATTCGTAAAATGAAGGGAGAAAATTAATTATGAGTGAACCAAACGTAACAACACCAAACACAATCGTAAGAGGTACCTTACTTGAACCTGAAACAGTATCTGAAATTTTCAATCTTGTACGAGGCAGAAGTACTGTAGCGGTATTGGCTGGCAACACACCAATTGCTTTTAATGGTAATGAATTTTTCACATTTTCCATGGATGATGAAGCTGACTTAGTTGGTGAAACAGAACCAAAAAGTGCTGGTAAAGCAGCACTCGTATCCATGCGTATTCGTCCATACAAGTTAGAGTATGGTGCACGTTTCTCTGACGAATTTATTTATGGTACGGAGGAAAAAAAATTAGAAGTGATGAAGGCATTTGCTGATGGTGCATCCAAAAAGTTTGCCAGAGGGTTGGACATCGTTAGCCTTCACGGAATGAATCCACGTTCTAAGGCAATTGCCACCGCACTAGGCGACAATTACATGGATAAAGCATTGACGGATACTAGCAACAAAATCACATATGATGCAAATGATCCTGAAGGTAATCTAGAAGATGCAGTAGCTTTATTGGGAGATTACGATGTGACTGGGTTTGCTTTTGCGAAACCATTTGCTAGTGCTTTGGCAAAAATGAAAGTAAATGGGGTTAAACAATACCCAGAATTTGCCTTGGGTGCTAATCCAGGTTCTTTAAATGGCATAAAACAGATGTAAATGGCACCGTTAATTATGCAACAACCACTGATATGGCTATTATCGGCGATTTTGCTAATGCGTTTAAGTGGGGATTTGCAAAGCAATTACCTTTAGAGGTAATTGAGTATGGTGATCCAGATAATACTGGTCGTGATTTGAAGGGACACAATGAAGTATACCTACGTACAGAAGCATATTTAGGCCATGC
Organism: Solobacterium sp.; assembly: GCA_017941735.1. GTDB lineage: Bacteria > Bacillota_I > Bacilli_A > Erysipelotrichales > Erysipelotrichaceae > Bulleidia. Next base: position 8,019 of record JAGAVW010000034.1, on the reverse strand, counting down.
AATTCTAGTGCCTGCTGCATTTGCTGCTGTAGTTACTGGAGAATAAGTATGCCTCGTTACAAGAACGTTATAACAGGCGCAATTGTGGAGATACGTGGTGAAATATTAGGCGATGGCTGGGAGTTGATAGATACTCCCAGCCAAAAGCCTGTTCCTAAGCCTGTTGAAAAGGAACCAACACCTATTATTTCCAAAACAAAGAAAGGTAAAAAGTAAATGACAAATTTTGCGACTGTTCAAGACATAATTGACCTATGGAGAGAATTAGAACCCGAAGAAGAGGAAAGAGCAGAAAAATTATTGCCAGTTGTTTCTGATTCATTGCGCCAAGAAGCATTCAATGTAGGTAAAAATCTAGATGAAATGATTGAAAATAAGAAAGTGTTGGCCTCGGTGGTTAAATCAGTATGTGTTGATATAGTTGCAAGAACTCTATTGACATCTACTGAAAATGAACCGATGACACAATATTCTGAATCTGCTCTTGGATATTCCGTATCTGGGACATTCTTAGTTCCTGGCGGAGGGTTATTCATTAAAGATTCTGAGTTGGCTCGTCTTGGGTTGAAAAAACAAAGATATGGAGTGATTGATTTCTATGAGTCGGATAAAAGGCATAACGGTCATACTGATTAATCACGTAGAAGTCGGTAGAGATCGAATCGATAATCCTATTTATGAGGAAGAACGTATTGTTGTTAAGAATGTATTAGTTACACCTTCAGCAAGTGATGCTTCAATCGACTCCGTAAGTTTGTATGGGGACAGAGCGATTTATACATTGGCTATCCCCAAAGGAGATAAACATAATTGGGAGAATCAAGAAGTTGAATTTTTCGGAAAAAAATGGAGGACATTTGGGATTCCATTTATGGGTATCGAGGAAAATATTCCACTTGATTGGAATATGAAAGTGATGGTTGAAAGATATGAGTAAAATGATTTTTCAGTTGAATAGAGAAGGGGTTGCGGAATTAATGAAATCTGCTGAAATGCAAGAAGTCATTAATGAATATGCAAATAATGTCGTAAGTAGAGCTGGAGAAGGCTATGACAGTCAAATGTATATTGGCGGTACGCGTTGTAAAGCAGTAGTCAAAGCTGTATCTAAACAAGCAATCAAAGATAATCTTAATAACAATACATTATTAAAGGCATTACGATGATCATTGAAGAAATTGTTCGAGATTATTTGTCGAAAAAGCTAATACTTACTCCTGTACGACTTGAACTTCCTAACAATCCACCAGATATCATAGTGGTGCTAGAAAAAACCGGAAGTAACGAAGTTAATCATATCAAATCAGCAACATTTGCAATTCAATCATATGGCAAAAGCATGTTGGATGCTATGGAGTTAAACGAGCAAGTCAAACAAGCTATGAAAGATATTGTTGAACTAGATCAAATCGGAGCTTGTAATCTAAATAGTGACTATAACTTCACAGATACTACAACAAAGAAATATCGCTATCAGGCGGTATTTGATATTACACATTATTAAGGAGGGAAATCATGTCAAACAATGCATTGAATGTATCAGTAGGGAAACCGAAAATTGGCGGTGCTATTTATCGTGCTCCGATTGGAACCGTACTACCAACTGATGCAGTTTCAGAACTAAACGCAGCCTTTAAGTGTTTGGGATATGTTAGTGAAGATGGTATGGCTAACAACAATTCTGCCACCACTGATAGTACGAAAGCGTGGGGTGGGGATACCGTCTTAAATTACCAAACGGAAAAGCCGGATGAGTTCACTTTCACTTTAATTGAATCATTAAATATCGATGTATTAAAAACGGTTTATGGAGATGACAATGTTACAGGGGATTTAGAAACTGGTATTGTTATTAAAGCTAATTCAAAAGAACAAGCTGAAGTAAGCTGGGTTGTCGATATGATTCTAAAGAGCGGTGTTTTAAAGAGAATAGTAATCCCATACGGAAAGGTTACCGCTGTAGGAGAAATTCAATATAAAGATAACGAAGCAATTGGTTATCAGACAACTGTTAGTGCAATTCCTGATACTGAAGGGCAAACGCACTATGAATATATTGTCCAAGGATCTTCTAGCGAAGATGACGAAGGAGAATAAGCATGTTCAAGGGTAAGACATCGTCTGGATTCGAATATGAAACCAGTGAAAACATTGGCAATGACTATAGGTTTGTCAAAGCGTTGGCAAAAATGAACTCTAAAACTGATGATCAGTTTAATGGTATGGTAGAAGTTGTTGATTTAGTTTTAGGAGATAGAGAATCCGATTTGATGGAGTTTGTAAAAGAAGAAGATGGAACAATACCGACAGACAAGGTGTTGGCGATAGTTAAAGAAATTGTCGAAGAAATTGGAAAGTCGAAACTAAAAAACTAATTACCCTTGCCAACATGATTGCAATTGATGAAGAATCGTTGATATGCGATCTAGCCGAAACATATCATATTTATGATTATGAAAAGTTGCCACCTTTAATGGTGGCAACATTGGCTGTTGGTTTAGGGGTAGATAGCAGAATAATGATGAAAATATCAGGGAGAAAGCTCCCTTTGCATATACAACTACTAGGGTTATTAGTTGATCAACTCAATTATTTGCGTTTAGAAATCGCGGGCAACACCAATACACCGTGTACGAGTATTATCAAAATAATGCTCGGCGAAACGGAAGAATCCGAATATGAATCCTTTTCTTCAGGCAACGAGTTTGAAGCTGAAAGGCGCAGGATTATAGAAGGGAGAAATAAAAATGGCTGATGGAACAACAGTAGGTACAGCGTATGTACAGATTATGCCATCCGCAAGTGGTATATCAGGTGAAATATCTAAGATTATTGAACCAGAAGCTAATTCGGCGGGTAGTGAAGCTGGGGAAAGTATTGGAAATAATTTAGCTTCAACGCTGAAAAATGTATTGGTTGCTGCTGGAATTGGCGCAATGATTAAAAAAGCAGTTACTAGTGTGACTGATTTTGCGGCAGCTGGAGACGAAATTGACAAAATGAGTCAAAAAATGGGAATTAGTACTCAGGCATATCAAGAATGGGATGCTATTCTTCAACATAGCGGAACTTCTATTGAAGCAATGAAGCCTGCATTTAAAACACTAGTAAATGCTGCTGAATCAGGCAGTGAAGCATTTGCGGAATTAGGAATAACTCAGGAAGAGATAGCCAACATGAATCAAGAAGAGTTATTTTCAAAAACTATTTCAGCTTTGCAAGATATGGATAGCAGTACTGAGCGAGCATACTTAGCACAAAAACTATTAGGAAAAGGTGGAACTGAATTAGGAGCTCTGCTAAATACAAGTGCTGAAGAAACGGAGGCGATGAGACAACGTGTACACGAACTAGGTGGTGTCCTATCGGATGATGCAGTTAAAGGATCAGCAGCATTTCAGGATGCATTGCAAGATATGCAAACTGCGTTCAAAGGTATTGGTAATTCGTTATTATCGGGATTAATGCAACCTTTATCTTCAGTTATGGAAGGCATTACACAAATATTTGCTGGCGATAGTTCTAGTGGAATAGGGTTAATTAAGCAAGGAATAACAGATTTTGTTGAAAGCATTGTCACAGCAGTCCCAGAAGCAGTCGAGAACATTAGAGGAATAATTGAATCAGTATTTGTTGAAATCAGCGAAAGTATGCCACAGATGATTGAAAAGGGTGGCGATTTTATTATGAGCCTAGTAAATGGATTTGTTGAAAGAATACCAGATTTCATTAATTCTATTAGTAATTTTCTTTCGTCGGTAATTGACTTCATTTATAAAAACATGCCGGCATTTCAACAAAAGGGAATGGAAATTGTGACTAATTTAGCTCTTGGCTTGATTAAGAATCTTCCCGCTATTATTAACTCTGTTGTAAATCTCATTGGAAACTTGATTAGTAAAATTCTTGAATATTTGCCCACTATATTATCAACAGGTTTACAACTAATGGGACAACTTGTAGGGGCAATAATACAGTCTATTCCAGGTATAGTCGTCGCAGCAGGATCGTTAGTTGTGGACTTGGTAAAAGCATTTGTAAGCAAGGTGCCAGAATTTGTTGAAGCCGGCAAAAATATGCTATTAGGTCTGAGGGATGGTATAGTTGGTGCGGTTGGCAACGTAATACAAGGAGCTATTGAAGCAGCTAAAGGAATTGTTAATGCGGTTAAGGGTTTCTTCGGAATTGCTTCACCATCGAAACTTTTCAGAGATCAAATCGGTAAAAACATGGCTCTTGGTATTGGAGTGGGATTTGAAAAATATATGCCAACTGAAGAAATGGCAGATACCCTTCAGTCATCCATGGATGATGTGCTTGGGAATGCTGATGGAGTGATTGAATCGAATCTTTCTGGCGCAGTTGTTCCATTAAAACCGACACAAAGTAACGCCAGCAATAATAATTATGGTGGAAATACAATCATTATTAATGCTGATGGTGTGAGCGCCCAAGAAATCGCATATGAGGTACAGAGAATCATAAATGCTGATACACAGCGAGAGGAGTTGGTGTTCGCATGAGAAATATACTTGTTTTCGATGGTGTTTCAAATGTAGATTACGAAATATATATTTCGGGCAAAAATACATATAATGCTCCTGCAAGAGACATTCAAAATATTGAAATACCAGGACGAAATGGGGATTTAAGCATTGATAATGGTCGATACAAAAACATTCAAATTGGTTATGATTGTTTTGTCCGATATCATTACAAGAATAATATTGCAAGATACCGCAATGAATTGATGTCTAGAATTGGATACAAAAGAATTGAGGATTCTTTTCATCCGGAAGAGTTTCGCTTGGGTAAATACTTTGGTGGCTTTGAAACTTTACCATCTCAAGAACATAAACAGGGAATACTAACAATAACATTTGATTGTTATCCAGAAAGATGGTTAAAAAGCGGAGAAAACCCAATCGTATTTGAAGAAGATGGTGCAATATTAAATCCAACAATGTACGTTGCTAAACCATTGGTACGTGTATATGGTACAGGCAATGTAGGGATTGGAGGTCAAACAATAAGAATTAATAACAATCCTGACTATATTGACTTTGATTGCGATTTACAACAAGCAACATATGATAGTACGAACATGAATCAATATGTTGAAAGGTTGAGTGGTTTGTATTGGGAATTGACTAGCGGATTGAATGGCATTCAATTAGGTAGTGGAATTGAACGAGTGGTAATTACTCCAAGGTGGTATACAATATGATACCTATTTTATATGATCCAAATGTTGATAATTTTCAAAATGATGGCATTGGTGCTTTAACTGATGCCATCTCTTGTGTTGTGACCGAGGAAAGAAATGGTATATTTGAACTTCAATTAACATATCCTGTTAACGGAATACATCAAGAAGCCATTGTGCATTCGTCAATTATTAAGGCTAAGGCGAATGAAACTAGTTCAAATCAATTGTTTAGAGTGTATAGTATTAGCAAGCCAATAAATGGGATAATTACTGTTTCTGCTCAACATATCAGTTATCAATTAAGTTATATTCCCGTTAAGCCATTTACAGCAACTACTGCTACTAGGGCATTAAATGGTCTAAAAAATAATGCTGTAGAAGATTGTCCGTTTTCGTTCTGGACAGACATAACCACAACTGCAAATTATGCTCAGGATAAACCCGAAAGTCTGCGCTCACGCTTAGGTGGCCAGCAAGGCTCGGTGTTAGATGTGTATGGTGGTGAATACGAATGGGATAATTATACTGTGAAATTGCATTCACATAGAGGTGAAGATAGTGGTGCTGTATTAGCATATGGAAAAAACATAACAGATATTGAGCAAGAAGAATCAATTGCGAATACTTATACTGGAGTATGTCCATTTTGGGAAAGCGAGGGAGACGTAGTAATGTTGCCCGAATGGGTGTTACATTCAGACAATGCTCAATATTTTCCTTATCAGAGAACAATACCGTTGGATTTATCCCAAGAATTTGATTCGAAACCAACTGAAGCACAATTAAGATCAAAAGCTAAGACATACATTAACTCTAGTAATATCGGAATACCTAAAGTTAGTATTAAAGTCTCTTTTGTTGCTCTATGGCAAACTGAAGAATATAAAGCTATAGCTCCCTTGGAGAGAGTTAGATTATGTGATTACGTTACTATCGAGTTCCCTAAATTGAATGTCAATGCCAAAGCTGAAGTGATACGTACAGTTTATGATACGTTGTTGGAAAGATATCAAAGCCTTGACCTTGGTGAGGCTAGGTCTACTTTGGCAAAAACAATAGTCAAGCAAGGGGAAATGTTTAATAATGCTTTGAAACAACAAACATCTTTTATAGATCGCGCAATTACTCATGCTACCGATTTAATAAAAGGCGGTTTGGGTGGCTATGTTGTGATGGATACAAACGCGAATGGAGAACCACAGCAAATCTTAATTATGGATCAGCCAAGTAAAGAGTCTGCTGTAAATGTTATACGGATGAATAGAAACGGGATTGGTTTTTCAAACAATGGTTATGATGGCACATATAAAAGCGCATGGACAATTGATGGAGCGTTTGTTGCAGACTTTATTACATCTGGAACGTTGCGTGCTATCAACATCGAAGGTGTGAACATTAGCGGTTCAAATCTAAGATTCGGTTCAGACCCTTATGTGCAAGTTCGCACGAATAATGCACAAACAGGTGTCTTGTTTGAAGGGACAGGAACGGTTGATTTCGAAACAAAAGGAATGTTCTATGCAAAGAATTTTGACAGTAGTGGAAACCGAGCGAATACACTGTATTTAACAAACAATGCAACTTTGTCATCGGCAGAAATGTACAATTATTTCAACAATATTCGCAGAAACTATATCGACTTAGAGTATGGAACGTATGAGGGCAAACTGAGGGCACTATTAGGCATGGCGAATTATAAAAGCACAGACAGTCTTTATGCGAATAGGCATTATATGGTTTCCAGCGAAACGGACAGTTATAATCAAAATTATTTAAACAATTTCAAATGGAGTGCGGACGAAGTCGCAAATTCATTATCACTTAGGTCAACTACTACAAGAGATGAAATTGCGCTCAACAATTATCAACTTGGAAACACGAACTTTGCGAACTATTATTGGGCATACGGTCAAAGCGACCAAAACTATATGCAATTGTCGAATTACAAATTAAACTCTTCTGAATTTGGTAATTTAATTTCAGAGAACGTTTCGACGACAGCAACAGGTATAGGGATTAACAATTATGGTTTTAACTTCAATGGGTACGCAAATCGATTGTCTCTCACTTCTAATTCAAGTACTAATATATTGATAGTATCGAACAACATAGTTGGCAGTTCTACTAACGCAAACAACATCACTCTCAATTCAGGTACAAATAATACATTGTCGCTTGCCAATTATTCGGCTAATGGCAACTTAAAAAACTCAATAGTATTATCAACCAATAACGGAATGGTTTTGCGTAACAACGTAGGAGATACCACCACTCAGTCAAATGCGATTACATTTAATGATTCCGGCTTGACCATATCAAATCAATACGGTGGCGAATTTCATGCAGGTCAAAATGAAGCATGGCTTCAATATGGCGCAAGAAAATTAAAATTCGACACGACGTCAAGCACAGTGTCTGCGAGAGGTGTTCAACTTGCGAATGACGCAGGCGGTAGTAACTACATCTTGATGAGAGACAACGGAACGATGGAAATATACGCTCAGAATGGTATTGACATTAAGCGTGTAAATTCAATCGAGTTTTTAGATGGCAGTCCATCACTGCCATAAGGAGAGGATATGGACGAACTAACAAAAGCAATCGAAGAAACAAAGCAAAAGATGGCGGAAGCGATTAATCAATCAGGACTGCCGATTGGAATTGTTGAAATGATACTTGCGGATTTCATGCAACAAATCCAAATTATGAAATTACAACCGAGAGAGAATGAAAGCGAAAGCGAGTAGTTCTCTTTCATTTGAAAGGAGTGCTTATGGCAATTACACAGACGTACAATTTAGACCTAGTCC
>JAGAVW010000006.1 GCA_017941735.1 Solobacterium sp. | reverse complement strand
TTCAACACTTTTTGTTTTAATTCATCTGAATACTTTTTAAACCTTTGTCCTTTCTTTGCCATATAAAAAACTACCTCCTATGGAAGTAGTTTCTTATAAAGAATCCTTTTTAATCAAGTGAACTAAACAGGGTCCACTGTCGATTTCACTTCCTTTTTCAAACTCATAAGCTTGTAGTAATAATTCAAGAGCAGAGTGCCCATTTGTAAAGAGGGTTAAATAAGGGACTTCAAGGTATTCCTTTAATTGGGCTTCTAAGGCTTGGTGCTTTGTGCCCATATTGGTAAGAAAACGGGAATCCCATAAATCTTTGATTTCTTGAACATATTCTTCTAAATCTGGCATAGATGACTGCGTTACAAATACATTCTTACTCATTTTCTTTTTCCTCTTTATCAATGTTGATTGTTTCTTTGACGGTTGTTCTTGGAAGACCACTGGATGAAATAAAGAGTCTCCCTAAGTATTCTCCTAGAATACCGATACTCATTAAGATGATTCCAGAAAAGAGAATCATCATAACCATGATGGAAGTCCAACCCATCGACTTCGTTGGATACAATAGCCTTTGAATCACGAGAATAATTGCAAATATAAAACTGACTAGCGTAATAAGAAATCCCATATAAGTAGAGATACGTAATGGGGCCACAGAATAATTTAGAAATCCGTTCATCCAAAGCCCTAATAGTTTGGAAAAGGTATAATTACTCTTTCCGTTTGTACGAGGTCTATGTTCCATTTCTAAATTTGCGACATTTTTAGTAACACTAAAGATGATGCCGTAAAGATAAGGATAGTTACTCGCATATTTCGCAATCGTATCGGCTACAAATTTGCGCATGACAAAGAAAGAATTAATCTCAATATTTTTAGGTCTGCCTAATAAGATTTCAGTCATTTTGGCGTTGATTTTACTTCCAAATAGACGGAAAGGACTCTCTTGTTTTTGTTTGTATTTTGCAAATACAACATCGTAATCGCCCTGTTCTAATAGTTCTACCATTGGAATGATCTGGGTGGCTGGCATTTGATAGTCATCATCCATTTCAACCACATAATCTCCTTTGGCATATTTATAACCTTCTACGACCGCATTCGTTTGCCCAGAGTTCTTTGCGAGTTTTAATGCTTTAATTCTTTTGTTTTTGTTTGCTAAGTCTTTAATAATCTCATAAACTCCATCGGGGCTACAATCATTGACTAAAATGATTTCATAATCGTATTTGCTATTACGAAAAACATCCTCAATTTCATTGACGACGCTCGTTATGGTCTTTTCGGAGTTATAGACTCCAATCACAATCGAAACAAGTTTCATTTCAGTCCTCAAATATGTTTTCTAAAAGCTTTTTGCTTCTTTCTTTTTTGTATTCACATGGAATTCCCGCATTGATACTCCAAGGTAGAGAATCCTTATTTATGAAGGAAAAACTTCCAAATGCACTGCCTTCTTTTAAAGTGACTCCAGGTAATACTACCGAAGTGGCTCCAATAATAACGTGTTTCTCAATCTTAACTGGGGCACTTTTCACATTTTTGTATTCCGCAGGGATAGTTGGATTTGTCATGGTTTCGCCAGAATAGTCATCGCTGATACTATAAATTGAAACACGAGAGGAAATATTGGCGTAATCATCAATATAGACACCTTCTTCGCCACCATAAATTGCTGAAAAGGCAGCAATATGTACATGATCCTTGATCGTAATCGTTCCACTCAAAATACAAAAATCATCAATGCGTGTATGATTCCCTATGATGATGTTCTCTGGGGAATAGATACTGCATTTGCGACTTATGGATACATCCTCGCCGACTTTTTTAAGTCCTAATGTTTTCAGTTCTTCTTCTGTATAAAAGCTATTCATGAAATTCCTTTCAATTATAGGGTAAATTCAGGTTTTAATCCATCTGCATAATTCGTTGTTGTAGTTGTTTGATTGCTTCTTCGTTAGTTGTCGCATATTCAATCACAGATGGTTTCTTTTCAATAATCAATTCTTCTAGTCCTTTTAAGATTGCTTTGCGGTCATATTCACACGCAATCGCATCTGTATTTTTCATAATACGATAGGAAGGGCTACGCTTTGTCGTGACGGCTAAAACATTTTTCTTAAGAAGGGAATATTCCATAATCTTACTTGGTAAGTAAGGTTGAATCTTATCTTCATCAAGAATGGTATCGAAAAGTAATACCGCATCACTTTCTTTCATACGTTCAATGCATTCCGCATAAGGAACTTTTTCATGAATCTTGAAATAAGAACTTAGATTGAGCTCTTTAATCAGTTTTAAATCCGTCTTTTTGAATTCTCCATATTGTTCAACTTGAATCTTTAAATCTGGATACTTCGTGGTGAATTCTTTAAAGGCATATAAGAATTCCTCAATGAAACGCAATCCATAAATACGTCCAAAATGCGCAAGTGTATAAGTGTCATTAGGTTTATATTCTAAATTTGGAATGAATTGATTCCATTCTGGAATATAGTTTAAAGGCACAATGACACATTTCTTACGTATTTCTTCTTCAGGAATACGATGGAAGTATTTCTGATATTGTTCAATCATAAAATCGCGTTGTTCTTCACAGATAAAGACGAGTAAATCAGCTTGTTCAAATGCATCACGCTCATCTTCATCTACCACGTAATACTTACAATACAAGTTAAACGCAATCTTTTCTGGAAGGGGTAAAGATTGAAAACGGACAATATCATATTTATAAGGACTATGATTGATTGGGTCAGAGAAGCTCGCAATCCATTTAATACTTGGATGAGTCTTCTTAAGCTCTACACCAGCCCGTATCGTATAACAGGGAAAGGTGTTGGTATAAAGATAATCATGTCCATCATACATACTTACTGCTTTTTCAATGTATTTCTTCATATGACGCAATCCTTTAAAAAGGTTCACATTCTTAATGGAGAAAAAAACATTATTATATTTATCTACATTGTGGATATGAAATTTATTGTAATAAGGGTCGTTGCTTAAGAAACGTTCAAAGTCGGGATCTTTTGCCTCATTTGATAGTGCACACACATCATATTCCATATCTAAAAGACGCAAATGTTTGTAACACAATTGCGTGATGGTGTCGTTATAAGGCAAAAAAGGCCCAGGTACAACCAAACATTTTTTCATCTTAATAATTATAACGAAAAGTAGATACATTCGTATAGTTATAAACAATAGGAAATAAGAAATGGATACGAATAATAAAAGTGTAAGAGAGCGCAAAACGATATTCAGGAACCATTGAATAGGGCGCCTTATTATGTTATGGTTAGATTGTCAGAAGGAAAGACGGTAAAACTTAGAAGGGATGGACTTTGACAAAGCAAGATTTGATTCTATTAATCGCTTTATTACAGCGAATCAAAGAGCTTCTTGAAACGAATCAATTAAACCAAGCACTAGAATTAGTGGACAGTTATTTGGTAACGTTAGAACAATAATCATTATGTGCTCTCTTACTTGCTTATCAGAGGAAAAAAAGATGCCAAAGATTAAAAAAGGATTTAACTTTCAAGAAACAACAGTTGAAATACTTAAGAAGTTTGGAAGTAAAAGTGAATACATCACGCAATGGCAAAAAGAGAATTATAAGCGTATCTATTTGAAACTGAATTATCATAAGGATGCGGATATCATAGCGTTTTTAGAAGACAAAGAAAGTAAAAATGCCTACATAAAGGAGTTAATCCGAAAGGATATGAAACGGAAGTAATAATCGGAATCCCTTTAGGGAAGAGGCTTAATACATGGTAAAATATACGAGTATGTTGAAGAAGATATTATATTTAATCAGCGTATTCGTATTTTCTATTTTGGCATTGAGTCAATCAAACTGGATGGCACTAATAGGTGCAGTCATTGGCCTTCTTTTCGTCATTCATTTTTATCGTACGAATTATTTTCCAAATCACTATCCAAAATGGGTATATATGATTGGGATTATTTTCCATTTATACATTACTGCCAATTTGTTCCGTAACCTCATGTACTCAGAGCCGTTCCGTCAAGAATTGAGTTCTTTAAGCACCCTCATGCAATATGGGGCTATTGCGGGCGTTACTTTATTTCTTTCGTTAATCAGTGCCGTAGGTAATTTGATGGTTGTTTCTTATATAGGAAAACTTGCCCAAATGCCACATGACAAAGATATGAATCGTTCGGTTCATGTGACAAAAAGGGAAATCCTATCTTTATTGGTATTGAGCACTGTTATCATTACTTTTTTATCGAAATCTTCTTTCTTATATCCGCTAAATAACTGGGTAGATGCCAATTGTTTTTTAACGGTTGGTAAATCGATATTTAGAGGGAAAGTACCTTATTTAGATTTGCGTGAACAAAAAGGGCCAATGCTGTATTTTGTTTATGCGCTTGCTTCCTTAATCTCCTTTGATTCTTTCTTGGGGGCATACTTTATTGAAATCCTTGCGTTATTTTTTACGATGTATTTTGTATATAAAACGATGCGTTATTTCACAGATGCCGGGATTCTAGTCTTATTCCCATTATGTGCGGTTATTCTTTATTCTTGTGAAGCATTTGCGCATGGGGGAAGTGCAGAAGAATTATGTATTCCATTTTTTGCCTATACCCTCTATGTATTAACGAAATCCTTTATCAACCACAGATTACCTAATAGAAAAGAGAGTATTTTCATTGGGTTATGTGCTGGTTTTGTATTCTGGGTGAAATACACCATGGCCCCATTTTTCTTGGGTGCCGCAATCGTTATGACCTATTATATGGCAAAAGAGTTCTCAAAAAAAGAATTACAAAGAGTTTATCTTTATGTCTTTATAGGATTATTCCTTATTTCCTTACCTGTTTTTATCTATTATGGAATCAATCAAGGATTAGGGGCGTTATTTAAGGTCTATTTCTATGACAATATGTTTATTTATACCGGTAGAGGCGAGAATACACCAGCCTGGTTTAATGTATTAGTAGGTGCTTTCTTTAGTGTTAGTCAGAATTTCGCTGTTTATTTACTTACCGCGTTAGGGCTTGTTTCCATGTTTTCCTTGAACCGTAAAAGTGGGGCGTTATACCTTGGTAGTTTTCTTGTCACGGTTATGTTTATTTATTTTTCACCATACTTTATGTGGTATTACGGATTTGTATTATCAGTATTTGCGTGGTTTGGATTGTTGCCAATTTACTCACTCTATACCAAACTGAAACAAAAGTTTATCCATAATCCAATTATATGGCTCGTGGTGGAATGCGTTTTGTGTGGTCTATTTGCGCAAACCAACTGGAGTTTACCAATGTTATTAGAGAAGAAAGAAAACTTACCGCAATATAAGTTTAAAGATACGATTTTGTCTGTGGAGAATCCAACACTTCTTAATTATGGATTTTTAGATGGTGGATTTTATACAGTCACTGGAATTGTGCCTAATTGTTGGTCCTTTAATAAACTTAATATCGTTGAAGTAGAGGAAGATCCACTTCAAAAAGAATTTGTGGAAAAGGGGCTTATCGATTTTGTGGTCACAATGGATGAAGAGCTTGATGCGAAGAATTATAAACTTGTGGATATGGCAGAATATATGTATGAAAAACGTATGCGCACCTATCGTTTATATAAGAAAATAGAAGGGTAGTATGAATTTAGCTAAGAAACAAAACATACAAACATTATGCATGGGGATACTCTTTGTTTTGTTGACCCTTCTTTTGATATGGAAGGCACAACATGGGTTTCCAAGTTGGGATGAGTCCACTTATTTATCTTTGATGTATCGCTTTTATTTAGGAGATCTTCCCATCATAGAAGAATGGCACCCAACGCAGTTTTCGGCACTATTTCAATTGCCGCTTTTCACTTTATATATGAAACTCTTTGGCAGTAATGAAGGCGTGTTCTTATTCTATCGTTATGTGTTTATTGTGATGCAGTTTGCGGTTTCTTTGCTAATTTACTTTAAGACAAAACGGTATGGATGGATTTCGATTCCCATAACCGTTATGTATTATTTATTCTCTTACAATCAATTGGTATCAACGCAATATACAAATGTCAGCTTTGCGTGTATGGTTTCTTTTGCGTTGCTATTATGCTTACCAGGAAAATATGCCAAACTCGAAGCATATCTTGCAGGGATTGTATATGCTTTTGCGACCCTTTGTACACCACATTTGGTATTGCCTTATGTCTTAGGAAGCATCTATTTAGGAATTCTTTCGATGCGTAAAAGTAATAAGCACTTCTATATACGCAAACAATGGAAATATGTGACATTAGGTATTCTTACGATTGCGATTATCTATGTTCTATATCTAACAACTAGGGCACCATGGTCAATGTACTTGAAGTACTTACCATATGTATTAGGAAACCAAGACCATGGTGGAGGTGTGTTGCAGTGGATTATCAATACACTAGCACTTGGTAAAATGATTTGGATGGAGAATCAGGTGACCCTTATTCTTGTGCCTTTATACTTTATTGGATTTCTATTGTTGGTGTTTGATAAAAAGAGAATGGAACATAAATCATATTACTTATGGATGATGATGGTGTTCTCGATTTTATTGATGCTTGCGTATCGTAATGTGAAAACGAATTATGCCATGCTTGTGTATGTGCCGATGGGAATTATTTTGTTATTGTTGAGTGAAAACTACGAAAAGGCACTTGCGAATATATTCTATATTGGGATTGTCTATGTCCTGATGATTAATATTAGTTCCAATACCATCATCAATGCTTCGCGATGCGCATGTGTCGTATGTATGATACCTGCTTTAATCTTTTTGGAAGAAAACATTCAAGATAAGGCGATGTTTTCTTGTTTTGGAGTGTTACTTGTTGTGATGATTGGCATTGAGTTATATGACAAACTTGAAAAATTCGATGTGGATAGCAATGATACACGTAAAGATTCCATCGTTCTTTTAGAAGAAGGTGCAATGAAAGGAATCTATACAACTGCTTCGCAAGCTGAAAACTATGCAACTTGTATCAACGAGCTTCAATCCATTGAAACAAATGAAAAAGATAATATTTTAATTCTAGGTTTATCGACCTGGCTTTATTTAGAAATTGAAGAGCCAGATGAATATAGCACACATACCGTATGGTTAAAACCACAACGCGAAGAAGAAATTGAATATATGCAGGCGTATTTTACGGAGTTCCCAGAGAACGCACCGGATACGATTTGGGTAGATCATGATTTTGAAGATTATTTATCATATTTTGATAATGGGGAAACGGTGATTGTCGAAGGATATACAGAAGAAAGATAAATACTTCATCGTTCTTTTTTCATAAAAACGCTATAATAATGTAGGTTAAAATGAAAGTCTTAATTGTTGTGCCAGCCTATAACGAGGCCAAAAATTTGCCAATCTTAATCCCAAACATTCATCGCTATGGTTGGGAATCTTTAGTTATCAATGATGGATCAACGGATAATACCGCAGAAGTGCTTGAAGAGATAGGATGCGCCCATTTAAATCTAATCAACAATGTAGGCTTAGCTGGGGTAACCCAGATTGGTTTCATGTATGCGCATGAACATAACTATGATGCGGTCATTGTTACAGATGGGGATGGCCAACATCCACCTAAATTCATCTCTTCTTTAGTCAAAGGAATTGAAGAAGGAAATGATTATGTGGTTGGTTCTCGTTTTATTACCGCCAAAAAACCTATGACCATGCGTATGATTGGCTCACGCCTTATTTGTTTTGCGATTTGGTTAAAAACAGGTGTAAAAGTGAGTGATCCAACAAGTGGAATGCGTGCATTAGGTAAAAATCTATTAGAAGATTTTGCGGAGAATATGAATTTTATTGCGGAACCAGATGCCCTAACATATGTCTTAAAAAAAGGATATAATTTTAAAGAAGTACAAGTGGATATGTTGGAACGTGAAGAAGGGGAAAGCTATTTCCATAATCCATTAAAATCCATATCGTTTATGTATCAAACATTAATGAGTATTTTATTTTTAAGGTAGGGTAGAAAGATGAATGTAGTTTATATTCCGATTGGATTACGAATTTTATTAATCTTAGCATCGATTTTGTTGGTGCTATTTGTCATTGTGAGTGCGAGAAAATCACAACTGGATGTGCGTTATGCGATTCTTTGGGTTTCTTGGGCCATTGCGATTTTGATTATTGGTATTTGGCCAGAACTAGCCTATTTGATTTCCAAAGCAATCGGAATGCAGTCAGTCACAAACTTTGTGTTCTTACTCATGATATTGTTGCTATTCTTATTGAGTTATTATTCCTATATTAAAATGAGTAAAATGAACAAAGAACTAAAGAAACTGAATTATGAGCTTGCTGTATTAAAGGGAATAAAGAAAGAGTCGGAAAAGGAAGAATAAATATCGCAGGGGTACCTGCGATTCTTTTTTTTTATATAATCCATGTTAAAATAGAGCTGCTTAGGAGAAATATGGGAAGTGTAAGTTCGTTACCGTTGACATATATATTGCTCATTATAGGGTTTGGACTCTATTTTTTTGTAAAGCCATGTCAAAGATTCGTGGAAGCGATTCTTGTAAAAATAGAAAAGTTATCTAATCGAAAAGTAATTCTATTATTAGGGCTCCTTACTTTTATAGTGGGTATTTTAGCGATTAATACAGGTAATGGATGGGGAGATGACTCGAGCCAATATGTATCCCAGACAAAAGCTCTTTTGACGGGTACGATTCCTAGATGGATGGAATTAAACGAATATACTATTGCGCATACCAAGTTTGGTTATGCACCTGTTGTCTATCCATGGGGCTTGCCACTATTATTGGCACCACTCTATCAACTATTTGGGATTCACTTTTATGCCTTTAAGATCTTTGAATTAATTTGTTTTAGTTTATCTACCATGGTGCTTTATCATCTTTTCTTAAGAAAACTACCAAAGCGCATTGCCTTTGTGGCTATTCTATTTTTTGCGTTTAATTATAACTATATCCATGAAATTGATGATGTATATGCGGATATTCCAGCTATGTTATTTTGTTTTGTGGCTTTAGATTTAATCGACTCCTATCGTTATCAAAAGACAGGTTGGTTACCTGCGGTAGGGATTGGATGTGCTATCTTGGCTGCTGTCCTATTACGTACCGCATCCTTGGCGCTTTTAATTGCTTTATTTGTTGGGGATGTAGTCTATTATCTTAAAAAAGAAAAAATGAATTGGATTATTCTGTGCTTACCTTATGTGATGGTTGTAGGTGGATATCTACTTATGGGGGTGTTACTTCCTTCAAGCGGATCAGAATATGGTAGTTTCTTCCAATTAGATGGAAGTCTCATTCTTTCTAATATAAAACAGTATTATTTATATTTTGGCCAAATGTTAGGGGATGTTGTATCCAATTATCCAGACCATCGCATCACATTCTATTTACTTACCGGATTATTCCTTTTCTTTATGGTAGTTGGCCAAGTAAAGCACTTGAAAGAGGAAATCGTCTGCAATGTTTATCTATGCGTTTCTTTATTGGTGCTTTTGATTTTCTATGGGATTAGTATTCGCTATGTCTTTCCTATTTTTGCGATTGGATTACTATTTGTGAGTTATGCCTATATGGATATGCAAGAAAACTTCCATAGCTTAAGTAAAAGAGTCTTTCATGCCATTGTGGTAGGCGTATTAACCATACTTATGGCGTGTGATGGGGTCTATATTCTTACTACAAAGTTAGGCATGCGTCGCATCAACTATGCCTATACAAATGAAGCAATGGAAGTCTATGAAGTGATACGTAATACGGTAAAAGAAGAGGAAAATGTTTTCTTCTTTAAACCAAGAGCGTTATTATTACAAGCAGATGTGCATACCTTTGGACATGATGAAAAAGATAGTTGGAAAGAAGCGGATTATTTGCTGATTGCGAGTGAAGATCCAAAGAAGGTAGAAATCAGTGACTATGCTAAAGAAAATGGATATCAAGAACTTTTAAGTAATGATGCATTTACATTCTATCGAAAATAATAAATGGTTTGGGGGAAGCGTATGAAAAGATTGTTGCAACAAATACCATATCAATTGAAAAATAAAGGCTTATTGATTCTATCTGCATTTTTCTTTTGCCTTTTATCATTTTCGAATTACACTTTGCACAATATCATCACGTTAATTGGGGTAGGCTACTGCTTATACTTATCCTTTTCAAGTGGAGAGAAACCATACACTTATTCACGTGGCACACAATTATTTGCGATCCTCTTCTGTATTTGTATGAGTTCCCAATTCATTATTCAGTTTGTTAATCACGCAGGGCTTGTTAGCTTTGCGAGTTCCATTATGAATTATAAAGTGGCTGTCATTTTGTGTATTTTTGTACTCGTTCCCTTATCCTATCCATTTGTCCACGAAGCAGTGGTATTGATTCGTAGTCATACGTTTGGAAAGTGGTTTCTCAAATGGTTTGACAAGCTCGTACAAATGGAGAATTTCAATGTTTTGATTATTGGCTTAATGATCGTAAGCCTTGTGTTACGTATGATTAGCACGCTTCATACAACGAGTGATGATTATTTGGTATTTATTGATTGGATAAGTCATTATGAAACTTATGGGTATCAAGGATTAGGAATTGCCTTAGGCGATTACTATATCCCACAGAATATTTTGTTATATTTGATGTCCATCCTCCCATTTGATATCCGCATCAATATTTCCTTATTCTCTTGGATTGCCGAGTACATTACCATTTATTATCTATATAAGTTAATTCGGTTATATTTAGTAGAAGATACAGAAACGAATCATCGTAAGGCGTTGTTGACTTCGACATTGACACTATATTTACCCATGGTATTTATGAATAGTTCGGTTTGGAAACAGTGTGATGCCATTTACGTTCTCTTCATGATTATGAGTGTTTATTATTTCTTATTAGATAAACCAGGTATGTCTTTTGCAATGATGGGAATTTCTTTTTCATTGAAACAGCAAGCCATCTTCTTGTTACCTTATTACATCATTATGTATGTTGTGAAAAGAAAGAAGGGGTTTTGGTATGTCATTTGGTTACCAATTATCTTCTTCTTGGCTGGGCTTCCTGCCGTCATCCTTGGCCAGAGTATGCAAGATGTGTACCTTCGCTTTTTTAACCAGGCTGGAATGTATTCTATGCTTACATTTAGTTATCCAAATATCTATGGATTTGAATTCACACATATTTTGAATCGTTACTATGGTACCTTGATGAAAATTGCATTGCTTTTAACAACACTTTCTTTTGTGTGGATTGGATTAACCTCTTTGGCAAAGAAAAACCGGTTTGATATTCCAACCCAGATTCTTTTTGCAGGCTTTGTGAATTTCACTTGTTGTATGTTTTTACCAGCGATGCATGAACGCTATGACTATTTTACGATTCTACTAGTTGTGATCATTCTATTAACTTATGATCGTTCTTGGATGTTCCCAGCATTCTTATTTACGATTGGCACATTTGTAACATATATGTCGTATTTATTTCATTTGATGTTTGCCTTACCACCAATCTCCTTAGTGTATTGTTACTTATATGGATTGTATTTCTATAAACTTTTCTATGAGCCGAAAGCGGAAAGGGATTTGACATGATTGTCGATTTAAAACCGTTTCCCATTCTGTTTTATATTTTTTTATTGGCGATTCTTGGTTATGTGGTTTTACCATCCTATCGCGTATTACTTCATCAAATACGCCAATGGATGGATAAACAAAATGAGAATCTTTTAGGTTTAATATTCGCTATCCTATGCGGTGTTCTAGCCATGATTGCGATTACAGGCGGGCATAATTATGGAGATGATTATACTGCTTATATTGCGCAAGCGATGGCTTTAAGTGATGGGAATCTGCAAACGTGGTATGAAAACAATCATTGGATCATTTCACACTCTATTGCTGGTCTAGGGCCAGATGTATATCCATGGGGTTTTCCACTCATGCTTATTCCTTTGTATAAGTTGTTTGGAGTGAATTTCTTAGCTTTTAAATGTCTAATTGGGCTTTGCTTTGTCTTAGCTACTTTTTATATCTATAAATTATATGCTGCACATATCTCACAAAGTATGGCTGTTATTTTGATGCTTATTTCGGGGTTGAATCGTGCAATCAATAAGGCTGTCGATGAAGTGACCTCCAATATACCAAGTTTATTTTTTACATTTCTTACCATTTATGTGATTGATCGATATGTTCGTTTAGGAAAACGGAATACAAAGAATGCGATTTTAATTGGCCTTTTATGCTTTTTCTTAGTGGAATTACGACAAGCCAATATCACCATCTTATTGGCCTTGTTTATTGTTGATTTGCTGTATCTGTTTCAATTACTAAAGAAAAGAAAATCACTTACAAAAGAAGCGTTTGGAAAAGAAATCAGAATAGGGGTAACCCCTTATGTTGTGTTTTTGGTGGGCTTTGTCTTATTTCGATTACTGTTTTTGAATGCTGGAAACACATATGGTAGTTATTATAATTTTTCCCTTTCTTTCATGATTCGTAATTGCATTTACTATTACATGGCAATCGGTATTTATTTGTGCGACTTTTTCCAAGCCTATTCGATATCGCGCTTTGTGGTACATGCTTTGAGTTTATTTGCGTTATTTATAACTGGGATAGGGGCTTTTAAGCGTTTCAAAAAAGACCAATACTTAATTGCTTTTGTATTCGTCAATATCGTTATGCTATTACCTTTTGAAGGTTATCTAGCAAGTGCCTACATGTATCCAATCTTCCCAATTTGTGTATTATTTGGATACTATGGATGCCAAGAAATCCAAAGTTGGGTTTCAAAAGGTATTTTCTTAAAAGGGTTGAAGGCAATTGTCAGCGCACTGTTAGTGGCACTATGCATATATGATCTTTATGTTGCGTACGAAGTTCGTAGTGGGGAATATGCATTGAATGAAGCTTTTTCGAAAGAGGCATTAGATGCCTATGATTATATCAATGAGAATATAACGGATGATAAGATCATTGTTTTCTTTAAGCCTAGATTGCTCTATTTTGTAACAGGGAATAAAAGCTATAACTGTTATATCAGTGAAGAGGCAATGCAACAGGCAAATTATGTATTTGTTTCGAGCGCGCAAGAAGACTATAACGATATGCTAGATTATCTTCACAATCATTCATATAACACCATTTATCAAAATACGATTTTTTCACTATGGCAGCCTGCCCAATGAAAACTAGGAAATAGGTTTTATGCTATAATTTTGATACATGATTCAAGTCATCGAATTTTTACAGCGCTTTGAAGAAAGGTATAGGGAAAAAATCGAAGTCCTTTATTATGTGTTATTTGGACTTATTTTCACCTATAGTTTTTATTTGACGACGCTATTTGATATTCCCATTCTTTATCGAACCTTAACGCTATTAGCTTATGGAGCAACCGCATTACTCGTGCCGGTTTGTTTATTGAGCATAGTCGCAACTAAGAATAAAAAAGTGGCTATCATCAAATTGTTGATTGTAGCCTTAGCAGTCTTCCAACAATTGTATTTATCGCGTTTTAAGATGTCAGCAATTGAGCTTCTCGTCGTAGGGGCAAGTGATAAATCTTTCACGAAAATCTTAAAGATTTATTTATATATTGGAATTGTCATGATGATAGCCGCGTTTATTGGCTCTGTGACAGGTTTTTTACCCGATTTTGTGGATGGGCATCGACATAATTATGGGATTGTATATTCATTAGATTGTGCAGCACATTATTTGTACTTACTCATTGCGGCGCATATGTTGTATTTCAAGAAGTATAAATGGGTGATGTTTGTAGTGACATGCATCTTCTCACTTATTGTTTGGTTCTTGATTGAAGCAAAAACATCGATGGTCTTATTCTTGATTTTCTCTATTTTCACCTTGTATTTTGTCTTAGATCCAAAACAAAGGATTCTTAAGAATAAACCGACTGAATGGTTTTTAATTGGATCCTTTATTATCTTCTTTATTATTATTACGGTATTAACGCTTTCTTATACCCCAGAATTCTATCAGATTCCATTTTTCGCAAAATGGCGAACCTTGACATGGCGCTTACAGTTGGGGAAAAGAGCATTAACGGAGTATCCAATTCGTCTATTTGGGCAACAGATTTATGAAAATATCAATCACGAAAGTCCAAAAGATTATTTCTTAATTGATTGTTCGTACATTCGTTGCTTATTGATGTATGGACTGACACATTTTATCTTCTTAATGTCTGCGCATACCATCATCCAGAAAAAATTGATTCAACAAAAATTTCATATTTTTGCGTTTATGTTAATGTTAATTGCGATTCATAGTACGATGGAAATCTTGTTGTTAGATATTGCATATAATGTGTTTATATTAATGCTTTTTGCAAAGATCGATATTCCATCATTAGAATAGGTAATAAGAAACGAATGAATCGCAAGATTCATTTTTAAATGCCTTAGGAAGCGCGTATTCCTGAAAATGGTATAATAGGGAACGGAGGATTTTTCATGAAGATTGGAGTTGCAGGTTTAGGATATGTGGGCTTAGCAAATGCAGTGTTATTGGCACAGAACCATGAAGTGGTTGGATACGATATTAATCCAAATATTATAGCCATTTTAAAGCAGAAGAAATCGCATATTAAAGATGCAGAAATTGAGGCTTATCTAGCTGAAAAAGAACTGCATTTTGTGCCTACCACAAACGATAAGGAAGCCTATGCGGATGCGGATTTCGTAATCATCGCTACACCTACCAACTATGATGAAGAAAAAGACTATTTTGATACTTCCTCGGTCGAAAAGGTGATTGGGGATGTCTTAAATAGTAACCCCAATACTACAATTATCATTAAATCAACCATTCCTGTTGGGTTTACGGAAGAAATCAAAAAACGCTTCCAAGCAAAGAATATTATATTCAGTCCTGAATTCTTACGAGAAGGGAAAGCGCTATATGATAATCTATATCCTTCTCGGATTGTGGTTGGAGATAAGAGTGAAAAGGCGCATGTATTTGCGGATTTATTAAAAGAAGGGGCATTAAAGGAAGAGATACCTGTGCTCTTTACGGGTTCTACCGAAGCCGAAGCGATTAAACTCTTTGCGAATACGTATTTAGCTTTGCGAGTGTCCTATTTTAATGAATTAGATACCTATGCGGAAATCCATCATCTCAATACACAAGAAATTATTGAAGGGGTGGGTTTAGATCCAAGAATTGGAACGCATTATAATAATCCTTCTTTTGGCTATGGTGGTTATTGCTTGCCAAAAGATACCAAACAGTTATTAGCAAATTACCAAGATGTACCTGAGAATTTGATTCGTGCCATTGTGGAATCCAATGACACAAGAAAAGATCATATTGCGGAAATGATTGCGTTAAAAGAACCAAAAACGGTAGGGGTTTATCGCTTGGTGATGAAGTCGAATAGCGATAACTTTAGAGCTTCTTCTATTCAAGGTATTATGCAAAGGTTAAAAGAGAAAAATATTGAAGTAGTCATTTATGAGCCAACCTTAAAAGAAGAAGAATTTGAAGGTTATCCAGTAATGAATGATTTAGATGCATTCAAGAAAGCATCTGATGTCATTATATGTAATCGTATGAATGACGAACTACAAGATGTCTTAGCTAAAGTTTATACAAGAGATTTATATAAGAGGGATTAATGACGGTAAAAAAGAGAGATGTCACCATTGATTTATTAAGAGCATGGGCAACCATCTCTATTTTTGTCACGCATGCCGAGGTTCCTAGACCTTACTATTATGTGCGTGCTTTTGAGGTGATTATTCTCGTCTTTTTATCCAGCATGTCTTTTGCCTTGTCTTCTTATGAATTTAATCCAAGCTCCTATCGCAAGTATGTCATCAAGCGCTTGTGGCGTATTGTGAAACCGTTATGGGCATTGTTGGTGCTTTATTTTGTGCTATTTATTTTTGTATTTCATGTTCCATATACATGGAAAGAGATTCTTGCCTCGTTTGCGATGACTTCAAGTGGAATTGGGCTTGTTTGGATTTATCGTATCTTTTGTACCATCGCCCTCACGATGCCACTTCTTAAAAAAACGGCACTTGAAAAACCAGTATGGATGATCGTTTTAGTAAGTATTCTTTTATTAATCGCAAATGATGGTTTGTATCATACGGTTTTAATTCATAGTAAAGTATTAACTTTAATCATTACCTATACGGTAAGTTATACGATTGCCTCTACTTTAGGTATGATGAATGTACGACTAAATGGGAAACAGCGTTATCTTATTGGGGGTATCTTTTTGTGTATCGCACTCGCTTGTTTCATAGTGACAAAGAATCCCGATTGTGAAGCCTATAAGTATCCACCACAAATTTATTTTGTTTCTTATGGGCTAGGCATGAGTTTTGTTTTATATGAGCTATGTTCGCATATTAAAAACTACAACCCCATCTTTTTGAAAGTGATTACCTGGATCTCCAGTCAAGCAATGAATTTATATCTCTGGCATATTATTTTTTACCATTTAGATTCCTTAGGTATTATTTCGATTCCACATTCGTTTATTCCATTATTTACTTATTACATGGTGACAGCATTTGTGCCGACCTATCTTGTGTATAAATTGAGAGGTTATTTGAAACATGCGTGAGGTTCTTGTTAGTATTGTCATTCCTACCTATCATAGACCAGATCGTATTGCGCGAGCGGTAGAAAGTGCTCTTAAGCAAACGTGCGAGGCAAAAGAAATTATTGTGGTCGATGACAATGGAAAAGATAGTGAATTTGCGCATCAAACCAAATTGGCACTACAACCTTATTTGGACGGGCAATCTATTCAATACATTCAAAATGAAGTCAATGAAGGTGGCTCTTTTTCTCGTAATGTAGGGTTACGTGAGGCTACTGGTAAATACATTACTTTTTTAGATGACGATGATGAAATCCATCCAGAAAAGTTAGAGAAGCAAATTCGCTCTCTTGAAGAAAGAGGGGAAACCTATAGTGCTTGTTATACGGGATATCATAAGCTATTGAAAGATGGAGAAGTGATGGAAAGCGAAGAAAAGATCGAAGGGTATGTTTATCCTTATGCTTTGGCGCGCGCTATTTATGTTGGTTCTGGCTCCAATCTTTTAGTACGTACAGAAATTGCACGCAAAATAGGAGGCTATGATGTTTCCTTTAAGCGAAACCAAGATTTAGAATTCTTAGCTCGTATGGTAAAGGATTATCAACTCGCTTATGTGGATGAAGATTTGTTGACGATTCATTATGAAGTACGGGAAGTGAAACGCAGTTATGAAGAACTTGTGGCGATTGATACGCATTATTTAAATGCTTTTAAAGGGGAAATTGCACAATTATCAAAAGAAAACCAAGATAAAATTTATCATACAATTGCCTTAGAAAGATGGCGTTATGCCTTACAAAATAACCAACTACAAGATGGCCTGAAAAACTTACGGAAGAATCATGTTCCGATGCGTCTTTTCTTTCGCTATCTACGTTATTTAATGGACCGTGTGTCTAGAAAGAAGTCCTATGGGTTTAAAGCGTAATCAAATTCCATATCAAATCGTATTTTGGGTATCTACGATTTTCATTTTGGCACTGTCCTTGTGGAAGATTCGTCAAGGAATTGGTTTAAAAGACGAACATTTTTATGCAGCCCTTGGCTATCGCTTATGGCAAGGAGATGGGCTCATTGCGGATGAGTGGTGGATGGCACAACTGATGGGCTTTTTTGTATGGCCTGTTGTTGGGGTGTGGAGAGAACTAGTTGGAAGTAATGATGGAATTGTTTGGTTTTATCGGCTTGTCTATACATTTTGTACAATCCTAACAGGAATCCATTGTTTTTACCGATTAAAGAAATGGGGGAAAGTGGAAAGCGCATGTCTTGCGTCGCTTTTATTTATGTTATTTGTCCCATATAATATTCCAACTCTTTCCTATAACACGATGGGTTTATTGTTTATGATGAATGCCTTGTTATGTTTTGAAGAAAAGTCTAAGGGAAGGTTATTCTTAAGTGGTTTTTTATATGGTTGCGCGGTGATTAATTCCCCATTTTTAGCCTTAGGTTACTTTATATTACTTGTGGTAGTTGCAATTAAGCATTTTATGTCTTGGAAAGACTTTGGAGTCTTTACATTAGGCATTGTGCTAATAGCGCTTATCTTTCTTGGCTTTTTATTTTCTAGAGCATCTATATCTTCATTGTTGATTGGTTTACAACATGTATTTGATCCATCTCATAGTGAAGGCTTATTAATGCGAATCATCAAAAATGTAGGTCGTTTCGTATTGGCATATCAAATCTTTGCGGTACTTTTTATCGGGGAATTAATTGTTTGCCTTTTACTTAAAAATAAAAAAGAAAATCATGAGAAGTTCCTTTTAGGAAGTCTTGTGATTCATGGTCTTTCCCTTATTTGGATTATCTTTCTTCATCCTTATTCTTGGGAAATTGGGGGACACTCTTTAGTGTTATTCCCAATTGCGTGGTTTGGCTTATTATTACTTATTTTGAAGCCTAGTTCTTGGCATGTACGTTTTCTGTTTTGGGTTTCTGTCTTTTATGCCGCAATCCTATTGATTTCTTCGAATGTAGGACCAGTTTCTTATTGTAATCCATTAATCATCGCTAGTATGATGACGATTATTTTGATCGGTGATCATTATGAAGGTACTTGGTTATCTTATTTACCTTATGCATTTGTATGTTTATTATGCGTGATTCGTATCTTTGGGTATTATGGAGAACCATATCGAAAAGAAGCATTAGTAACAAAGGGACCATGTAAAGGGTTATGGGATCGAAATGAAGTGGTTAAGAATTATGAATCCATCTATGAGGATATGCAATATTTAAATAGCTTACCTGGAGAGTATGCGATGTTTATCACGAATCATACGTGGGAACAAGTAGAATCCAATAAGAAATTAGGAAATGATGCAACGTATAACTACTTTTGGTTTAAAGAAGATTACATTCATTACCAAGAAGAATACTTCCATTATCATCCTGATAAAACACCACTCTACATTTATTTGGATGAAGAAAACCCGTATGATATGAAAGAGGATGATCCTTGGCTTAGTCAGTTTAAGCGCATAGAGAAGTTGAATCATGGTATATTATTTGAGAAAGATTAGAACATATGTATATTACAGGTATTTATCACATTAAAGAAAAAAAGAATGAATTTCTTTGTAAAGGCGTTTCCATTTACGAAGACGATGCGCTTTGTTTGGCAGCGTATTGTCCAACGGATGCGGAATTCAGCCAAAAATTTGCGTCTTGTTACGTGGAACAGGGCGATATTTATAATGCCTTTGATGGCATGTTTGAAGTCGCTTATGTTGATAAAAAGACAAATACATTCCATATCTTTGCGGATATTACATCGTTTAATATGGACATGTATTATACCGTCTACAAGAATTGTCTCTATTATTCAAATGACTTAAAAGAAGTTTTGCGTCTAAGTGGAAGAAAAAGAGAATTCCATTATGAGGTGGCACACGCCTTTCTACAAAATGGCTTTCTTTTAGGAGAAGAGACCCTCGTTAAGGATGTTTATAAGATTAAAATTGGGCACGAGCTGCTTGTGGAAGATGGAAAAGTAGAACAAAGACGTTATCCAATTCAATTTAAAGAAGTATCTATTGAAGACGCAAAAGAAACGCTGATTTCGACCATCCAAGATTGTATTTTAGCTTATCGAAAAGAAGAGGGAAAACTATGCATTCCTTTATCTCGTGGCTTTGACTCGAATATGGTATTGCATACCTTGCGGAAACAAGATACACGTATCATTGAAGCTTTTACGGTAGGAGGCAAACGAGGGAATAATGAAATCTCTTCGGTCGAACAAATCGTTGCCCATACCAAAGATGTGAATCTGCATTCGGTCACAATTGGAAGTGATTATGCAGAAGTATTACCGGATATTGTTTGGCGTTTAAATGGTTGTGTCTATGAATCGGGAATCTTCTTAGATTATGCGCTTTCTAATATGGCACATAATTTTGGCGCAAAGTATTTGATTACCGGTGCTGGTTCAGATGAAACGCAGTTTATTCATTATCTTGATAACCTCAATGCGATTGCAACGGGGATAAAAAATACGAATACGCAAATGTACTACCATAGTGACCCCTATGCCTTCGCAAATAAAGTATATTTAAAAAAGAATTCGGTATTGCTCAATAGCTTTGGGGTGGATGGAATGTATCCTTTTAAAAATCGTAAGTTTGTTGAAGTGGCACATACTTTAGAGAATATTCAAAAAACCCATAAAACCTATTACAAAGAAGAAATGAAAAAACAATTACCACCAGAAGTCTATGAGGTCTTAAAAACACAAGGTGGTACCACAACCGTTGGGGCGATTTATACCGGCGATGATTTATTACGGATTAAAGAAAAACTAGAGAAGACAGAGTTCTTAAAAACGCTAAAGCAGCATGAAACAACGATGCATATGCCAAAAGAAACGTATCGGATTTATATGGAAGACCGTCTGAAATATATGGTAAATCGTTATGTCTTAAGACGGACAGTGGAAAAGGATTCTGATGCGCCATTAAGGCAGTTGTATTTATATGTCTTCTATCAATTATTTGTCTCTGGCAAATATGATGATCTTTTTGAACAAGAAGGCATTACCATTAAAACAAGTGATTTATTGTAAGATAGAAGGGAATACTGGAAAAACACATGAAAAAGAAAATTACCGTGAATTTTGTGGATTTTAATCCAGAGTTTGATAAGAATGATAACGAATTTATGGATTATTTACGTGATCGTTATGAGGTTTCGTTTTCGGATAATCCAGACTATTTGATTTATTCGGTTTTTGGTTATGAACATCTGAAATATGATGGCATTCGCATTTGTTATACAGGAGAGAATATCATTCCCGATTTTAATGCGTGCGATTATGCGTTTGGCTATGACCGGATTGAATTTGGAGACCGCTATCGTCGTATTCCAATCTATTTACTCTTTCAATATCGCGCAGCTTATGAAGCTTTATTTCATCGTAAGCCAGTAACCCAAGAAGATTTGGATAAGAAAAAAGGCTTTTGTGCAGCAGTTATTTCTAATCCCTTAGCCATGCCAGAGCGTGATGAGTTATTCTTTATGATCAATGACTATAAAGAAATCGATTCCGCGGGGAAGTACTTAAACAATGTTGGCCATACGGCTGGGGTGCGTTTTAACCCAGATCATAAAAAAGAATTCCAAGAAGGGCATAAGTTCTCCTTAGCAATTGAAAATCAATCTTATATAGGCTATAGCACCGAAAAGATTTGTGATTCTCTTCAAGCTTATACGATTCCTATTTATTATGGCGATCCAACGGTTACCATTGAGTTTAATGATGAAGCATTTGTGAATGTACATAAATACGATTCGTTTGAAGAGGCCGTAGAAGTCATCAAAGAAATCGATCAAAATGATGAACTCGCTTTAAAGATGTTGAACGCCAATCCAATCAATAAACCAATGAATTTCTTTGAAATGCGTGATTTCTTATATTACATCATGGACCAAGACTACGAACATGCGCGACGTCGTCCAGTCTCGCCTAATGCGAAAGAATGGTTGGATATGATAAAACGCCAACAATTCTATGAAGACCATGTACAAAAATATGTACGTAAAGTAAAAAATGAATTAAAACGACGTGATATGAAAAAGAAAGGTTTAGAGAAACTAAAAAAATGAAGATTCTTTTTGTCGCAACCGTCGATATTCATATCATCAATCACCACTTGCGCATCATTCATAAGCTACATGAAATGGGTCACCAAGTCGATGTAGCGGCAAAGGGTGATTTTAAAAACGAAGATATTACCGTGAAATACAATCTTCCTTTTTCTAAGAAGCCTTATAGTTTGGATAATCTAAAGGCACAAAAACAGATTCGTGCCATTATGGTAAAAGAAAATTATGACATCATTTCTTGTCATACCCCACTTTCTAGTTTTTATACGCGCTTAGCCACAAAGGGCTTAAAGAGTAAAGTGATTTATACAACCCATGGATTCCACTTTTTTAAAGGGGCACCACTCATCAACCAAACCATTTATAAAACAATGGAAAAAATTGCCGCAAAGTATACGGATGTTTTAGTTACCATCAATCAAGAAGATTATGAAAACGCAAAACAGTTTCGTTTAAAACAAGGTGGCAAAGTGGTATTCATACCTGGTGTTGGAATTGAAGAGGACGATGTATTACAATATCGAACAAATAAAGAAATCATCAAGCAAGAACTAGGTCTAAATGCCGAAGATAAAATGTTTTTGTCGGTTGGCGAACTCAATAAGAATAAGAATCATATCTTTGTGATGGAGGCTTTGAAAGAGTGGTTCCATAAGAATCAAAATAATCATTTTGTGGTATGTGGAGAAGGACCGGATCACGAAAAGCTTTCAGAATGGATTCAAAAAGAAAACTTAACAAAACAAATTCATCTTTTAGGTTATCGTAAAGATTTGCGTCGTATCCTATTTGGGGCAGATGTGTTTATTTCCCCAAGTTATCGGGAAGGATTACCGGTTTCTGTCTTAGAGGCCATGGTCGCAGGGATTCCTGTCATTGCCTCCAATGTGCGAGGGAATCATGATTTAATCAAAGATGGTGTAAATGGCTTCCTTTATCCAGTGGATAATCAAGAGGTCTTTCGAACTAAGATGCGTCAATTAATGGAAGATAAAACTTGTGCTAATCGCTTCGTTAAAAAAGCTCAAGAGGATGCGCACGGGTATGCTTCAGAAGTGGTGGATCCGCAAATCTTAGCGCTCTATGCGTCAAAATAAGAGTGGAACGATGGATTTCCACTCTTTTTTCATAGTAAAATAAATAAGATATGAATCGTAAAGAGAGAACCCAAGAAACAGCACGTCTGTTATTGAATCTATTAATCATTGGAATTCTTTCCTTGTTTTTTATTGTGGTTTGGTATCGCTATTATCGGGATACCGTATATTACTATCGTCGTGGTAACTATTTGATTACGGCTATCTATGCGGTGCTATTAATTGTATTCAATAGTGTTTATGGTGGCTTCCAAATCGGATACGCAAAGACAAGTGATCTCATCTTTTCGCAATCCTTATCGATTGCCTTTACGAATTTTATCATCTATATGATTGGAACCTTGGTGAATAAAAAATTTTTGCATCTACAAGGCTATTGGCTATTCATTTTGGCACAAATTGGCATTACCATCGTACTCAATATTCTTTTAAATCAAATCTATTATCGTGTCTTCCCAGCGAAGAATACGTTGTTGATTTACGGAGAAGAAGATCAATCGCTTTATGACCGTATTCTTGCCTACCAATCCAACAGTTATGACATCACTAAAAAGTTACAATTTGAAGAGTTTAAAAATAATATCGAAGCTCTAAAAGATTATGAATGCATTATTGGGGTAGGCTTACGTCCCCAAGAAAAAGAACAATTGGTTCATGAAACGTATGATGCAAGTAAACGGCTTTACCTTGTGCCAGATGTCTATGATGTGATTGTGAATGGAGCAAGTAGTGTTTATTTAGTTGATACACCAGTTTTACGGACCCATAACTTTGGACCAAGTCAATTAGATAAAATTGTGAAACGCATCTTTGATTTTGTGTTCTCACTTGTATTATTGTTAGTGACTTCACCGATATCGCTTGTAACTGCGCTTGCGATTTGGCTTTATGATCGCGGGCCGGTATTCTATCGTCAAACGCGTTTAACGCAATATGGTAGACCCTTTGAAATTATTAAATTCCGTTCCATGCGTATGGATGCAGAAGCAGATGGGATTGCGCGTCTAGCTTCAGAAAACGACACCCGTATTACGCCAGTTGGAAAGTTTATTCGTGCTTGTCGGATTGATGAATTACCTCAATTACTTAATATTTTAAAAGGGGATATGTCTGTAGTTGGACCACGACCAGAGCGCCCTGAAATTGTTGAAGAAGTGATTAAGACAATACCGGAGTTTAATTATCGATTAAAGGTTAAAGCAGGACTAACCGGATATGCACAAGTTTATGGAAAATATAATACACGTTTAAAAGATAAACTCCTATTTGATTTATACTATATTGAAAACTTCTCTTTATTATTGGATTTACGAATTCTCTTTATGACCTTCAAGATTCTCTTCATGAAGGAAAGCACAGAAGGGATTAGTGAAAAATAAATGATGAATCGATGGATTGATAAAATCTTGTATGATGATGCCTATGGTATTGCCTTACGTAGAAGGGATGCTAAAGAGGAAGTATTTTATACAAGATATCCAGATGCAAAATATTGGTATGCGGATCCTTTTGTATGTCACGCAAATGGAAAAGAATATGTTTTTGTCGAAGCCTTAGAATACTACAATGGCTTGGGCCGTATTGCGGTAGCGGAAGTGGTAGGCAATACGGTAGGTGCGTTTCGGATTGTGATTCAGGAGGATTTTCATTTATCGTTTCCTAATATTTTTCAATATGACAATATATGGTATATGCTTCCTGAAACAAGTGCTGCAGGACAAATGCGCCTTTATAAAGCAACTAATTTTCCTTATGAATGGGAACTTGATACCATTCTTTTAGACCAAGTAAAATATGTGGATACCATCTTTCATTTTCTGAGTGATACAAAAGCCATTGGCTTAGCGTATGATTTAGAAATTAAAAAGGCTGTCCCCATCCTTCTTGATATGAAAGAAAAGAAAATGTCGAAAACAGAGCTCGAAGGGAATTACTCTCTAGAACGGCCAGGTGGAGCTATTTATGAAAAGAAAGGGAAAAGGTATCGCGTTGTGCAAGATTGCGTGCGCTGTTATGGGGATTATCTTCATTTTCTAAATGTCCAAGAATTAAGCTTTGAAAAAATGATGGAAGAAGAGGTATTTATACGCCGTGGAATGGAGGTTGTATTTGATGATGGAAAACAAAAAGAATACATCCATACCTATAATACCGATGGCGTTTATGAAGTGATTGACTTTCGTTATCGTAAGTTTTATCCATTAAAAGCGTTGGCGCGTTTTTTATGGCGATTTCATGTTTCACAGTAAAGAGTGCTATGATAAGAATGTTTGAGGTATGCATATGAAGAAATCTATTTTTAAAGATAAAGTCTTATTGATTACAGGTGGAACCGGTTCCTTTGGGAATGCGGTATGCAAACGGTTTTTAAATTCCGATATCAAAGAAATCCGTATTGTTTCGCGTGATGAAAAGAAACAAGATGATATGCGTCATGAATATCAACAGGCATTCCCCAAAGCAAGTCAAAAACTAAAGTTCTATATTGGGGATGTGCGGGATTATCACTCCATTGAGGGCGCTTTTAAGGGTGTTGATTATGTTTTCCATGCGGCTGCTTTAAAACAAGTTCCTTCATGTGAGTTTTATCCAATGGAAGCAGTGAAAACCAATGTTATTGGATCCAACAATGTGATTTCTGCTTGTGTGGAACACCATGTGAAAAAGGCAATCTTCTTAAGTACGGATAAAGCAGCTTATCCAATCAATGCGATGGGGATGACCAAAGCATTGATGGAAAAGAATGTCGTAGCGCGCTCACGTCAAATGGAGAAAGGTGATCCCATTCTCTGCTTAACAAGATATGGAAATGTTATGGCTTCGCGTGGTTCGGTCATTCCATTATTCTGTGACCAAATTAATGCTGGGAAGCCATTAACTATCACGAATCCTGAAATGACACGGTTTATGATGACCTTAGAAGATGCGGTCGATTTAGTTCTTTATGCATTTGAAAATGGAAAACAGGGGGACCTCTTTGTGCAAAAAGCGCCTGCTGCAACCATTGAGACATTAGCGAAAGCTATTTTGGATTTAAAGAAATCGAACGTAGGCATCCAATATATTGGTACACGTCATGGTGAAAAACTCTATGAAGTATTAGTAACCAAGGAAGATATGGCGCATGCGATTGATATGGGCAATTATTTCCGTATTCCTGCGGATAATCGTGATTTAAACTATGACAAATATATTAATAAAGGCACAAAGAAATTCGAACAATCGGAAGACTATAATTCGCACAATACGGAGCGTTTAAATGTCGAAAAGATGAAGAAGCTTTTATTAAAATTAGATTTATTTAAATAACTATGAAACGAAATGACAAGAAAAACACAAGCCTGCATGATTTAAAACGCATTCTTTGCGTTTTTCTTGTTTTTATGATGGGATGTGGGAAACAGGAAGAATCAATCGATGGGAGTAAAGAGAAAGAAAATGATGGCTTATGGCAATATACAAAAATAAGCGAACAGGAGCCCATTCAAACGGCTCTTACAAATCCCACCGCAATCTCTTTTTGGATTTCTCCTTCGAGTAATTATCCAGGCACAACCTTATTAAAAATTGGCACGGAAGATCAATTTCTACAATTAACAGGTAGCGGTCTTAATGATGGTGTGTTAAGTGGCATCACATTACATAACCATCAATTTAAGCGTGATCAATGGGTTGTTGCGGAAGGGAAAGATACCCTTCAAACGGGACGATGGAATTATGTGGTTTTAAATATAAGTGAAGAAGAGACATCGATTTTTTTAAATGGGGAAAGAGTCGCATATACCCAAGAAAAGTACCAATGGGATATTCCAGAAGAAACCTTACTCATTGGAAGTGATGGAAAAGGGTCTACGTATTTAGATGGGAAATATACAGATCTAGTCATCTCAAACCGTTTAACAACGCTAGAAGAGGTTCAAGAGGCATATCGTTTAAAGAAACCAGCGGTATTATTAGATACGATTCACTTTGCGGATGCGGATTGTTTGCGCAGAGATTTATGGTTTGACCAATTTGAAGTAGAAGGTATTCCAGTTACATGGTCAGTAGAGGAAAACCCCATCATGAATGCCTTAGGTGTCAGAAAAGATGCAACGCGAGGGGGCACAGTCCATGCAAAAGCAAGGATTGATATAGAAGATGTTAGTGCCGAAAAGGAATTTACTTTTGTTTTACCAGAATGGAATGATACGAATCTTCTTAGTTTTGCAAAAGATGCCTTATCGATTGAATTAGGTGCATATCAATTTTCAAATGCGATGCTTCCTCAAAACTATGAAACGTGTTCCTATAGCTATGAAGTCGTAAAAGGAGAAGCAATCATTGAAGAGGGTCGCTTGCTTAAGACAGGGGAGAACGAAATGGAGCCAATCACTCTAGAAGCAACAATCTCCTCTAATGAAAAACAAGAAAAAGAAACCTATGATCTTCTTTTACTTGATCCAATCTATGGGTATGCGATGAGTTATTTCAATGAAGAAAATGAAAAAGAAGTAGGACACATTGCGATTAGTGAGGATGGGTTCCATTGGGATAAAGTGGAAATGGAACCGATTGAAACCGATTTGGGAAGTGGTCGCTTACGGGATCCAAATGTGGTGCGAAGCAAGGATGGGACATTCCTTTTAAGCGCAACGGAAGCAGATACACCTTATATCTATCTAGCAACATCAAATGACTTAATCCATTTTGAAAACTTCAAAGAAGTCTTAGTTAGTGTCAAAGACGATGGCATTGGCTTAACAGGAGAAAAAGCTTGGGCACCTGAATTCACTTATGATGCAACAAAGGATCTTTACTATATCTATTATTCTGATCCAAGTGAAACAAAAGGAGCGATGTATTACATCACAACCCGTGATTTTCAAGCATTCTCTTATCCAAAGGTATTCTTTGATCCAGGTTATCCAGTGATTGATGGAACGGTATTCTCTATGCAGGGAAAGTATTGGATGCTCTATAAAGATGAAAGAAAAGGGAGTCAAACCATTTATCCTGCTTTTGCGAATCATTTAGAAGAGGGTTTCCCAAATACGTTGGATTGGCAATATTTATCAAAATATCGTGCCATTGAAGGACCTATGGTATGTAAGAAAAAAGAAGGCGATGGGTATCTTGTCTATTTTGACCATTTTGCGAATCATACCTTTATGGCTGGAACCTTTACGGATCTAAGTTATGATGGGGGCATTGAATGGATAGCACAAGATGCGTATCAATTACCAGAAGAAGATGTTCGTCATGGGTCCATTGTGCCAATTACACAAAAAGAATACAAAACCCTCGCGGATAAACAATAATTATTTATAGTTTAATACTATACAATTTAAACTGTATACAAAAAAATAATGTTATTTATAATTTAACAGAATAAAAGAATTATTACTTTTTAAGTTTCTACTTCATCTTCATTATATAAATAATTTAAGGCTTAAACGTAAAAGTTTATGAATTTTATTTATGTGCTTTGATGTTTTGTCTTTAAAAGGAAAGAATATTGATTTTGGAGGGATGTTAGATGAAAGTGAAAACAAAGAATCGTTTACTTGCCATTCTTCTTGCTAGCATGATGGTATTTCAAGCTTTGCCAATGCATGTTTATGCAGAAGAACCTGTTGAAGTGACGGAAGAAGAAGTTGTAGAAGTCATTGAAGAAGAAACGGTTGAAGTAATTGAAGAAGAAGTTGTTGAAGAAACTGAAGAAGATATTGAAGAAGTGGAAGAAATTGAAGAGGAATCTTTAGAAGAGACCACTTTTAATGTGCTTTCTGCTTCCCCAACACCTATCGAAGCGTTAGTTGAAATAGCACCACAACCGCAAGAAGAAACAGGGGAAGAAACAAAACAAGAAGTAGTCGAAACCCCTGTTGAAGAAGTTCAAGAGGAAGTCAAGGAAGAAACCACTGAAGAAGTTGCTCCTACACAAGAGCAACAAGATGAATTAGTTTCTGAAAAACAGGAAGAGGAAAGCCAAGAAATAGAAGAGGCTACCAACCAAGAAGAAATATCCCTTAACAAAGAAGAAAATAAAGAACAGATTGAGAAAGAAGAAATTGTTGAAGAGGAAGTCAATCGGGGGGGGGTACTCGAAAAAGAAATCGTAGAAGAAAAGAATGAGCTTGAAGAAGAAAAAGAGCCCGATGAAGAGAAAGAAGAAGTACGCTATCCTGCTTTCTCGAAAACTAAGAATGTGAATGGGGTTACGGTTACGCTGCGTGCACCAGAAGGAAGTTTACCAGAAGGTACAGATTTACGTGTTGAACCGGTTACGGCAACGGAAGTTTTTGAAGCAGTTGAGAGTCAATTGAATGAAAAAGGACAAAACTTAATTGATGCGGTTGCGTTTGATGTGACCCCGGTTGATGCAGAAGGTAACGAAGTGCAACCCAAACTACCGGTTACCGTCACCTTTTCTGGTACAGGTTTAGCTCTTGAAGAAGGAGCGGAAGTTTCGGTGTACCGTGTTAGCGACGACGCAAGTACTGTCACAGAAATGGGCACAAGCACTGCGACTGCAGACAAACAACAATTTAATACAGATCACTTTACTATTTATGTATCAACAGGAAGCACAAGTGATCCAAACGGTGATGGTTCGAATCAACCGAATACCACGACGCACCGGCTTACGTTGGAATATGGACAAAGTGCAACACTTGAGACAAGTCACTCTAGAACAAGTCCAACCTATTGGTCCATATCAGCAGGTAGTAGTTATGTGACATTCAACACCAATACTCGAGTTGTTACTAACAACAACACAACAGGACAAGATCAAAATGTCACAATTCGTTGGCGAAGAAGTGGAACCACCACAGAATACTACTACATTCTTGCCAAAGCTCAGGTGAAAGAAAAGTACGATGTCACCTTTATGTTGCAAGATGCAGGTGCTACAAGTTTCGAAACTGTAAAAGAAGAACAGGTGGAAGAAGGTAGTGATGCTACTGCACCAGAAGAGCCTGGCACCAAAGTGGTTGGAGATATTACGTATGCATTTGATGGTTGGTATGAAGATGAAGATTGCACACAATCAGCAACCTTAACAAATATTACAGAGCCTAAAACATTCTATGCAAAATACGAAGTGTCGGGATATAACGTAGTCTTTAAGTTGCAAGATGCAGGTGCAACAAGTTTTGAAACCGTCCAAGAGGGTGTAGTAGATGCAGGTGCCGATGCAGAAGCACCAGAAGAACCTGACACCAAAGTGGTTGGAGATATTACGTATGCATTTAATGGATGGTATGAAGATGAAGATTGCACAGTCACTGCAGACCTCACCAACATCAGTGAACCTAAAACATTCTATGCAAAATATGAGGCATCCGCATATAACGTTGTCTTCAAGTTGCAAGATGCAGGCGAATCTAGCTTTGAAACCGTTCAAGAAAGTATGGTAAATGAAGGGGAAGATGCAGAAGCTCCTGAAGAATCAGAAACAAAGACGGTTGATGGCAAAAAATATGAGTTTGATGGTTGGTACGAAGATGAAGATTGCACACAATCAGCAACCTTAACAAATATTACGGAACCTAAAACATTCTATGCAAAATACAATTTAATGAAGCATACGGTAACCTATAAACATAAACCAGCAGGAGAAAGTGCATTTGTTGATGATGATCCAGCTTCGGAAGAAGTAGATTCTGGATCGGCTGCACAAGAAACTCCTGAACATGATGCGCAAACAACTGTTGGCGATAGAACTTATGATTTTGATGGCTGGTATGTAGATGAAGCATGTACAGAAGAAGCAGATTTAACAAAAATCACCGATGATATAACAGTTTATTCTAGATATGTTGCCGAAGTAACATTAACCTATTTACCAGGTGATACGACAGAACATGTTACGCTTCCTGATCCAGATACCTTAACGGATAGATCAGGTACAATAATTACCCTTGGTGAAGCTAGCTGCACAGGCTATCACTTTGTAGGATGGGCAGATAGTACAGGAAGCACTTATGCAGGTGGAAGTGAATATACTTTACCAGAAGAAGATGTTGAACTAACGGCGGTATGGAGCCAAGGAACGATTACGGTCAATTACCATGTTAATTGGGACAATCCGACTCCAGAAACCATTATTCATACCGATGAAAATGTTCCAGAAAATAATAATCACTATAAAATTTGGTCTTCGATTCCAAGTAGAGAAGGATATCTTTTCGCGGGATGGAGTGTCAATCCATCCGCTACTGACGCAGACCATGGCGCACTTCCAGGAGATGACTATCCTGTAGCAGAAGAAGAAGTGGATTTCTATGCGGTTTGGGCACAATACAATCCAGATATGTTGATGACAAAAGAGTTAACCGCATTCGGTGAAACCTTAAAATACAACGGACAAGAGCAAAGTTCTTATGTAAAAGAGATTGCGGCTACGAGCTTCTGGCCAGCAGGAACAATTGGTGTGGAAGAAGAGGATAATCCTTCTACGGAAGGTGCTTATAAATATCCTGGATATGTTCGCGTTGGACGCTACTCCGTGGGGCAATATCATCACAATCTTTACGCAAAGGTTGATGTCGAAGCAGGTTTCCAAATTGTGAGAAAAGAAGTTGGTCAAGAAAGTTTGCCAGATGAAGCACATCTTTACACACATAATAGTGAAACAAACCAGTTTGATGCAGTTAATTTTGTGATTCCAGTAAAGAATAACGTATTTGAGATTGTTCCATTAGAACTTAAAGTCACAACCGAATCTGCTGAAAAACTATATGATGGACAACCATTAACGGCAGGTGGAACCATTGAAGTAGATGGTGGCACGCCACAAAGCTTTGATGAAAATGGCCTCACGTTAGAACTTGTAACGGGAGAAAGTGTAACAATTAAAACAACCGGCACAATAACAGAAGAAGGAACGGCAGAAAACAGTTATGAAATTGACTGGGGCACTGTCAATCCGGACAACTATGGTATTACAGAAGACCTTGGTACATTAGAAGTTTATATGAATCAAGTGCACTATGATGCAAATGCAGATGGTGATACGGTTGATAATATGCCTGCAGATGAAGAAAGTGGTGTAAGTTATACCATTTCGGATCAAACGCCAGAAAGAGAACACTATACATTTAATGGATGGAATACCAAAGCAGATGGACAAGGCGATGATTATGATGAAGGGGATACTTATACATTCCCTAGTGATCTACAAGAAGTGACCTTCTATGCACAGTGGATTATTGATGAACATGATATAACTTATGATCCTAATGGTGGTGAATTTGAAGGATCTACAGATCCAACCACAAAGACATATGAATACAATGAAGCAATTACCCTTGGTGTAGAACCGACAAGAGAACACTATCACTTCCTTGGTTGGATAGATGATGAGGGGGATGTGCACTCCGCAGAAGAGCCATATACAGTGACGAAAGATGCTACATTCACAGCATCTTGGGAAATTGATCATCATTGGCTCACATATGATCCAAATGGTGGCGAATTTGAAGAATCTACTGACCCAACTATTCATGTACATGAATATGGTGAGGAAATTGAGATTCCTGAAGCTGCAACTAGTGAAGATGGTTTAATCTTTAAAGGTTGGCAAGAAGAAGATGGAAACCTCTATCAACCAGGTGATGCATATACGGTTGAGGACGATGCTACCTTCGTAGCACAATGGAAACTGCCAATTACATTTGATCCAAACGGTGGCACTTTAGATGGTTCTACAGATCCAAAAGTTGTCGAATACAATCCAGGTGATGCTGTGACAATTGAACAGGCAGCAGAAAGAGAACATTATGTGTTCGAAGAATGGAATACAGCAGCAGACGGTAGTGGAGATTCCTATCAACCAGGAGACACAACTGAATTTGCGCAAGCAACAACCCTCTATGCTGTATGGACGCTTGAACAACATGTTGTTACATATAATCCAAATGGTGGAACCTATGAAGGTAGTACAGAGCCAACCGAAGAAACGCATGATTACAATGAAGAAATCACGCTTGGTTCTGCAGCGACAAGAGACCATTACAACTTCTTAGGTTAGCAAGAAACCGATGGGGAACTTTATCAACCAGGCGATGCTTATACCGTTGAAGGTGATACAGAATTTGTAGCACAATGGGAAATTGTAAAACATGTTATTACATATGATCCAAACGGTGGAACCTATGAAGGCAGTACAGAGCCAACCGAAGAAACGCATGATTACAATGAAGAAATCACGCTTGGGTCTGCAGCAACTAAAGAGCATAACAAATTTTTAGGGTGGCAAGG
Source organism: Solobacterium sp. (assembly GCA_017941735.1). Lineage (GTDB taxonomy): Bacteria > Bacillota_I > Bacilli_A > Erysipelotrichales > Erysipelotrichaceae > Bulleidia. Next base: position 19,440 of record JAGAVW010000006.1, on the reverse strand, counting down.
AGCAGATGGAAAACTCTATCAACCAGGAGATTCTTATACCGTGACTGAAGATACTAAGTTCACTGCGCAATGGGAAGAAATCAAATGTTTCATTACATTTGATCCGAATGGCGGTATCTTAAATGGAAAAACAACTCCAACCGTCATTGAATATCTTGAAGGGGAAGTCATAACGATTGCTACTGCACCAACGAGAGATGGATATAAGTTCTTATACTGGGAAGGTAGTGTATACAATCCAGGCGATTCTTATACAGTTGTAGAAGATCATACCTTTACAGCGAAGTGGGAAAAGATTGCTCCTTCTCCAACACCAACCCCAAGTGTTAAACCAACACCTGGGCCAAAAGGACGTACTTGCCAAGATGATGGATATCCAGCAGGTTATTATTGGAGTGATGCGGCACAGAGATGCATACGTACTGGTGGAACTCCTATACCATATACTGGGGATGATTACCATGCATTACCATACTTATTACTCTTAGGTGTTGCTGTTCTTATTGCCCTAATTAGTGCGTCTAAGTTAAGAAACAAAAAGTAGGTAAAGGATAATATGAAACAAAAGGTTCAGTTCAATGTGGATTGAACCTTTTCATAGTGACCAAGAAATTGAAATAGGAAAATTTCGCATATAGAATTGGAAAGCGATAAAAAGTAAAGAAAACATGGTAAAATTGAAGAGAATTCAAAGAATCCATGTTTTTATTGTGTGAAAGGAGGCCTCATGAAGAAAGCACTGATTATTGGGGCAGGTCCAGCTGGTTTAACAGCTGCCTATGAGTTATTGAAACAATCCAAGGACTATGAAGTCGTTGTATTTGAGCAAAGTAATACATTTGGAGGCATTTCGAGAACGGTTAATTATAAAGGCAACCGTATGGATATGGGAGGACATCGTTTCTTTTCCAAGGACCCACGCGTAAATGATTGGTGGGATAAGATGCTGCCAAAACAGGGGAAACCATCGAGCGATGATATTACATTAGGGCGTAATGTGACATTAACCGCAGGTGGTCCAGACCCAGAGACTACGGACCGTGTGATGTTGCGAAGAAATCGTGTTTCACGTATTTTCTTTAATCGCAAGTTTTTTGATTATCCAATTACACTGAAAGTAGAAACCTTTCAAAACATGGGTTTAGGCACCACGATGGTGGCAGGTTTTAGTTATCTAAAATCCATGATTCATAAGCGCCAAGAAAATTCGCTTGAAGATTTCTATGTTAATCGTTTTGGTAAAAAACTATATTCCATGTTCTTTGAGCATTATACAGAGAACTTATGGGGCAGACACCCATCTGAAATTGATCCTTCTTGGGGTGCACAGCGCGTCAAAGGGGTTTCGATTATGGCAGTTTTAAAGAATGCCTTAGATAAACAATTTGGAAAGAAAAGTGACCATGTGGAAACTTCTTTGATTGAAGAGTTCAGTTATCCAAAACTAGGTCCAGGCCAATTGTGGGATGTGACGGCAGAAGAAGTAGTGAAGTTAGGTGGCACCATTTTGAAAAATGCGAAGGTTGTTGGCGTGAAAAAGAATGCGGACAATATCGCTACCGGTTTAATCTATGAAACGGATGGAAAACAACTGGAAATGGATGGGGATGTCATCATTTCTTCGATGCCAATTAAAGATTTAGTTGGTGGGATGAATGATGTGCCAGAAGATATTGCGCGTATCGCCAAAGGTCTTCCATATCGTGACTACATGACCGTTGGTGTATTAATTAACCATTTGAATCTTGAAAATAAAACCAACTTAAAAACAATTGGGAACATCGTTCCAGACAACTGGGTTTACGTTCATGATCGCAGTGTCGAAATGGGCCGTTTCCAAATCTATAACAACTGGTCTCCTTATTTGGTGAAAGACTTAGAACATACCGTATGGATGGGTTTAGAGTATTTCTGCAACGAAGGAGATTCGATGTGGAATATGAGTGATGAAGAATTTGCGAAACTTGGTGTTTCGGAAATGATTAAACTCAATTTAATTGATAGTGAAGCGAATGTCTTAGATACCCATGTAGAACGTGTGAAAAAGGCATATCCGGCTTATTTTGATACGTATGATGAAATGGATACCTTACGCACCTATCTCATGGGCATTCCAAATCTTTACTGTGTTGGAAGAAATGGTCAGCATCGCTACAACAACATTGACCACTCGATGTGTACTTCCTTTGAAGCGGTGAAAAACATCTTAAGTGGCATTACGGATGCGACGAATGTTTGGAGTGTCAATACGGAAAAAGAGTATCACGAAGAAAAGAAAGAGAATTCTGCAGAAGTAGATTAGAGGTAGAAAAATGCCAATCACAATTAATAACTTTATGGGAAAATTTGGATGGAATGCCCGCAAGTATTTTCCAAATCTTGCGAGTTTTGCCTATCTCAAATTACAATTTGTCACGAGACATAAACTACAAAAACAGTATTGTGATTTCTTTTTGAATGAAAAAGAAGCACCGATGCCACATGTGGTTAATATTGAAACAATTAATCGTTGTAATTCAACTTGTTCGTTTTGTACAGCAAATATTCATGATGAAAAGCGTCCACTAAGAAAGATTGATGATGCATTATTTTATTCCATCATTGATCAACTAGCGGATTGGGGCTATAAAGGGCATTTAACCCTTTATGGAAACAATGAGCCATTACTTGATACTAGACTTGTCGAATTCCATAAATACGCAAGAGAAAAGCTACCAGATAGTTTTATCTTTGTTTCTACAAATGGGCTTATCTTAACCCTTGATAAGGTTCGTGAATTACAACCATATGTCAATCAGATTATCATCAACAACTATTCGATGGAAATGAAACTACATGATAATCTACAAGAAATTTATGATTATATTAAATCGCATCCAAGTGAGTTTGAAGATTTAGATATTCAAATTCAAATGCGTTATTTAAAAGAAGTTCTAACAAATCGTGCAGGAAGTGCACCAAATAAAAAGGCAACGGAAAAGGTGATTACGGAGACTTGCTTATTACCTTTTACAGATGTTTGGATTATGCCAAATGGGAAAGTTGGATTATGTTGTTGTGACAACTTTGAAACAACCGATTTTGGTGATTTAACTACGACCCCATTAAAAGACATTTGGAACTCCGATAAGATGCAAGAGATGCGTAAAAAGATCGCAGATGGAAGACAGAACTATCCATTCTGTAAGCACTGTGACTTTATTGATGCGGGATTCCGTATGGAAGTAGTTAAAAATGTATTAAAAGGGGATATGGAAGCTGCCCATGCGACAGGTGGTGAAGAAAAGAATAAACGTAGCGCACGTGGATAAGGAGACGCTTTGAATTTATTTTTATACCCACAAGTTTATGTATTGCTAATAACAGGTACAGTATTGTATCTGTTTTCGCATTCAAAGATAAACGAAAGGATACAATGGTCAAATCGCACAACTGCACTTTTCCTATTTGGAATGGCGCTATTATTTTCTTGTGTGCGCATTGTTGATGGCCTTGGATGGGACGGAGATTGTGCGCAGTTTATCGCACAAACTAAAGCACTGGTAACTGGTACACTACCCGAGTGGCTCAAATTATCTGAATTCACTTATCGCTATACAACCTTAAAGGGATTAGGTACCGTAGTCTATCCCTGGGGCGAAAGTTTGTTGCTGGCACCACTTTATGCTTTATTTGGAAAGAACTTGATTGCTTTTAAGATACTCGGGGCTTTATTCTTTAGTGCTTCCGTTGTTGTGTTGTATTTTATATTGCTCGAAATGACAGATCAAAAAAATGCCCGCTTTATTAGCCTATTTTGTGCAATCAATACAGGCATGCTTATTTATATCAATGATGTGTTATCCGATTATCCGTATTTATTCTTTTCTTTTTTAGCGATTTGGTTTGTCTTTAAGTATGTAAAAAACAAACGTCCATTCTCTTATGCCATTGGGATTGGGGTATGCGCTTTTTGTGCCGTGATTTGTCGGTCTCTTGGTTTTGCGTTACTTGTCGCATTAGGCTTAATCGATTTGGCATATGGCTTTTCGGTATTAACCAAAAAAGAATATAAAGACGGGAAAGACTTACGTAAGAAAGTATTTGTGGCTTTTACTCCATATATGGTTTTTGTGCTTTTAGATGTTGTTTTGAATCAATTATTACCATCCGGTGGTGGTTATGGTTCTTTATTCCTTATTGATTTCAAAAATATGGCATGGTTGTTTTCGCGTTATCTAATCGTCTTTACTGATTTCTTTGGAAACTTTAATAGTGGCTTTGAAGTGATGAAGGCATTGTTATATGTATTTGTCGGTATTGTTTTACTATTGAGTCTTATAGGCATGATTCATTTATTGAACCAACAACTTCCAAGATATATCGTCTTCTATTTGTTCATTACAGTATGTGTCTTATTGTTATTTGATGGGTTCCAAGGAAGCCGTTATTTACTTGCAGTAATGCCATTTGTATTATATTTTGCGCTTCAAGAAGTACAACATTATCCTAAGCTTTCACCTTATTTTGTAGGTATTTTAGGAGGACTACTCCTTGTCATGGGGCTTTATAATTGTATTTATGCTTATTCTGTTCATACGGGAAAAGAAAAAATCAATTATATGTATGATGAAAGAAGCATAGAACTCTATGATTATGTAAAAACACTAGATGAAGAAGCTTCCATCTATTTTATGCGCCCACGTATATTATCTCTTGAAACAGATCGTCCTTGTTTTGGTGGGGAAATTGAGACTGCAGAAACCATCTTTGCGCAAGCAGATTATGTTGTTTTGTATAAAGATCGTTTTGATTATAAAGAGTTTTATCCTTTATGTGAGGCAAAGGGATATTCGGTTGTATTTTCCAATTCTTGGTTTGATGTATTTGAGGTGGCGAAATGATTTCTATTTTGATGGCATTTAGCAGTTTGACAGGTGGCGGAATGAGTAGTTTCGTAAAGGAAATTGTACGTTCCATTGATAAAGATAAATATCATATTGACTTGTTGGTATATGAAGAAGGGGATCCAGAAATCACAAAGTGGATGGAAGATTATGGTTGTGGTATTTATCTTGTTCCTAATCCCAAAAAAGATTATCCAGGCTGTAAAGAAAAGATTGCCGCACTGCATCAAAAGAACGCCTATCATGTCATGCATAGTTTAAATCTGTTTAATAGTGGCTATATGGTTCAAATTGCATATCAATTAGGTATTCCGGTGCGCATTGTCAATTCGCACGCTTCGCAAGACTTTCATGAAGGCTTCATCTATCAAATCTATAAATATCTTATGCGCAATAAGATGAAGAAATACGGAACCCACTTTATTGCGTGTAGTGAGATAGCTGGAAAGTATTTATTTGACACCATTCCCTTTGAAGTGATTGAAAATGCTATCGATGTGGAGCGATTCTCCTTTAAGGAAGAAAACCGAAATCTCATTCGTCAACAATATCATTTTGAAGAGGATGACTTTGTCATCGGTATGATTGGTATGGTTACGAAGAATAAAAACCAATCCTTTATGTTGGATGTACTAAAGGACATGGATTCTAAGTACAAACTACTGATTGTGGGGGATGGGGATTATCGTAAAGAGATTGATGAAAAGATTCAGCAATTAAACTTAACAGACCGTGTAACGATTACAGGCTGGATTCAAGATACTTGTCCTTATTATTCTGCCCTTGATTGTTTGGTGATGCCTTCCTTTAGCGAAGGGTTTCCGCTTACTGGCTTAGAAGGCCAAGCGAGTGGCTTACCTATCATTTTTTCCGATACGATTACAAAAGAGATTCAAATCGCAAAGAATGTATATTATCTTTCTACACAAGATGTAAAGGGATGGCAGGAAAAGATTATTTCTTTTTCAGAAACACAAAACAATCGTGCCAATTCTTTGATGGGAACGAAATTCGATTCCAGAGTGAATATTAAAGAGTGGTATGCAATATACGAATCTAAATAGGGCTAAAAATGGTAGTACAATACCATAAATTGACATAAATATATACACAAATTATAATTTAACCATGATCAGAACACTCTATCATGGAAGCAATCGGATAATCGAAAGTCCTGTTTTTGGTTGTGGAAATCCTCACAATGATTATGGGATGGGGTTTTATTGTTGCACAAATAAAAGTCTTGCTAGAGAATGGGCTGTTCGAAAGAATTCCGATGGCTTTGTAAATGTTTATACTTTGCGTGATGATCGATTAAGAATTCTGGATCTAACCAAAGGAAAGAATCATGAAGTGGTGTTGTGGGTTTCTATCTTAATGCAGCATCGCTCTATTGCGGAAGAGTTACGTGCACTATATAAGAGAGAGTTAGATTATCTCTTTCATAATTATGCGGTACAAATGGATGCTTATGATGTGGTTATTGGTTATCGTGCTGATGATGCATATTATCGATTTCCAGAAGCATTTGTTCGTGGTGAATTAACGATAGAATCTTTAGAAAGAATCTTTCATGCGGATGCTTTTGGGAAACAATATGTATTGGTTTCAAAAAGAGCTTTTAAAGATGTGAAGTTTGTAAGATACGAAGAAGTGAAAGAAGAACAAAAGATTTCTTATTATGCGCGTGTTCATAAAGCGAATGATTTATTTCAAAAGACATTATTGGAAGAACGCTATGAAAAGGGGACAAGATTGAGGGATTTGGTGCTATCGAATGAATGATTATTTATTACAAGAACGTTTTATTGTCTATTTAAGCAGGGTGATTGCACTTGCGACGCATCATCGTTTTCATTTGCGTGCGATAACGGAAATTCTTTCAAATAGTGAATTTTTAAAGGAAGTCGAACAAAATGATTACTCTATGATGATGGAACATACGCCTGTCAAATTATTTACGTCTATGTTTGAAATAGAAACGGAAGAAAGATTAGATGGTGTTTATAATGATGCCTATTGGTGTGGATACGTATATGCGAAATTGTTTTATCATTTTAAAAAACCGTTTGGTTATTTATTCTTGATTATGCCTTTAGAAGAGTTATTGGATTATTATCCTGTCTATCATGAAATGGATATTAGTGCGCTTATTTCGCTTTTTGAAGAAAAAGAGAATAGTGATACACTTCTTAGTTCTCTTTTAAAACGAAAAAAGATGTCAGTTCGTGAACTCTCTGAAAAAACAGGTATTTCAACCAATAGTTTAACGTATTATAAAAAATCAAATGCGCATCTCTATAAAGGTAGTTTTATGGCTATTAAAAAAATAGCAAGGGCATTAAATGTAAATGATAATACGTTCTTAGAAACTGTGGGATGATAAGCGAAGTTTATAAATAAGGGTAGGTAGTGATAAAATAGTAAGGTAGCAAAAGAATGATGAAAGTATTAGTTACGGGTGCAAATGGTTTTATTGGTAAGAACTTGTGTTTACAGTTAAAGACACAAGGTTTTGATGTGCTTCCATATGATTTGCATACCGAACAAGCTTTAGCAGATCTTGTTGCGGAATGCGATTTTATCATGCATTTAGCAGGTGTAAATCGACCCGAATTGGAAGAAGAGTATTACACAGGGAATGTTGCTTTCACGAAGAAACTAATTGATACTATTGGGAATCGTTCCCTTCCGCTTTTGTTAAGCTCTAGTCGACAAGCTGAATTAGATAATCCATATGGGAATAGTAAGAAACAAGCAGAAGAGCTAGTGTTTGCCTATGGTAAGCGCCAACAAGCACCAGTTTATGTGTATCGCTTAGATAATGCATTTGGAAAATGGTGTAAGCCGAATTACAATTCAGTCATTGCGACATTTTGTCATAATATCGCTAGTGGAGAAGAAATTGTAATTCATGATGCAAGTGTAGAGCGTGATTTTGTATACATTGATGATATCGTAAAGGCTTTTATTGGTTGTATTAATCAAGAAGGTAGTAACGAGATCTTACAAGTCACACCAGTATATCGAAAGTCCATAGGGGAAGTAGCCCGTAGTATTTTATCTTTTGACAATAGTCGTCTCACAAAGTATGTGCCTTTTAAGGATGCTTTTGAAGAAAAGTTATACGCAACCTATTTATCCTATTTACCAGAGGATCAATTCTCCTATCCATTAAAAACAAATGTAGATGAAAGAGGCTCATTCACGGAATTCTTAAAGACCCAAACAAATGGCCAAGTGTCCGTAAATATTCAACATCCGGGTATCACAAAAGGGAATCATTGGCACCATACAAAGAATGAAAAGTTCTTGGTTGTAAGTGGAGAAGCATTAATTCAATTCCGTAAATTAGGGGATACAAAAGTGATTGAATATCGGGTGTCAGAAAAGAAATTAGAAGTCATCGATATCCCGGTTGGCTATACGCACAATATTATTAATACTGGTAAAAAAGATTTGGTTACGATTATGTGGGCAAGTGAAGTCTTTGATGCGGAACATCCAGATACTTTTTATGAGGAAGTATAGGTATAAATGACAACAACAGGAAGTTTTAAGAAAAGTACATTTTGGACCATGGGATTAAACATTTATAGTCTAATCCTTTCTTTAATCATAGGCCCATTAACTGCGCGTGTGCTTGGCCCAGAAATGCGTGGTAACTTAGGGTATGCGGAGAGTTTGATTACTATTTTTTATGTGTTTGCGCAATTTGGCCTGCGCAATATCATTGTAGAAGAACTTGTAAAACATCCTGAAAAAGAAGAAGAGACGCTCGGTACCGCATTTGTGGTGCGTGGATTTACAACGATTCTTGCGATGATTTTGGTATCTTTAGCAGCAATCATCATGCGTCCTAATAATCGCATTATCCAAATGGCTACATATATTGAAACGGTATCTTTATTCTTTCTGATTTATGAAGTATTGATGTATTGGTTTCAAGGTAGACTTTATGTGCATCATTTTGCGATTATCTCTGCAATCGGTTTAACTTTACAAGACTTGTTTAAGCTATATTTGATTTTTAAAGATCCTGATATCTATAAATTTGCGTTTTCGAATTCCATTCGCAATATCTTTATATTTGTTGTCTTATTTATTCTTTTCTATCGCATGAATCCAGGCTTTCAATTCCGTTTCAACAAAGATTTTGCGAAGCGTTATATTCGTCGTGGCTCCCAATATGTCTTAGCGATGCTTGGCACAGAAATTTACTACAAAATAGATATTTTTATGGTTGGTAATATGATTGATAGTAAGAATCTAGCTTTCTATTTGGTGGGAATCAATATTTCTGATATGTGGCAAACCATTCCTATTTCCATTATTAATAATGCCCAACCTGTCATTGCGAAATATAAGGGGAAAGATGAAGAACAATATATGATGAATTATCAATTATTGTTGCTGGGGATAACGTTATTGTGTGTGTTTGCCTGCTTAGTTGCGATGCTACTAGGAGGGCCTGTGATTGCCTTCCTATATGGCAATCAATACTTAACTTCAATTGGTGTCTTCTTAATTATCGTATGGGCTTCTGTGTTTAGTTCTTTATCGGCAGCACGCTATCATTGGCTTGTGTGTGAAAAATACGATCGCTATTCCAAATACTTTGTCTTATTTGGTGCGATTATGGATATCGTGCTTAATTATGTGTTTATTCTTCGTTTTGGCGTCATTGGAGCGGCAATATCCACTTTGATTACCGAAGCTTGTGTTTTCTTTGTTGCGCCACTCCTGTTTAAAGAAACGCGCGTGTCCAATGCGATTTATTTTTCGAGTTTTAAACGTCTTCCCCAATTAAGAGATTATATGACATCGATGCTGAAGCGGCGCTTCTTGCATGATAAAATTTAAGAGAATTGAGGTAATGCGTGAAGGTTGCACTGATTAATTCTGTAGCTGGATTTGGAAGCACGGGGCGAATTGTAGATGCCTTAGCTTCCTTAGAAGGGATACAGGGAAAAATCTATTATGGTCGAAAAGAGAACTTGGCGAAGGCTGAGACTTTTCGAATGACCCACTTTTTGGGCAATGTGCATCATGTCATCCAAACATTTTTATTTGATACCCATGGTTTTCATAATCAGGAAGAGACAAAGAAACTTATTGCGGATTTGAAGGAATTCCAACCGGATGTCATTCATTTACATAATCTGCATGGCTATTACTTAAATGTAGAACTTCTTTTTGCGTATTTAAAAGAAACAAAAACAAAAGTCATTTGGACATTACATGATTGTTGGACTTTTACAGGGCATTGTGCACATTATGAAGCAATCGAATGTGAAAAATGGAAAGTGGAATGCAAAGATTGCCCAGCTTTGAGACAATATCCTTCAACCTGGAATGGAAGCCACGTCAAAGATAATTACTATCGTAAAAAAGAAGTATTTACTTCTTTACCGATTGAACAATTAACGATTGTCACTCCATCTGAATGGTTAAAAGCACAAGTCAAACAATCCTTTTTAAAGGATTATGAAGTCAAAGTGATTCCAACTGGAATTGATTTGATGAAGTTTAAACCAATCAAATCTAGTTTTCGTAAAGAAAATCATCTAGAAGATAAGACGGTTCTTTTAGCCGTTTCTAGTGTTTGGACAAAAGAAAAAGGGTTATCTGATTTACAAGCCCTTTCCCATCGCTTAAAAGAAAATGAAATATTTGTGGTGGTGGGTATTTCTGAAAAGCAAAAGAAAGGGTTTAATGAAAGGAACACAATACTGATTCAGCGAACCAATGCAATCCAAGAGCTTTGTGCATTATATTCCATGGCAGATGTCTTATTGAATCTTACTTATCAAGATACCTTTCCAACCGTGAATATTGAAGCACTCGCTTGTGGATGCCCGGTATTAACTTATCAAACGGGAGGAAGCCCAGAAATTTTGGATGAGAATACAGGCTGGGTTGTGGAAAAGGGAAACCTAGATAAGGTACAAGAAGTCATCAATCAACTAGAAATAACCAATAAGGAAAAGAAAAAACAAATGTGTGTAGAAAAAGCATCTTATTACACTGTAGATCGCATGTTGAAGGCATATCAAGTATTATATTTAGGGAGTCAAAATGATTAAAGTTTGTTGGATTAGTAATGCGCCATCTCCTTACAAAGTGGCATTTATGAATGAATTAGGGAAGCAAGTAGAACTCACTTGTTTATTTGAAATGCATGCAGAAAAAGATCGGAATGCCTCTTGGTATGATTATGATGCTTTAAACTTTAATGCGATTTACTTAGATGATGGGGATGGAAGAAAGCATATTAATCATTGTGCAAAAGAATGTGATGTACTGATTAATTCAGACTATTCCAAACCAGCTTGTCGCTTTGCGGTTCGTGCTTTTCATCAGCAACAAAAGAAAACCATTCTCCATGCGGATGGGGGTCTTGTGAAAGAAAGAGGCTTATTCGATAAGATTATTTCGCATGTGATGCGCAGAAATGATGCTTTTATGAGTTCTGGAAAAGAGGTGAATCGTTATTTTGAGTATTATGGCGTAAAACCAGAACTCATTCATAACTATCGATTCGCTTCAACAAATCAAATGGGAATGGAAGAAAACTACCAATTGCATCAAAACCAAGAACTTTACCGGAATGAGCTTCAAATGAAAGAAGAAACCGTTTTATTATCGATTGGAAGTCCCATTCCACGTAAAGGATTTGATATTCTTGTGCGAGCAATGAAAGATATCCCAAGTCACGTTGGTCTTTATATTATTGGCGGAGAACCGCAAAAAGAAGTTGCAGCCTATGTGCAAGATAATGCTTTAACAAACATTCATTTTTTACCATTCTTTGATTGGGAAATGCTGAAAAAGTATTATGCAGCAGCGGATTTATTCGTATTACCAACACGTTATGATATTTGGGGCTTAGTCATCAATGAAGCGATGTCCTTTGGGCTACCATTTATTTCTACCGATCATTGTGTTGCGGCGAAAGAATTTGTGGGCAAAGATGAATGTGGGAAAATCGTCCCCATTGAAGATGTGAATGCCTTAAAAGAAGCAATCGAAGGATTAGTTAGCGACCCAAATAAGAGAAAAGAAATGGGTGAAAAAGGATATCAAATCATCCGTGATTATACGTATGAAAACATGGTAGAGGATTTTGTGAAAATCCTTAATTCAGTCGTTGGCAATTAGACATTATCTATTGATTTCGCTATACTTTTGAATGGATAAGAACTATGTATGTAATGGCTATTTATCTTGTTTTGTCTATCTATTTAATGCTTAAATTAGCGACAAAAAACAAGATTCCAAAAACTGTAGATTATGTAATAGCAGGGTTTTTATGTCTGCTGTTTTTATTTCGTTATAATCTAGGCGTCGATTTCAATATTTACTATGGAAGTTTTGTGGATATCACAAATCCGATAGGGGATGCCTTACATTTCCATATGCATCGAAATGTTGGCTTTAATCTCATCATCTATCTATGTAAGGTATTATTTGGAGAATATCGCTATTTTGTATTTGTAAGTAATCTAATCTTACTTCTTCTATGTGGTTATCCAATTGTTAAATACAGTAAAGATATTGTTTTATCAATTGCGATTTTTATTGGCAGTGGCATACTTGAAGTCTATTACGGTAGTGGTCTTAGACAGATGTATGCGATGGCATTCTTCTTTTTTGCCTATTATGTGTTTTTGCAACACAAGAAATATGTGTGGTATGAAGTGATGTGTCTGATTGGGTTATCTTTCCATGAGACCATCTTACCTGTTCTTTTCTTACCACTCTTATATCAACATATCGATTGGATTCGTAAGAATCAATTGAAAGTGCTTATGGTTGGATTAATTGGTGCCTTTGCGGTATTACTATTCACAAGCTTTGTTTTACCGCCATTTGCGCAACAAATCTTACCTACCTTACCGCCATTTTGGCATATGCTTTATTATTTTGCGGAAGCGAATAAGATTAGTGCGATTGGGCTTTTGATGGAGCTAGTTTTCTTGATTGTGATTACTGGGATTTATCACTTCGCCCAAAAAGAAAATGATGATTTTGAGTACTTTGGGGTCATTATGATTTGGTTATCCGTTATTATTTATATTGCGTTTTGTACCCATTCAATCACCTCGCGTGTTTCGGATTTCTTACAGATTATTTTCTTGATTCTTATCCCTAATTTAATTGACCGGATTCCAAAGTTCCAACATAAGGCGCTTAGTCTTTTGGTGGTATTATGCTTAAATGGTTATTTACTACAGGCAGATTTAACCTTTAAAATTAATCGTATGGAAGAAACGTTCCATTTTGGCTTTTCTTATCTTGATTATCCTTATGTTACGGTATTTGAGAAAGAAAAATGTGATTCTTATATTGAGATATTATTAAATGAATAGACTATTGAAAAATACAAGTTGGATTATATTTAACCAAGTGTTTCAGATGTTGGTTAGTTTTATTGTCGGCTTGTTGACGATACGTTATTTAGGTCCCTCGAATTATGGATCCATCACCTATATCGCAAGCTATATTACCTTCTTTTCGGCTGTAACATTGATGGGACTTGATACGGTTGTCGTAAATCGTTTAGTCCAATATAAAGAGCGGGATGGGGAAGTGGTTTATTCGGCCATTCTCTTAAGGTGCATCATGTCACTTGTTTGTATGGGGCTTTTAGCACTTTTAGTTAAGCTAGTTGATGCGGGGGATGAAGAATTATTCTTAGTCGCTATCCTTTCTAGTTTTGAATTATTATTTAAATCATTTGGAACCATTGGTTTCTATTATCAATATAAATTAGAATCCAAGAAAACCACACTTGCGGATATGGTTGCGTTTACCTTAGCAAGCTTATTCCGTATTTGGTTATTGGTAACACATAAGAGTGTATATTGGTTTGCGTTCTATAATAGCCTTTTGTATTTATTCATTGCGCTATTCTACGTACCAATGTTTCATCAGGATTGTGTGCATAAGAAAACTGCTACGCTTGCGATGATGAAAGAACTCCTACACGCATGTATGCCATATTTTTTCAGTGGCATTATGATTGCCTTATACACGCAAGTTGATCGAATTATGATTAAACATCTCTTAGATTCCAAAGCACAAGTTGGTTTATATAGTGCAGCTGTTGTGATTTGTCATCTGGTTTCTTTTGTGCCTAACTCGATTTCGCTTTCTGCACGTCCTGTTTTAATGGCTATGAAACAACAGGAATCGAAAGATTATATGTTACGTGTGACGCAAGTTGTCGCTTCCATCATTTGGTTTTCGATTGCTTATGCGTTATTTATAACTTTGTTTGCACCAATCATTATTGGGCGTTTATATGGAGATGCGTATTTACCGGTGATTAATGTATTACGGCTTTTAGTTTGGTGCACCATCTTTGAGAATCTCACTAAGATTCGTGATATGTGGCTGATTGGTGAAAACTTGTCGCGTTATGTGACGTTGTTTTCAGCGTTAGGTACCATTTTGAATATTCTCTTAAACTATGTATTCATTCAATCAATTGGCATTATCGGAGCTGCTCTAGCAACCGTCCTAACACAGCTTTGTGTCACGTTAATTGTGCCAATGTTTTTTGATACAACGAAGCCATTTTCCATGTGTATTGTGGATGGCTTACGGCTTAAGAATATCAAACTTAAAGTATTGATTAATGAGATTATTGGTTCTGTATTGGGAAAGGGTGGTGAAGTACATGATTAGTATCATTATTCCTATTTACAATGCAGAAAAGGAGTTGCCCCTTTGTTTGGATAGTATTTTAAAAACAAATCAAAGTGATTTTGAAATTATCGCAATTAATGATGGTTCAAGTGATGCAAGTGGAACAATTTTAGATGCTTACGCAAAAGATTATCCGCAAATACAGGCTTATCATCGTGAAAACAAAGGAAATTCTTTAACGCGTGATGAAGGAATTGGATATGCGAAAGGCTCATACATTCTTTTCGTAGATGCGGATGATATCTTGGAAGAAGGGGCTATTGATTTACTTGATCATGCGATTGAAGAAGATACCGATTTACTTGTCTTTGGATATAGCATAGATTACATAGATGAACATTATACACTAACCAAATCATTTGAAAATAAGAATTATCAAGATTCTTATCAAGCAGCATATGATTTTTTGAAGGATGGAAGTTTTAACTTATTGTGGAATAAGGTTTATCGTACTTCCCTAATTCAAAACCAACATGATTTTCCGATTATGAAAACAACAGGGCAGGATTTTATTTTCAATTGTCATGTATTCCCACGAATTCATAAAGTGCAATGTAGTGATAAAGTGTTATACCACTATTGTAAAAGAGCTAAAGAAACGATGGTTACACGCTATATCGAAAATGGGTATGAAAACTTGTTACGTAAGAAAACAGCCCTACAAGATATGTTACGCGCGTATGGGAAAAGCGATAGTGATGCATATCAAGATTATATGTTAAATGAATATGAGGTTTATTTAATTAATTATTTTGCGAAAGGTTGTCCACTTAGTAAAGAAGAAATTATTGCGGAAGTTGATAAAAACTTGATGAACGAAGAGGCTTATCGGTTGATCGCAAGCGCCAAACCACAAGGGAAGTATGAACAGCTATTTCAAAAGTATGTGATGAAAAAAAGTGCGAAGTATTTAGTGGATAAATATAGTCAATTGGCTTTTGTGCGGGATTATTTAGGAAAACCATATCGGTGGTTACGGAAAATGATTAACCAGAATCAATAATGGTATAATGATACATTGAAGGGGAGATGAAATGGAAACCATTGGAACCTATTTAGAAAACTGGAACAGCAATTATATATCCTTATCGGTGCTCATCACACTGATTTTATTAACTTCAGGATATTTTTATGGGCGCTTATTTGAGCGTTTTGCGAAATCATTAAAAGCGATTGATGCAACATTTTTGGGATTTTTCTTTATCTTATCTGTTTTTCAGTTTGAAATCTTTTGGAGTATCAGCACAAAGCAAAATACCATCATAGCGTATCGTCTTTTGCCGATTTTGGTTTTAGCAAGTCCACTTTTATGTTTGGCATTTAAAGCAAAGGTATTACCGGGATGGCGCCATTTGTTGTCTCTTTTAGTTAGTTTAACTATTACCTTTGTGATTTGTCATACCTCAAGTAAATTAACGACCAATAATACTTTCTTTGATACAGTTACTTACTTATCAGAAGTCATTGAAAGTAGTATTACAGATCACTTTGGCTACATGTCGTATGCCAATGGGGTAGTCATCGACTATATTGATCCATTACACGATTACCAAGGCTTTTATTATTTCTTTGGGTTAATTTTACGGTGGGTGCGTGATACCTTTGCGATTAAGACTTCTTTGACGCCAGTTTATATGTGGTCTGCAACGATGCTTTATGGAATGTGCATGGGGCAACTTGTCGCAAGTGGCATCAACTTATTGTACAAAAAGTGGTGGAAAATTGCGGGTGTTCTCATTAGTCTAGCGATTTTAGCACCTTATTATACAAACTATTTCAATACGACACTTGCTTTCTTTGGAAACTCCTATCGACCCATTATGTTAGGCGGGAGTGTTTTGCTAGCGTATTTGATTATTAAGGAAAAAGAACCTGGCTTATTCTTACCACTAGCGGTTACTTATATGGCTAATATTTGCGCTACCTCTTCTGGTTTCTTTTTATCCGCATTTGTTACAGCAGGCTTATTATTCTCAATGAGCTACAATAATGTGACGGATTATAAAGCGTGGATTGGCTTTATTTTGTCTTGTTTCCCCATCTTCTTCTATGCCTTATTTATCATCTTACCAACCGAGAATGCCTTCTTAAAATTCTTTGGCTTAATTGTCGTTTTAGAAGCGGTTCTTTGTGGGGTGGCATGGCTTATTCGGAATCAATTTAAGTATTTTAATTCCTTTATTCGTATCTTATTACCAATTGCGGTTATTGGTATGGTTGTGGTATCGTTTTTGATTCGCAATTCCTCTCTTGGTTATGCATTCTTCTTTGAAACGAGAAGTATTGATGATATGACAGTGAATTATACAACTCATATTGATGATTATGAATTATATCGTAATATCATTTTCTGGGGGCTTGTGGCACTATTACTTGTCAATATTAAAGTGGAATTACCGTTTAAAGGATTCTTAATCATTGTGACTTTATTATTCCTTAATCCTCTAGTACAACCTGCCGTGTCTAAGTTTTTAACTTCACACGTCTATACGCGTTCCTTTGATTTACTTGCGAATCCATTCTCACTTTGTTTCTTAGCTTATAATGTAACGCGCTTCTTTAAAAAAGAATGGATGAATGTGGTTATTACAATGACGATATTACCTTTAATCTGTGGTGTATTCCTTTATTTAGGCTATCGTAATATTACGATTCCATATAGTAAACCACTTGTGAATACAGAAGAAGATTATAACTGGGTCAATAAAGTGACAGATAATACCTTTGATTTATATACCTATGTCCAAGAAAACTTGATTGCGGATGGTAGTCGTCCTGTCTTCTTGTCGCAGGATATCAGTCTAAAAGGGTATGTGCCGAGTGTGCGGATGGCCTTTAGCTCAACTGATTTTAGATCTTCGATTGGCGATGAAGAGAAATTCAAAGAGAACCAATATGAAGTCGTCTTATTGTATCCAGGTACACGTTATATCGATGATAATTATTTTGGGATTGAACCAGATTATTCCAAACTAAAAGATATTATCATTAATCGACAAGCCGATTACTTAATCATCAATAATGTTCTTGCGATATGGAATGAACGCGGTTGGTGGGAAAAGAGTTATGCGGAAGTCATTGGGATTGGCCTTGGCGAAAAGATTTATGAGAATGATACGTGGGCATTATTAAAGATTAATAAAGATTACCCAAATAATGTACCAACCCAAGAAGAAGTCGTTGAGGAAGAAGAAGCGGAGAATTAATTCTCCGCTTTATAAATATTCATATCGGCGATGGTATCCACTTTCGTAAAGTGGATATCTTTTTGATAGACTTCATTGAGAAAGTTTTCCATGAGTTCTAATACATGGGCATCATTACAGACAAATAATACGCGCTCTCCCTCTACCAATGCCTTTACAGGATTTCGAATCCCTGCTTCATAGAAGTAGTATTCACCAGTAGGGGAAGGAATATGCCAGCTTCCAATCTCTTGGAAGTTTTGGAAGAGACCTGCGTATTTTGTTGTGATTGAGAGCGGATCGGGTACATGTTTTTTGGGGAAGAAGGTCATGACATCTGCCGCGTAATAGGTATTTGGATAATCCTTTTGAATTTCTTGATAGAAGGCAAGATGATTATTTTCTCTCCAAAATTGTTTTACCCCTTGGGCACGAGGAAGTTCAATGCCTAATGTGATGAGTTCAAGTACTGTTGTACCAATCAGTATTTTCTTTATGGACTTCTCATTGAAGTGGTTGAAGTCTTGTTTTAGGAATTGTACTAAGAAAACAATCGGGAATAGCCAAATGCCAATTTCCGCACGCCACATAATTCTTCCTAAATAATAAAGATACATATATTCAAGAAAGAATACGCCTGCAAATGCAATTGCTAATAGTAAGAAGTCTTTTTTCTTTTTGATTACGAGATAACCATATAAGGCAACCAATAAGAAAGCGTATAAATTCCGTTGGAATAATAGATTTCCCATATGACGCACAAATAACCATAACATTTGTGGAACCCGACTGATTCTTTGATAGTGCTGTTGTTGAATAGCAGCAGCATCGATCATGAATTGGGTAGTATATACCTCGGTATCCCCATAATCCCATGTATTCATGAGTTCATACATATTTTTGGTGATTCCTTTTTCTAGAAAGGCATCTTCATATTCTTCATAGGAAACATGATTGTTGTAGTCTAATAGGACAGTACGGTATTTGTTGAATTCTTGGAACTCCGCCCAATTATTTTGTGTATAGAAATAATGATGCACACCAAAAGAAATAAGATAAATCCCAACCACGCTTAATGTGACGGGCACTAAGTTTTTTAGATAAATTGCATCTATCTTTTTTTGAATGAAATCAACAAGAAGAAGAGCGCCAATAAAGGGAAGGGTAAATAAGAAACATTCATCCCGTGTCACAATTCCTGCGCTTACCAATAAGAAGCCAAGGAAAAGGTCTTTTTTGTGACCATCTTGTAAGAAACAATATAAAACAAGCTCTCCCACCACCGCATAAAGTGTTGCGTTTTTAGTGAATTGCATGTTGGCATAAAACTCATAACCCAATAGAATATGCACACTTAGCGTTAGGATAAGAGATGGAACAAGCGTAAGTTTACGCGATAAATAAAGACATAAAGAAGTAATTGACAGGAAATTGAAAAACAAGAAAAAGAGTAAATACCAGTTCAAATTGCCATTTAAGCGATAGAGCATTTGAAATAAAGAGCTCAATAGAATTGAACTAGTAAGATAAAAGTAGACACAAGAAAAAGTCAAAACAGACTTAATCTAAAGTCTACTTTTTCTTATGATGGAATAAAGGAGGAAATAATATATGCCAATAGGTAGACCTAAAGGTGGCAAGAATAAAAAGTATTC
>JAGAVW010000033.1 GCA_017941735.1 Solobacterium sp. | reverse complement strand
TGTTGAAGAAGAAACAGTACCAATGATTAATACCGCTTTACCTTTAGAAGCAGCTTTGAAAGAAGCTGGTTTAAGCGTGGAAGAAAACAGCGAAGTACAAGAAGAAACAAAGGAAACCCTTGAAGTAGTAGAAGAAGAACCTGTAAACGAAACCTCTAAAGAAGAACCAGTAGAAGAAAATAATGAAGAGCCAGAAGAAGTCGTTGTGGAAGAAGCAACAGAAGAGAATACTTTAAGAGGAGCCTATGGAACCACTAAAGTAAAGGTAGAATGGTTAGATGACAAAGAACATGACGAATCAGTGAATATATACTTAGCCGAAAATGAATCAGCACCAGGTGGGGCACAATTCACTTTACCAACAGATAATAAATATGAAATAGACCTAGAAGGAATCGATTTGGATTGGGTTTTGATTGATAGTCGTTTTGATAGTGATAATGAAGCATTATTGAAAGAGTATACATACACAGTTACAGATACACCAACAGATACAGGTAAAACAATCATCATAACCCTCACAAAAAGAGAGATGGTAACCATCAATGTCACAAAGAAATGGGTTGGTGGAGAATTTGGTAATGCTATAACCGTTACGCTTATGAATGGAGAACAAGCGGTAGAAGCAAAAGAAATCTATAAAGAAGATGGTTGGGTTGGAAGTTTTACTGCACCAAAACATGATGCAAGCGGAAACGAAATTAGTTATACCGTAAAAGAAAGTCAACCAGATGGAGGATATTTAGATCCTGCAGATTATAGCGAAATGATTCCAGTAGACGCGAATACCATAAATACGACAATTACAAATATCAAAGATGAAAAGGTTACTATCAATGTCACAAAGGTATGGAATGGTGGAAGTGGAAGTCATGATTCTGTTACAGTGAAGTTATTAAATGCAGCAGATGGTAGTGAAGTCGATAGCATTAATATCACTTCTGATCAGAAAGATGATAATGGAAACTGGTATGGTAGTTTTACGGATTTACCCAAATATAATAAAGATGGTGAAATTCAATATGAGGTAGAAGAAGTAGTGCCTGCAGGATATTCAACAAGTGGTCCATCTGATTATATTGTGAATGGGAATACAACGAATACAACGATTACAAACACCTTAGAAACAACGGACCTCAAAGTGACAAAGGTGTGGGAAGATAATGACAATGAAGATGGAATCCGTCCAGAATCCATTACTGTAGAATTACTAGCGGATGGTGAAGAAAAAGAAAGCGTAGAAGTGACAGAGGCAGATGGATGGAAGTATACCTTCAAAGATTTACCAAAATACAATAACGGTCAAGAAATCATATATACGGTCAAAGAATTAAATGTGGAAGGATATAATTCTACAGTTTCTGGAGATATGGCTTCTGGTTATACAGTCACAAATACCCATGAGTCAGAGAAGATTCAGTTAAGTGTAACAAAAGTTTGGGATGACGAAAATGATAAAGATAAGATGCGTCCAGCTTCTGTTACAGTAAAACTCTTAGCGAATGGAAAAGACACCGGTAAGACGGTTACATTGAATGAGGCAAATGGTTGGAAGTCATCCTTCACCGACTTAAATACGCATAAAGATGGAAAAGAAATCACATATAACATCGAAGAAGTCGTTCCAAATGGCTATAGTGTAACGATAAGTGGAGATGCGAAGACAGGCTATACACTTACAAATACGCATAAACCATCAACACCAACACCTACCCCAACGCCAACTCCAAAGAAACCAACACCTGGGAAACCAGTTGTTCCATATACTGGAGATGACTTCAATATGTGGATGTATCTTGCACTACTCAGTGGTGGTATGTTAGTAAGTTTGTTAAGTGCTTGGAAATTACGCACAAATCGATAAAAGTTAAGAAGATGGTGTAATGCCATCTTCTTTTTAAGAATAGTTGAAAGGATTATTTTATGAAGGTAGTAATATTAGCTGGTGGATATGGGACACGGATTTCGGAAGAATCTGAATACCGACCAAAACCGATGATTGAAATAGGGGGTATGCCTATTTTATGGCATATCATGAAAGAATACTCATATTATGGATTTCATGAGTTTGTGATTTGCGCAGGTTATAAACAAAAGATGATTAAAGAATGGTTTGCGAATTACTTACTTTATAACAATGATGTAACTTTTGATTTACGTAATAGGAATCAAATGATTGTACATAATCAGGAATGTGAACCATGGATTGTTACAATAGCGGATACGGGCTTAGATACACCAACTGGTGCACGTGTAAAGAAAATACAATCCTATGTAGGGGATGAAACATTTATGTTGACGTATGGGGATGGAGTTTGTGATGTCAATATAAAAGATTTATTATCTTTTCACCAAGAACATGGAAAAACCTTAACTATTACAGCCGTAAAGAAACTCCAAGAAAAAGGAGTGCTAGAGATCATGAATGATTTAACTGTGAAAGCATTCCGTGAAAAGAGTGTAGTAGATAGTGCGCTAATTAATGCGGGTTACATGGTTGTTGAACCAAAAATATTTGAATATTTAAATGATCATTCAAGTTTAGAAAATGATGTATTACCAACGCTTGTGAAGAATGGGGAATTAAAGTCCTATGTTCATGAAGGCTATTGGCAATGCATGGATACCATCCGTGAGAAAATGGAATTAGAGGCATTGCTGGAAAGAAACCAAGCACCTTGGATTAAATGGTAAATAATTAAGATAATTTATTATCATAAAGAGATCGCAATTGCGATATCTTATTTATACGAAAGAACTTCTTAAATAATCTCGAAATGTC
Source organism: Solobacterium sp. (assembly GCA_017941735.1). Classification (GTDB taxonomy): domain Bacteria; phylum Bacillota_I; class Bacilli_A; order Erysipelotrichales; family Erysipelotrichaceae; genus Bulleidia. The sequence continues at coordinate 32,625 of JAGAVW010000033.1, read as the reverse complement.
AAAGACTTTGTAGCAGGGTACCCTGCAAGAAATCTCTTTCTTATTTCATCATGAATGAAAGATAGTAAGGTATCGTGATCATATCACCCGATGTTCCGATATTATTTTCGCTTAGTTTAATACATTTCTTAGCGTGATAAACATCTTTGTTCTTTAATACGGTTTTTGCAGATTTTGTATTTCCGGTAGTCGCTTTCACTTCTATTAGAGTAACTTCATCATTTTCTTTTGTAACAAAATCAATCTCTAATCCGCTATCTTTATGGAAGTAGAAAAGCGGACGATTCTGCTTGGAGAAACAATCTGCAATTATATTTTCATATACGGCACCTTTATATATCCCCATTTCTCCGCTTAGAATCTTACCAGCACTCCCTTTTTCCAGCATTGCTATAAATAGGCCACTATCTTGCATATAGAGTTTAAAGATGTTTTCGATCTTGTTACCTTCTAAAGGCTCATCAATTGTGTTCAAGTTGTAACAAATATTAATTAGCCCCGCATCATAAAGCCATTGTATTGCCGCTTGATAGTTTTCTGATCGTCCTTTTTTTTCTAGTTTCGCATAAACAAATTTTTTGTTTTCTTTTGATAACTGTGCTGGAATCGAATCGAAAACACGATTGATTCTAGCTAGTAGTGTAAGGTCGACTTCTTCTTCCTCGTTTTCGTTTAGGTGCTTACCAAAGTCGTCCTTATACTCTTCGATAATATCCCTTTGCTCCTGATAAACAATATTCATATCATTTGTTGATATAAAGCGATCAACAATGTAAGGGAGCCCACCTACACAGATGTATTCCCTAAAATATCTTAGCATTGCAGTGTGAACAGCATCTCTTATAGGGGTGCGCGTTTTGTAACATTCTTTTATATACTCGATTACCTCTTCAGATATACCTTTTGCCCAAAGGAATTCTTCAAAATCCATCGGTTTCATATAAATGGTTCTCTCAAAACCAACCGGTATGCCCATACCAGTTTTTTTATTGTAGCCTTTTATTCCCAGCAAAGATCCAGTACATATAATGTCATACCTTCCATCTTCCATGAAGGGTTTAATTGACGCTCTAGCTCCAGAACATTCTTGTACTTCATCAAAAATAATGCATGTCTTCCCCGGTACAAAATGCATATCTGGGATTAAGGCAGATAAATCTAATGTGATTCTATCCACTACCAAGTCGCCATCAAACGCCTGTTTGGCGGATATATTTGTCTTAAAATCAATATAAACAACATTTTCATAGTTTTCTTCTACAAAGGCCTTAACAGTGTATGTTTTCCCGATTTGCCTAAGGCCTTTAATTACAAGAGCTTTTTTCTTACCTGTATCACTCTTCCAGGCTTCAAGTTCACTAACAATTTTCCTTCTAAACATGATAGATAGCCCCCCTTAATCACACGATACACTTTTTCAAGCGAGTTTTCAAGTTATAACTACACTTTTTTAGCTGTGTTTTCGCGAAAATTACACTTTTTCAAGTGTGTTTTCGTGCTCATTGCACTTGCCAAGGCTGGTGGGCTCCTTATTCTAATAGCAGTAAAAGAGGCCGCATCAGCGGCCCCTTTACTAACAAGTATCGATTTCCTCACCTATCCAGAAGTAAGCTAATATCTAGACAAATGATTCTCCTTATTATGCCATAGGATTTAAGAATGCATATATTGTTTGATACAACTCATAATATATGCATATTGATCTTCTTTTGTGACAAAGGAATTTACAATTTCCTGCATTGCTTGTGCTAAGGACCAATTTGGTTCATAGTTAAGAGCTTTTTTTGCCTTTGTAGTATCTAACATTAAGAAATTAGACTCATAAGGCCCGTGGTCACTTTGTATTTCCCAAGAAATGTTATCTTGTAATGTGTGATTCCAAGTTTCACAAAATAGAGATACCAGTTGTTCTGTTGTGGTATAAGCATCTTGATTTGGGCCAACATTATAAGCCCCTTGTAAAGAAGGATCTTCCATTTGCCTTTGTGCTAGTAATAAATAGAAGGCTAAAGCATCTAAAATATGTTGGTAAGGGCGGATGGATTCGGGATTACGAATTTGTATTACTCGATGATTTGTTGCAGCTTTGATGCAATCAGGGATAATCCGATCTTTACTATAATCGCCACTTCCTATCACATTTCCAGCTCTAACAGTGGAAATAGGAATGTTTTTATCTAAGAAATAACATCTACGATAGGTATCTGTTATTAATTCACTACATGATTTGGAATTGGAATAAGGGTCATATCCATTAAGAGGATCACTTTCAATATGGATTTGATTGTTCGTTGTATTCTCATAAACTTTATCTGTAGTCACATTGATGAAAGATGTAACACAATTGGATTGCCGAATACACTCTAAGATATTGAGTGTACCTAACATATTTACTTCATAGGTATATTTTGGATCTTTATAAGATTCTCTAACAATGGGTTGCGCAGCCATATGGAAAACAATTTCAGGCTGCACTTGATTAAACACATTCTTTAGCTTGTCATAATCACGAATATCACCATAATAAGAATGCATTCTTTTTTCTAATTCACATTCTTCAAAAAGGGAAGGATGTTCTGGCTCTAAAGCATAGCCATAGACATCCGCTCCTAAAGATAATAAAAATGCACAGAGCCAACTGCCTTTGAAGCCTGTGTGTCCAGTGATAAGGATTCTTTTGTTTTGATAAAAGGAAGCATCAATCATTTTTCGCTTCCTCAAAATTGATGCGTCTTTCTTCAATCACTAATGGACGTTTCATCGTTCTACGGTTAATCGAAATCAAATATTCTCCTAAAAGACCTAAGGTCATTAAGATAACTGAACCTAAGAAAAACATACCTACAACAACAGGCGCCATACCCATATTAAAGTAGTACCAGTGTCGTAATTTGATAATGAGATAAACTAATCCAATGATAAAGGAACCAACACTAAATAAGAACCCAGTAATGGTTACAATACGTAAACCTAAGGTAGTATAAGAAGTAAAACTCAACATACTTGCATCATATAAAGAAGAGAAGTTGTGATGCGTCTTTCCGTGTAAACGTTTTGGTTGTTCAAAAGGAACTGTTTTAATCTTATGACCATATTCTGCGACTACGCCACGTAAGAATGGGGTGGAATCTTTCAAACCACGCATGATTTCTAAAAAACTACGGTCATATAATCCAAATCCAGTAAAATGATCAATTTGATTAATGCTCGAAGATAAGGAGCGAATTAATTTATAGTAAAGTGATCGTAACCCATAAAGGATTGGATTCTCTTTACTCTTGTTTTTCACACCAACAACCACTTTATATCCGTTTTCCCATTCCTTAACAAACTTAGGCAATACTTCAACTGGATCTTGGAAATCACAAGCCATAAGAATGGCACAGTCTCCAGTTGCTTGTAATAAACCATAATAAGGAGAATTGAATGCCCCAAAATTACGAATGTTAAAGATGGCCTTAACCTTTTTATCTTTCGCACAAGCTTCTTCAAGGAGGGCTTCAGTTTTATCGGTAGAACAATTATCAATGAATATGAGTTCATAATCATATTGGTTTAATTCATGCTTAAAAAGAGAAGTTAGTGCCTCAATCATAGGCATAACATTCTCTTCTTCGTTATACGTAGTAACAACAACACTAATTTTCTTCATCTTTACTAGTTTATTATACTTTCTCTATTAAATCTATAAACATATTTTCTTCTAATTCTTCTTTTGATAAAAATGGTGCTAAATCTTCAAGAGGAGGGGAGAAAAGCGTCCCATCCGGTAATACTTTTGCGACATTTCTTGGCGCAAAGAAGACATCTTTTGAAACAAATGCTTCAAGTACTCCATAGGAAGGAGTATTTAACCATTCCTGTATGGTTGATTCTAAAGAATCCATATCATGAATTTCATAATAAGGAATTTGGAAAGCTTCCATGACCTTTTTGAAATCAGGGAATGATAAATCATGACTTTCTTCCCCAATTCCTACTTTGGAATGATTTGGGAAGATATTTGTTTGGGTTTGACGAATGGAATGATAACCCTCGTTATTAATGAGTAATACTTTTATTGGTAAGTTGTTTGTAACAATGGTTTGTAGTTCTTGAAGGTTCATCATGATGCTGCCATCACCTTCAAGACAAATGGTTGTTTGTTTATTGTGGGCAAGGCAAGCCCCAACGGCACCAGGTAAGCCAAACCCCATACTCGCAACCGCATCATTATTGATAAAGCGTGTTCCTTCTTTAATAAACCAAGTTTGATGTCCAGCTACACAACAAGTCCCATTACTTGTAACCGTTAAAGAATGTTCCGGTAGTAAACGACTTAAACAATCAAAGACGACATACGGATTCAATAATCCTTTTTCTTCATATAAAGAAGCAGGAACAACAGGATATTTTTCTTTCCAATTTGCACAAGCATTAACCCAATCTTCTTTTGGTGGAAGGGGAGCTTCTAAATATGCAACAAGTCCATCTGTAAACGCATTTAAATCTGCATAAATAGGATATTCAACATGAATATTTCCTTTTTTCAGTTCTGCTTCATCTGGATAAACCATGATAACTTCAGCTTCCCGTGCCCATGTATCCCAGTTATAGCCAATCACACGTATGGATAAACGGTTCCCTAAGGCAAGTATTACATCTGCATTTTGTACTGCAAAGTTACCAGGGCGATCGCCCATATTGCCACCCCGTCCAACATAAAGCGGATGTTCTGTTTCAATCATATCGATGGAATCCCAAAAGGTACAAACAGGAATATTCAATAACTTCACTAGTTTGCGAAATGCTTCATAGCCTCCAGCTAAACGCACTTCATTACCAACATATAAAACAGGACGCTTTGCATTTTTAATCTTTTCCACAATAAGACTAAAAGTAGAAGGATCAACCGAAGGAATGGTGTCATCTTCGTTTGGATCATAATGACGCAAAGTGTCTGTTTCAATGGTTGCATTTTGTAAGTTCAACGGGATATCAATCCAGCTAGGGCCACCTCGACCTGTGGTTGCGAGGTGGATGGCTTTTTCTAAGACATATTGGATGTCATTTGAATCTAATAACATATGCGTATATTTACACATGGTTGCAGCTGTCTTAGTTATAGGGAATTCTTGGTCCCCCACTGCACGTAAAGGTAAGCCATCTGTAAATTGTTCATGGTAATGGGTTGTGGTGTCATAGCGTACTTGCCCAGAAATAATTAACATCGGGACCGAATTCAACCAACCTCCCAATACGCCAGTTAAGGTATTGGTGCCACCAGGACCAGTGGTCACACATACAAGTGGTAATTGGTTATGAATGCGATAATAGGCTTCGGCGGCCATAGCGCAGGCTTGTTCATGGTGTTGATAAGTACAATGTAAGCCTTCTTTATGGCCGAAGGCATCATTTAAATACATCGCACCACCACCCGTTACAGTAAAACAATCGTGGATACCATGGTTAACTAGAAAATCTGCAACAAAATCTGCTAAACGTATTTTCATGAATCTATTATAGTACAGGATTTCACGATATAATAACTTGGTATGAATAAAGAACAAGATAAACAAGTAATATTTGATTTGGTCAAAGCCTATGTAAAGAAATATCACCAGCAACCTGAATACCAAGAAGGAGATTATATTCCTTATGCAAGGAAGAACTATGATGAAAACGAACTCATTAATCTCATTGATGCCTCGCTTGATTTTTGGCTTACGGCTAGTACCTATACACATCAATTTGAAGCAAAACTAGGGGCGTATTTAGGTATTCCCTATGTGAGTTTTGTGAATTCTGGTTCAAGTGCAAACTTGCTTGCCTTAGCGTGCCTTACTTCCCCATTACTAAAAGAAAGACAACTAAAAAAAGGGGATGAAGTGATTACCGTTGCGTGTGGATTCCCGACTACGGTCAATCCAATTGTGCAATTGGGTATGATTCCTGTCTTTTTAGATATTACATTACCCACCTACAATATCAAAGTCGAAGATTTAGAAAAGGCATACAGTCCTAAAACAAAAGCCGTTATGATTGCGCATACCCTTGGAAATCCATTTGATATTGAAAAAGTTAAAGCATTTTGTGATACGCATGGCTTATGGCTCATTGAAGATAATTGTGATGCGTTAGGTTCTACGTATCATGGACAATTGACAGGTACATTTGGCGATGTCGCAACTTCCTCCTTTTTTCCAGCTCACCATATAACTACAGGTGAAGGAGGCGCAGTTTATACAAAGAATCCGCTATTACATAAGATTATTCGTTCCATGCGTGATTGGGGAAGAGATTGCGTATGCGCACCAGGCGAAGACAACCATTGTGGGACGCGTTACGAAGGAAAACATGGTTCTTTACCAAAAGGATATGATCATAAATATGTCTATTCCCATTTTGGCTATAATCTAAAAGCAACCGACTTACAGGCAGCCATTGGGGTTGCCCAAATGGATAAATTAGCTTCCTTTACAGAAAAACGAATTGCGCATTTCCATTATTTTGATGGCTGTATTAAAGAAGCAGGATTAGAAGAACTTCTCTTACCTGAAGCAGAAAAGGATTCTGTGCCAAGTTGGTTTGGCTATCTTATCACCACTAAAGAAGGAGTGGATACCGTCGCTCTCATACGTCATTTAGAAGCCCATGGTGTACAAACACGTAAACTATTTGCGGGGAATATTGTAAAACAACCTCTTTTTGAAGATTTAGAAGAAGGAAAAGATTATCGTATCGTTGGTGACTTGCAATGTACGGATTTTGTGATGGAACATTCGTTCTGGTTGGGTTTACATCCAGGCATGCGTGAAGAAATGTTAGATACGATGGTTCAGCAGGTAGTCGCATTTTTTAAGTAGGTTTCGTATTTATGAGAAGTGTGAATCCGTTAGTCAGCATCATTATTCCGGTTTATAATGTGGAACCTTATTTAAGGCGTTGTGTTAATAGTGTGCTTTTACAAACATATAAGAACTTAGAAGTGATACTTGTCGACGATGGTTCTACCGATGATAGTGGAAGGATTTGTGATGCATGTCAGAAACAAGATTCGCGAGTAAAAGTGATTCATCAACCCAATCAAAGCTTAGGGGCCGCAAGAAATGCGGGCTTTAAAATTGCCGAAGGAGAATACATCGGTTTTGTGGATTCGGACGATTATATTGATTTGAATATGATAGAAGCGCTACTTGAGGCATGTTTGAAAACGGATAGTGAAATTGCGGTATGCGCTGTTAATAGAGAACTATTAGATGATACCGAAATCATCTTATATACAACTACCGAAGAAGCTATCTATACCCCACAACAAGCAATTAAAGAATTGTGTTTAGATCAAGTTATTAGTTTTTCCGTTTGTAATAAGTTATTTTCAAAGAAAATAATAGGAGGGGAATTTCCCGTAAGTGAAGTAAGTGAAGATATTGCATTTGTAACAGATTGTATCCTTAATGCGACGAAAATAGTACATATTGGTAATCAAGCTTACTACCATTATTGTCAAAGACATGGCTCATTAACGGAATTGTCAGATGCATTTGATAAAAAGGTATATTCCGAATTACAACAAAGAAAAAAATTCGTAAAGAAGGTTAAAAAAGCATTTCCGGAATTAGGTGGAAAAGCAAATATTGAGATGCTAATGTTTATTCGTTATCGTTTAAATTTTGTATATGATATTCAACACAAATTGAATCAAACATGTCTACATCGAGTTTTAAGAATGACAATCCCTTATATCATTCAAATAAAATTTTTGAAAAATAGCATGTATCGCGATTGCGTATATATGTGGCTAGCTTTGTTCAAATTAACTTTAAAAAGAATGTTTAATGCATAGTTTTAAACCTTTTGGCAATATTGAAACACATTTGAATGAGAATGAAATGACACAAATATAGGATTGCTGAAAAAATATAAATCTTTGGGAAATTCCCTTACATCCAAAGTTAAAATTATATATTGCAAGTGACATTGAATATTTGGTATATTTTAATGTCAACTAAGGAGGGCTTTTTATGTACGCAAAGGGTTTGAAGAAATTGTTAGTTACGACAACCGCTGCATTCTTATTAATCGCAAATGGAAACATAAACATCGTACGTGCAAATGAAGAAATTGAGGATGTAACCGAAGTAAGTGAAGTGCCTGTCGAAGAGCCTGTTGTGGAAGAAACATATGAAGCTCCGGTCAATGAGGGAGAAGCGGAGCTTGTTAATACGGCTTTACCACAAGAAACTTATGTGGAAGAACCTGTATATGTTGAAGAGCCTGCACCGGTAGTTGAAGAAGCTCCTCAAGAAGAGGTAGTGGAACAACCTGCTGTGGAAGAGACGGTTGCACCGGTTGAAGAACCTGTTGTGGAAGAAGCAGTCGTGCCTGTTGAAGAAACAGCAGTGGAAGAGGTTGTCGAAGAACCTGTTGCGGAAGAAACTGCTGCACCAGTTGAAGAAACAGAGCCACAAGAAGAAGTTTTAGAACCAGTAAGTGAAGTTGCTGCTGAAGCGGAAACGGATGTTTTAATGACGGCTTTGGAGGAAGAAACACCAGAAGAAGACGAAGAACTTGTGGAAGAAGAAGTCGTTGAAGAAAAAGAAGAAGAGAAACTCGAAGAAGAGGAACTTGAAGAAGAAGTTGTTGAAGAAGAAATCGAAGAAAACGAATTAATGGCGGAAGGACTGGCAGAAGGAGTTATCCACATTAATAAGGATTCTATTTATGAATATCGGGTGACGGTTACGGGAAGTGACCGTCCAAGAAATATTACGCTTCATTATACAGAGAATGGAACGGAAAAATTCGCAAATTTAACTTTAGATGGAGAACATTATGTTTTACCAAATAATACAGCGACAGAAGATTTGTTGATTGTTGTGGTAGGCGTAAGCGCACCTGGTTATAATGAGGAATCGACTTCCTTTGATTATTTTGAAAGAAGTGGGTCAAAGACGATTACCGTAGAAGCTACGCTTTCAAGACAAATGTTTGATCTTACGATTGAGAAACAATGGTATGATGGCGGAAATACTGAATCCCGTCCTGAAATTACAGTTATTGTTACACGTGAGGGAGATGATGTGTTCCGTAAGGAAGTGAAACTAAACGCTGGAAATAATTGGAAAGAAGTCGTCCAAGTGGAAGTGACGAATGAATTAGGAGAACCTTATAAATATAAAGTTGAAGAAATCACGGATTTCAATGGTTATAAACCGATAGGTTCAAACACTACAACCGTAGTAAATACTTCAAATACCTCAAACACATCAGTTACTTTTACAAACACTAAAACCGCAAAGATTAAAGTAGTTAAAGCATGGCCTGAAGACGCAGACCCTGGTTTAGAAGCGGTAATCGATATCTACGGTGAGAAAGTTACGGTTACACCTGAAAATAATGAGGCAATATTTGAAAAAGATTTTGAGATTTATTATGAGGGAGGCTATGCAATAAATTATTCAACAAGGGAAGTATCTGTCAAATTAAATGGTGAAGATGTTTCGGATGAATTTATATATAATAACGGAGGTACCTTTACCATTGAGGATAATGTTGATGGGGTATATACCATTAACGTTGAGAATAAAAATCAAGAATATAGAGATTATACAATTACTAAAGTTTGGAATGATGGAAATGTGAATCGACCATCAGAGCTCAATATAGCGCTATATAGAAAAGCAGGTCCAAACGGTTATAAAGATTTTGTTCAAAGAATCACCCTTTCTCCTACAACGGAAGGTGTTGTAGTTAAGGATGACAACACCTGGGAATATACATTTAAGAATCTAGAGAAGTATAGCAGAGGTGGAGTTGAGTATATTTATTGTGCAGAGGAACCAAAGGTACCTAATGGGTATAAGGCATCGTATAGTCCTGTAGATTATAATAAAAACTCTTATGATTCTGTAACAATCACAAATACAGCGGAGAAAAAGATTCAATTTTGGAAACAATTCTATGCTTTAGATTGGCCATATAGTGGAGCCTACTTGACTTTTAATATCCTTCAAAACGGTGAATTTTACGATACGTATGGGCAGTTCATTTATCGATATCAAATTGTTGATGGCAGAGATTTTCAAATTGGAAATGAAATCAAGGTGCCTAAGTATGATGAAAACGGGAATGAATATGTTTATACATTTGAAGAAGTAGATAACGCACAAAGTTTTATTGTTGAACAAAGAGTAGAAGAAGATAGTGCTTCTGGTACAACCAATGTTCATTTTACGAATGTTCCTAAAACTTCCATTCCATTTGAGAAAAAGTGGGAAGATGATAATAACGAAGATGGCAATAGACCAGATTCGATTACGGTAACCATCAAGGGTTCTAATGGAATGGAACGCACAGAAACATTCACACCGGAAGATAAAACAGCAAATGTATGGAAATTTGAATTCACAGATTTACCAAAATACTACAAAGATGGAGATACCGTTAAGCTTATTGAATGGACCTTAGAAGAAGCATACGATCAATTCTACCATTGGGAGTATAAACCTGGTGAGAATACTTCTAATACAAGTAATACGAGTAATACAAGTAATACCTCTAATACGAGCAATACAACAGGAACTCTCATTAATAAGTACAATCGTTTCTATACAGAAGTTTCTGTTGAGAAGATATGGGAAGATGGCGACAATCAAGATGGGAAACGCCCAGATGAGATTGTGGTCCAACTAATTGGAGATGGTCTTCCAACTGTTAAAAAATTAGTACTAAACGAAGAAAACAATTGGAAAGGGACATTTGAAGGTCTACTTAAATTCAGAGGCCGTAAACAGATTGTTTATACGGTTGCTGAAGTGAATGTGCCAGAAGGTTATACAAGCCTCATTACGGATGCGAATGCAGCAGATAGTGGCGAAGATGGGGATAACGATAAGATTGAAGAGTTAGACCAAAAATTTGCGTATAACATTACGAATACGTATACACCTGAGACCACTGAGATTTCTGTCACAAAGGTATGGGAAGATAATAATGACGCAGCTAAGAAGCGTCCAGATTCCATAACGGTAAAACTCTTGGCAGATGGAGAAGAAGTTCAAACAGCTCCACTGAATGAAGCGGGTGGATGGAAACATACCTTTACTGAATTACCAAAATACAAAGATGGTAAAGAGATTAAATATACCGTCGATGAAGTAGATGTAGAAGGTTATACCAAGAAGATTGATGGTTTAACAATCACCAATACCTATGTACCAACAGAGAAAGTTTTATCGGTTGTGAAAGTGGATGAAAGCGGCGCAAATCTAGTAGGTGCTAAACTTCAAATCAAAAAAGATGGCACAACAGTAGCAGAATGGACCACGGAAAACAAGGTTCATGAAGTGAAGTTAGAACCAGGTACCTATACGTTCCACGAAGCAAGTGCACCAGAAGGTTATGAAGCAGTCGCAGACTTTGAATTCACTTTAAATGAAGATGGTTCTGTCTCACTTAAAGGTGCAAATACGCTTGTTACAGCAAAAGGGAATCAATTAAAGATTACCGATAAGAAAAAGACAACACCAAAAACGACGCCAACACCAACACCTAAGAAACCTACACCAAATAAGCCAGCTGTGCCATATACAGGGGATGATTTCAATAACTGGTTATGGATTAGTTTACTCTTAGGGGCGATTGTGGTCATGGGTAGTACCATACGCTTTCTAAACAAAGCTAGATCTTAATAAAGCGAAGAGTTCCTTTGAAACAAAGGAGCTCTTTTAATAGGAAGATAAGATGGTTCGTGATAAAATTAATAATACGATTGGAGTTTTCATGAGCGAAAATAAACAAGAAAAAGATGATGTTGTTCGTTTACAAGTGACAAGACACTTGTGGCCTGAAGAACAAGAAATAAAAGATTTAAAAAAGAATAACAAACGCCTCAGTATCCTTTGTTATGTACTTTTATTGTTGTTAGTGGCTGTGCTAGGTGGTTTTGTAGGTTATATTCGGATGCGTCGTAGTGTACCGGTTGCTTCAAATGCCGTTGGTAATGAGAAGTTAGAAGAAGCATTGTCTTTAATGAAAAATAATTGGTATTTCGCGCATGAAATCGAAAATGTAGAAGAGCGCCTTGTCGACCAAGCAATTGAAGGAATGGCGCAAAATGAAGAAGATCATCATACCGAATACATGTCAAAAGAAGAACGGGAAAGCTTCTATCAATCGATTAACCGCTCTTATGTAGGAATTGGCGTACAATTTTTATCGACTGCGGATGGCGTGCATATGATTGAACGTATCATCGAAGGAGCACCAGCAGAAAATAGTGGTATCCAACCGGGTGATATTATCTATGCGGTAGATGGCGTCAATGTGCAAGAAAAAACTTCAGATGAGGTCGTAGCACTTGTACAAGGAGAAGAAGGCACAAGCGTACATATCGACTTTTTACGTAATGGTGAAATTGTGGGATTTGATATTGTACGTGCGCCTTTCCAAACTACTACTTATTATGAAACATTAGATGATGTTGGTTATATTGAACTTGCGCAATTTGGGGAAACATCCGAAAGCGAATGTCGTAAGATTATCGATCGTTTTAAAGAAAATGGAATTGAAAAACTCATCATTGACTTACGAAATGATGGGGGTGGCTATTTGTATGTACTTCAAAGCATGATGGGTTTATTTGTGGATCATAATCAAACAGTGCTCATTGAAGAATTTGCGGATGGAAGTAGAGATGCGCTAAATGCCATGGGTACACCAATCTGGGATAAACCTGTTGTCATTTTAGTAAATAATGGCACTGCGAGTGCTTCGGAAGCGTTTGTGATTGCGATGAAAGAGTTATATCCTAATGTGACTGTGGTAGGGACAAAAACGTATGGAAAAGGAACGGTACAAGTTTCTTATGTCTTTGGGGATGGTTCAGCCATCAAATATACAACGAGTAAATGGCTTTCTCCAAGTGGTATATCCATTAACGGGGAAGGGATTGAACCTGATGTTGTAGTGGAAAGCCCCTATGATAAATTCACGACCTACTACTTAATGGAAGAAGAGGAAGTCTATACCGTAGACCAAGTATCTCCATTTGTCAGTGCAGTACAAGAATGTTTGACATATTTGGGGTATGAAGTAGATCGTGAAGATGGTTATTTCTCTGAAGGAACGAAAGATGTGATTTTAAAGTTCCAAAAAGATTATGGTTTAGAAGAAACAGGGAATATTGATCAAGTCACTTATCAAACCGCAATTTCCACGGTGATTCGTGATTTTAATACCAATCACGAAAAAGATACGCAACTCCAAAAAGCATTGGAGCTACTCCATGAGTAAAGAATTTAAATTGGTATCTTCTTTTTCCCCAACCGGGGATCAACCCCAAGCCATTGATGCATTAGTAAAGGGAATTGAAGAAGGAAAAAAACAACAAGTCTTACAAGGAGCCACAGGTACGGGTAAGACATTTACCATGGCCAATATCATTGCGCGTGTAAATCGTCCGACCCTTGTGTTTTCGCATAATAAGACCTTAGCAGGTCAATTGTATTCTGAATTTAAAGAATTATTTCCAGAAAACCGTGTGGAATTTTTTGTGTCGAACTTTGATTATTACCAACCTGAAGCGTATGTACCAAAAAGTGATATGTACATTGAAAAAACCGCAGCCGTGAATGATGAGTTAGACATGTTTCGTGAATCGACATTGAATTCTTTGATTGAACGTAGAGATACGATTGTGGTAGCGAGTGTTGCGTGCATTTATGCGGCAAGTGATCCTGTGCAATATAAAGATATGTTTATGACAATTCGCGTCGGGGAGAGTTATGACCGCAATCAATTATTAAGAAAACTCGTTGATTTACAATATACTCGTAATGATGTGGATCAATTACGTGGAACGATGCGTGTGCGTGGAGATGTGATTGAGTTAACCCCATCTTGGACAGACCAATTTAATATTCGCATTGAATTATTTGGGGATGAAGTGGATCGCATTACGGAAGTAGACCCGATAACGGCTAAAACACTGAATGGGTATCAATTTTATAATATCTTTCCAGCAAGTGGTTATGCGCGAAGTCATGAAACGATGCTACGGGCATGCGAAGATATTGAAAAGGAACTTGAAGAACGCTTAGCTTATTTTGAGGAAGTAGGAAAACCACTTGAAAAGGAGCGTCTCGAACAACGGACACGCTTTGACATTGAATCGCTTCGTGAAAATGGGTATTGTGCGGGCATTGAAAACTATTCGATGCATATAGATGGACGTAAACCTGGTCAAAGACCATGGAATTTATTTGATTATTTTCCAAAGGATTTTCTTCTTTTTGTGGATGAAAGCCATGCGTCATTACCACAAATACGAGGGATGTATAATGGGGACCACCAACGCAAACAAGTCCTTGTGGATTATGGGTTCCGTTTACCGAGTGCCTTAGATAATCGTCCCATGCGTTTTGAAGAATTTGAATCCATGGTGAATCAAGTCATTTATTGTTCAGCAACACCAGGTGAATATGAATTAGAACATGTCGATCATAAAGTGGTTGAACAAGTCATTCGTCCTACTGGCTTATTAGATCCAAAGATTACCGTAAAGCCAACACGTGGGCAAATCGATGATATTTGCGAACAAATTGATGCACGTATTGCGAAAAACGAGCGTGTACTTATCACGACTTTAACCGTCCGTATGGCCGAAGATTTAACGGATTATTTAAAAGAGCGTGATTATAAAGTCATGTATTTGCATCATGAGACAAAGACCCTTGAGCGTACGGAAGTCATTCGTGATTTACGGCTTGGGAAGATTGATGTCATTGTCGGAATTAACTTATTGAGAGAAGGCTTAGATATTCCTGAAGTTTCGCTTGTCTGTATTTTAGATGCGGATAAAGAGGGCTTCTTACGTAGTGAGCGTTCCTTGATTCAAACGATTGGTCGTGCAGCGCGGAATGCGAATGGGGAAGTTATCATGTATGGGGATGAAATAACCGACAGCATGAGACATGCTATTGAGGAAACAAATCGCAGAAGACAAATCCAAGAAGCCTACAACAAAGAACATGGCATTACCCCAAAGACGATTGTGAAACCTGTCGAAGAAGCCATCCGTGGCAAAGAAACAAAAGAGATGGCTGCGAAATATCTGAAGAAGCGTTCTAAGATGGTCGTGAAAGAAAAAGAAAAGATGATTAAAGGACTAGAGGAAGAAATGAGAGAAGCTGCGAAGGCGTTAGACTTTGAAAGAGCAGCGGAACTCAGAGATATGATTTTCGAATTGAAAGCGGAGGATTAAATAGCATGAAAATCGGTGTTCTTTATTATGTATCTAGTACAGCAGCAGCTAAGATTGCCAATGAACAAAATTATCCATGGCTTGAAACGCTTAGCGCAAAAACAGGAATCCCCATGGAGGTCACAGATTTAGACCATATTGAAGATTATGACCTCTTATTTCACTTCATTGGAGGAGGGGGAACGGAGAGTCTATTCCTAGAGCATGTAGACCAATACCCACAACCCATCTTCCTACTCACAACCGGCGCCAATAATTCCTTAGCCGCATCCATGGAGATTCTTTCCTATTTGCGTAGTCGTAACATTCCTTCCGAAATCCTTCATGGTTCGGATGCCTTTGTGGCAGAGCGCATAGAAACGCTAACGAAAGTCTTCCAAGCGAAAAAGAGAATGCGCCAAATGAAATTTGCGCGTGTTGGAAAACCTTCGGATTGGCTGATTGCTTCGGAAGTGGATGCGAAAGAATCCTATGAAAAAAATGGCATTGCGATTATCGATGTTTCGATGGAAGAATTCTTAGAAGAAATCGCGAAGAATCAGTATGAAGAAAATGAATATACCAAACTAATTAAACAAAAAGAATTCGCCAAAGAAGAAATCGAAAAAGCACTTTGTATCTATGGCGCGCTAAGAAGAATTGTGGATCGCTATGAGCTAGATGGGGTGACGGTACGTTGTTTTGACTTATTAGATACGGTGCATTCCACGGGATGTGCTGCTTTAGCGATATTAAATGCAGAAGGTATTTACGCCTCTTGCGAAGGGGATGTCCCAGCCCTTATTTCAATGGCTTTACTTGGTGAATTGACAGGCCAAACGGTCTTTATGGCTAATCCAAGTTGGATTCAAGTGGAAGAAAACAAGATTGTATTTGCGCATTGTACCTTACCAATATCAATGCCGAAGGATTTTACGATTATGACCCATTTTGAATCCCAAATTGGGGTCGCTTTCCGTGGTGTTATACCAGAAGGACGTGTCACGGTCTTTAAGACCGATGGACTTATGAATCGCTATTTTGTGAGTGGTGCCGATTTACTCGAAAACCTTTCGGAATATAATCTTTGTCGCACCCAAATTCGCCTTCATTTAGATGAATCGGTCTCTTATTTCTTGACCAATTCCATTGGAAATCATCATCTTATCGTCCAAGGAGACTACAGTAAGTTATTAAAAGAGTATTTCAATTGGTAAATACATCGTTTTTGATGACAAATAAATATTCGTAAACTATAATGAAACCAGAAATGGTGGGATTTCCAACTAATTTCTGGTTTTTTCATGGTGAGACATATGGAAAATAATAGTAACTTTTTGATTCATTTATCCATCCTCTATCGAAATATGCAGAAGTATTTTGATCGCGTACTTGCGAAGTATGAGATTGGCTCAGGACAATTATTTTACTTGTTTTATATCTATGAAAATGAAGGCATTTCCATGCAGGAGACTTCACGTATCAGTGAAGTAGATAAAGGCACTACGACAAAGAGTATTAATCGTCTAATTGAACAGGGTTATGTACGCGCCCAAACAGATGAAAATGACCATCGTGTCAAACGCCTCTATACCACCGCGAAAGCTGCAGAAATCATGAATGATTTATATGAATTGCGTAATGAATACCGCAATATCTTAGCAAATGGCGTCGCATTTGATGCGTTTGAAGAAATGTTGGCGCAAGCGTGTGAAAATTCACGCACGGAAATTGTGGAAGAAGAGAATCTATCCAATATCAAAATTGGTGGCTTACAAAAGTTAACCTTACTCGATTACCCAGGAAAAGCAGCTGCCACCATCTTTACAAGTGGATGTAATTTTAAGTGCCCATATTGCCATAATCGTGATTTGGTGTTTGTCCCAGATAATTATGCATATTTAAATGCCGAGGAAGTACTTGAATATCTCGAAAAAAGAAAAGGGGTATTAGATGGCGTTTGTATTAGTGGTGGAGAACCTTTGTTGCAGGAAGGATTACTCGATTTTATCAAACAGATTAAACGTCTGAATTACTTGGTGAAAATTGATACCAATGGCAATCATCCAGAGCGTTTAAAAAAGCTTGTGGATAGTGGCTATGTGGATTATGTGGCGATGGATGTGAAAAATAGTCCCGATAAATATGCGGCTACGGTAGGTTTGAATGAAGATGTATTCCAACTCAGCCACATCAAAGAATCCATTTCGTATTTATTAACCTGTGATATTGATTATGAATTTCGAACCACGGTTGTAAAAGAGTTCCACACCAAAGAAGATCTTATCGATATTGGGCGATGGATCCGTGGGGCAAAGCACTACTACCTCCAACAATATGTGGAAAGTGGAAATGTGATTCAGCCAGGGTTTAGTGCTTATGACAAAGAGGAAATGGAAGACTTATTAGAAGAAGTAAAAGCACTTGTGCCAACTGCACAACTAAGAGGAATGAAAGAAGGGTAATCGTATGTATCAAGTAGTAAAAAGAGATGGTAGTTTAGCGGAGTTTGATGTCAACAAAATTAGTACCGCGATTGGACAAGCATTTGATGCTTGCGAGCGGGAATATACGCAAGGCATTATCGATTTATTAGCCCTTCGTGTCACAAGTGATTTTGAGCCTAAGATTGAAGATGCAAAAATTGATGTGGAAGCGATTCAAGACTCTTGCGAAAAGGTATTGAGTGATGCAGGATATGCGGATGTAGCGAAGGCATATATTCTCTATCGGAAACAACGTGAAAATGTACGTAATATTCAAGCAACCACATTGGATTATAAAAATGTTGTGGATGATTATTTAAAGGCCCTAGATTGGCGTGTTAAAGAAAACTCAACCGTAACGTATTCGGTTGGTGGTTTGATTTTATCGAATAGTGGTGCGATTACAGCGAACTATTGGTTGAATAGTGTTTATGATGAAGAAATCTCCAATGCGCACCGCTCTGCGGATATTCACATTCATGATTTAAGCATGTTGACAGGGTATTGTGCAGGTTGGTCTTTAAAACAACTCATTCAAGAAGGATTAGGTGGAATTCCAGGTAAGATTACTTCTGCTCCTGCTAAACACTTAAGTACCTTATGTAATCAAATGGTGAATTTCTTAGGAATCATGCAGAATGAATGGGCTGGCGCCCAAGCATTCTCAAGCTTTGATACGTATTTGGCACCTTTTGTAAAGGTGGATAATCTTTCTTATGCAGAAGTCAAACAAGGCATTCAATCCTTCGTTTATGGCGTCAATACACCAAGTCGTTGGGGAACCCAAGCACCCTTTACAAATATCACGTTAGATTGGACGGTTCCAAATGATTTGGCAGAACTACCTGCGATTGTAGGTGGAAAAGAGATGGACTTCAAATACAAAGATTGTAAAGAAGAAATGGATATGGTCAATCGTGCTTTCATTGAAATCATGATTGAAGGAGACGCAAACGGACGTGGCTTCCAATATCCAATTCCGACCTATTCCATCACCAAAGATTTTGATTGGTCTGATACCGAAAATAATCGTCTTTTATTTGAAATGACTGCGAAATATGGCACGCCGTATTTCTCGAACTATGTTAACTCAGATATGGAACCAAGTGATGTTCGTTCCATGTGTTGTCGTTTACGTTTAGATTTAAGAGAATTGCGCAAAAAGAGTGGAGGCTATTTTGGCTCGGGTGAATCGACTGGTTCGATTGGGGTTGTGACCATCAATATGCCTCGTATTGCCTATCTTTCCAAAAATAAAGAAGATTTCTATAAACGCTTAGACCGTATGATGGATTTATCCGCACGTAGTTTAAAGGTAAAACGAGATGTGGTTAGTAAGTTGTTAGAGAATGGGTTATATCCTTATACCAAACGCTATTTAGGCACCTTCAACAATCACTTTAGTACGATTGGCTTAGTAGGAATGAATGAAGCATGTCTGAACGCCAATTGGATTAAGGAAGATTTAACCAATGAACAAGCCCAAGCCTTCACGATTGAAGTGCTTACGCATATGCGGGAGCGTTTACAAGACTATCAAGAACAATATGGAGATTTATATAACCTCGAAGCAACCCCAGCGGAAAGTACCTCCTATCGTCTTGCGAAACATGATAAAGAAGCGTATCCCGAAATCATTACCGCAAACGAAAATGGGACGCCATACTATACGAATAGTTCGCACTTACCAGTCGGCTATACAGAAGATATCTTCACAGCGTTAGATATTGAAGACAAGTTCCAAACCCTCTATACAAGTGGAACGGTCTTCCATGCCTTCTTAGGGGAGCGCTTAAGTGATTGGCAAGCAGCCGCAACACTCGTGCGTAAAATTGCGATGAACTATAAGTTGCCTTATTACACAATGAGTCCAACTTACTCCGTTTGTCCAAACCATGGGTATTTGGTAGGAGAAGTTTGGAAGTGTCCAAAATGTGGTAGTGAGACGGAAGTGTATTCCCGTATTACGGGTTATTATCGTCCTGTGAAAAACTGGAATGATGGGAAAGCCCAAGAATTTATCGATCGTAAAGTCTATAAAGTAGATGGTAACACGCCGAGTTTACCGGTTTTAGAAAAGAAAGAAGAACCTGTAAAACCAGTTACGATTACACCAAAGAAATCGGATGAAGTCCTTCTTTTTACCACCAAAACTTGTCCAAATTGTCAGATGATTAAAGAACGCTTAACCAATGAAAAAATAGGCTATACGATTGTGGATGCGGAAGATAATCAAGACTTATGTGAAAAATATGAGATTCTTCAAGTACCAACGCTTGTCTTTAGTGGGAAAAATGTTCATAAACTCGTTGGCGCTTCGGAAATCATTCGCTATCTCAATGAAGCATAAAAGATTTAGGAGAACTTATGCAGTATCGAAAGGATAAACAAAACAATCCCTTATCTATTTTGGGATTTGGATGCATGCGCTTTGTGAAAAAGGGTGGCAGTATCGATTTGGCTTTAGCCGAAGAGCAAATCATGGAAGCTTACCATGCGGGGGTCAATTATTTTGATACTGCCTATGTATATGGAGGTAGTGAAGTAGCGATTGGAGAAATCTTTGAAAAGAATGGAATCCGTGAAAAGATTCATATTGCTACGAAGTTACCACAATATTTAATTAGTTCAAAAAGCGCAATTGATCGTTATTTTAATGAGGAGCTTTCACGCCTAAGAACCGATTACATCGATTATTATTTAATGCATCATTTAACCGATGTTGCGATGTGGGAAAAACTTAAAAAGATTGGCATCATTGAATGGATTGAAGAAAAGAAAAAAAGTGGACAAATCAAAAACATTGGCTTTTCTTACCATGGGAATACGGATGGGTTTTTGAAAATCTTAAATGATTATGATTGGGATATTTGTCAAATTCAATACAACTATTTTGATGAGAATTCACAAGCGGGTAGAGCTGGTTTAGAAGCTGCCTATGAAAAGGGGATTCCAGTTGTGATTATGGAACCTTTACGCGGGGGCAAGTTAGTGAACATGTTGCCGGCAAACGCAAAAAATGTATTTTCTAATAGTAAGCGCAATTGGAGCGCAGCAGAGTGGGGCTTACGTTGGCTCTATAATCAAAAAGAAGTAACCGTTGTCTTATCGGGTATGAACACCTTAGATATGGTCAAAGAGAATTGTCGCGTTGCTTCCGAAGCTAAGGTCGATGAATTCGAAAAGGAAGATTATGAAACCATTGTGAATGTGATTCAAGAAATCAAGAAATTAGATAAAGTAGGTTGTACGGGATGTCGCTATTGTATGCCATGCCCGCAAGGGGTCGATATACCAGGAACATTCCATGCCTACAATATGATGTATATTGAATCGAAAACCGAAGGGCGCTTTCAATTTGCTCAAACCGTTGGATTAACTAAAAAACCAGCCTTTGCGAGCCAGTGTATCAATTGTGGGAAATGTGTTTCCCATTGCCCACAAGGCATCCCAATTCCTGAGAAATTAAAAGAAGCAGATAAGGCATTAAGGCCATTCCCCTTTAAAGTAGGAATTTCCATTGCGCGTAAGTTCATGTTCCGGAAAGAAAAAAGGATGTAACCGCTTGCAGAAAAGGGATAGAAAGAGTATATTAAGTTATAGATTTGGGAGGTTATGAAATGAAAGAAATCAATGTATTAGTAATTGATCCTGTTGGTTTACATGCACGCCCAGCAACCGTAGCTGTAAATGCGGCAAGTAAATTCAAGAGTGAAGTAAAAGTAGCTTATAAAGGTCGCTCTGTAAACATGAAATCCATTATGGGTGTTATGTCTTTAGGAATTCCTACACAATCAGAAGTAACCATCAGTTGTGAAGGAGAAGATGAAGAAGAAGCGATCGCTGCGATTGAAGAAGTTCTTCGTACACAAAAAGTAATCGCATAGTTTAAGCAAAACACAATGGGAAGATGCGATGCATCTTCCATTTTTTTAATGGAAAGGGATAAATATGACAGCACAAGAAAACTATGAACGGTGGTTAAATAGCCCAAATTTAGATCCAACTTTAAAAGAAGAACTGAAAGAAATGGATGAAAAAGCGATTACCGATGCGTTTTATACCACCATTGAATTTGGTACAGCAGGGATGCGTGGCTTAATGGGCGCAGGAACCAATCGAATCAATATCCATACCATTCGTAAGGCAACCGCAGGTTTTGCGGAATACATTAAGGAAAATGGAGAAGACGCGATGAAGCGCGGTATAGCGATTGGGTATGATAATCGTCATCTTTCAAGAGAATTTGCGTTTGATAGTGCCAATGTTTTAGTGAAATATGGCATTACGTCTTATGTATTTGAAAGTCTTCGTCCAACGCCAGAACTATCCTTTGCGGTTCGTCATTTAAATTGTTTTGGAGGCATCATGATTACTGCTTCCCATAACCCAAGAGAATACAATGGCTATAAGCTTTATGATGAAAAGGGTTGTCAACTCATTCCGTCTTTAGCCGATCAAGTGATTGCGAAAGTCAATGCGATTGAAGATGAATTAAGTGTTAGTGCGGATGTGGATGAAGAAGAAAAGAAATTGATTACGGTCATTGGTGAAGGTGTGGATCGTGTTTATTATGACAATGTAAAATCCATTCAATTGAACCCCGATGTTCCAAAAGAGAATATTAAAATCGTCTTTTCGCCAGAACATGGAACAGCCAATGTCCCAGTTCGTACAATCCTAAAAGATTGCGGTTATTGCGTGATTCCAGTTTTGGAACAATGTGATCCAAATCCTGATTTTGCGAATACACCTACCCCAAACCCCGAACAACCCGGTGCTTATGAATTAGCACTTGAATATGCCAAGAAAGAAGATGCGGATATTATTCTTGTATGTGATCCAGATGCGGACCGTATGGGTGTTGGTGCAAAACACAATGGCGAATATGTGGTATTAACCGGGAACCAATCTGGTTCGGTATTAATTGAATATATTTTAAGTCAATTAACCGAAAAAGGATTGATGCCAGAAAACCCAGTGATGTTTAATACCGTCGTCACAAGTGACTTGGGAGAAAAACTCGCAAGTAAATATGGGGTAGAAACGGAAAAGACCTTAACTGGCTTTAAATTCATTGGGGATAAAGTGGCGAAATACGAAGTCAACCATGCGAAGAATTATGTCTTTGGATATGAAGAGTCCTATGGTTCTTTGATTAAACCATTTGTGCGTGATAAAGATGCTCCACAAGCTTGTCTCATGTTAGCGGAAGCGGCTTCTTACTATAAAGCACAAGGAAAAACACTTGTGGATGTCTTAGAAGATTGTTATAAGGAATTAGGCTATTATAGTGAAACACAAACTTCTACCACCCTTGAAGGACAAGCAGGTGCAGCGCGTATCCAAGAGATTATGTCTAGTTTACGTAAAGATCGCTTAAATGAAATCGCGGGGAAGAAAGTGGTTGCTTGGCAAGACTTCCAAACCCAAGAAGAAGGCAAAGGCGAGGAAGTAAAACCATTAGAAGGTTTCCCAGTTTCCAATGTCTTAAAGTATTTCTTAGAAGATGGCTCTTGGGTTGCGGTACGACCAAGTGGTACAGAGCCTAAAGTGAAAGTATATTACTGTGTACGTGGGGACTCTCACGAAGAAGCCGAAGAAAAAGGCAAAGCATACCAAGACGTCATGGTCAAACTCATGGCATAAAACAATAGGTTTTACCTCAGGTAAAACCTATTTTATTTGAAGGGGTTTAAGAATCCTTGTAAGATAAAAGAGACATGAATAGAAATTATATTCGTGGCATAAAAATGGAACATGCGCCACAAAAAGATAGGTACTTAAAGGATCTTCCAATAGTGAAGTATCTTTTGCGTGAAAAAGAACTCGTATTTGATGAGCCAGTTACCTTTTTTGTAGGCGAAAATGGAACCGGAAAGTCGACTTTATTAGAAGCGATTGCGATTGCGGTTGGTTTCAATCCAGAAGGGGGCTCCAAAGATTTTCAATTTGAAACGCATAAGACGCATTCAGAGCTCTATGAGTTAATAACGGTAATCAAAGGATTAAAGGAAAAAGATGGGTTCTTTTTGCGGGCAGAAAGCTTTTATAATACATCTACGTACATTGAAGAAAACACAAGTTTAAAACGGTATGGGAATCAATCCTTTCATACGTTATCGCATGGGGAAGCCTTTTTATCCTTAATTCAAAATCGCTTTGAAGGAAAAGGCTTATATATTCTTGATGAACCAGAAGCAGCTTTATCCCCACAACGTTTATTAACCTTATTGTGTGAGATACATCGTTTCGTAAAAGACGATTCGCAGTTTATAATTGCGACCCATTCGCCCATCCTCATGGCTTATCCGAAGGCCCGTATTCTATTATTTAGTGAAGAAGGAATCCAAGCGGTGGCATATCGGGATACGGAGCACTACAAAGTGATGAAACAGTTTATGGACAATCCAGAGCGGATGTTGAAATATTTAATGGAAGAAGAGGAAGTGTAACATGAAAAATCGTTTAAAAGAAAAACTTGAACAAGGAAAAAAGGCCTTAGGCACATTTGTGTGGATGGGTGGAGCATCCACGGTTGAGGCGCTAGGCTATTCCGGCATTGATTTTATTATCATCGATAATGAACATGGACCATTTGAGGTGGAATCAACGCAACAGATGTGTCGGGTGGCGGATTTAAGCCGTATGACTCCTTGCGTGCGTATTACGGATGTCTCGCGAACCAATGTATTAAAGCAACTCGACATTGGGGCGGAAGCAATTATTGTGCCAGATATTCATTCCATCGAAGAAGTAAAGAATTTGGTACGTTACGCAAAGTATTATCCGCTTGGTGAGCGTGGTGTTGCCTTTGCGCGTAAAGCGGGCTATGGCTATGCGGATATTGCCCAAGGCAACTTGCAAGACTATTTTGATACCTGTAATAAGGAAACTTTACTCATCCCACAATGCGAGACCAAAGAGTGTGCGGAGTGTATTGAAGAAATTGTGGCATTAGATGGCGTCGATGGCATCTTTGTTGGGCCCTATGATTTATCAACGAGTTTAGGCGTTCCAGGAGATTTTGATTCACCTATATTTAAAGAAGCATTTGAAAAAGTATGTCACGCGGTAATAGCAGCCAATAAATATTTAATGATTTTTACTTTTTCAAAAGAAGAAGCAAGATATTACTTTGAACTAGGTGCGCATGCGGTGGTCTATGCATCAGATGTCAATATCATGGTTGATGCGATTAAAGAAGATATTCAAGAAATCTTAGTATAGTTTTAGAATGGAAAGAATAGTTAAGAAAAAGGAGATAAAAAGATGTTTCAAAAGAAGGATACTTGTATTTGGCTAGAGGATGAAGAAGGAAAACGAATTGCGGAAATTGATTTTCCTGAAGAAAAAGGAGGTGTTGTGAATATCAATCATACTTTTGTGGATGATTCTTTACGTGGGCAAGGAATTGCCTCTAAGCTTGTGGAAGCTTGTGTAGAAGAGTTACGTAAAGATGGAAAAAAGGCGATGGTTACGTGTTCGTATGCGATTCGTTGGTTTTTAAAACATGAAGAAGCTTGGGATGTTTTAGAGAATGTGGAAGAATTTAAAAAACAAGCCGAGACCGTAGTGGGCGCAGCTTGTGGTATCCAATCTCAAGTTAATCGGAAGTGAATTAAATCATCGAGTAATTGGTCTTTTGTAAAAGGGTGCCAATGTCCGCCAATCGCATAAGTAAAATCAATAGGTTTTAAGGTGTCTATGAGTTGCTTGTTTTTGATGGGATCGATTTCCCATGTGGGATAAGTTCCACAAATACAATCCCCTACAAATAGCACCTTTTCTTCTTCCACAAGCACGCAAGTACAATCTTCTGTATGTGGAGAAGGGGTATGAAATGCATGGATATGTAGGCCTCCTAAATCAAGGGTATACGTATCCTCAAATACAATATCTGCAGGGACAATTTGTAGAGGTTCTTTTGCAAATACCGTCGCGAATTTTTTGTTTGTTTCAAATAAATGATCTAAATAATTCTGATCCTTTGCGATGGAAAGCAAATGTTGATTTGTGATGCTTTCGGCAACACTTTTTCCATGTATCGCATGCATCCCAAAACTATGGTCCCAATGCCAGTGGGTGATAAAGGTATAGGAAGGAAGGGGAAGGTGGTGTTCTTTTAAGGATGCATAAAAATCCAAAACATGTTGTTTGGAGTGCCCAGCATCAATCGCTATAGAAAAAGTATCTCCTACAACGAGTCCTAAAGCAGGCAAGTCGTAATCATCATCAAATTCGGAATACCATACATGTGGTGTAGCTTGAAATAGTTTCATAGTTCTATAAAAGAAATGTAACATATATAATAAAAATCATAAACAAAGGAGTAATAGTCTATGATTAAAAGTAGTGTTGTCTTTTTACCTGTCAGTGATATTCAAAAGACCTATGCGTTCTATCATGATTTATTGGGCTTAGAAGTAGCCCAAAAACAAGGCGATAATCTTTATATTTTTGATACAGGTTATGGCTATTGGGGCTTTTGTGCTTATGGAGATGGCAGAAAGATTCTATCTGGGCCACAAGGCGTTTGTCTTTCTTTAAATGTAGAAAACAAAGAAGAAGTACAAAAGATGTGGGAATCTTTAGAAGGGAAATGCTTAGGATACAAAGAACCTCAACAACACCCAATCTTTCCTGTCTATTCTTGTTTCGTGTTAGATCCAGATGGCTATTTAGTCGAGTTCCAAAAGATTACCGATGAAACACAACCTTTGAAATAAAGAAGGTAATTTGCGCTATAATAAATCTGTTTTGATAGTAGGTGAGTGTATGGAATTAATGGTAAATGGAATACAGGTTCATTATGAAAAAGAAGGACAAGGACGTCCACTTCTTTTGGTGCATGGGAATGGGGAAGACCATACCATTTTTAAGGAAGCCATTGCGTTTTTAAAAGACAAGTATACTTGTTATGCACTAGATAGCCGTGGGCATGGCAAGAGTCAAAGAGTCAAAGAATTACATTATGAAGATATGGCCAATGACGTGGTTGATTTCATCAAGCAATTAAAACTCAAAGATGTTGTCTATTATGGCTTTAGTGATGGAGGGATTGCGGGATTATTAGCGGCCATGCAATGTCCAGAAATCAAAACACTGATTGTCAGTGGGGCTAATTTAACGCCGAAAGGCATTTTGTTTTCTACACGCTTTTGGATGCGTGGATTATATTTTGTTCAAAAAGAAGAAAAGATGCGCCTCATGTTAGAAGAGCCAAATATCACAAAAGAAATGTTAAGCAAAATTCAAGCTAGAACACTTATTACAGTAGGCTCGAAAGACATCATCGATCCAAGAGAAACACTACTTATGAAAGAAGCAATCCCCAATGCGGATGTGATGTTATTAAAAGGGGAAGACCATGAGAGTTATATTGTTCATCAAGAACGCATTGGACATATTATTGATGACTTTGTAAAACAGAATACAACAAATGAAAAAAAGTAAGAGAAGTCTCTTACTTTTTAACTGAAATAAACATATTCATCTTCAGGCCCATGATAGGGTTGGGCAGCTGTAGCATAAACAACGAGTGTTTTCCCACCATTTTGTAAGGGCACTGTTTTTAGGTTACCTTCAATTTGATACCAATCACCTAAAGTCATTTCATTTACCTTAACACCGGTTACCGTAATGCCACAAAGAGAAGTATCTTGCGCACAACATACCATTGCTTGTCTTCCTAAAATAAAGGAATGATCATAGCCTGGGATGGCTTCCGCATATTTACCCCTTAGAATGATTTTCTTGTCTTCATACGAATCAGGATGATCAACCGCATCCATATACCATAAACCATAATCATCATCTTTAATATCAATGGTTTTGGCATTCTTATCAAAAGGTAAGAATCCTTCTTTAAGCTCTATTGGTTTTCCAAATTCTCCTTCATAGAAGATTTGGGCACGCTTGTTGATGGCTTTGATATTCCCGCGTAAAAGAGTAGCAGAAGTATCTTCCGTACAACGATTACAAATGACGACATCACTATAACGCAATTGTTCAAATAAGAGATTGCGTAAGTTTCCAATAAAGGATTGGAAGGTAGAAGCATCTACGGTTGTTAGGATTTGAACAAGAGGCCAATAATCCGGCATGCCATTCAATAATAGTTCACTTACCGATTCGCTTCCGTTGTATTCAATGAATACTTGGTTTGGATGGTAGATGGTATCTAGTTCTTTGATACGTTCTAGCGTAAGTTCAGTAGAAGCATCAAAGAATTCAATGAAACAATTATGTTTGTCTAAGAACTCGTTGGTATATTCGACTTCTCCTTGTTCAAAACAAAGAATCAAAGTGCGTTCAATACCATTCATGAATTGGGGGTCTTGTAAGGTATCTTTAATTAAAGTGGTCTTTCCTGAATCCAGAAAGCCTGTAAACAAATATACGGGTGCTGGCATTAGTGGACTCCAAAGATTTCTTTCAATTCATGTACATCAAGGTGTTCTCCGATGACTGTAATCAAACCAGTATAAGCAGGAGCTCCTTCACGAATATCAATCGAACCAGGCACATAATCAAAGAATAACCAAGATTCTTCTGGCGAAGGAACGATTCCTTTTGCGCGTACTACGTGTTCATCGAGTTTAGAAAGTGCTTCTTTAATTTCTTCTTGGGTATATTTATTGATTGTTTCAATGCCAATCGAATCAAAGATTTCATCCGCATCATGTCCATGATGGTGATGATGTTCATGCGTTTCTTCACCAAAACGAATACGATTTCCTTCAGATAAGCCTTCATTAACATCTTCATGTTCATGATGATGGTGATGATGTTCTTCATGGTCATCATGGTCATCGTGCTCGTGATGATGTTCATGTTCATGATCTTCATGCTCGTGTTCGTGGTCATGGTCATGATGATGCTCGTGTTCGTGGTCATGGTCATGTTCGTGTTCATGTTCGTGTTCGTGGTCATGGTCATCTTCGAGTTCAGGGAAGCCATCGGTTGCGCCTACCATTGCATCAAAGATGGCTTGTCCAGATAATTCATCCCATGGCGTTGTGATAATCCTTGCATTTGGGTTTAATTCCCGGATAATATCGAGGTCTTCTTGTAGTTTTTCTTCACTTAATTCTTGCGTTTTTGAAAGGATAACACAATTGGCGGTTGCGATTTGATCATCAAAGAATTCTTTGAAGTTCTTATGGTAGATTTTACAACGTGCGCCATCTACTACGGTGCTATAACTATCTAATTCAAGACCTTCTACTGATTGAATTGCACGAAGAATATCCGAGAGTTTTCCAACACCACTTGGTTCAATAATGATGTGGTCAGGATGATAAGTTTCATTTAAGGTCTTTAAAGCACCTTCAAAATCACCTTTTAAAGTACAACAGATGCATCCTGCATTGATTTCTGCGATTTCGATGCCTGTTTCTTGTAAGAAACCTCCATCAATTCCAATAGCGCCAAATTCATTTTCAACAAGGACAACTTGTTTTCCAGCAAATACATCTTTTAAAAGTTTTTGTATCAAAGTTGTTTTTCCAGCCCCTAAAAAGCCAGAAATTACATTCACTTTTGTCATAATAATCCCTTCTTTCTTGCCAAATAATTATACACCAAATTGTGTTTCTCTTTGACGAAAGAGGGAAGCCTGTTATAATAATGGGGCATGCACCAGTGGTGGAATCGGCAGACACGTACGCTTGAGGGGCGTATGGGGCGACCCGTGCAGGTTCAAGTCCTGTCTGGTGCACCAGATACATATTATCCGAACCAGAGCCTAATAATTACTTTAGGTGATAGGTTCGGATTAATTATATATTTCGATGATTTGAAGAATCTCACTTTCCAAACGACAAACTTTCTACATCTATATCAATATGACTCAGGAAGAAGAAACAGTAAGAAAAATGGATATCGCTTTAACGCGGTATCCATTGTTTCATTTTTTTCACTTTTTAATTTACTTATAGCTAGACCAAAAAACTCTTAGCCGTCTCTTAAGTGTTAACCCTAGTCATCGCTTTGACGATTCAGAAATCTATCAAACTCTTGCTGTAATTGATCTCTATTTGGCAAGTATAACTGATATCTACTTACAAATAATTGATTACTAATATTCTGTAAAGCATAATGCATAACTAGTTTATCTTTATATGCGCCTAATACAATGCCTATTGGCTCCCCATCCCC
Source organism: Solobacterium sp. (assembly GCA_017941735.1). Classification (GTDB taxonomy): domain Bacteria; phylum Bacillota_I; class Bacilli_A; order Erysipelotrichales; family Erysipelotrichaceae; genus Bulleidia. The sequence goes on along the minus strand of JAGAVW010000033.1, from coordinate 2,754 downwards.
ATCTGTATTCATTTCTTCACGATAATAGTTTAAATAAAGATTCATTTGACCAATATCTTCATGGGTTATTTCGCCTTGCTTCAGATCTATCAAAACAAAGCACTTAAGTATTCTGTGATAAAAAACCAAATCAACTTTAAAGTATCTACCACCAATATTAATGGTTTGTTGCCTACCCACAAAAGTGAAGCCTTTGCCAAGTTCTAGAAGAAATTGACTTAGATTATTAACTAAAGCCTCTTCTAAATCACCTTCTTTATAAACAGGAAGTTCTGGTAAACCAGTGAATTCAAAAATATATGGTTCTTTTAATATGTCTTCAGGCTTTTCAATTATTTGACCTTCTTTTGATAATTTCACCACTTCGTTTTTATCAGAACTAAGAGACAGGCGATGAAATAGCATACTTTTCATCTGTCTTTTTAACTCTCTTACTCCCCAATTTTCATTTTCACATTCCTTTTCATAAAATGAGCGTTCTTGTTTATCGTCTATCTTTAATAATTCTATATAGTGGCTCCATGATAATTTTTGCGACACTGTCGCAAAAGTTGGATACTCTATATATAGTTGCCTCATTCTATAAATATTGCTCCAACTAAATCCTTTGCCAAATTCATCAGTTAAATCTTTGGATATTTTTTTCAAAAGCGCTGTGCCATATTCCGCTTTTTCATCGCCTTCTTGTTCATATTCAACGATATTTCTTCCTATTTCCCAATAAGCTTGAAGAATTGTGTTATTTATAGAAGATGCTATTTGTCTTTTCCCGATATTTAATATTTCACCAACTTTATTTATTAAATGGTCATACTTATCATCTACAGTTACTTGTCGTATTTCGCTCATTAATCAACACCTCCGAAACAATATAATTAATACAATTATCGTTTGAATAAAATGGAATTAATTGATAGTTAATATACTTCTATTTTACTAAATCCTACACTCAAACACGAAAATTTTTACCTGATTTCATATACTATTACAAATTTATAGATTTTCTTTTATCATTAGTTAATTCCATATCTCTCTTTAGTTTGGCTCTCAAATAATTTTGTATAATTATTAAGAGGAGAATTATATGGCCAGGATTCTAAATATAGGGGATAAAGTTGTCCGATGTGAATTGAACAGTGGTAAAATCGTTGAGTATTATCGTGATTTGTTCGGATGGAACATCCGTATTGGAGATGAGTTTAGCTTACAAAGAGGTGAAGATGGAAGCGTATTTTTTGTTCCTTCAAGGGAAGTGTTACAAAACACTATCCCATTAGACGATCTGGATGAGGATGATACGCGAATAAATGGTCATGCTAAGGCGTCGTCGAATAGCAGTGACTCAATGTTCAACGGGACAATTACTTTTTATCGCGTAAATAGTGTGGCTGGTAGCGCAGTGAAAACAAAAATAATAATTGATGGTTTGGAATACGGGGCATTGGCTGTTAATCAACAGCTTCAAGTCTCCTTACCGTACGGATCACACCAAGTTCAAATAAAGCCAACATTCAATAATCCATTCAACACTACAATTATAATTGACAAAAACAATAAGACTATTAATTTCCCATTTAGAATCGGACTCTCGGGAATCCCAGAACCAGCGGTTGCGAAAAAGAATAAAAAAGCTGTAGCAAAAGAATTTGGAATAATCGTGAGCCTTGTGGTATTAATGTTTGTTTTGATTTCAATACTTGTTTTAGGGAAAAACTCGTCGTCTGATAAAACTTCAGAAACAGCAAATGAAACAGCGCGGGAGCAGATACAGTCTGAGGTAGATATATATAATTTAAACGATACTATCGTTTTTGATGATTTAGAGGTTACAGTAACTGGATATACATTTTCAAACTATGCAGGTAATTTTTATGGTTTAAATCCTTCTGATCAAGACACGGTTTATTTAGTGGTTTATGTGAATGTTAAAAATCCAACAAATGAAGAAAAAAAGTTGAGAAATGATACAATACTAGGACCGGGAAACAGTGTTTATAATTTTATTGTTACATATGATAAAGAGTACCAGTATTTATCGTCGTATTTTGAATACAGTGACTTTTTACTTGCTAATGAATCGATTATGCCGCTTGGAACAATGACATCAAAAGTGTTAAATTTCCAAGTTCCTAAAGAAATTCAAAACAGTGATAAATCACTGATATTGACTATGAATTATAACTCTTTTGAAAGTGGAGAGATAAATTGGAAACTTAGATAATTATATTACTAAAACCAATATTTTCACGCCACGAGAATAAAAAAACATGTTTCAAAACTCAACAACAATTAAACAAATCAAGACTCGAATTAGTTATTATGATTTATACCTATGTAAAAATGCAATTACATTTTGAAGAAAGAAATATTGTATTTATAGAATTCTAAAGTACACATTAATCTTACATACAAATCATAGAATAGTTTTACACGTTAAATTTTTGCAACAAATAATAAAGTCTTATAGAATCAAGACATTGAGACTATCAGAGTAATTAGATTTAATATTTCCACAAATGTAAGATTTAGAATCTATTGTCTATAGCTTGCAGGTTCAAGTCCTGTCTGGTGCACCATAGAAAAAGAAAAGTATTTTGTGAAAAATACTTTTTTTTATTAATCAGTTCGTAAGAACTGATTAAAAACCATACGCTATGCGTATGAGCGTAGAAGAGCTTAAGCGATGAAAAAAGCTCCTGTATAATTAAGCATGGCTGACAACCGTGCTCAAGATACAGGAGGTGATATCATTGG
>JAGAVW010000032.1 GCA_017941735.1 Solobacterium sp. | reverse complement strand
GAAGTCCACGACCTCGTGGCCCTGGGCTTCCAGCCATTCCTTGATCTGATTCTTCAACGCCGTTCCGGCATGGTCGTTTGCCATTGCAATCTTCATGATGCAACCCTCCTTTTCTACCACCATTGTACCGTGTTGGCGATGTGCGGTGCAACAAGTTCTTCATTCCCTGCAATGTCTTTAGTATCTAACTGGAGCGCCGGAATAATTAACAGTCACATGAGAGTAACTGGTAGCCAATCTATCTCTCATGATAATGCATTGTTCTTTGCGTTGCACAGAGTCTAAATCAACAGGGCCAATTGTCACACTTTCTATCATTGACTGTAAATGCTCGAATTCTATTGATATATAAGGAATTGTAAGCCCGTTGCAGAAACGGTATTCAATAATCGGTCTGACGGAATTGTCTGCCTCAACTAATTCTTCTTTGGGGAGCATTATTATTGCACGAACTTCTTGTTCGTGTTTAAAATATTCACTTTTAAAGTAGAATCTCAATGTGCCCAAGTAGTCTGCAATAAAACTACGCAAAGCCTCTTTTTCAGCCTCGCTTTTTGAAGAACTTTCATATAATACATAAGGACGCTCTATTAGCCTTTTGATAATGCTCGCCTTGATATCTGAATTATAAATTACTTCTATCAACTTAAACTTAAAACCTTTATGGTATGAGTTTGGGGAGAGGGATTCAATCATTAACTCGGGACAGACACCTATATTAAAACCTTCGTAGCGAGTGCCTTTAACATAGTAATTCCACATTGCCAAGTCATCTGGCGCCTTCGAGAAGGAACATAAGTATGTTTCCGCCAAAGAACTCCAAACATAAGTTGTTGGCAGTTTCTCTTCTCCAGAAGAATTAATATCGATTGAGAAAAACACGTTTTCTGTTGGTAAAATATCCGAAATAAGATCTAAATATTCTTTAGAGATATTAGGATTGGATGATTCTCTAACTATCGCTTGATGATATAACTGGATGATTTCATTACCTTCACTCTTATCGTTTAGACAATCAAATCTTGAAAAACGGAAGGTTGGGTAACCTTTTTTTAGCAATATTCCCTCCAAGCCATCTGGAGAAGTGTAGTGGTAAATGGTATCGTCAAAATAATATCTGCTGAATGAATCTCCAACGATTTCATTTCGAATACTGTTATAATCTTCGTCCAATGTCATCACAATACTTGCCCCTTGTCACTATCAATAATAAATCTTCACGCTTTGATTGTTATGAAACGGATCCTGACAAATCTCTTTAAGTAAAGAATCCCAAAATTGAAAAACACCCGCCTCCAAAAGGAGTCAGGCATTCTTCCGCCACAACAATGTGTGGCTATCTCGTACTTGAGATTATACACCTTTTTAGGAACTGATTCAAGAACTATTTATGAAAGCATGTTTGCCATTGTAGTATAATCGATAGGCTTTTTGTTCAATTTCACAAGAGTATTTAAATCGACCAAGTCTTTAATACCCATATCAGCGCGAACTTTCTCAAATGCGTCTGGCAAAATACTTCCTTTTAAGTCGTAGAGCAATTCTTTGATTTGATCAATAAGTTGTTCAAACTCTTCTGGCGAATAATAATACTTCAAATACACCAGTAAGTCCATGATGCATTTTGGGGTATTTGTCGCCCGATATGATTTTTTCATTTGACTAAAATACTGTTCTACAATACGTAACGACGCGGTTTTTCCACCTTGCGGCCGAAGGCAATACACACGCTCATTATGAGCACAGTTATTGCGAACAATTCGTAGCCAATGCAATGAACCTAACAAGATCTTATAGCGATTATTTCCTGCAGCATTTGCAATTCCATATAAATCGCATATGGCATAATTGACATCCTCTTTGGCTAATTTCATTAAATTGATAAAAGTGCTAAGGTTGATGTTTTTAAACACAATCCAACCAGGAAAATCTGCATATTGAGTCCAATAGTATTGCACGTATTCGGAGTGACTATAAATCAAATCTTTGTATATTGCAGTTACTACTTTCGAATAATCTTGGCGGTCATAACCAACCCGATATGCATTTTTGTCATGCCAGGGAACAGCGCCTTTAGTGTTATAGTAATCGAAACAATAAGCGCTAACAGTTCTGAGCTCTTCCTCAACATGACTAATTGATTTCAACAAAAGTGAGCGTAACTGGTCATCAAATTCTTTAACAAGACTTATTTGCTGCAAAGTTGTACCAATAAGATACAGTCGATTCCCATTTTGATCTCTTCCATTAAAAAAGGGCTCTCGATAACCATTCACCAAGTTGAAATACCCATGCTTGACAAGTAGTTCAATGTCGTCTTCAGAGCAACCGATACCTTTGCTCTGAAGTTCTTTGATTTGTTCTTTGTAAGTAAAAAACTGCTTTCCTGTGCTCAATACGACCTATCCTCTATGATTTCGATTGGTTTGCTTTATCTTAAGCATTATACCAAATATTTGTTCTCTAGTCTAGATATGCCGAAGTGGCCACCTTTTGGTGGCCACCAGGCTCACTATCAAAAAATGACGGTGAGAAAAAGCTTGTCTATAACATGCATGATGACTGGCATTGACCAATTTAACCAAGTTGTGAATACAACGAAGTAAACTTGAGACAATGCATTGGAATAAGGGACGCCTTGGAGGCGGCTCAAAGCCCATGCGGTGCCATAGACAACCAGCAAAAATACTACATAAACTTTCATCACATTCCCTCCTTAGAAGACCAATCGTGAATTGGATGGCGAATAGTAGATACTGCCTTTACTTCTTAGGAAGCTTTGTTCAGTTTACGAGTATAGTGCTTTAGGTAAGCCCCCACACCCTTGACTATGTACTTTTGCCTATCAAGTAGTGTGGGAGATTCGGTTTATATTCGGTTGCTCTTCACCCCGAGCCGGGACATTAGGTTTTCCGTTTGCTCACAGGGGCGATTTACTGTTCTACGAACTCATCTT
>JAGAVW010000031.1 GCA_017941735.1 Solobacterium sp. | reverse complement strand
TAGTGATTGTTCATTAATTCTATTGTCGTACCATCTTTGAACATCAATGTAACAATCTTATGCTCATCTTCCCCAGATTCAATCTGAAGAACATCTCTTAAATCATACTTATCTTTATTTTTCATTTTCTTTTCTCCAATCTTGAACGCTAATAAACCCACCATTGTCTTGTATCTTTTTGTCAATATCTAAAATTGCTTGCATGATTTTTGCAAACTCTTGTGGATATTTTTCCCCACTAAGTTCGTATGCACTCTTCATACTTGCAAGGGCAAGATTCGTACATTCATGTATTTTCATTTTCTTTTCTCCAATCTTCCACAAGATTAAGCACTACCGCTTTATAAACTCCACCATACCTTTTGCAATACTCTTCTTGTGTTTTTATTAGAAAGTCGATAGGTATTGCTTCTACTGTGGGCTCATTCTTTAATCTTTTCCACAACGCTTTCATAGACATATGCCCTAGTGATACAGTTTTAAGCAACGCTTCATCTTCAATATCTATCAATCTCATTCTCTATCCAACGCTCCAAAACTATCTTCTATAATTACGTAACTGTTCACTAAGATGCTTTCTTCATTTCATCAATAGCTTTATGCAAATATTCAACCGCCTTTTTGTGGTGTGTGGTGTTCATTGAACCCATATCCATTGCTCTGTAAGAGTCTTGCATATTAATTTCATCTTCCAGTAAGGCTACCCCTTGAATGATATTCAATATCGCATACTCCAATCTCTGATATGGTTTAAGGTATCGGAACGCATAAGCGTATGAATTAATGAAAGCCTTATAATTGTTCATTTTTCTTCTCCTTCTATATCTGCTCTTATCTTTATCGCTCCTAAAGTATTCTCCCACCTTTGGTCAACAATAAACTCTTCATCAAGTTCTAATGGTGCAAGTATTAAAGGACAATCCTCACTTATAACGAAATCCTCATTGACTAATGTATCTCCGATAATACAACACCAAGTTCCATAATCCCTTTTAAATATGCACTCCGCACAACCTGATGGTACGTCTATTATCGCTATTGCTTTTCTACCTTTTAATTTCTTCATCTATTCTTGCCCATCCAATATTTCATCTATGCAAAAGTTGTAACCTCTAATTTGTTTGCTTAATGAATCTGACAATTCATAAAAATCCTCTTCGCTCAAAAACCCATAAGGTCCTCTGTCAACTTTCATAAATTCGTCAATAAAGTTTTTCTTTTGTGGCATTGGTTTTAAAGGACAATAATTTGGGATCTCGCCATAATGACTTTCTAATTTTTCGGCATTACAAATCATGATTTCTTCAAAATCCACATCCCAACTCTCCATATGCAAAGGGCAGTCCCAACATTCTTTTGGTGTGTCTATTATTAATATTGATTTACTCATATTGTTCTCCTAGTATTTCATCAAGCACTTTATCAACTGCGTCTCTCATACGTTCATAATATTCTTCTTTCCATAAACCATACGCTAGATACATTTCTTCATATATATCTTCTCTGCGTAGCAGAGGCTTTAGTGGGCAAAACGTTTGCCTATT
>JAGAVW010000030.1 GCA_017941735.1 Solobacterium sp. | reverse complement strand
TCCTAATACATCTAAACACAAATTGATTTTTGCGTAAGCTCTTTCTCTCATAATTGACTCCGATATAGTTGAACCCAAGCTTCAACACTTAACTCTTGCGCGCGACTTTTTTCGTTGAATGCGCACGCTTCTAATACTTCTTTTGCACGATTTGCGTCACCATAATACTCTCTTAAATTATTATAAAGCGTTTTTCTACGCTGTTTAAATCCCGCTTTCACAAACGCAAAGAAATCTTCTTGGTTAATTGGTTCTTGTGTCTCTTCTTTTTTCTTAAATGCCACCACAACACTATCGACTTTAGGCGCAGGGAAAAATGCATTCTTTGGCACATTACAAACTCGTTCTACTTTATAAAGGTATTGTCCTTCTACACTTAAGGCCCCATATTCTTTCGAGTTCGGTTTTGCGAGGAAACGCTCTCCGACTTCCTTTTGGACCATGACCACAATTTGTTCTAAGGAAACCCCACTCTCAAAAAACGCAAAGAGGACTGGGGAAGTAATATAGTATGGTAAATTCGCTGCCACCGATACACTTCCATAACGTGTTTTTAAGTTTCCTAATTCTTTGGGTAAATCCACTTCTAAGATATCTTGATGGACCAGTTCAAAGTTTGGATATTCTTCTAGTTCATGCGTTAAGACATCAATAAAACGTGGATCAATTTCAAAGGCCTTCACATGGGCGACTTGTTGGAGAAGTTGTTCACTCAGTCCCCCAATTCCAGGACCCACTTCAATTACCGCTCCATTTGGGTTCATGGAAGTGGCAATCTTTTTTGCTACCGAAGTATCAATTAAAAAATTTTGTCCCCAACCTTTTTTTGGATACAAATCATAGGTATCTAAGATTTCTTTTGTTCTACTTGCACTCGCGATTGCTTTCTTCATGAACGATCTTTCTCAATTCTTCTTTTGTAATTCCTAAACAGTTTAAACGGTTGCGTATGGTTTTTGCGTTTCCTTCTCCTATCGATAAACGCAAAGACACTTGTTTTCGTAAGGTTGCACTATGCGCTTGTCCTAATAAACCAAGCGCATATAAGTCTTCAACACGAATTTCTTCCTTCGGGTTTTCTTCATAAGTAATCATATGTTCTAGGGCATTTAAGATGGCTTCGTCTTCTCCATGCTCAATGCCTACTTTCTTTTTCGTCTTCGCACGATTCTTTTCGATAAAGGCATTTTTACAACCAGGAACTTTGCGGTTGATCTTGTCACGAATTCGATTGCCTGGCGCATCGGGATCGGTTAATATGATAACCCCTCTTCGCTTTTGGGCAATGTGGATGCGGTCCAATAATTTTTGATTTAAACCCGTTCCACTTGTCTCAATCGTATCACAATCAAATAAGCGTTTCAGTCTTGCGGTATCATGTTTGCCTTCCACAACTATCACTTCTTTAATGCGTCGCATTTTCTTCTCCTAAAAAACGAGCGTAATTTTCTTCAATTGTCTTCGCCATTTCTTCTATGGATATCCCACGTACTTCCGCAAACACCTTTACGATATCTGGAATATAGGAAGGCTCATTACGATGGCCACGGTGTGGTACTGGTGCCATATATGGACAATCTGTTTCACTTAATAAATAGTTCAAATCCACGCCCTTACATACATCAACTGAATGCCTTGCATTCTTAAAAGTAATCGCCCCACCTAAGGCAATATAATAACCAAGCTTCGTAAATGCATGTGCCATTTCAATACTTCCTGGAAAACAGTGTAATAAACCTCTACTAGGATGCGCCTTCATCACATCAAAGGTATCTTGCATGGCATCGCGACTATGTACGAGGATGGGTTTGTTAAGGCGATTCGCCACTTCGATTTGACGTATGAAGAGTTCTTTTTGTTCCTCTTTCATTTCTTTTTCCCAATGGTAATCCAAACCAATTTCCCCCACCGCTGTAATTGCGTCTAGTCGGACTATCTCTTCAAAGTCTCTAAACTTTTCTTCTGTAAAATCACGGATGTATTCTGGATGTATGCCATAGGCTACTTGATAGTGATAGGGATCTTTTTGCGCAAAGTCCATCGCCCGATAAGCTTCTTCTTTTTCCGTTGTGATAATCATGATGCGCGTTACACCATTCTTTTTTGCGCGCCTTAAAACATCTTCAAAATCCTCATTAAATTCTTCTGAAAAAATATGTGCGTGCGAATCGATAAAGTTCATATTATTTCCCCAAACAGAAGCGTGAGAAGACTTCTTCTAAGAAATCCTCTTTACTGACTTCTCCTGTAATTTCTTTTAATGCATAATATGCTTTTTGTAAGTCAATCGTCACAAGATCGAGTTCTGCCCCTGCTTCTAAAGAAGCAATCGCATCCTGCATTGCACCTTTGGCTTCTAAGGCTAAGCCAATCTGGCGCTCATTATTTAAGGTACTTGAAGAAGCGATACGAATTTCTTCTTGGTATTTTTGTTCAATCGCATCCTTTAGTGCCTTTATATCATGATTTAGTGCAGATACCGCAATCGTATCTGGTAATTCTTTTTGGTCTTTTTTGTTGTAGATGAGGATACGATCTTTGTCTTTTGTTTTCTCTAATAATTCTTGGTCTTGTTCATCTAATTCGCTTGCTGCATCTAAAACCAAAAGAATGAGTTGTGCTTTTTCAATCGCTTGAATAGAACGGGCAATGCCCATTTGTTCAATGCGATCTTCGGATTCGTGAATACCAGCAGTATCGACAAGGTTCAATGTCACATTCCCAATGCGCACCGTTCCTTCTACTAAGTCACGTGTTGTTCCCGCAATCTCTGTGACGATTGCTTTATCTTCTTCTAATAACGCATTTAAAAGTGAAGACTTTCCAACATTTGGTTTTCCAACAATGGCTGTCTTAATTCCACCACGAATAAAGACCGCTTGTTTTGCCTCATTGATGATTTCTTCAATGCGACTTAACCACTCTTTGGCTTTTGGTAGAATCTCTTCTTCTGTTAATTGCTTCACATCATCGTATTCTGGATAATCAATATTCACTTCAATCTGACTTAAGATTTGCGTTAAGTCTTCCGTTAAAGGATCTAATAATTCTTTTACACTTCCTTTTAAGGAATAGATGGCACTTGTCGCATTGATGTCATCTTGCGCACGAATTAAATCATTCACACTTTCCGCTTGGGCTAAATCTAAATGCCCATTAAGATATGCACGCTCCGTAAATTCTCCATTGCGTGCCATCCGTGCCCCTTTTCCTAAACACAAGCTTAATACTTTACGTGTCACATAATGTCCACCATGACAATTGATTTCTACCATGTCTTCACCTGTATAAGATTTAGGTGCACGAAAGAGATTCACTAAAACTTCATCCACTGGTTTTCCTTCCTCTAGAATGGTTCCATAGTGAATCGTATAGCCTTTTTCTTCTAAGATATTTTTATCAAATAAATCATTCACAATCGCAATGGCATCTTCTCCACTCAAACGCACAATCGAGATGGCACCTTCACTTGCGCCGGTTGCGATTGCAACAATCGTATCTTTAAACATCGTTCCCTCTTTTCTTATGTACTAGTATTATAACAAAGTCCAAGATGCGCTTTAATGCGATGAATGCGCATACATACAAACTTTTTTCAAATGATAGCGATTACTTTTTGCAAAAGCCTTGAAATGCCCTTGAAACAAGCACATAATGCATAAACGGAGGTAAAGAAAAATGGAAAAAGTAGTACGTTTTGATGAAAGTCTTGATATCTTCAAAAACATTGTTTTGTTGTATAAAGACGAAAATGAAAATACTTATTTAGGTTCTACTATCAGTAACGAAGAAGTTGGTCATGAGGCAAAGAACTATATTGTTTTATATAAAGATGCACTTCCAAAAGACAGTGATTATATTGCTGGTTGGAATTATTTGGACGATCATTCTAGTAAACAATATCTTGTCTATAATGACTTATTGTCGGTTGCGGTTGATGATTTCTTAGCTGCCCATAACGTAGATAAGACATGGAAAGATGTTGCTTATGAAACCGTAGATAGTTCGATGGATATGAACCAAAAGCTTGCGAAGCTATCTTTAGAACCAAATCAAGTTTACGCAATCGCAACTTTAAAATAGTATTTTCAATTTAGGAAAAGGCATCGGCCTTTTTTTATTGATAAAAGAAAAACTCCCATTTGGGAGTTTTTTGTGGAGCTATTAAATTAACCGTGGTCGGTAAAATGTAAAACTATGTTTATTTAATAGCTCCGTTAATCTCTATTTATTTTAAGAAGAGCGCGTGACAAACTCACAGCCACCACAATTGCGCTAATTAACATACTTAGCCAAATCGTTCGATTAAAATCGTCTGCTGTATATGGAGTTGGTACACCTGGAGTTGTTTTCTTTGTAACTTTAGGGGTTGGGGTAACAGAAGGTGTAGGCGTCACTATTGGGGTTGGAGTTGGAGTTGAATCTGGAGTAGGGGTTGGAGTTGGAGTTGGAGTTGAATCTGGAGTAGGGGTTGGAGTTGGAGTTGGAGTTGAATCTGGAGTAGGGGTTGGAGTTGGCTCTGGTGTGTGTGAATTAACAATTTCATACCCATCCATAGCATTTCCTTTTATCTCTTTTGTATAGCCCGCTGGCAGTTCTTCTTCAACTGTATAATTGATTTCTACTTGTTCGTTGTATTTAGGTAATTCTTTAAATACATACTCCCAATTATCATCGGCTGTGATTCTTTGAGTTTGTACTACTTCTCCATCAGCCAATAATTGAATTGTAACAAAGTCTGGGCGTGAACCATCTTCATCTTGATTGTCTTCCCATGTCTTTTTCACTTTAACTTCCACTGTACCACCATAGTAATGATTTGTTATTTCAATAACATTATTATCACCGCCAGATTCCAAAGAGGTCTCAGCTGACGTTACAATTTTCCCATCTTCGTAAACGGATGTTACATTAGATGCTCCATCAACATTTACTTTCCAACTATGTTCTTCACCATTTAAATATTCAACGATGGTATAATCCCCCATTTTTAATGGTTTGATTTCATAAACACCATCTATCATATCTGCATAGACAAAACTTTCTTCGAATCCATCTGGACCCGTTACTACAAATTTTGTATCTGCAGGTGTTTCACCTTCTTCACTTGTCTTTTTCACAGTGATGGTTCCAGCTGGTTCCAAATAAATCTTCACACGCCTTCCAATATCCGTGAAATATTCTCCATCTGATTGATATGCCACATATTGATAACTATGATAAGCAGGGCGATTAATCGCATAAATCATTTCTGGATTATATAAAGTTGGATATTCGGGTGGTGCTGTCATATTGATAATAAACTGAACACCTGAATTTGGTTGTAGAATCGCTTCACTCCCATCTGCCATTTTGCGAATATCTACAGCTACTGCAGTAACGTCTTCAAGATTCTCTGGTAGTTCAGTTGACCAAATCAATGGATCATCAATCCAGATTTCATCTTCTCTTCCCGTTACAATATTGTAATCTAAATCAGCAACATCAGCGGTTGAATAATAGACAATAGGGTCATAACCTTGTGCACGTAAATTGGATATATCTACACTATGGAATATCCCTTTCCATGTTACTTCCCCACTTGCTAGTTCCGTATTTGCCGCATCTTCAAGCGTGTCATAGATAATTAAGTCTTTTACATAAGTGGAATCTCCATTCGCAACACGTACACGATATTGATATCTACGATTAATATCTGTTTTATCGAGATCCGTCCACCTTCCACCATCTCCTTTAATATGTTTATTGATACCCGTCGAAGCACTTTGCACCACATTTGGGGATACCGTCACATAGGCATAAACATTCGTTGGTGTTGTGGTGTCTCCATCTCCATTGATATCTCTAAAGGCTGGGTTGCCATTTTCATCCAGCGCTTCTTCAAAAACGGATAAATTGGAACTTGTTTTATTTGGGGTGCCATCATCTGGATATGCACCATAGATTTCTTTTCCATCACTACGCATTTGCGTTACGAGGTTTCTTTCATGTTGGAAATAGATTAAGTCATCCCATGGAATTGTTGCAGTATAATGGATTTGGCTCGTCATATAAAGAATGGCCGTCTCTGGATTTTTTTCATGCAATTCCTCTTTTGCTTGCGTTAAATCTTGCCTAAAGATAACTAACTGGCGATTGGTACCTTTATAATTATCAATTACATCCACAACTTCAGTTAGATTACTGTCATCTTCTAAATCCGTATAATAATACATCGTAGAAACCTGATTCTTTTGACTACCAGCATTACCATCAACGACTTCTTTAAACGTATATCCTTCTGGCAATAAGTCATATGTAATTAATGCATCAATATCTTCAAAAGTCGGTTCCTCTTCAAAAAATTCAGGTGCTGATTGCATTACCTTATAGGCATCTTTTGCCATAAGAATATATGCTGGTGAACTTATACTTGTCCCCATATTTACAAGTTGATAATGATATTCACCAGAAATTCGAAACCCAACAACGGCTTGTTCATTGACTGTATCTGATTCTTCGATGGTTGTTGACTTTAATAAAGACGCCGAACCAGATGTTTGGGTTGGCTTCAATGTTAAATCTGCCCAGTCTCGAACAGATAAACGATTTGTTTCATCACTATCATAGATGCCAATAGTCATCCAGTTACGATATTGATCTAATTCTTGTCGCTGTAAGTATTCTTTAGTTGGATTAATCGCATGTGCATATAATTCCATCAATTCTTCTCTTGCCGCCATTGCACCTTTTTTAACACCTGTAAAAGTAGCGCGAACCTGTGTGAAACCATGCCCATTCCATTTTGCGATATCGGTGGTCAATACATTATCCCCATTAGGGAATCCTGTCCCGTCTCCTTCATAAATAATTTGCCAACTAGATCCGTCATATGCTTCTACCTTTAAATTATCAAACCAATGATCGGTCGCATAAGAAGTCATAGTCGTTTCATCAAAAATGCGTATTGCCCCACTTTTCAAAATTGGTAATGATACAAATGAGAATTCATAATCGATATCTGGAGCACCATTCAATGGTTCTAATCCTGTATCGGTTATTACAAGGGTCCCTTCTTCTGTTGTAATTGGGAAAACGGATTCAGATTGTACACCAATCAAATAACGAGAAGCGCCATATACATATTGTTTAGATGCATCCCTTGACGGTAATGTATAGGTAAAATCTGCACGCGTACGTTCTTGTCCAATTGGTGTCTTTAACCATTCTCCAATTGGTTTATCTGGATAACGTGCCCATGTATTCTTGAATGGTATTGTTCTAGATACATAGTCATTCATATCAGCTGGAGGTGTATGATCATCTGGATCATTCCCAATAAGATTAAAAGTTAAATTTAAACGATCTTCCGTTACCTCACCTGTTTCAGGATATCGAACATAGACTTCCATGTTTTGTTTGTCATCCGTAGGAGAACCTTCCATTGTGCTTCCAACATCCCCTTGGATAATATATGAAACTCTTTTATAGTATTCTGCTGCCTCTTCTGCACTCATGGTTGTGCCACTTTCCATATTTTCACGAGGTCCAACAATTTCACCACCTGTACCATCAAAATCAAAAGCAGGTGTAATAATATAGGGCTGGCAACCTCTAGGGTAGGTATAGGTATTTACACGATAATAGCGATAGCCATCCTTAATGACGACTTCTTCAAAAGCACGATTTGATGCAGTTTCTTCAATTGTAGAAAAACCTGTATCAACTTTATAGGTAATTGTAGGAGAGGTCTTTTCTAATCTCTCGTCTGGATATTCGGTTGGTGTTGCGACGGCTTTTGCCTGCAAGGAACCAACGGACAAGTCTATAATTGTACTTGGACGAAAATTATACCGAACTTGAATTGTTTCATTGGTACCCGCCGGGATGGTTTTGTTATTAATAAATACCAATTCATTTGTTTCTTCATCGATTTGATAACTAAAACTATAGGTTTCATTCACCTCTGGATATTTAGGTGCACTACATTCCACGGGATTGATATTAGGCTCTGGATAGACAACGGTCTCTCCACCATTATTCACATCGTAGGTGCGCTTTGTAAATAATGCACGGGGAATGCGAATTTCCATTTGACCAGGTGCATAAATAACTGATGAGGTTTGTACGGTTAATGTATAAGTAGGTTGTAATATTGCAGTATTGTTTGTCACAACTACGGATTGATTATACTTTTGATCTACATCTGCAATATCCCATACTAAATCAATCGAATAATGAAGCCAGTCTTCTCTTGTGTCTGTATCTTCTGCATAAAGTGTGTTATCGATAGACTCTGCACTCTCAACAACAATCGTTTCATTTCCATTCGTTTCTTCTAGAAGATTATCATTTGGGTTTGTTTGCTTTGTATCTTTATCCGCTTCTATATCGATGGATTCTGTATATGATTCTTCCCCCACTGAAACGAAACCAGAATCTACTTCAGAAGAAGTATTTGTTTCTGTCGTATTGATTTGGACATTTTCTTCTGGTGCATTTTCTGCGCCGATTGTATCTGTGGCCTCAATGATATGATAATTAGACAACAATAAAACAAATGCTGTAAATGGTATAAATAACTTTTTTAACATTTTATTTTTCATAAAAGACACCTCTTTTTACAATTAAAATGCAATTAGATTATACCATATAAGAAATTGTCATTTAAAAACTCCCGTGTGTGCGGGAGTTTTTGTGTTTTAGAAGTTTGTTTTCTTAATTTCGAAGACACTTCCATCATATCCACAAAGTGGACACATCTTTGGTGCCTTCTTAGCAGTTACAGTGTAACCACAAATGCCACATTGCCATACAACTTCTTCTTCTTTTTCGAATGTTTTTTCTGCTTTGAGGTCATCTAATAGTTTTTGGTAACGTTCTTCGTGTTCTTTTTCAACTTTTGCGACTAAATCCATTTGTGCCGCAATCTTTGTGAAGCCTTCTTCACGTGCATCATTTGCCATATATACATACATGTCTGTCCATTCACCGTTTTCCCCATCGATGCCAGCTTGTAAGTTTTCAGCAGTTGTAGGGATTTCACCACCACATAATGCTTTGAACCATTGTTTCGCATGTTCTTGTTCGTTGCGTGCTGTCTCTAAGAAAATGTTAGCGATTTGTTCATACCCTTCTTCACGTGCTTTTTCTGCGAAGTAAGTGTACTTATTGCGTGCCATTGATTCGCCCGCAAATGCAGCTTCTAAATTTTTCTCTGTCTTTGATCCTTTTAATTCCATGATTTCTCCTTTTGCCTCCTTTGGCATTCTTCACAAACTCCCTCATATAGGATGGAGTGATGTAGAATCGTTCCGCGAATGGCCTTTGCGACTTTCTTATCAATCGTTTGATTGGCAACGGAAGGCACATCGACCAAGTAACCACATTCCACACATCTAAAGTGATCATGAGGTTCCGCATTCCCATCGAAAAGATTATAGTTTTCACCTGTCACCTTTTGGATGCGTCCCTGTTCGCATAACAAATTGAGATTACGATAGACGGTTGCTAAACCAATTTTGTCATCAATCTCTTTTGCTTTTTGTAACACTTCCTCAGCGGTCATATGATTCCCTTTGCCTTGGATGATGTTATAAATAATCTCTTTTTGATGTGTTGAACGTCGATTCATGACTCCTCCTTATTGAGAATCGTTCTCATTATATCACCTTCTTTTTTTATTGCAAGAGAAATGGCATAATGAATTCATGAAAATAAAAAACTTTTTTACAAAGCGTCATTTCATCCAAATTGGAATCCTCATTCTTGCGGCTTTAATTATGCTTGTCTTAAACCATTCCATTTTATTTTTAAGACAAACCCCACCCCCAGAACATTATTTAAGTGTGGAGGATTATGCCCTTCATGATCCGAGTAGTGGGGAAAGGATCTTTCCTCAATTCACAAACCAATACTATTATTCAATTTTGAATTCCACCAATTCCCAATACAAGACAACACGAGGCATTGGGGTAGGCGATTCTTGGGAAGATTTTGTAAAAGCGTATGGCGATGTCTATGCTGCTCGCATCAGTGGATACAAAGTGCAACCAGAAGGTTCAAATGCCTATGAAGGCTTTCATGAAACCTTTATGACCGTGAATGAATTTAACCAAAAGTATTTCCAATCCGGCGAATTAGATATAAACAAAGTCAATCTCGATGTCTCCTTTAGTCTTTATACACAACTATTGAATCCTGCTTATACAAAAGAAAGCCAAGATGCGTTATTTGATCGATACTACAGTGCTACCTTCTATCTCTTTGACCAGCCCATTCGCCTTGGACAACTTCGTTTAAAAGAATTAGCGCTATATTTCTCATTCCAGCCAAATGAAAAGGAACCAGAGGCCGGTTCCCAAATATGGTATCTCAACACCGAACTTTATTGATGTGTTTTTAATTGAATATTTCCTGTCACCGTTGTGAGTTTTAAAACACCTTCCCCTTGCCCAAGAATCCATTTTCCTTGATTTTGCGCATAACCTGTTAATTTGGTTAGGTTTTTAAAGTTCCCACTTTCTGTCTCAATATAGGCAGAATAGTTTTCATTATAGAGATTACAGAACAGATTCCCACTCACATTTTCTAGAATACATTTGGGCACCTCACTAAAGTTCTCCACATGAATATTTCCAGATGTGCTTTGTAAAGATAAGACGCCATCTATATGTTTTTGAACACGGATATTTCCAGATACTGTTTTAGCTTCAAGGCGTGCCTTTACACCCGTTACGTTAATGGCACCGGTAATACTTTTAAGTTGAATCTTATCCATTAATAAGCTTTCTAAGTTCAAGTTTCCACTTGTCGAATTAATTTGAAGCGTAGATAATTCAAACTCTTTAATTGTCACATTTCCACCTGTATGTAATACATCGATGTTCTTTACATTTTGCGGTACATATACTTCAAGCAGATTGGAACTACCAAATACACCTTCTCCTTTTGTGATATGTAACTTTGTTTCTGTTTCATTTTCTTCAACTTGTATTAGCGATTTGCCTTGTCCACTTGCGGTCTTTGTGGTGAAGGTATAAAGAGCTTGGTTACCACCTGGATAAAAAACAATATCTGTAATGGTGCCAACACAATGTACTTCAAGTGTGTCCTTCATGCCTTCAAGCACTTCGGAAGAAACTTCATCGACAGTTGGAATACTAGGTTTTGTGTTTGCGACTTCTTCAACCCGATTGATGGCTTGATTGACCACATCTACGGTACCTTGTAAGACATTCCCAATTACAGATCCTAAATTACGCAATCCATGTTCTAAGGAATCCATGTTTATTTCTGTGCGACCACTTTTATTCCATTGGCCATTTGCGATACGTTCTTCAATTTGGATGAGGGCTTCATCCACTGGACCAAGTCGTTCGATGATTTCAGAATCCTTGAGTCCTTGCGCATAGCCTTCCTCAAACTTTTTGAGAAACCATTGCATTATTTCTTCTTGTAAGTCGAGTGGATAAAATGCCAAGGCATTGCGAATTTCATTTAAGTATTTTGTTTTCATCTTAATGATTCCTTCCTACTTCATTATATGATACAAAAAGAAAAAAATGGTCCGAAGACCATTTTAGAATGTAACTGTTTCAGGTGCTGCCACAAAACTATAGAAGGTTGCGGTTGCATCTTTGAGATATAACACACGGGTATTATCATCTGGCTCATACATTTCTTTTAAACTTGGATATGCATCAAGTAAACTGACCTTTGGCTCTACACGATTATCATCGACTAATGTGCCACGTACACGTAGCCAACCTCCATCCTTGTATGCACAGATTTCTACTTTTGGATTCTTTTCAATTTGTTTAAAGACATCTTTTCCTTTCCCGGTTTGAATGTATAACTTCCCTTCAAACAAGTGTGCGGTTCCAAATGGGCGAACCCGTGGTTCATCCCCATCCACTGTAGCGAGGTAATAGGTCTTAACCTCTTTTAAATATTGACAAACTCTTTCTACGCTCATAATTCCTCCAATACGAGAATGCTAGAAACTATTTCGGCAAACAGGGTGCCAACTAAGGCTACGAAATCAAGAAACTAGGCATTCTCTGTAACGATACTTATTTTACTAAATATCGTATGTTTATCATAGACACTAAATTAAAATTAAAATCTATACACAAATTTATGCGTGTATATTATTATATGTATATATATAGGAGTTTAGTATTATGAACGCAAGAAAAATCTTAATAGAAGCCATGTATGATTTGGTGCTTGAAAAACCATTCGAACAAATTACGGTTCAAAATGTGTTAGACCGCGCTGACATCTCACGTGGCACCTTCTACAAATATTTCAAAGATAAATATGATCTCGCAAACAGCTACATCAAAGACTATATCGACAATGTTATTTTCAAACAATATAACGGCTCTAACTGGGCTGCGCTCTATCCACAACTCATCCAATTTGTGTATGACCACAAAACCTATTTCCAAGCACTCCTTGGCGAAAACCACGTCAATTCCTTATCCAATTATTTATTAACTTCCAGTTTTGGATCTTATGAAAAGGTTTACTTATATACCCATCAAAAAGAAGCGCTCTCCACCGAAGAACGCTTGAAATTAGATTTTTTAATGCTGGTCTTATTTTCATTTTCTGTAAATGGGTACAGGGTGGTTGCAAACAATCTGTACAAGAATTTGCCAACATGAGTTTGAAATTAGTACCGGAAGATTACACTTCCATTAAAAACTTAATACGTCAAAGTAATGACGATGCAAGTTCTTCTAAAGAGGAATAATTTGCCTCCGTCATTTTCCCTTTGATAGTAACAACTGGTTCGACCCAATTTATTTCTTTACTTGTTTCGAACATTTCTTTCATACCTTTAGCGGCTTGTGGTCCCCACGAGCCGTTTTCAATGATGCCAAGTGTACGTTTTTGGTAATTACGATGAACGAGATGTTCAATAAACTCACGCATTGGGGTAAACACTTTTGTATCATATGTCACACTTGCTAAAACCATCTTGCTATAACGGAAAGCATTTTCTACACACTCATAAATATCTTCCCGACAAAGATCTGCGATTATTACATTTGTATAACCTTTTTCATTTAACATTTTTTGCAGTGCTTCTGCAGCTTCTTTGGTATGACCATAAATAGAGGCATAGGCAATAAAGATTCCTTCTTCCTCTGCTTCATAGCTTGACCACACTTGATACAAACGCATCGCTTCCTTTACTTCTTCCTTTAGCACCGGTCCATGTAGCGAACAAATACATTCCACTTCTTTTCCTTCTAATTTTTTAAGAAGCGCTTGGACTTGCGTCCCATGTTTTCCAACAATCCCAAAATAGTAACGACGTGCTTCACATGTCCACCCTTCTGGATCTTCCACATCATTAGCCCCAAACTTCCCAAAGGCATCGGCACTAAATAATACCTTATCTTTCGCATCATAGCTCATCATGACTTCTGGCCAATGGACCATCGGTGCACTCACAAAAGAAAGTTCATGTTTCCCAAGCGATAGTGTATCTCCATCTTTTATGATTTGGGTTTGGATGTTTTCTAAAGAAGGATAAAACTGTTTTAATAGATTAAACGCTTGTTGAGATAATACGGCTGTTGTATTTGGATAGACTTCAAAGAAACGCTCTAAACTCGAAGAATGATCTGGTTCCATATGATGAAGGATTAAATAATCAGGCGTACGTTCTTGTAAAATGTCTTGTATATTTTTTAACCATTCTTCTTTGAAGTTTTCTTCAACGGTATCGGTAAGCGCAATCTTCTCATCAACGATGAGATAAGAATTATAAGCCATCCCAAGTGGTACTTCGTATTGGGCTTCAAATAAATCAATTTGGTGATCATTCACACCAACATAATAAATATCTTCTGTAACTTTCATTGTTCCTCCTTATAATCTCTATTCTCTAAGAAAAATCTTTTCCATTTTGGAAAAGATTTTATATTTACTCACCTGGTGGCTTTACTTTAATTGTGAAATCAAAGTCTTCAAGTTTTAATACATCCATTGGCTCATCTTTATTTGCCACAATGCGTTCTGATTGCGCAAGGATTGCGTCTTCCACCACATTACGGGATAGACGACCATTTCCTGCTTCTGCGGCATTGATGGATTGTACTTTGTTGAAGTATTCTTCCAATTTATCTTTCACATCATCCGCAATCACATAGCCCTTACTCTTGGCTTGAATTTCCGCAATCTTACGTAATTCTAAACCAGTATAATCTGGGAAATCTATGATATTTGGGAAACGTGATTTTAAACCTGAGTTACTTTCTAAGAAGACTGCCATCTCTTTTCGATAGCCTGCCAAAATAATAATCAAATCATCGCGGTGGTCTTCCATTGCCTTAACAATCGTATCGATACATTCTAAGCCAAAGGCATCATCTTTCCCACGATATAAGCTATAGGCTTCATCGATGAAAAGGACACCGCCTAAAGCAGACTTAATGACATTCATCGTTAATGGTGCAGTTTGTCCAACATATTGCGCAACTAAATCAGCACGTGTTACTTCCACAAGTTGGCCACGTGTTAAGGCACCAATCGCTTTCATATAACGAGAGATTAAACGCGCAATCGTTGTTTTACCTGTACCAGGATTCCCTGTAAAAATCATATGCTTCGATACGTCACTGGTCTTCATTCCTTGTTCACGACGAATCGCCTGCATATGTATATGACTTTGTAACGACTTAATATAATCTTTGACCATATCTAAGCCAACAACATCATTGAGTTCCGCATTGATTGCTTCAATTTCTTCTTGGCTTGTCTTTGTGCGAGATAACTTTACACTACCTGCCCCAATCATTGCGACTGGTGTATCTTCTTCTACCTTCAATACACAATCCGCATTTTCAGGAACATCTTGATCTAATACTTTTTGACTGATGGAAATATAGAAATCATTCATCAATTCTGAAATGGAATCTGTCCCACTTGTCTTATCAAAGTGTTGCATCAACCAATCACGAATCGCATCATCATATTGCACATTGAGTTTGAGATTTTGTTTCGCTTTTTCTTTTAGTTTTTCAAGCTCTAAATCAAGTACCTTCTTCGTGCGCTCTTCATCCAATTTATTAAACTTTACAACATCTAATACATGGTATAAGAAGTCTGCCCCAAACGCATCTTGTGCAGAGGAGGTTCCTTTGGTTGTTAAGAAGATGAAATATTTACCTTCCGCATAGAAAGAATCAATCGCATCTTTGACTAAACCGGTTTGGTTTTCCACAAGCACACCCTTGTTTAAGACATAACGTTTGTTGAGGGTGACTTTTCCATCACATGCCAAATCATCTAACATACGCAAATAGGAAGGGAATCCTACTTCAAAGTTCTCAAAGACAATGACCGAACCTTTCCCATTTAATACGGAATATAAGTCTTGTAAGAAAATTTGTTCTTGCGAGTTACTTTGATAAAGACTCATATCAATGGTATATACTTCATCACTCACAAAGATTTGACGCTCATACATGCTACGCGCAATCGCCGCAATACTCGCATGACGATTCGAACCTCTTGGTCCTGTCACAATGATGACATTCTTTGCTTGCCCTTTATTTTCGCCCATCACAAAAGGACGACGGAAAGCAGTGACTAAGTCTTGTAAGGTTTCTTCTTCTATTACCACACGTGTTTGTACTTCTTTTTTGATTTCATCAAACACTTGTGCGTCTACTTCTTTTAAGGCAACGGTTTCTGCTTCTTTATGAATATTGTATTCTGCTTCTAATTCTTGTTGCAACTTATCCATGTCCGTTTGGTTTTCCGCATTTAAAAAACCAAGATTCTCTAAATCTTTTTGTTGTTTTTCAAGAATTGCTTTTAATGAATCCAGCGCTTCATCGGAGCGCTTCATCGTATCCGCAATATCTTCTACATTTTCTTTTGTTTTGAACGATAACTCGACCGCATCTTTGGGGTCCATTTTGTAAGAACGATCTTTGTTTAAAACTTCTTCCATTAACCGTTCTTTTTCTTCATGTTTTTTATCGCGATTCACGTCCCTACTCCTTACTAGATTGTCCTAGTTTTTCTTGCATACCACCGGTTAATCCGTCTTTTTGTAATAGTGCTTCTAGTGTTGCCATATCCACAGAAAGATTTGTGAAGTCTGTATCACTCATACTTGGAATGATGGTGTTAAGAGCTTCATTGATGGAGTGTACAGTTCCTTTTAACTTCTCTACATTCTTTTCATAATTCACATCACTCTTTACGTTTTGTAAATTAGAATATTGGCTCAAAATCTTAATTAAGTATGGTAAATAATACTCATACATTTTATTCATCTTATTTGTACTATCTGGGAACTTTTCTTCTAGGATTTGAACTTGTTTCAATAATGCGCAAGTTTCATAGAGCCCGTTTGAAATATCCGTATCTGGGATATCGTCATTGAGACTATTGATTTTATCCATAAAGAATTGCGCCCCTGGCTTTTCTTGTTTGCGGTTGGTAGCTTTTTCTTCTTTCTTTGCTGCTTCTTGCTTCTTATCTTTCACATCCGCATATTCCGCATCGACCACAACTGGCCCTTCCGTTTCATAGGAATTCTTTGCCATCGCAAGTAAAGTATCAAACATCGACGCATACAATTCCCCATAACGATTACGGAATTCATTCAAAGAACCTAAGCGTACATTGTTACGATAAACATCCAAACTTGTTAAAGAACTATATTGTTGTGTACGTAAAACAAGTTCCAAGTCATTAGGCATAGATAACGTCTTATTGGCACGGAAGTATTTCCGGAGATAGACATTGATTTTTGCTAAATCGGAAGCGGTATGGGTATTACCTTGTTTACGCTCATAATAGCCATAACTATTCGCTCTTTGTCTTGCATTAAAACTTTGCGTACTCGAGCGTACTGCATAATGCATGATTAAAAATACGATACCAAGTATGAAAAATAACGGAAGCACACTACTGCCGCCAAAGATTAGGAATAAAAAGATCCAAAACCACCAGTCCGAAGACCTACGATACATTTAGTTATTCTCCTTGTTCATTGCGATAAAAATTATAACACAATGGAGGCTCCATCTCATATATTTAAATGCGCATTCTCACTAAAATATTTCAGTCGCGCACGATTCAGAACCCATAATTTTTTTCTTCCAATCTTAATCATTCCCTCGTCTTGCATTTTTTCTTGGACGCGCGCAACTTGGATACGTGAAGCATTCACAATCGAGGCAATGTTATCTTGCGATAAGTTGATATGCCCTAAACGTCTATATTCTTCACTTTGCATGAATAATAAAAGAAAGGACGCTAGGCGTGATGTGACCGTTGCACTTGTTTGAATTTCCGCGTTATAGCACATCAAACGCAAGACATCTTGTTCAAACAACATAAATTCATAACAAAATTCTGGTTCTTTTTGACAGAATTCTTTTAATTCTTCTGCGGTAATCTTAATAACTTGGCATGAGGTGACTGCTTCGGTTGATACCGTCGCAATTTCACTTCCACGACAACAATCCAACGCAAAAATCGTATCTTTTTGATGATAACCAACTAAGCGATTATATCCATTGGGATTGCGTGTATAAACCTTCACGACGCCATCTAATAAATAATAGGTAAAGGGTCCCACTTCTCCAGAATTGCTAAAAACATAGCCACTTGGATAGCTTTTTCCACTCCCAAATGCGAAGAGAATCTTCTCTCTCCACCGCTTTAAATTCGATGACAAAATAAAACTAATTGTATTATTTTCCATATTCTTCTTTTCTGTATCATATGATATTGTTCATTTTTTCGCAAATAATTATATTTTAGTCAAGGAGGATGTCGAATATGACACAAAAGTTTCCAACTCTCTTCTCTCCAGCAAAAATTCATAATGTTACGCTGAAGAATCGTATTCTTAAGGCACCCCAATCTTCCGGCATGAACAACATGGACGGTACCGTTTCCGAACGTGCCATTCGCTATTATGCCGATCAAGCAGCGGGTGGAGCTGGCGCTATTATCGTTGAGTATGCCTATGTGGATGACATCGGTTCAAAATCTGCCCATTGTCATTTAGGAATTAATACTGACGAAGACATTCCAGGATTAGCTTGGCTAGCGGAAGTCATCAAAGAAAATGGTGCTGTACCTGCGATTCAAATTGAACACTGTGGTCGTCAAAAATTCTTAGGTACCCAGCCTATTGTTGGCCCAAGCGCAATTCCTTGGCCCATGCTATGGGATCGTGTTGGCGTACAAGCAGTACCACAAGAATTGACGATTCCTGAAATCAAAGAAATTGTAAGTAAATTTGGCGATGCTGCCTTACGTGCAAAAACGGCAGGTTTCGAAATTGTAGAAATTCATGGGGCGCATGGATATCTCTTAACTAATTTCTTCTCACCTACCACCAACCATCGTACCGATTTATATGGCGGAAGTCTAGAGAATCGGATGCGTATCTATCGTGAAATTGTCCAAGATGTTCGTAAGAAAGTTGGACCAGATTTTGCGGTAACCATTCGTCTTTCTGGTACCGACTATGAACCAGATGGATTCCCAATTGAAGATACCATTGAACTTGCGAAAGTGTTAGAGAAAGATGGCATTGACGCGTTCCATATTTCTGGTGGCGACCATCATACCATGATCCATCAAGTTACCCCAATGGCACTCAATGTCTGTCATAACGCATGGGCAGCAGAAGCAGTTCGTAAACATGTCTCTGTTCCCGTTATCGCTTCTGGTTCCATTACCCTACCTGAATATGCAGAAAAGATTTTAAAAACCGGACAAGGCGATTTTGTTGGCTTAGGAAGACCTCTGTGGGCTGACCCAGAATGGCCAAAGAAAGCACAAGCTGGACATCCAGAAGATATTCGTCCATGTATCCGTTGTAATGAAGGTTGCTTAGAGCGCACCTTCTTCCAATACAAAGCAGTCACCTGTACCGTTAACCCACAAATTTCTCGTGAAGGTGAACTCAAAATCAAACCGGCTGAAGTCAAACGCAACATTGCGGTTGTCGGTGGTGGTACAGCAGGCATGGAAGCTGCACGCGTCGCTGCTTTACGTGGACACCAAGTAACGCTCTTTGAAGAAAAGAAAGAATTTGGTGGCTTACTCAATGAAGCAGCAGCACCAGAATTCAAAGCGGATATTCGTCCATTCCAAGCATACCAAGAAACACAAATTAAAAAGCTTGGGATTAAGGTCGAACATAAACGCGCAACAGCGAAGGACTTAAAGAAATATGATGCTGTTGTATGCGCAACCGGCTCTAAACCTATTCTTCCAAACATTCCAGGAAAAGATAAAAAGATTGCTATGGACGCAATTACCGCAATTGATAATCTCAAAAAAGTTGGCAAGAATGTCGTCGTTGTTGGTGGTGGTTTAGTTGGTTCTGAAACCGCGCTAGACCTTGCAGAACAAGGACACAAAGTCACGCTTGTAGAAATGTTACCAACGATAATGAATGGCGTTGCTACAACTGACTTCTTAGCTTATAGCGAGCGTATTGCAAAAACCAACATGAAGATTATGACCAATACACGTCTAGAAGAAATTAAAGACAAAGGGGTTGTCGTCTATGGGCCAAATGGAAAAGAAGAACTCAAGGCAGATACTGTCATCTTAGCTCTAGGCCTTAAGGCAGATGATGCATTATACAACGAGCTCATTGAAGATGGTAAAGAAGCTTATCTTGTCGGAGATGCTATTAAAGCAGGTAAGATTTTTGATGCCATCCATACTGCTTATCGCGTCGCTCTCAAATTATAATCTTCTCCTTCGTATACCGTAGAAGAAAAGATGTCCAAACTGACATCTTTTCTTCTGTCTATCTCCAAAAGAAAGACCCCAAAATTTGGGGCCCTCTTTACTTCCTTTTTTGTTGTTTGTTATGCGTTAGAAACTTCGCTTTCTTCTTCTTTTTTCATGCGCCACATTTCACTGTAGCTTAAGAAGGATACTTCATCAGCATTGAGCTTTGCTTGATTGCGTTGCTTTTTGATATTCCCTTCATGCACATTGTTTAAGATATCTTTATTGACCATGTATTGGACATAAAGAATCTTCTTCAACAAGAACCAATTCACAATATATTGATTGATAACGTTATTGCGATCTTCTAAGTCAGGTAAAAGATTTTTTGCTTCTTCTTTTTGTACTTCCGAAGCTGCAAGTGCCTTTTCTTTTAACTCGTCATAGTTCTTGTAAACTTCCCCATCCAGTGCACGTTGAATGGCGCCCGCTTTTTCAGTAAATAAACGCTCAAAGGTTTCCGCAATCTTTTCTGGTTGATTGCTCGACATCGCAACAATTTCATTCTTACAATCAATGAATGCACTGCCAGGTTCCGTCATGCAGTAGTAATAACCCTTTGCGTAGAGGGGTCCTGCTTCCGTATAAGGAAGCACTAACAAAGCACGTTCCTCTCCTTCTTTTTCTCCATAGAGAAGATAAGGATACACTAACGGTTTTCCTTCTAATTTGAAGACGTCTTTGTACCGAATGATTTGGTTACTTATGGCATCTTTGCTGATTTCGCTCTTTAGTCCGAAGCAAACTTTAACATCTGGATGTTTGCTTTCGATTGTAGAAAACGCCTGTTTTAAGATTGGATCCAGGTCCTTCTCATATAGGCTAAGGTAGTCCTCGAGGTAACCGTTGAACACACAATCGTTTCCATCGTGTCGGTCATCGAGCTGTAGGTCAAGAATCGCTATAATAGCCATGATGCCCTCCGATGATACCTATCATCCTGTATGTAACCTAATTATATGCAGATTCACATTTTTTTCCAATAACAATTGTTTTCTTGTTCGACAATCCCGTATATCAAGTTTACAATTCCTGCATCTCTTTCGTAGCTAAAAGATAGTAATCCTTCGCATATAAATATTGTCTGCGTGCGTATTCACTATAATCGACACCTAAATGGTACTTGTATTCACACCAGTTACTCCAAAGTAATCCACAAATCGCAATATAACAGTAAATCTTAATCCGTGTTTCCCTACTACAATTCCCTTCAAAATAAAGGTCAATTAGCTGATCGATTTCATTACGTTTATACATACTGTAAATACAGAACATCGCAATATCCACATGTGGGTCCTGCATCCCCGCATATTCCCAGTCGGTTAATTGTAATTGTTCTATGTCATTGCGCTTATAGAATAAGAAGTTATCTGGCACCGCATCAATATGCGCTAAACAATACGCATCACGATGTGCTTCCACATATTCCCTTAACTTAAAGACGCATTCTTTCGTTTCTTCATAATCTCCCCAAATAGATGGCTTATCCCCCCATAATTTTTCATAGAATTCAATCCGCTCAAATAAGTTAAACTCATGTCCTACTTGGATATTCAATTCATGAAGTTTTCTTAATAAGGCCATACTTTTTGTGATATCGGTCTTACTATAGGGATCACAATTACGCACATCTTCTAAGAAGGGCGCAATCTTAATCCCATTGTTACTAGACATATAAATGAGGTCATCACATAAGCCTTTATTTTTAATCTTGAGGTATACTTCCTCTTCTTGTTTACGATTTATGAGGTTTTCCGTACCCTCTCCAGGAATATGTAAGATATACTTCTTGCCTTTACATGTAAACATAAAGGAATGGTTTGTCATACCTTTCGACATCATCGTGATATTTCGGATGTCCTTCTTCTCACTATGTAGCGCTTCGGCCACGATGCGTAATTGTTTTTCAGTAACTCGTACCCCGATATTATCACGAGCTGGAGACCGCCATTGCATATCTTGGTTTCCGTTCAAATAATTCTCGACATCATTTCTCGCATCCGGTGTTCCCACACAAACAATGATGTCATTGGCACGTAAACGAATATAAGGGCCAGGGGAAACTTCTGTATATTGTCCCCGCTTAACAGCCGCTACGGTAACGCCTGTTTCCTGCCAAAAACGTAACTCATTAATACTCTTACCAATTTTGTTGGAGAATTCAGCAACCTCGACTTCAAAGGTAGGTAAGATATCTTCTGAAGGCAAAGGATTAATATAGGCTTCTAACAATTGGTTTCCTATTTCTTCCATTTGTCGACCAATGGATTCGTATTCGTTAAATAAGGATTGGAACTTATTACGTAGATCTTTTTGTTCACGACGTAGTTCAATTGCTTTTAAGTATTCTCTTGCCTTTGATTCCGAAAGGACAGTGCAGTTACTTCCTCCTTGTAGGCTAATAATGTTGACGCCTGAAAGCACACGAAAAGCTTTGCGCACAGTTTCTGCCGTTGTTTCGTATTCAACTGCTAAACTTTTCGCGCTAGGGAGTTTTTGTAACTCCGTCCATTCTCCTTTTGTAATTCTTGCAGCAATGCTTAAGGCAACGCGTATGTGTTGTGGTAAAACCATCGATTTCATATTGTTTCACCTTCTTTCCATAAATACATTAGCTCTATCCTAATCATACCATAATGGGTTTTTAACTCCTCCATACCTTTTTCTTCGTTTGTCTACTTTCTTTCCCTCAAAGAGAATAGGCTTATGCTACAATTTGTATACATGAAATACATTCTTGCTCAAGCACAAGATAAAGCGCGCATTGCGCATCAAATTGCACAAGAAAGTGGTACTTCTGGATTTACACAAATCCAGTTTTTAACCATTTCGCAACTCTTAAAAAAGGCACAATCAGAGCCAACCAACCAACTCTTATTAGACCTTTCTCATCAATTAATTCAAAACCAAGAAAATTTCCCTATTTACCGGGAAATGTTTCAATATGCCTCTTTTCTTCAAGAAATCTTAGCTTTTACTAGATCCTGTATTCTCTATCAAATCCCAATTGAAGATTTACCCGCAAATACAAGTCTAGAAAAAGAGTTACGTGAAATCTTACGTGTTGCTTATGATTTACCACTTATCGAAAAAGAAATCCTAAAAGAAAAAGAAGATGCTCTCAAAAAGGCAATGCAGTATGAAGATTTAACAATTTATCCTCTTTTTGAAGCTGAACCCTTTTATCATCATTTCTTAATGGAACTCCTTCAAAATAATCCAAATGTAAAAGAGATAAAATGGACCCAAACCCCAAAATCTATTCGTTATCATTATGCCTTGAGCTTGCGTCAAGAATTAGAAGCCATTGCCCAAGACATCTGTAACCACAAACAACCAGCCAATATCATATTAACGAATTACAGCGAACAATATCCCCTTCTAAAACAAGTCTTCCATCGTTACAATATCCCTTTCGCATCCTATTCCAATCCCGTCTACACTTCTTCCCCATCGAAGTTTACGAAACTAGTTCGCTTTGGCATGCAAAAGGATGTCGATTCCTTTATCGATGCCCTTAAAATAGATGCCTTCTCAATCTCCTTATCCAATGAAGAGATTCAACATTATGATCAACACCTTCTTGATATGGATTCCTTCTTCAAAGAAGATCACCCTCTTACCCAAGAAGCCCATACACTTTATGAAGAAGATAATATATCCAAGTTATTTCAATTGGCTTATCAAATCTTACAAAAAAGTCCCCTCATAAATGAAAATGAAACCCAAGCCCTTCTTTCCATTCGTCATATTTTAAACCAAACCATTCCTTATATACAAAATGAAGCAGATGGAGCGCTTGTGCTTGAGTTCATCTCGAATAGCACAGTAGAAGAATCCACTATGTTAACGGACTTCTGTGTTGTGACAGATTTATCACATCCTACTTTTCCACAACACACCTCTTATGTTGTAGGTTGTAGTGGTCGAAATTATCCTGGCATTCCGAAACGTAGTGGTCTATTTGATGAAGCTTATATTCAAAAAATCAAATCATATCCAACCTATCAAGAACGACATAAACTCTATATGGAATTATTGGATTGGATTCCATCGAGTTGTGAAAACTTAGTGTATTCACGTGCTACCAATGACTACCAAGGGCGTGAGATTCAACCTTCCTATCTTTTAGAATCTGCTTATAGTCCAACCCCTTGGCCATTAATAAAACCAAACGAACCAGTCAAACGACAACACCAATTGTCTAAGTCTACTTCAAAACAACTCTTCTTACATAAGGATGGGAAAATTCATGGTTCGATTTCAAGAATTGAGCGGTACTTTAATTGTCCTTATTCTTATTTCTTACAATCTGGTTTAAAGGTACGTCCTGCATTACTTAACGCAAATGATGCCCGTACCATTGGTTCATTAAGTCATTCTGTCTTAGAAGAAGTAATCAAAAATAATACAAGTCAAATCAATAAGACTATTGAAGATTTATTAAATCCATCTTTTGAAGAACTCGAAGCAACTTACCCAAAAGATATGGCACAACTTCAATTAACCAAACAGCGCCTTCAAAATACTTTACTTCAAAACGTACAACACCTCAAAGAAGTCGATGCGAATAATTTATTTAAACCTGTACATACCGAATATCCTTTTGATACGGATCAATTTGAAGGGATTTCTTTACATGGCATCATTGACCGCATTGATGAAGTAAATGGGTACTATCGTATCTTGGATTATAAATCAAGTGCACATGCTTTAAGTGAGACAAAAGTTAAAGCAGGGATACAACTTCAATTATTGACCTACTTAATTGTTTATGAAGCAGAAGGAGGCATACCAGCAGGTAGTTATTACTATTCCTTTAAACTACCTAATAGTGAATTACTTGCGGGCTCTTTAAGTAAAAAGAGTGGTGTCTCTTTACAAGATACCTTTGAAAAAGAAGATTATGAAAAAGCAAAAAATAAAAACCAGCGTTTAACTGGATGGACCTTTGTGGATCCAAGCCAAGAATATACTGACTTTGAAACTTATTATTCTCCAAAGAAACTCTATTCTTATCCTGCAGTAAAAGAATGCATTACCGAACTATATCAATATTTTAAAGAACATCTTGAAGAAGGCGATATTTCTTTAGCACCTGTGGAAGGAGCATGTACATTTTGCGATTATCTTTCCATTTGTCGTTATCACGATGGAGAAAATGATGTGATGCCTCTAGTGAAACAAGAAGAAGCTTTAACGGTGAAAGGAGGGAAAGACCAATGAAAATGGATGCCCAACAAGAATATGCGGTCAATCATTTAGGCAAAAATACATTGGTTTCTGCCTCTGCTGGTGCTGGAAAAACAAGAGTCTTAGTAGAGCGCTTAATTAAACGTTGTTTAATAGATCGCGTGCCGATTGATCGGATTCTCGCTGTCACCTTTACGGAAGCGGCTGCAGGTGAAATGAAAAACCGAATCGCCTTACGCTTCCTTGAAGAATTAGACCATACCGAAGATTCCGCCTATCTGGAAGAACAACTCATTTTATTAGACCAAGCAAATATCACAACGATTGATTCCTTTTGTTTAAAAATCATTCAAAAGTATTCCAGTGTATTGGGCTTAAACCCTGCCCTTTCTTTAAATGTCTTAAACGAAGGAAAAAAACAACAACTCCTATACCAAGCTTTTCTTACTGCCTTTAATAATTTCTATAAGGAAAATTCAAATACGCTTCTTCAATTACTTCTTTATACTTCTTCGCGTAGTGAAGACTATACCAAGTTATTTGAAGCTATTTCGACAATTGTACAACACGCACGCAGTAGTGTAGATCCAGAAAAATGGTTCTTGGATGCCCGCCATCAATACCAAACCATTCATTCCTTAAAAGAATTACCGAATGATTTATATACCCACTTCATGGCCTATCATCTAGAGCTCTATCTCATCGCAAAAGAGAAATTAGAACTATGTATTAAGGCGGCGAAACAATTAGACCTAGAAGAAGAAAAGCTTACAACCTTAGAAGAAAATCGAATTCGTCTTATAAACTGTGAAACGTATCTCAAAGCTAAGGATTACGATATGTATCGCGAAGCATTTAAAACTTTTGGCGAACAACTCCTCATCCCAACCATGCAGAAAAAAGAACCTTACACACAATTAAGAACCGAATTCTACGATGCGATTGAAGATATCACCAAAATTCTTTATGATTCAAAAACGCTCATTGAAGATGAAAATCAACTCGTCTTATTTAATGATGCCTTCCTTACCCTTGCCTTAGATACGTATCATCTATTCCAACAACGCAAACAAGAAGATGCCTGCATGGATTTTACAGATATGGAATTTTACGCATGGCAAATCCTTTCCGCAAATGACGATGCGATTGCGAAATTATATCGCCAAACCTTTGAAGAAGTCATGGTCGATGAATTCCAAGATACTTCCCTCTTACAAAATGCCATGTTGGAAAAGCTCGCTAAGCCAGGCTCCTTATTCCGTGTAGGTGATGTCAAACAATCCATCTACCGTTTTCGTCAAGCAAAGCCAGCCCTAATGCGTGCTCTTCGTAAAGATCAAAACGAAGAATCCATTGTCTTAAAACATAATTATCGTTCCAAACAAACCATCGTTGATTGGAATAATCTTCTCTTTACAAGACTTATGAATATTGGTGGTTTTGAAGATACTTATACCAAAGAAGATGAAGTGACCATTGGTGCAGCCTACCAAGAAGAAAAGAGTCCTAACCCCGTCAAACTAATCTTAATTGAACCAGAAAATGAAGAAGTTAAACTGGATGCCAAAAAAGAAAAGGCAAACTACATCGCCTATGAAATACAAAACCTCAACTCCCAAGGGTATGGCTATAAAGACATTGCGGTTTTAGTACGCTCACACCAAGATAAACCTAGCTTACGTTACGTCTTTGATACTTATGGAATTCCTTATGACTTAGACGCAAAAGAAGGCTTCTATCGCTCGCGTTTATGTTTAACCATCGTTGCCCTTCTAAAAGCCATCTTGAATCCAAATGAAGAGGTTCCTCTTGTCTCGGTATTAACTTCTTCTCTTTACCATATGGAAGATGAAGAATTGGCGCAATTAAAAATTCAATATGGTTCCATTTTGGAAGGCTTACAAAAAACACAACATCCAATCTTTGAAGACTTAAAAACATTTGAACGTATTGCGAAAGAAAAAGGACTCATGGCCTTTTTGGATGCGCTGATTTCTTATCCTCACTTCTTTGAACAAGCTACCCAAAAAGAGCGCGCCAACTTTGATTATCTTTATGAACAAGTCATTACCCTAGAAAGACAAGGGTATCAACTTTATGACTTATTAGGAATGATGGAAATATCCGAACATGAAAAATCAAGTGAAGCCATCTCGAAAGGGAAAGATGATGATGTTGTGACTGTCACCACCATTCACCAATCCAAAGGTTTACAATATCCTATTGTCTTCTTATGGAGCACAGGTCAAAATCACGACCAAGACAAACAAGATTTTGTGATGGTAAATGATGAAGCCTTCTTAGGTTTAAAAGCGATGCAGATGGAATATCGTACGACTCGTAAAAGTGTGCAACGCATCTTAATCGAACAAAAAGCAAACTATGAAGACTTAGAAGAATATACACGTTTACTCTATGTTGCCTTAACGCGTCCAGAAGAAAAACTTTATATTGTGGATGTAAAGAAAAATGCACAACCTTATAAAGAAAATTTATTCCCTTTTGATATCAATAAACGAAAAGGGATGACCGGCTTAATCACAAGTGCTTTACAACCTATAAAAGATCTCTATGAAGTGATTGAAACCTATCCTGTTACCCCAACCTATACCCCACAAGCAAAAGAAGCAGCAGTTATCTTACCAACCTTTAAAGAAACGGTTTCTACTTATCCTTCTTTAATAAAACCTAGTGAGCACGAAATCGATACCTTACCCGATTTAGATTTTGAATCTAAGGAACGTAATACAACTTATGGGACGCATATCCATGAAGTCTTAGAACAACTCCCAAATACTTTATGGAAAGAAGAAGACCTTAAACCATTCCATTTAAGAAAACAAGAACAATTAAACATTTTATCCTTTGGAGAAAGTGAACTTTATAAGCGTGCCTTAGAAATGGAAATCCATAAAGAATATCCATTCTATGTCGAAGACGTAGAAGCCAATACACGAATGATTGGAACGATGGACTTTGTGGCCATCGGGAAAGATACTATCATCCTGATTGATTTTAAAACGGATGCGATTGCGCTTGAAGAAATAAAAACGCGTTACCAGAATCAGTTACGCGCTTATGAAAGAGCTCTTACCCTCTTATATCCTTCTCATAAAATTGAAACGTATATCTATAGTTTACATCATCAAGCATCTATCTTGATTTGATCAATGGTATGCAGTTTCCCATCTCCACTTGGTTCAATATTTTCTAATACAATCCCATCGTTTTTACGTTTCATAAACGCAACTGTCCGTTGTGCTTGAAGAAGGGACCCGGTTGGTATCACAACTTCTTTATCTTGTAATACACAACGCAAATTCACATTTCCTTTTTTTCCATCTTCTTTATAAATGCGTGTGATATGATCATAACTTTCTTCAAATATATCTTTGTTTTGGTATACCAACATACGATCTTCCGCAAGAAAGTTTTTCCCTAACATCACTGCCGTATCATATTCATCCACATTTTTAATATTGCGTAACTTCTTCTTCAATTCATATTTTTTATAGTAGTTATACGCCATTACCCCACCAAGCCAAATCGCTAAGATAATTAAAACAATTTTTAAAATGGGCAGTGGATTTTTTGGATAGATAAAAATCAAAATGAAAATAGCGATTGTCGGAATCACCAACAACTTAGATAATTCGATGGATAAAAAGGAAAGGATATAATTCTTTAACATACTATTCTGCGTATTCCCTTCCACCTTCTACGCCAAAGTATTCTTCAAAGGAATAGAATGGATCTACTTCATAAATCTTTGTGGCATATTCCACACCAATGTAGCGGAAATGCCAAGGCTCATAATTATAACCAGTGATTTCTTCTTTGTCTTTTGGATAACGCATAATAAATCCATATTCATGCGCATGTTCATAAAGCCACTTACCGGAAGCTGTTTCTTCAAAGGCGGTATTAAAGTCGGCTGCGCCTCCTTCAATAAAGTCTAAGGCAAGTCCTGTTTGGTGATCCGAATAGCCAGGACGCGAACTGATACGATCAGCACGTTCAACTCCATATTGCGCGACATAGTTATTGTAGAGCTGACTTTGGTAACTCTCACTACGATAAGCAGAACTAAAGACTAAGTTCACGCCATCATTCCTTGCGGCTTCTGTCATTTTCCCTACTGCTTCTGCAGCTTCTTGGCGCATCATAGGCGCAATGGTTCCTCTACCCCCTACCGTATTCACATCAATCAAATCACTTGGCTCATAGCCTTCTGGCAATTTATGTTTTTTATTTGCCACAACAAGTAAACTATTCGTATCCGTAAATACACTTGGATCGATGGTTGGCTCGGGCGTTGGGGTTGGTTCTGGCGTAGGTTCTACGGTTGGCTCTGGGGTTGGTTCTGGTTTTTCTTGTGGATAACCTAACACAAAACGTAAAAATAACCCAACTGCCAAGGCAACAGAGAAGACAAATAATAAAGCTCCAAATATCGTTTTTTTCATATGAATAATCATAATGAAGAAATGGCTTTTATTCAAGGATGGAACACATCGAATTCTTGACAGGTATTTTAAGAAAGGTTTATATTGAATTCATGTTAAAGATCGTAGTAACAGACGCAAGAATCGCAAATATCTGTTGTTGTATGCGGTAAGATACGGCGATTTTTATCATACTCATACATGACTAAAACTCGCCTTTTTTTAGAAGGTGAGTTTTTTAGAATTAGATGCGATTAGGCGTTATGCATCTTTAATAAATATCCTTAAATGAAAAAGGAAAGAAAGGAATCAAAATGACAAAGATTATCACATCACTTGTTGACTTAATAGGAAATACCCCTCTTTTTGAAGCGAAAAATGTCGAAGAGGCATTCCACTTACACGCAAAACTACTCGTTAAATTAGAATATTTAAATCCTACTGGATCTGTAAAAGATAGGATTGCGAAAGCGATGATTGAAGATGCGGAAGAAAAAGGATTACTAAACAAAGATAGCATCATCATCGAACCAACTTCTGGAAATACCGGTATTGGTTTAGCTGCCGTTGCGAAGGCAAAAGGCTATCGCGCCATTCTTGTCATGCCAGAATCCATGAGCGTCGAGCGTAGACAATTACTCAAAGCTTATGGGGCAGAAATTGTTTTATCGCCTGCATCAAAAGGGATGGCTGGCGCTGTGGAAATGGCAGAAGAACTTGCGAAAGAAAATCCAAATAGTTTTATTCCAAGACAATTTGATAACCCTGCCAATTGGCAAATGCACTATAAAACAACCGGACCTGAAATTTGGAACGATACAGATGGGATGGTCGACTTCTTTGTGGCAGGAGTCGGTACAGGTGGCACCCTTACCGGTACTGGTAAATATTTGAAAGAAAAAAATCCACAATTACAGCTTGTGGCTGTAGAACCTAGCGCTTCTCCTCTTTTATCCAAAGGGGAAGCAGGTCCACATAAGATTCAAGGCATTGGCGCAAACTTTATCCCCACTGTACTTGATACCGCTCTTTATGATGAAGTGATGCCTATCAATGATGAAGATGCCTTTACATATGGAAAGATGTTTGGAAAAACAGAAGGCATTCTTGTTGGTATTTCTAGTGGTGCGGCTCTAGCAGCAGGTATCGCCATTGCCCAAAAAGAAGAAAACGAAGGAAAGGTTGTTGTAGTGTTACTACCAGATAGTGGAGACCGTTATCTTTCCACACCTCTTTTTCAAGACGAATAGAAAGGAATAACTATGGATATACTCTCAAAATTAAATGAAATAGGTTGCGAAAAAGTGACTGAAAATAACGAAATACCAGATCGGGATTTAATTCTTGATTTACTCGATGCGAGTATTGTTTTATTGTTTCCACGGTTTTATCGTTTTAAAAAATATAGCCAAGAAGGTTGTCTTTCTTTTATAGAAGAACACATGGCGAATCAATTACGTGTCGCTTTTCAATTTCATAACGCAAAACCAAACATGGAAATTGAAGCGTATGTCCATGCCTACTTAGAAGCACTCCCAAACATTAAGGAAGTATTATTGACCGATGTCGATGCGATTTATCTTGGTGATCCAGCTGCCTTTAATCGCGCCGAAGTCATCCTAACGTATCCTGGCTTCTATGCGATTATGATTTATCGCTTAGCGCATGTCTTAAATGATTTAGGCGTGCCCTATATTCCACGTGTCTTTACCGAATATGCCCATTCTAAAACCGGTATTGATATTCATCCTGGCGCAACGATTGGTTCCTATTTCTGTATTGATCACGGAACCGGTGTTGTCATTGGTGAAACCGCCCACTTAGGTGACCACGTCAAACTTTATCAAGGTGTCACCATTGGCGCAAAGAGTTTTGAACTGGATGAAAATGGAAATCCAATGAAAGGTGGCAAACGTCATCCAGATATTGGGAATGATGTCATCATTTACGCAAATGCGACCATTCTTGGTGGAGATACCTATGTGGGAGATCACAGTGTGATTGGTGGAAGTGTCTGGTTAACCCATTCCGTCCCCGAAGGAACTACTCTTTACTATATAAATAAGAATGATTAAGTAAAAATCTATTATCGGAGGCATCATTTATGGATCAAAAAGAAATTGAACAGCGCATCAAAGAAGGTCGTGCATTCATGCATCCAAGCATTGAAGATCCTTCTTACCAAACCGACCAAGAACTCAAAAAACCACAACCCCCTCTTGTAAAAGAACCAATGTGTCAAACACAAATCGCTTTACCGACTAATTTTGAAGATTTAAATATCGACAATGATTTCTTACACATTATCAATACACGCGAGTCGCATCGCGTTTATACCCAAGAAAATATTAGTTTACTCGAACTATCTTATCTTCTTTGGTGCACACAAGGCGTAAAAGGAACACGTGGGAAAAAGTATGCGACATTACGTACTGTTCCATGTGGTGGCGCGCGTCATGAATTTGAAACCTATCTTGCGATTCAATATGTGGATGGCTTAAAGAGTGGCTTCTATCATTACTTACCAATGCGCCATGAGATTGAATGTATTGAAGAAGCTGAAGATTTACCAAGCTTTATTGGACCTTCCTTACAAGGACAAGTATGGGCAAATAAGGCAAGCGTTGTCTTTTACTATAGTGTGGTTCCGTATCGTGCAGAGTGGCGCTATGGCATCTATACCCATAGTGTTGC
Source organism: Solobacterium sp. (assembly GCA_017941735.1). GTDB lineage: Bacteria > Bacillota_I > Bacilli_A > Erysipelotrichales > Erysipelotrichaceae > Bulleidia. The sequence goes on along the minus strand of JAGAVW010000030.1, from coordinate 17,034 downwards.
GATGGTCGATGCAGGACACATTACGCAAAACTTATATCTTGCGAGCACTTCCATTGGCTTAGGTGGTTGTGCAATTGGTGCAGTAACCGAAGCCATCTGTAATGAGAAATTCCATTTGGATGGCGAAGAAGAATTCATCTTCTATGCCCATACCATTGGAACCATTTCGGAAAATGACAAACAAAAAGAATTAGATTTTTACGCATTCATTCACGACTACGAATAATCTAATTCTTCCTTAGATTTATTTTGTATGTTTATCAAACCACTCTGTTATCTCATTTAATCTTCTGAGACGATGGAGTGGTTTTCCACTTCTAGAGAGCTCGTGGTTCTCCCCCTTAAAGATGACTAGACGTGTTTCAATGTTGCGGTTGGCAAGCGCCTGCATCATCTGCATCCCATCGGGTAATGGACAACGATAGTCTTCTGTACTATGGATAAACAAAGTTGGTGTTTTTGCGTTCTTCGCATATTTTAATGGCGATTGTCTCCACAATGCTTCCGTATCCGTATAAATATCTTTTGCCCCACATTGGTCTGGCCCAAAATATAAACCAATATCACTGATAAAGGACATGGAAATCCAGTTCGAGATACTGCGTTGACTTGCGGCACAACAGAAGCGATTGGTATGCGTGATAATCCAGTTTGTCATAAAGCCTCCATAGGAGCCACCGGTTTCACACATTCTCTTTTTATCAATGTTTGGATACTTCTTTAATACCGCATCGGTGAAATCCATCAAGTTCTTATAATCGATATCGCCATATAAACCACGGATATCCGCAAAGGCATCGCCTCTTCCATCACTTCCACGAATATTTGTGAAGAATACCACATAGCCTTTGGAAGCCCATGCCTGCATTTCATGGAAGAAGGTTTCTCCATAGACCGCACGTGGCCCTCCATGAACATCTAAGATTGCTGGATATTTTTTCTTTGGATTAAAGTTTTGTGGCAACAATACCCAACCCTTTAAATCGATTCCTTCGGATTGGTATTTAATTGGATTACACTTCGCAATGTATTTTCCTTTTAAAGCTTCATCATTGAGATGCGATACACGTGTTAATTTTCCATCTTTGCGATTCAATTCATAGACTTCGGCTACATGACGCTCATCTTGATAACAAAGCGCAATCTTATCTTTACAAGCTGTAAAGAATGCGACCATACCTGGCGCATTAAACAATTCCTTTTTCTTAAAGTTCTTATCAAATTGATAAAGCACATTATGATCTTCTTGCGTCGCTAATGTGAGGTATTGGGATTCTGTATAATAACTCCCATTTCCACCATGGACCGTATCACTAATGACACTACTATAGTGTGAAATTTCAGGCACATACTTACAAGTTAAGGTATCTTGTTTTACTTCATAAATATTTAATGTTTCATTGATGCCATATTTTTTCATATCGGAGGCATAGGCATAGAGTTGACCTTGTAAGACAAAGAGTTTTCCAAACGTATGATCTTTTTTCCCATAGATTGTCTTTGTCTTCTTCGTATTTAATTGATAGGCATAGACTGTTTCATAAAGAGATTGTTTATTCTTATACGCTTGGCCTGCATAATAAATCGTATTTCCTTCCACAATAAAATCCGATACTGAAAAATAAGGACTCGTGAGACGTTTGATTTTGTTTTCTTTTGTGTCGACTAAGAATAAAGCATTCCGTTTTTTATTTGTATAACCTACCCCATTTGCCCAATATGGTACTTCATCGACTATTTCGTAATCTTCTTCTTTTTTTAGTTCTTCGATTTTCTTTTCACGCTCTTCTTTTGTCTTGAGATAGAAGTCCGCATCTAAGGCATCAATGGCCCCCGTGACTACATATAGATTCTCTTTTACTTTTTTAAGACTTCCCATCCCAAAAGGTAAGGTCAACCATGGCTTAGCTTCTCCCCCATTCACATTTAATTTAAAGAGTTCGGTTTCATAGGGTTTTGTTTCTTCCGTTCTTCTTCTTAGGATGAGCGTTTCCGCATCATCAAAACAAACAACCGACGCATCAATAGAGAAGGTAATTTGTTTGGAGTCTTGGTCCTTACATAAATACATATCACGGTGATATGTATTCTTTTCTACATCGGAACGTATTACCGTATAGGCAAGTAAGGATCCATCTTCGTTGTATTGAAGATTCTCTGGAAAACGATAGGTTGTGATGTCGTTAATCTCAATTGGTTTTAAATTACGCATTTCTTTGTTTCCTTTCTTTTAATTTGAATGCTAGGGTACAAGTTTTCCCATCTATAATCTCTCCACTCATAATCAAATCTATGATTTCATCTAGTGTATATTTTTTTAATTGTATGTGTTCATCTTCATCCAGATGTTGTCCAATATATGCGCCTTGTTTTGCGTAATAGAGATACACTCTTTCTTGTCCATAGGCACCCGTTGGCACAAACATTCCCATCTCTTCTAATGCGATCGGTTCGTAGCCGGTTTCTTCTACCGTTTCACGAAGAATCGCATCCCTTGGATTTTCATTTGGTTCTAATTTCCCAGCTGGGAATTCAAGTAGTTCTTCTTCTTGGGCATAACGCCATTGTAAGACAAGGGTAAATTTACCTTCTTCATCTTCTAAGGCAATACAAACACCACCTGGATGTTCCACCACTTCACGAAAGACAATATCGCCATTTTCGACTTCGGCTTCATCCACGCGAATATTGACTACTTTTCCTTTATATGGATATTTTTTAGAAATTTGTTTTTCTTTCACGTCTATGACCTCTTATGCATATTATTGTATCCTATAAAGTAGAAGAGAAGGTGACAAGATGAAACAGAAAATCTATTTTGCGGGATCCATTCGTGGAGGTCGTAAAGATGTAACGCTTTACCAAGAAATCATTAATTATATTAAACAAACGGATCTTGTTTTAACGGAACATATTGGCAATCTATCTCAATCCACCACCATGAAAACAAAAGAAGACGATATCCAAATCTATCAAACCGATATGGCCATGTTGAAGAATTGTGATCTTGTGATTGCAGAATGTACGAATCCTTCTTTAGGGGTTGGTTATGAATTAGCTTATGCGGAGAAGATTCAAAAACCCGTATATATTTTTTATCGACAAAGTGAAACCCAATTAAGTGCGATGTTAAATGGGAATTCGTATTTTAAAATCATCCCTTATGAAACAAGAGATGATTTGTTTAAACAATTAGATTGTATTCTCAAAGGCGAATATATTTAAACCAGTCTGTTCATCTTTCTTACGATGCACTTTCCCATCTATCACACGCAAGATAATCTCCCCCGTGCAATTGATTACGGCATATTTAAGATGGCCTCCAAAGGCATTGCCTTTTTCATCTGCCACCGTCATATGAAGATGAAGATACACTTCCTTTTCTTGTCTTGTCACATTTCCAATTAAAGAAGTGATTTCGGCTGGAAAGTGAAAGACATTTCCTTGGAATGACTTACTCTCTAAATGATAAGCTCCAATTTCAAAGTCATCTGTTGCACCAATCCCTTCGATGCTTGCGCAATGGATCTTTTCTTTTTCACATAGTTCTTTAATACATGTAACGATTTCATCTTTGGGATCTAACCGCAAAACAATACAATCTTTAAATTTTTGATATTCCATACTCTACTCCAAATAATAATCTTGTAAGAACTTTCGTTGTTCTTTATCAATGTTGAATTCTTGTTCAAAGAAGTCATCTAAATGTTGATATTTTTCATGTATTCTTTCTAAGACAAATAAGCCCATATTCTCACTTACCCCATACAACATAGTCATTAACTCTTTCATCTCTGGGTGCTTTTCTAACTTGTCTTTTTCTTTCAACATTTCTTCTTCAATGATTTCAGCTAAGTATTCATTGGATAGTAAATAATCTTCCATGATGACTTCTTCGGAAACACCCAAAAAGAGTAATATCAACATCGCCGCAACACCGGTACGATCTTTCCCATATGCACAATGAAATAGAATCGGTGTATTCATCGTTTGAATCTCATAAAACATCTTTTGATAAGCTTCATTCTCAAACGCAATTTGACGATAATAACCTTTTAATTTGTTTAATTGATCTTCTGCGCCTTGGCCAATTTGTTTCATCCCATTTGGGGAAAAGTCGATGCCTTCAGAACCACGACTCACAAGCCCACTATACTGTAAGACTTTTACCCCCTCAAAGGTGGGATCTGGCATTTCTTCATATTCTAATTTCGTACGTAAATCTAAGATGACTTTTAACTTTAGATTGCGAATGACTTCTAACTCTTGATCATTGAGTAAAAATAAGCCGGCACTACGATAAAAGTGCCCACTTTTAACGGTGCGTCCATCCATGGTTGGATAGCCACCTAAGTCTCTTAAATTTACTAGTTTTCTAACGCCTTGAATATTCATATCGGTCCTTTCAAAGAAAAGGTCGTATGTTACGGCCTTATCTTGTCATTACAGTGTTACAGTTTGGACAAACGTCCCGTTCGATATTGGTGTGATACCCACAAACCCCGCAGGTACAACTCTTAAGTATCATATAGCCTGTGACGAAGGAAGGATTCTCAATCTTATCGTGGATCCAAATCGGTTTGCCTACTTCTTCCAGTTTCTCTGCGATTTGATCAATGTCTTCATCAACGACTGGTTCTTCTTCTGGAGCAGGTTCTTCCATTTCATAGAATTCTACTTCCACTTCTGGCTCTTCTTCAACGGGAGGTGGAATGAGTTCTGCCTCTTCGGTTGCTTCTGGAACCTCAATCTCTTCTTCCTCTACTGGGATGATAGTATCTTCCATCTCTTTCATCACTTCTTCTGCGCTTACTGCACTTTCATCTGGTATCGCAGTAAATTCAATGGTTTCATCAAAGAAGCCAGGATCTTCTTCCTCTTTAATATCCGCAAACATAGGACTTAAACGATCTTCAAAGAATTCATCATTTTCCGCTTCTGGAATTTCTTCCACAACCGCTTCGATAGGATGCTCTTCTGGAACCTCTTCCAGTGTTTCTACCACATCCTCATGATAAGCTTCTACTTCAGGAATCTCTTCCACTGCTTCCAGAACATCATCTACACTTAAAACTTCTTCTTTGTTTTCAGAAGGTATTTGTGGTTGTTCTTGTTTTGTATATGGAGAACTGATTAGCGTGGCGTTTTTAAACTTATTTTTAAATTTTTTATTCTTTTTCTTTTTACTCATACCATCACATCCTATCCATATTTTACCTATTTTTCTAAATAAAAACTATAGATGGAGTCCTGGATGAGAATCCATTCATCTAGCTCTGTCATCCAGATATAGTCTTCCCCGCTTAAAATACCTTGTTTAATAAGTTTCACAAGTTCTTCATCGGTATAGGGGCCGTACTTTTCGCCATCCCCTTTTGTATAAAACCAAATCTTATCCATCTTTTTTCTCTTCTTCTTTTTCTTCTGGTGTTGGCGTTGGTTCTGGTTCTTTCACCGTATACGTTAAACGCTCCCCTGTGCCATCGGCACCATTATTCGATTCTAAATTCTTTTCCGCATCTTTTGGAATAGCGGTAATACGCACAAGGTATTCCGTTCCACTCACTAGATTTGCCTCACCTGGAGCAATGGTGATTTCCCCTTTATCGATCGTAAAGGTCTTATCATTCACAAAGACATTATAGCTTTGCGCATTTTCATCAGTCGCAAAGGTAAAGGTCCAATTCCCTTGCGCATCCGTCGCATTCGATAAGATATCCGGTTTCTTTAATGGCGTCTTTAAGACAGGGGCTTTATAGGTAAACTTCGCTGTCCCGGCATCACTTTCGCTATAACGTGTATTGCTAGACATCGCCGTCACAAATACCGTATATTCTTTCCCATCTTCCATGTGCGAACCATCAATCGTAAAGTTTGTTTCATTGGCTTGTTGGGTCATGGTTTCAATGGTCACATGATAGAATTCCGCATTTTCAACACCACTCCAACTCACTTTAATCTGCGTGCCATCTGGTGTCACACTGACATTTTGTGGGGCATTGAGTTTCACTTGCGCAGCTTTATATTGATGGGTTGCGGTTTTCGTATCCCCGTTTTGGTACTTCGTTAAGTCTCTAGAACATGGGGTAATCGAAACCGTATACGTTGTGCCATCTGTTAAGCGCTCAGAACCAACACTGACAGAATTTCGAACGGAATTCATAACCATTTCTGGCGTCGTACTGATTTTGACTTCATAGTAATCGGTATCTTTTACTTCATCCCATGTGATGGTTAAACCCGCCGTTGTGGAATTAAAGTTCACATTATTGATGGCGCCAAGTTTTACATCTGCGGTTGCGGATGGATTCACTTGTGTTTCATCAATTCCATATTGGTTATAGGAATTATCTCCTACCCCAATAATCTTATAGTTCGCATTCACACCAACTAAGGTATTTCCTCTTGCGGCAATATAGCGAATCCCTGTCCAGGTCGCCACTTCTTTCGCTAAGTCATCCTTATTTGTGACAATTGATACTTTCCCATCTTGATCTAAGCCTGCCACAAATTGGTTTCCAATCGCTGCCATACGCATATTCTTCCAGCTTGAAGTATTACTAGAACTACCCGTTCCTGTAGAATAACTTGAAACATTTCCATCTTTATCGATGACCACAATCTCTTGATCACTCATCGCAATACTCTTTGCGTTTTTCACATTTTGTACTTTACTTGCCGCATTGATATTACCCGCAACTTTCAAGGAACCATCTTTTGTTTGGCCAATTGTAAAGTCACCACCCGCATAAACTGCCGCAATATCTTCCCAAGAATTCACACTGCACGCAACCGCACCACCGGTGCACATTACCGTGCCATCTTGTTTTAGACCAACGGTATGATTGTTTCCAGCGGCCACCATCGTGACATCTTTCCAATCTTCTACGCCACACGCGACACCTGACCCTGCACATACGACAGAACCATCCTTCTTTAAGCCAACCAAATGACTATTGCCTGCACTCACTTGGACAACATTTTGGAAGGCACTTAAATCAGGGGTATTTCCACTTGTGACTAAAGAACCATTATTATCAAGGTAAACAGAGAATTGTTCACCTAAGGCAAAACGATTTGTATCAGTGAGATTTAACCGCACTGAACCCCCATTATCGCCACCATTTCTAAATAAGCCGATAAGTACACTTAAAAGAAGGAGCGCAATCACAACCCCTACACCAATGAATAATGGCTTTTTAGGAATTCCATTGGCTTTTTTCGGTTCTGCCTTCTTAGAAGGTTGTGGTTTTACAACTTTATTGGCAGTTGTCTTTTGTATTTCATTAGCGTCTAAGATGCGTGTTTCCCCCATCGATTCTGTGGTTTCTTCATATTTTGGAACACTTTGGGTTTGTTCGATGATTCGTTGCGCTTCTGCTTCATCAAGCGCAATTGCGTTTGTATAGGAAATATCCTCCTTTTCTGAGTCCATAAAAGGAATCTCTACACTTTGATAGAGGATTTCTGGATCGGGTAAGGTCACAACCTTTGTATTATCTAATAAATCAACAACTGGTATTTTATATAATTTCGCTAAACGCACCAGTTGGGTAATATCGCAAATCTTGTTTCCGTTTTCCCAATTCATATATTCATTCACAGAAACACCCACTTTTTCCGCTACATCTGCTTGCGCAAAGTGAAATTGTTTTCGTAATGCTGTAAGTTTTTCAGGTAATTTATTGGTCATGTTGTTATTTTACAATATATTTTCACAAAATGGCCGAAAGATGCTTAAAATAAGCCATTTTTCACAATTTAATACATTTTCACCATTTTTTCACCAACAAATTTTCCCATATTTATGGGCTTTTTTGACCTGTAAGTGCTTACGTAAAGCGTCTAAAACTTGAAAAATCTTCCATTTTTATCCATAATACATGGGTATGTTGAAACAAACGTTAAACAAACTCTGTGCAATTTTAGCAGCGATACTTCTACTTACAAGTATCAATCCGCTGTACGCTGAAGGAGAAGATACTTACTATACGCCAAACCCCTATTACGGCGGTTGGAGTAACTGTACCTGGGGTGCTTGGCAACTAGCCTATGAAGCAACCGGGATTGCCTTACCTGGTTGGCACATGGCTTACCAATGGGCAGATGAAGCACGTGCAGCTGGTTTTACCGTATCGATGGAACCACGCGCAAACTCCATTGGCGTATGGAATGGACACGTCGTCTATGTCACCGACTTCGATGGTCAAAACATCTACCTAAAGGAAGGTGGCTTCCTTGGGGGATACAACGAAGGTTGGGCAGATGGCTATAGCGCACGTTACGGAGAAGCTTTACTTGGTTATATTTACCTCGATGGGGAAGTGGCACCTTATTCCATTGGGGATGCGAGTGAACAAGCAGCTAGCGCAAGTGCTTGGGGAGCTCCAAACGAAGAACCAATTCTTCGTAATGTCCCTTCGAATGTCGAAGTGGCAATTGCACCAGAAATTAAAGAAGAAGATATTGAAAACTTAGAACTTGAAGTTGTGAAGAAATATGACAACATCCCAGATGAACCTCTCAAACAAGAAGAAGAGGCAGCCATTAAGGATGTACAACTTGAAGACGCAAAGACATCGAAGAGCACACCAACTAAGTCCACAAACTTATCGGTCACTTTCTTAGATGTAGTCACAACCTTTGCGAATCCATTAAAACCATAAACTTCCACATAAGGAAGTTTTTTTCTAACAGAAAGGAGTATCTATGAATATTAATCGCGACACCAAAGCAATGGATCTTATCAACCAATATCCTTGGTTAACGGAAGAAATCAAAAAGATGGGAGATGCTTTCAAAATCATTGACTCCCCACTTGCGAAACTTTTCTTAAAAAGTGCGACCTTAGGTGACATCTGTGCACGTTTTAACCTTGATGAAACAAAGGTCCTAGAAGAAATTGAAAAGATGATTGACGAGCACAACAAATAAGAAAGAGCCTAGTGCTCTTTTCTTTCGTTTGTTTGTAATCCAATAAAAAGAAGAATACTTGTTGGAAAAAACACATAATGTTACCATCTATTTATAAGAAGGAAGGAAAGCGTATGAAAAAAGATTTAGGAGTTGTTTTAGCGGTTTACCCAATGCCTGTATTAATGGTTGCGGCTTACGATGCAAATGAGAAAGTAAATGTGATGAATGTAGCTTGGGGCCAAATCTGTGATGAAGATGAAATTATCCTATTCATTGGCGAAGGAAAGAAAACTTGGCTCAACATCCAAGAAAGTAAAGCCTTCACAGTTGCCCTAGCAGACGAAGCACATATGGATGTCGCAGACTTTGTGGGCATTGCTTCGGGCAATAAAATGGAAGATAAATTTGAACGGACTGGATATCACGCCGTTAAAAGTGATAAGGTCAACGCACCCATCATTGAAGAATTCCCAGTTGTCTTGGAATGTGAATTACTTGAATTCCTAAAGACAGATCATGTCTCTGGTGTGGTTGGAAAAATTGTGAATGTAAAGGCAGAAGAAAGTGTCTTAGATGAAAATGGAAAAGTTGATGTGGAAAAACTTCGTGCCCTACAATTCGACCAATTCAAAAATGGATATTATGTAACCGGAGAAAAAGTTGGCCAAGCATGGAATGCGGGTGCTAAACTCATGAAAGGTGAATAGAAGAGCCACTTGGCTCTTTTTCCTTTTACCGGTTTCTTGTTATACTAATCCCATGGAAGAAACATTATTTGTAAATGGATTTCGATATTTTGTGATTAGTTCTTGCGTAACCATTTTGGTTGCGCTTTTCTTGAATCACATATGTAAACGAATCATCACCCGTTTTAATAAGAAATACCAAGATAAAGTCACAACGAATCAATATCTCTACCATACCATTCGTGCCATCATCTGGTTAATTGCCTTCATTATCATCATGCGCCAGATTTCACCCCTTCATACCCTTGGTACAACGTTATTAGGCGCGACAAGTATTATCGCAATTGCGATTGGTATTGCGGCGCAAACCACCTTTGGAAACTACATCGCTGGCTTTTTCTTAGCGGTGCATCAACCATTTAAGGTTGGCGATATCATTCGCTTAAAAGAGAAAAACTTATCTGGCACGGTTGAACAAATTACCTTCCGTCATACGATTCTACGTACCCAAGAACATACCGAAATCATTATTCCAAATACCTTAATGAATACCGCCATTATTGAAGATATGAGTAATGGCCATTATAGCGAGCTCATTGAATTAAAAGTCGCAAACACAACCGATTTAAAGAAACTTCAAGAACTCATCAATCAACTCTTAAAAGAAGAAGTATTAATCAATAAGAATGAAGACGTGAAACTCATTGTCAAAGATTTAACCAAAGACTATTACGTTGTTGCTTTTCCAATTTACACCACGAGTCTTCAAGATTTTGGGCAAGTCAAAAACAATCTCTTACCAAAACTAGCAGAAGAATTAATCAAGAAGGAGATTCAACTATATTAGCCACATGAAACAATCATTTAGAAATAGTTATCTCAGTTATACCATTCTATATACCTTTTACTTTTTATCCATGGCTTTATCTTCTTCCTTTATTTCGGTTTATTTATTACATAGAGGCTATAGTGCTTCACAAATCTCCATTGTTGTATCGGCCTCTTTTTTCATTTCTTTAATCCTTCATCCATGGATTGGCTATCTCTTTGATCATTATGAATTCAAACGACTTAGCTTAATCATGTTTGTATTGTCGATTGCTTCTGCCCTTTTATTTATTCTTTCAAAATCCTTTCTAGTCACACTACTTTTATATAGTGCTTTAGTTCTATTTGTTGGTGGTAACGATACCATCATTGAGCGTATCGCAACCGGTTCTCCTTTCTCCTATGGAAAGATTCGTATTTGGGGAACCATTGGTTATGCTTTAGGTACTCAGTTTTCTGGGGTGCTCTTTGATGCGATTGCCCCTGAAGCAATCTATATTGCCTTTGTGATTGCGACCCTTATATGTATGATTGGCTTTTTTGGGATCGAGCCAAAATTAAACTTTGAAGAAACAGAAAAAGATACCGAACCAGTATCGATTAGTTCTCTTTTCAAAAATAAAAAGTTTCTCTATTACCTACTTCTTACCGCTCTTATTACTGGTGTTATTAGTGTAGGGCATACTTATATTCCTGCCATGTTAACAACGCGTGGTTTAAAGGCTTCTCATGCCTCTACGATTTTATCGATTGCGGCCATTTGTGAAGCACCCTTTGTATTATTCTCAAGTCGCTTTATGGATCGCTTTTCAAATAAAACACTCCTTGCGATTACCCTTAGCATCTTACTTCTTCAAACTGGTATTTACGCAATCCAACTTTCGATGCCATTAGAAATACTTGCCACCCTCATTGGTAAACAATTACCTGATATGTTGACGATTATGATTAATTTAAAAATTGTGAATACGATTATTGACCATCGCCAACAAATGCTTTCCTTATCTGTATTAAGAACGGTACGTAGTTTTGCGTCTATTATTTTAAATAATGTAGCAGGTCGCATCATTGATACTTCTGGATATACCATGATGTATCAATTGATGTTTGGTATCTTAGTTCTTTCGGCTGTACTTCTATATTTTTATAAGATTCCAAGTGGAAATCATCAGCGTTTATTTACACATGAAGAAAGTATGTAATCTTTAACGATTCATTTTATAATAAAAATAGTAGGAGGAAACTATTATGGATAATCAAGTAATCGATGTGGAGAAGATTGAAAAGATCTTAGACGATGGAATTAATCGTGCCCAAAAAGTACTCACAAATGATAAGGATTTGAAGGAACTCTTAGATACGGTAAAAGCACAAATTGATGCCGTACCAATTCTCAAATCAACAATCCAAGATGGACAAACATTATTTGAACTCATTCAAAGTTACGCAAAAAAAGAATACACCGAAGTTTCACCAAAAGTCATTGCGATTGTAGTCAGTGCATTCTTATATGTGATTAAGAAAAAAGATTTGATTAAGGATTCCATTCCGGTATTAGGTTGGCTTGATGATGTAGCAATCGTTGCGGTTGCTTTAAAGGCAATCGAACCAGAGCTTAAAGCCTACAAAACTTGGAAAGAAAAACAAACCGCAAACAAATAAACCTATCGCAAGATAGGTTTTTAAATGCTTTAATCTTTTTATCCATTTCCATTTGGTTGGTAAGAAACCCATGACCCATCGCTCGCAATCCACTCGTTATCCCCTATGCGATACCAAGTATAACCATCTGCGTTTTTTGTTTCGTATACATCATAGGTTTTATTCTCGAATGCTGTACCACTTGTTTTAGCACTGGTAGAGGGTGCGGTTCGTATGTTTAATGCGCTTACTCTTACAAGTGCTTTCCCAATCACAGAACCGCTTGTGGATACTCCATATTCACTTGCACTTGCTGAAGGTCCTTCTTTTTGACACACAACGCCCACAAAAATGGGGATGTTCTCTTTTACTAATGCATAGATGAATGGACGGTCTAAACGTAGTTCGTGATAAACCGGAATCTCGGTTTTACCTCCACCTGCACCACCTAAACCACCACCCATGGTGGCTGCAGCAGCACTAATTCCTTCTTCATTCAGATCAATCGTTGCCTTTTGAAGAATTCCTTCTAGATATAGACGATTCTCTCCTTCACTCAGCATGCGTGAAAGATTTCCATCTTCCTCAAAAATTTTGGTTACACCTGAAGCTTGTAACATTTCATTAAATTCAATCGTGCTATCATATTTAAATTTGGGTATGGTTAGATTTGTATAATGTACATCAATTGTGGTCGCCGTTTCATTGTCTCGATAAATCACTTCACTCATGAAATTACTAAAGGTATCTGGATTCATTTGATTTAGATACTCATAAATATCCATATTTTCGTTTGGTTGAATCAAAATCAGGTTCGCACTATTTAAATACTTATAAATCCCTTTCGCATTTTCATTTTGCCAATAGCCTTCTTCTACATGATGCATAAAATCGGTTTTCACATAGGAAGAATCATAGTTCTTAAAGACTTCTTCTGTATTCTTTTCTGGATCAAACTCCAAAATCCACTTATCATCAAAGGCGAGCGCATTACACACCACAAATGAATTCTCTTGTTTGACATTATCTGGATTAAATAAGTCGTGAATCATATATAAAGTATTCTCTTCCACCCATTGATTCATTTTTGGAATGGTATTTGGATCATTAAAACTAGACAAGAAGATATCACTACCATAATAGGTTTGTATGACCTCTTTGTAATTCTCATTAATGGTGTAATTCATATCCTTGTTTAACCATAGAGAATTACCCATGGTTAAATTCTTACCACCCCATTGGGAAACAAAATTTGATTTGTATATGTAGAGTTTGTCATTTAACGTTTCATTATCCATCCCCAATAATTGCGTTAATTGGGTTTGTGTTTCCCCGACGGCTGCATTGCTCAATAAACCTAAAGCATAATAAAGGGAAATGGGAGATACCACATAGTTTTCCCCTTTATTAATTGTTTGATTTACAACCTTCTTTGCAAAGCTATTATATTGATTTGTAAATTCACTCAATTCGTCTTTTCGATTCTTCCAATCTATTTCATCAAGGCGAAGGATATTGCGCACCATTTCATCTTTCTCTTGAATGATTGCACCAAGTTGCCAATCGGTTTGATTGGTAGAAGAAATGGGTTTTTCTGTTTCGGATGTTGGTTCATCCACAACCGGTTCGTTTGAATTTTGAAAGTGAAAGTGATTACGAACAAAGCCAAAACCTAAAATAGCAAGCGCAAAAACAAGAACGCATAGAATGCTGTATTTTAATAACTTTTCTGCTTTCCCGGATTCTTTTTTCATAGCCTTATCCTTTTTACACAGTGTGATTTATGCATGTGAGCGAATCGTCATGGTTAAGACATTGAGTCCTAGTAGGTTGTTATATACAACTTCATCCGCAATCTTCATAACCATACGCACGCCAATATTTTTAATAGGATCTTCACTATCCACAATTTCCGCTCTTTCTTTTGGATTGAATGGGATACAGTCATCTTTCATACGCAACACAACACCATCTTCTTTATAGATGACATGAAGATCAATGGAGTGTCCTTTGTTGTCTTTGTGGTAACCATGTTCTACAACATTCGCAGCCATTTCTTCTAGACATAGGGCAGCATAATATGAAGTCTTTTCATCAAGGTTATGACTGCGACAGAAATCTTGTACCGTCTTTGCGGTCTTCGTGACATCTTCAACCGTATCAATATGCACATCCAAACGATTCTCTGGATTTGTGCCAAAACCTTTCGGGAAGAAAAGCCATTCATCTAAATTCTTAGGCCAACGTTTCCAATAGAAGATACAATATAACGGCGTTAACATCATCGTCATAAAGATGCCAATAGGTACCGCAAGCCAAATTCCTAACACCCCCATGATGGGTGCTAATAATAAAGCTGGTATAACCATGGCGAAGAAACCATCAAAGGCAGATAAGATATTCACATAAATATGATGTTCCCAAGCTTGTAAGTAATTGGTAAATACACAACAAACTTGAATCATAGGAATACATGCCCCATAGATAATCATTAATTGTTTTGTGATGGCATAGACATGGGTTGTTTTATCTGGGAAGAAGATTTGGGTAATCCAACCAGAAGATAAAACAATCAATATCGTTATGATAATAGTGATAACTGCCCCTTTCGTAAAGACAATCTTCATAATATGCTTAATGGATTCTTTATCCTCTTCTCCAATAAACACACTCACTAACATACGTACGACAGCGCCTACCCCTAAACAATACGCAATAAATAAACCACCAATCATGTTGTAGGCAGACATGGCTGATAAACCATCATTTCCTGCATAGCGTAATAAGACTCGGTTAATGACTAAACTACGTGCCGCTAAACATAACACCAACATCGCTCCGGGGAAGCCAATTTTAATCAGTGGCCATAAATCATGCATATCCATTTCTTTACGATTAAACTTCAATTGCGCTTTCTTAGTGAAATAGTATTGGCCTAGAATCACAAAATAGACAAGGTTACTAAAGGAAGTTGCTAGAGCGAGTCCTAAGACTCCCCACTTCCATATCGCCACAAACAATACATCGCCAATGATATTGGAAAGAATCATACCGGCAATGCCAATATAGCTTCTTACATTTTGTCTTTCTAATTGTAAGAAGGCAACGATTTGTTGGGCTAATAATTGTGGAATAATACCAACCGCATAACCCATAATATAAAGCATTAATGCGGGCTTTAACTCTTCACTTGCCCCTAAGAATACCGCTAAAGGCCCACTAAATAATAAACTGATAAGCGTTAATACAATCCCAACAATCGTAATCGTAAATAAATTAAGGGTAAAGATACCATTGGTTTTCTTTAAGTTTCCAGCCCCCATATAGCGCCCACATAGTACGGCTGTCCCACCTAAAAAAGTATTCCCAATGGCAGTCAAAATATTTACCATAGAAAAATATAACCCAACAACGCCAACCGTTGTTGCATCAATAAATTGTCCCGCAATGGAACCATCCACAATGGAGTTGATTGCCCCCATGGCAATAATCAAAACTTGGATGGGAAGTAAGCGAAAAAACAATTTACTTAGAATATCATTTTTCTCTGATTTAAACATAGGCTACCTTTTATAGTTTTATTATAATTTAGGATCTTTATTTTTTCTTTATTCTTCTTATAATTGGTCCATGAATCGTTGTAAGACTTCTTTTGTCACATGCTGCATGACCACAATATGCGCAAGATCTCCACCAAGACGCTCATCATAATCTGGCGCAAGGACATATTTTTCCATAACTTCCTCTCTTGGCTTTTTAAAATAGACCGTATTGGACATCTCTTCTACCCAAGCAGGCCATCCCATTTTATCCAACTCTTCTTTAAACCACTTCGCATTTTCTAACATGGTTTCAGTTTGTTCAATAAAGGAAGCTTCATCCGTATGATTTAATACCCACCATAGTTTTAATGGGGTCATAGCGGAACGCGAACAATTAATCATCGGCATACTACAATTCAGATAAGAGATTTCATTTGGGTTTTGATTATTCTTCACATCCATAGTGGTAATAAAGAAACCAGCTGGTTCATCCATCCCAAAGAATTTATGACCACTAATCGCAATGGAATCAAACGGATTTACGTTACGATTAATAAAATCTTTATATTTTGTATAAGGTAAGTACCCACCAAAGAGTGCCGCATCTAAATGCCGATATACAGCCATATCTGGGTACTGATCTAATACTTTATTTAATTCTCCCATGTCATCAACGCCACCTTTAAATGTCGTGCCAATCGCATATACAACAAGAGCTGGCCTACTTGGGTCAATCGCCTTTTCAAATTCTTCTTTGATCATACAACCATGGACATCGGAAGGAATAACTCTTAATTCTAAATTTTGTAGGTCTGCCAATCGCTTACTCGAATAATGTGCAGCATCAGATACATATACGATAGGTCTTTGTCCTGTCTTTTTTTGAAGATAGTTGGAGCCAAAATAAATGCCATGATTATTCCCATCGGTTCCACTAAAGGTGATAATGCCCCATAAATCATTCAAATCAAAACCATATAGAGGTGCCAATTTTTGTATCGTTTCTCTTTCAAATTCATGCGTATTCGCATTTAAATGCTTATGTTCTATATCAAAAGGATCCCCAACATTATTTATCATGGATAGGTTTAACCCACTTCCATAAAACCACTTATAAAAGTTTAATAATTGGCTCTTTTGGTTTTGTGGATAACCAATTTCATTTTTTCGTTTAATGACGATATCACCCGCAAATTGATCTAACCTAGCTTCAATTACATCGTAGTTCATATTATCTTTTTCCATAGCACTTCTCCTTATAAATTAATAATAAAGGATTTATAAATAACAATCCGCACGTGAAACGTGCGGTTTTTCGGCTCCCCTATAAGGGCCTATACCACACATCGACCCTTAAGGGTCTCGTAAATGACCGCCAACCGTGCTCTGCACTATGGCTTACCCCTTAAAGGGGTCTACAT
>JAGAVW010000005.1 GCA_017941735.1 Solobacterium sp. | reverse complement strand
GCAATTGAAGAATATATTTATTACTACAACAATGATAGAATTAAAAGCAGATTAAAAGGCTTAACTCCTATGGAATATAGGAATCAAGCCTTAATGAGTTCTTAGAACTTAACTTGTCCAAATAATTGGGGTCAGTTCAGATGTTCTAGCGCTTTTGTTTAACATCAGACAAATTTAATGTTATGTCTAACTACTCCTTCGTGAGTTAAAGTTTTACTACGTTGGAAGCTTGAGGTCCGCGGTCGCTTTCAGTTACATCGAAGCTGACAGATTGGCCTTCATCAAGAGTTTTAAATCCTTCCGATTGGATTGCGGAATAATGTACAAATACATCTGTACCTTCATCGGAAGTGATGAACCCATATCCTTTCTCCGCATTAAACCACTTTACTTTCCCTGTTGCCATTTTGTTTCTTTGTCTCCTTTTCTTCGTATTTATAAAAAAATACCATCTAAACTGTATCATTCCTTTCCTAAAATCACAATAGAATTCGCTTTTTTAGCCATTTTTTATAATTGTGGGTATAATGTTTAGCAGTAGTTAGGAGGTCCTATGAAAGCACCATTTTCAAGTTATTTAAATGATTTGATTGAACCACTTAAATGGGTTCGCGATGCCTTATTAAAGGAATATGAATATGTAAGTCTACTCGCAAGTGATTCGGTAGGCTTTGCGTTACGGATTAGCCAAAGGGCAAAATCCGTATCCAACCAAACGATGACCACAGAGCGTGGCATTGTGGTACGGGTTATGAAGGATGGGCTATATAGCGAATATGCCTGGAACGCATTTGATCCAAATAAGAAAGAAGAAAGCTTAGAAGCACTAAAACGTGCTTTAGAAGCGCAATATGCGGTTTTGCAGAGTACGCAAACAAAGGTTTATCCTACCCCAACCATACCGGATGAGCCTTGTGAACTCTTTGTGGAGATGGAGACGGAACAATTACCAGAAACCACCGATATGTCAAAACTAATTGATAAGTTAGTGAAGCTATCGGATGAAGGAATGGAAAAAGGAAAGAACATGTTGGATTGTAATGTGGTTGCGCAATCTACCCATGTCTCAAAACTCTTCTTAAGTAAAAATCGTTATTTACGTCAAAGCTATGTCTATTCTGAAGGAATGCTAGCGGCGATGGCAGCACGGGATGGACGCAATGAGATGAGCCATGAAAGCTTATCCGGACGTTGTGGGCCAGAACTCTTTGATGAATTTGAAAGCCATTTAGACTCTGTATTAAATACTGTTCTAGAAGTACTCGATTCAACACGCATTGAACCAGGGGAATATGAGATTATTACTTCTCCTGAAGTCACAGGTTTAATTGCGCATGAAGCGTTTGGACATGGCGTAGAAATGGATATGTTTGTAAAGGAAAGAGCGCTTGGTAAAGAATATATCAATTGTCGTGTTGGCTCAGACCTTGTCACAATGCATGAAGGTGCCCTTTGCGCAACGGATGTTGCGTCTTATGCCTTTGATGATGAAGGAACACTCGCTGGTGATGTGATTGAAATTGAAAATGGGATTTTAAAAACCGGAATTTGTGATGCGCTAAGTGCAGTGCGCTTAGGTACGAAACCAACTGGAAATGGAAAGCGTCAAAATTATGCGCATAAAGTGTATACACGTATGACGAATACGGTCTTTGATTCTGGAGAAGCAAGTGTAGAAGAAATGATTCAATCCATTGAATATGGTTATTTATTACGTGGGATGCGTTCAGGTATGGAAGATCCAAAGCACTGGGGTATCCAATGTATTATTGACCGTGGTTATGAAATTAAAGATGGAAAACTCACCGGTAAAGTGGTTGCGCCAATCATTATGACTGGCTATGTACCAGATTTATTAGGATCAATCAGTATGGTTTCAAAAGACCGTGAGACATTTGGCTCTGGCGGATGTGGTAAGGGTTATAAAGAATGGGTCAAAGTTTCGGATGGTGGCCCTTATCTAAAAGCGAAAGCGAGGTTAGGATAATGCATACCTTAGTGGAATTATTAAATGTATCGCATGCGGATGCATGGGAATTAATAGAACGTGAAAACCAAGGTTGGGAATTCTATTTTATTAAGCACGCGCTTGACCAAAATCGAGTTCGCAATACAAAGACCATTGATATTAAAGTCTATTGCCAATTAGAAGAAGGTTTCATTGGTAGCGCAAGTGGTTGCTTTTCGCCATCGTTAAGTAAAGAAGAATATGAAAAAGAAATTGCGCAATTAATTGAAAACGCAAAGCTTGTGAAAAATCCTTATTTCAAACTCAACGAACCAAAAGAAGGAAAGAAGCAAGATAATGGTGCGGTTGATGTCTCTATGATTGCGAAAGATTTTATTGAAACCATGCAGGAAGTTGAAGAGACGAAAACCGAAGATCTAAACTCCTATGAAATCTTTGTGGATGAAGTGCGTGTGCATTACCAAAATTCAAATGGGGTAGATGTGGAATCGGTTTATCCTAGTTCCATGTTGGAAGTGGTTGTGAATGCACGGAAAGAAGATCATGAAATTGAACTCTATCGTATGTATCATAGTGGCACATGTGATAAACAAAGTATCAAAGAAGAATTAGCTAACACTATGCGCTATGGGAAAGATAAGCTGATTGCAAAAGATACCCCTGCTTTACAAAAAGCAGATGTCCTCTTTACCACAAGTGCTGCCATTGATTTGTATGATGATTTCATTGACCAAATGAGTGGGGCAATGAAGTATCGTCAGATTTCAAATGCAGAAAAAGGTAAGCCAATCATTGAAGGGGCAAGTGGAGATGTCTTTACGATTAAAGCTGTTCCAAGTCTACCCAATTCTTCTATGAACCAAGCTTATGATGCCGAAGGGGCACCAATCTATGAGCGTGTCTTAATTGAAAAGAACATTGCGAAAAACTTCATTGGTTCACGTCAATTCTGTTATTACATTCAAGAAGAAGATACCTTCATTCCAGGTAACTATGAAGTAAGTGGTGGAAGTAAGAAGGAAGAAGAATTACGAGAAGGAAATTATTTAGAAGTTGTGGAATTCTCTGATTTCCAAGTGGATACTTTTAATGGTGATATGGCAGGCGAAATCCGTTTAGCTTATTGGCACCATGATGGAGAGGTAGAAGTTGTTTCAGGTGGTTCCATTTCCGGAAACTTAAGAGAACTTGCGAAAAATATGTTTGCGAGTGAAAAACAAAAACAATATAACAACTACAAAATCCCCGCTTTGACACGTTTAAATGATGTGATTGTAACCGGAATTACGCGAAACGAAGAAGACTAGTCAAACTATTATTTCTTTACTATAATGGTTACACAAAGGCGAAGAAGAGAAGAGTACTTTATCTAGCGAATTCAGAAAGTAGGCGGTTGATGTGAGCCTATCTCAAAGGATAGAGGAAGATGGTCTTGGAGCTGGCATTATGAATGGTTAGTAATGCCCGGAGAAAACCGTTAACTTAAATGAGTGGCCAATTTTGGCAAGATAAAGGTGGTACCGCGTGTAAGACGTCCTTTCAGGACGTTTTATTTTTATGGAGGAGAAAGCGTATGGAAAACAAAGGACCTTATTATTTGACGACGGCAATTGCGTATACATCTGGAAAACCACATATTGGAAATGTGTATGAGATTGTATTAGCGGATGCGATTGCACGTTATAAGAGAATGGATGGGTACGATGTGCGTTTTATGACAGGCACGGACGAACATGGTCAAAAAGTCGAAGAACGTGCGAATAAAGAAGGGCTTTCCCCAAAAGAATTTGTGGATCGTATTTCCGCAATCGTAAAAGATCAATTTGATTGTATGAATGTCACTTATGACAAGTTTATTCGTACAACTGATCCAGAACATGAGCGCCAAGTTCAAAAGATCTTTAAGAAGCTTTATGACCAAGGGGATATCTATAAAGGAAAATACGAAGGCATGTATTGCCAAGAGTGTGAAGCCTTCTACACCAAAAGCCAATTAACAGAAGATAATCGTTGTCCTGTTTGTGGTGGAGAAGTACACCCCATGGAAGAAGAAGCCTATTTCTTTAAGATGAGTAAATATGCGGATGACTTAATGAAATACATTGAAGAACATCCTGAATTCATTCAACCAGAGAGTCGTAAGAATGAAATGATCAATAACTTCCTCAAGCCTGGTTTACAAGATTTGTGTGTGACACGTACTTCCTTTAAATGGGGCATTCCTGTGGACTTTGATCCAGAACATGTCGTCTATGTATGGATTGATGCGTTAAGTAACTATATTACAGGTTTAGGTTATGATGCGGATGGGAATTCCTCTGAACTTTATAAGAAGTATTGGCCAGCAGATTTACACCTCATTGGGAAAGATATCATTCGTTTCCATACCATTTATTGGCCAATCATGTTGATGGCATTAGGCGAGCCACTTCCAAAACAAATCTTTGGACATCCATGGTTATTAACAGGTGAAAGCAAAATGTCGAAATCCAAAGGAAATGTGATTTATGCGGATGACTTAGTTAACATGTTTGGACAAGATGCAGTGCGTTATATCATGTTGCATGAAATGCCATTTGCCCAAGACGGTCATGTGACCTATGAACTCATGATTGAGCGCATCAATAGCGATTTAGCAAACAACCTAGGTAACTTAGTAAACCGTACACTCTCCATGCAGAATAAATATTTTAATGGAGAAGTCGCAAATCCTGGTGTCGATGAACCAATCGATGAAGAAATTAAAACGATGGCTTTACAAACGGTAGAAAAAGTACATCGTGAAATGGATGAGCTCAAGGTCGCAGATGCGATCCAAGCTGTTTTAGATTTCTTAAATCGTTGTAATAAATATATCGATGAGACAACTCCATGGGCACTTGCGAAAGATCCAGATCAAATTTCTCGTTTAGCAACTGTGCTCTATAACTTACTTGAAAGTATTCGTTTTGCAGCTGTCTTACTAGCACCATACTTACCAACAACTTCCACAAAGATTTTGGATCAATTAAATACACAAGCACGTGACTTTGATTCCTTAAAAGAATTTGGCCAACTTGAAAATAACAAAGTAACCGAAGAGCCTGAAATTCTCTTTGCGCGCTTACAAGAAGCAGAAGTCTTAGCCGAAGTTGAAGCCCAACAAGCAAAACAAATGGAAAAGTTAAAGAAAGAAGAAGAGAAAAAAGCAATCATTGAACTAGAAGACTTCGATAAGATTGACTTACGGGTTGGGAAAGTATTGTCTTGTGAGAAACATCCAGATGCGGAGAAACTCTTAGTACTCAAAGTGGATTTGGGTGAAGAAGAACCACGTCAAATCGTTTCTGGTATTGCGCATAGTTATACACCAGGTCAAATGATTGGTAAGAATATTGTGGTTCTTGCGAACTTAAAAGACGCCATGATTCGTGGCTTAGAAAGCCAAGGAATGTTACTAGCAGGAAAGAGCGAAGAACAAATTGCGGTCGTCGAAGTGAATGGCTTAGAACCAGGCACAAAGATTAACTAAGAAAAGGGCATAGCCCTTTTTCTTGCAAGGAGGAGAACTTGAAACAGTTTGCGATTGTTGCGCGTCCCGATGAAGCTTCTGGTGCGATACAAAAGTTAATAAAAGAAAAACTGCAGGCAGTTGGTTATCAAGAAAATGAACAAGAACCAGATGTGGTTTTTGTGGTGGGTGGCGATGGCACTTTTATCTATGCTGTACATCAATATTTAGACCAACTTGCGCGTGTTCAATTCTATGGGATTCATACAGGTACCTTTGGGTTTTTTACGGACTATCATGATGCGAATGTGAATGCCTTTATGGATGCCTATCTTCAAGATAAGTTACATGAAGTGCGCTATCCACTTCTTTGTGCACATGTGAATGAAAAGAGTTATTACGCAATCAACGAAGTACGCATTGAAAATGCATCGCGTACGCAAGTGATGGATGTGTATTTGAATGATCAATTATTTGAAACCTATCGTGGGAGTGGAATGTTAGTATGTACGCAACTTGGGAGTACTGCTTATAATCGATCTTTAGGTGGAGCAATCATTCAAGATGGACTTGAGGCAATTGAAATGACCGAAATCGCTGGCATTCATCATAATAAATATCGTTCATTAGGTTCTTCGATCGTTTTAAAAAAGGACACTACAATTCAGTTTGACAGTGAAAACTATCAAGGGGCTTTACTTGGCGTCGATGCGAAGGTGTATCCAATTGAAAAAGCAACAAAAGTCATCATTGAAGTTGCGAGAAATCAACATGTGCGTATGTTGAAAGGAAATTCCATTTCGTATTTTGAACGTTTACATAGTTTGTTTTAAGATACATGGAATGATAAAATGAGAGGGCATTTATGAGAGGTTGGCATTCCTTATATGAAATCTTAGCGTTCCCAATTGGCGTATTGATATTCGCCATTTTTCTCTTGGGTCTTGGGAACATCATGGTCAATCCTGCTTTTAATTACCTCATTCAAATTAACGATGATTATATTATTTTATTTGCGGAAGCCATTGCGCGTATTGGCCAATTCTTAGTGGTGAATTTCCCCTTATTATTCTTAATTCGTTTAGTCACAAAACGTGCCGGTAGTGCAATGACGATTCTATCAGCGGTTTCTGGTTATGTTGCATATGTTGTTTTTACGATGTATTTCACAAGAACGGATTTAACTTCGACTGCGTATTCTTCCATTTTAGGTATTAGTGCAGTAAGTACGGTTAATACAACCGGTACCCGATATCCGATTCAAACTGGAATCTTAGCAACCTTTATTGTGACCTTGATTACGTTAAATAGTTATACGGCTTCGCGAAGAAGAAGTGAATATGGGTTCTTTTCCTTCATTAATAAAGATGTTTATTGTGTCATTCGTACAGTTGTCTTATCTTCGTTATTAGGGGCAATTGTTGCGGTGAGTTGGCCTTATGGGTTACGTTTCTTTTCCAAAGTCATTTCCTTTATTTCAAGTGATACGACCAATCCAATTAACTTGATGTTATATGGAATACTCGATCGACTCATGTCTGTCTTTAATTTAGGGGCTCTAATTCGTACACCTTTCTGGTACAACACAAATGGTGGTTCCTGGATTAATATGGGTGGCGTGAGTATTGCGGGTGATGTGAATATTTGGACGGAACAATATGCCTCCTCTGCTTTATCCCGTATGACAGGCCGCTTTATTACGCCTTATTATGTCTTGAACTTATTTGCGATGCCAGCGATGTTATGGGCACTTTATTCCTTACAGACGGATCGCTTAGAGCGTGGAAGAACGCGTTTATATTTTGTCTTAGTAACAATTATTTCCCTATTGAGTGGATGTCTATTACCGCTTGAGATTTTGTTGTTATTGTTGTGCCCACTCTTATTTATCTTTCATCTTTCCTGCACAGGCATTCTATATGGCATATTCCAATCTATGCATGTGTATCTAGGTTTCCAATATACCGGCACGAATACGATTACCGCTTTACCTGGTACATTACTTGAGTTTATTGCCTATGTACAAAATCCAAACTTACGCACCAGTGTCTTACAGGTTTTATTGGTTGGTGCGATTATGGCCCTCGTCTATTTCTTACTTACACGGCTTTACTTCAATCATTTGGCGATTGATTTATTCCGTACAGGTGATAAAGATCGTGCCATTCAAGGTACCATTGAAGCAGTGGGTGGAATTGAAAATGTCAAACTTGTGCATTCTTCCATGAATCGCTTGATTATTTCACTTTTTGATCCAACCAAGCTTGATGTCCAGAAGTTAAAAGATCTTGGCTCAGTACGTGTTTTCGAGACACGTGCGGGGTACGCAATATCCTTTGGAAGTGCAAGTACGATTATTCGTAAGGGAATTGCGAAGGCGATGCGTGATTATGTACGGATTGCGGATTAAATTTTAGGGAAATAATCATTGAAATTATTATTTCCCAGTGATACAATAGGCGTTACCTATGAAAAAGATCAATTGGAAAAAAGGAATCTTAGCAGTCAGCCTCGTCAGTGCCTTTACATTAAGTACAGGATTTAGTGAAGGGGAGTTTAATCTTGCGGATTTAAAAGACTATACACGGGAGTTTAAATCCGAGTCCATTGGCGCCTGTTCGAACTCAAGTGTAAAGACGTATGAAGATTATCGTATGATTACTGCCGTAGGTTCCAAACAATACCAACACATTCAAAACCATATGACCGTCGATGAAACAACTGGTTTCTTATATGACGAAGATGGATTTATTGGTGTGGCATTGGCGTATAGCTTTGGGGAAATTGGTAGTCGGTATTATATGGTATTAGATACAGGTGTCATTATTCCCGTCGTCAAAATTGATGCGAAGGCAGCTGTTGATGCGTCGAATGGTTGTGGGGCAAACCTCAATAACCACGTCATTGAATTTGTGATTGATTCCGATAAAGCCTTCCAATACTTTGGTGGAGGCAATGGTCTTGCGTCAAACGGAAATTTCAATAACTACGATTGCCTAAAAGGAAACATCTTGGATATTGAACGTGTCCTGGATGAAAAAATTGAAGAGGGCGTCATCTACGAAACATTCTTAAGCGACCCAATGAAAGCGGAAGTCAGCTTAGACTCCGTGAAGATGGTCGAAGGTGGATATGCAGAATAAAGTACAAGTCTAAGCACTTGTGCTTTTTATACAATGCGGATAGGAGTTTAGTATGAAAGAAAAATACACCCCCATGATGGAACAGTATTTACGTGTGAAAGAGAATTACCAAGACACGTTACTTTTTTATCGTGTGGGTGATTTTTATGAACTCTTTTTTGAGGATGCAAAAACAGCGAGTCGGGAATTGGATTTGGTGCTGACTGGGAAAAGTGCAGGCGTCAAAGAGAAAGTTCCGATGTGTGGGGTTCCATTTCATGCCTATAGTAGCTACGCCCAACGCCTTGTCCAACGTGGCTATAAAGTCGCGATTGTCGAACAAATCCAAGATCCAAAAGAAGCCCAAGGAATCGTGGAGCGGGATGTCATTCGTATTTTGACACCTGGCACGATGTCCGAAGTGAGCGATGAAAAAAATAGTGTTTATCTTGCGGCCATTGAAGATTATGGATATGGTTATTCTTTGGCCATCGCGGAAGTTAGTACAGGGGAAAACTTTATTACGAATACGGAACACAACTTGCGCTCCTTACTTCAAAGTCTTTTAAGTAACAATGTGAAAGAAGTTGTGGTAAAAAATGGCTTTGATCAAAGAGTCTTACAGGCATTAAGAGAAGCCCAAGTCATTCTTTCTTATTGTGATGAAGAAACAATACCAGATACGTATTTACCATTAGTGGAAAACATAATGAAAGAACATGATTTACGTGCTTATGGAAGAATGTTGAAATATATCGAAGAAACCCAACGTCATGTCTTAGGGCATTTAGCGGTATCTTATGTGGAGAATGCGGATGAAGTATTGTATATGGATTACAATACAATTCAAAACTTAGAACTCATTTCTTCTCTTCACCAACAATCCAAAAATGATACACTCTGGTCTTTTTTAGATGTTTGTAAATCGGCGATGGGTTCGCGGTTGCTTAAGAAGTGGATAGAAAAACCACTTGTCCAAGAAAAGGAAATTGTGGCGCGTTATGACCGGCTTCAATCTTTGATGGATGATTTTATGATGCGACAAAGTTTGCGTGATCATCTTGCGAATATCTATGATTTACAACGCTTGATTGCGCGCTGTGCTTTAAACCACGCCAATGCGATAGATTGTTTGCGGTTGAGTAAAACCTTACAAGAAGTACCAATCTTGTTTGATTTAATTCCCGAAAAAACATTCCAAGTTTATAAAAGTTATGATCGTTTAGATGCATTGCGTGAAGAATTGAAAAATGCGTTTGTGGAGAATCCACCTGTTCTTTTATCGGATGGAGGCATCTTTCAAGATGGTTACAACAAAGAATTAGATGAAGCACGTGCCATCCAAAAGGATGGAAGAAAATTTATTGCGGATATGGAAGCGCGTGAAAAAGAAAGAACCGGTATTAAGACTTTAAAGATTGGCTACAATAAAGTCTTTGGTTATTATATTGAAATTTCAAAAGCAGCCGCAGATCAAGTGAAAGAGGAATGGGGCTACATTCGCAAACAAACCCTAGTGAATAATGAGCGCTTTATTTCTCCAGAATTAAAAGAAAAAGAAGATGCGATTTTACATGCGGAAGAAAATGCGATTCGGATTGAAAAACAATTATTCCAAAAAATCTTAGACCGCATCAAAGAAGAATTGCCAAAACTTCAAAAATTAAGCTTAGCACTTGCACAGATGGATTGTTATGCGGCGTTAGCGGAAATATGCGCGAAGTATGGATATGTACGTCCAACCTTTAGTGAAGATGTCTTTGAAGTGATTGGTGGGAAACATCCAATCTTAGATGAAATGATGAAAGATCCACATTATGTCGCAAATGATGTGAAGATGGATAAAGACCATTCCATCCTTTTGATTACGGGTCCCAATATGGGTGGGAAATCTACCTATATGCGACAAACCGCACTCATTGTCATCTTGGCACAAATGGGATGTTATGTTCCGGCGAAGTCTTGTCATATGCCGTTATTTGATAAAATATTTACGCGTATTGGCGCAAGTGATGATATCTTATCCGGACAATCGACATTCATGGTGGAAATGAATGAGGCAAACCAAGCACTTTCTTTAGCAACAGATAAATCACTGATTCTATTTGATGAAATTGGAAGAGGTACTTCTACGTATGATGGAATGGCACTTGCCCAAGCCATGATTGAATATATTGCGACTTGTATCCATGCGAAAACGATGTTTAGTACGCACTATCATGAATTAACGATGTTAGCAGAGAATATTCCTTGCGTACAAAATGTGCATGTTTTAGTACAAGAAGAAAAAGAGAAAGTTACCTTCTTATATAAAGTAAAAGAAGGAAGTGCAGATCGCTCGTATGGGATTAATGTAGCCCGTTTAGCGAATCTTCCAAGCGAAGTCATAGAGCGCGCAAAGCAGCTTCAAAGTGAACTGGAATCAAAGAAACGCGTGGTACAACAAAATTTCCAACTTGTGGAAATGAATCGGGTTGATCCGGATCTCGAACAAGTCAAAGAGACGCTATCCAAGATTCAACTCGATGATGTATCTCCACGTGAAGCTTGGCAATTATTAAGTGATATCAAAGAGAAGTTAGAGAAAGGAAAAAAATGAAACAAGATTTAATACGCATTCGCGGTGCGAAAGAAAACAACTTGAAAGATATTTCCCTCGACATTCCGCGTAATAAGCTTGTGGTGATGACAGGCTTATCCGGTAGTGGAAAGACTTCTCTTGCGTTTGATACGATTTACGCAGAAGGACAACGTCGTTATGTGGAATCTCTTTCTGCTTACGCAAGACAATTTTTAGGTGGTGTAGAAAAACCAAATGTAGAAAGCATTGAAGGCTTATCGCCAGCCATTTCAATCGACCAAAAAACAACTTCAAATAACCCACGTTCGACCGTTGGAACAGTCACAGAAATTTATGATTATTTGCGTCTTTTATACGCAAGAATTGGTGTACCATATTGCCCTAACCATCACATTCCAATTACGGGGCAAACAATACCCGAAATGGTACAGACCGTCATGAAGATGGAAGAAGGCTCACACCTTACAATCTTAGCGCCTATCATTCGTAATAAAAAAGGAACCTTTAAAGATACCTTCAATAAACTTCAAAAAGAAGGTTATGTGCGGGTACGAGTCGATGGGGAATTAAAACTCATAGAAGATGAAATCGAACTTGCGAAAAACCAAAAGCACGACATTGATGTGGTAGTGGATCGTATTGTATTAAAAAGTGATAGCCGCTCACGCCTTCATGATTCGATTGAAACCGCAGTCGATTTAGCCGAAGGCATGGTGATTGTATTAAGGGAGAAAGAAGAGACTTTATTCTCCAGTAATTATGCCTGTAAGATTTGTGGCTTCTCCGTTCCCAAGTTAGAACCAAGACTCTTTTCTTTTAATGCGCCACTTGGAGCATGTGATGTGTGTCATGGATTAGGAATTACAGAAGAAGTCGATTTGGATTCATTAATCACGGATGCGAATCTTTCGATTCGGGAAGGGGGCATTCGTTATTATAAAAATATCGTGGATACCGAAAATATTGAATGGCAAACCTTCGCCATCCTATGTAAAGCGTATAAAGTTGATTTAGATAAACCAATTAAAGATTTAAGTAAAGCACAGATGCAGGCGATTTTATATGGAAGTGATAAACCCATTTCCTATACCATCACCTCTTCAGGTGGAAATAAATATACACGAAATGATTATATTGAAGGGGTTAAATCGCTCATTGAGCGCCGCTACGTGGAAACCACAAGTTCGATGTCGAAAGAGTGGTACCAAACCTTTATGTTTGAATCCCCATGTCCTAAATGTCATGGTAAACGTCTCAATGAACAAGCGCTTAGTGTAGAAGTAAATCAAAAGAATATTTATGAATTTACCGAGTTCTCGGTTGTGAAAGCTCTTGATTGGATTAATCATTTAGAGTTAAGTGAAAGTGATCAAATGATTGCGGATGTGGTCACCAAAGAAATTGAAAGTCGCTTACGTTTTTTGCGTGATGTGGGTTTAGAATATCTCACCCTCAATCGTCTTGCGGGAACCTTATCTGGTGGGGAAGCACAACGAATCCGTCTTGCGACACAAATTGGTTCCAACTTAACAGGGGTTCTTTATGTTTTAGATGAGCCTAGTATTGGTTTACACCAAAGAGATAATGCGAAATTAATTGAGACATTAAAGAAGATGCGCGATTTAGGAAACTCGTTAATTGTCGTAGAACATGATGAAGAGACGATGTTATCGGCTGATTGGATTGTGGATATTGGCCCTGGTGCTGGTGTGCATGGAGGCGAAGTCATTGCGAGTGGGACGCCTAAAGAAATATTAAAAAATGAGCGCTCCATTACCGGACAATATTTATCCGGAAAAAAACGAATTGAAGTGCCTGAAAAAAGACGCAAAGGTAACGGG